>DAHUXZ010000039.1 GCA_027315455.1 Thermoplasmata archaeon | reverse complement strand
GGGCAGGAGTTCCTGCGCGTCGTGATGGACGCGATGACACGATTCCTGAACGGTCAGTCTTCGAGAGGCGGCTCAACTGCGTGAACAGTTACGCCGAACAGTTCCAGTCGGCGACAATCGTTCAGTCAGGAGTCTACCGTCTCAAGAGGGCCGATGGGAAGTGGGAGACCCACGGACGGGGCTTTGTGGACAAGAACCTGCCGTGGGGACGCATCCGATGGGGCCGGAGCAAAGGGAAGCGAAGGCTGAACTTCTCCGGCCGCCGGCGACCGTTCATCGGGCTTGGCGCGGCATTCCAGTGGGACGACTGGGACCACTGGGACCACTGGCGCCGGTTCGAACGGATTCCTCGGGAGGTCCAGTTGGCGGCCGTGGGCAAGCGCGTCGATCTTCATCTCCCGGTAACTTGGACACCGGAAGACAACCCGGCGAACCGACCACACGAGACCGAAGCATACGACCCGGTCACGCTGGAGGGCTACAATCCCGAGTCGACGCCGTGGAGGCCGAAGTGGGAGGACCCTGGGGCGGGGACGGTGGAGGACTGGGAGCTGACAGCGGAAGGGGGGTCCGCGCAGCCCCATCAGCTCGGAAGCGGGGATGCACCGAAGGCTGCACGAGGCAACCCCGGCCGGAGGTAGCCCTATGGTCAGTTTATCTAGTCTGCAGGATATCTTGAATAGGCGAGATATGGCGCTGAGCAACGAGCCGTCGGCAACGTCGATTCAGCGGGCCCCACCGTCCACGATGGCACTGCAGTCGTTCGAGCAATTTCTCTCTGCCTCTTCTGATGCCATGGAAGCGATGGGGGAAATGGTCATCAAGGCTGGCCAGCTAGAAAAGGCGACCGGAGTTGCCCTCCAAGACATGGCCAAGGCGTTCATGTCGGTCGATATGGACTCCGTACTCAAGTCGATGGGCCCAGAGCGGGCTATGCTGTTCGTGAGCATCTCGCTGCGATTGGGCGCAGCCGGGCGGGTCGACCTTGACAAACTCAATCCTGACGAGAAGATATCCTTCGGTACCCAGTGGAAGGCACTCGCGTCCGATATTCGCAAGTTGTTTGAGGGCGTGAAGGAAGCCATCGATCCCAAGCCGACGGGGTAAGTCAATGCCTGTCGCAGGGGACCTTGGCCCTGTAATCCGCCTTCGGCTAGCACCACCCGGGGACTCCCCCTTTCTTTCTGGGCCCTCCCAGATCCTCAGAGTGTTGCCAGGGAAGCAGCAGGTCCTGATGCGTGACCTCGCCGCAATTTTCGAGGCCCTAGCCATGAACTGGGACCGTGAGTTCCTAGGTGTCCTGGCCGATCAGCCGGACGCGAGCCGTATGACAATCTTGACGGAGGCGATCCTGGCCGACCTTCGAAGGACGACAGAGACTTCTTTCGGTGAGACTTTCTACACCGATCTCGGGGATTACTAGCATAGTATGTATGCGGTCACCCCAGAGGACGACATCCTCCAGGGTGACGTCCTGAAGGACCACTCCTATCGCGAGGTGGCGGAGCCCACAACGAGCAACGGAGAGAGGAGCGGTCAACGCGTTGAGACGACAACCATAGTGGTTCGGAAGATTTCCGGATTTGTGGTAGTCGTTTCGCAGTCATGCGACGCGTCACTCAAGAACCATCCCAAGAGAGATCGGCTCGTCGTAGCACCACTTGTCACTCCAGACCCTGGTCTCGTCGATAGGATCTCAGAGAAGGTCGGGGGACTGGCCAATCTAAATCTGGAGCCCGTGGCCGGCAGGGCCGGTTTCCTCAACCTTTTCTATTACGCCCCCCACCCGAGCATCGGAGAGTCCGCTCGGCTCGTAGATTTCTCATCGGTCCGCTCTGTCCGTTCCGATGGCGTGACCCTCGAAGGAAAAGTGCTGCAGTTGGCGGCGCCGGAGGCAAAGGCATTCCGCCTCAAACTAGGGGCGCACTTCGCCAGGCCCGACGAACAGTAGGCCAAGAACCGGCCACTGACGGGATGATCCCGTCCAAGTCGGAATCGACAGGTTCGGGTGGGGGAATTCGTCGCGCTCGCCGCCCTCCTTTCCTAGGTCGAAATCCACCCGGCCTCTCTCGGAGCGGCAGGGTTCGGGTGAGGGGGGATGCCCCCGGATCGGAAGTGGGCCGGGGCGGATTCGAACCGCCGATCTCCGCGTTGTAAGCGCGGCGTCCTCACCGCTAGACGACCGGCCCGGGCGACCCAGTGCGTGGGAGCATCATGTGGGTGTCGGTGCCCGATCCGGAGCCTCGGGATGGGATCGGTGGCGCACGTGCACGGCGATCCCGCGCCCCAGCTCGGTCATGAGCCGGCCCGGTAGCATCGCCTCGCCGACCCCGAACAGCTCGCCCTGCTGGATCAAGAGGACCGCGTCCCCGACCCGGATCGCCGGGTCGGCCGCCTCGACCCCGGGCGCAAAGAGGTCCCCGGCGACCCGGACGTTCGAGTCCAGGCGGACCTCGAGGGGGTGCGCCGGGAGCATGCGTCGCCCGCCGGCCACCGTGAGCTGGAAGAGGCCCCGGGGCTCGCGCCAGGTGGCGAGGTCCGTCCCGCTCCCGTCGGTCACCCGCTGGAACCAGGGCCGTCCGGCGAGCCGGACGGGCGGCGCGAAGAGGAGCTGGGCCGCCGCGACGCCGAACTGGACGGCCGCCACCTGGGCGAGCTCCTCGCGGACCACGGCGAGCGGACCCCCCGGGGTCGAAGGGCCGCCGCCCACCGCCCCTTCCACCGCGGCCCGCAGCCCGGCGAGAGCCGGTCCGCTGGTCGTCCGGTGGTCCGGGGCGGTCCAGGTCACCCCCGGCGTGGACTCGAAGAGGTCGGCGAGGAAGCCGTACTCGATCGGGTCGAGGTGGACCACGGCGTGCTCGTAGCGCCCGAGGGAAAGGAGGTGACCGAGGGCCGAACGGACCGCCTCCCGCTCCGACTCGTCCCACTCACCGGTGACGGGGATGTCGTAGTGACGGGCCGGGAAGGTGTCCTCGAGCTCCCGCGGGACCGCGCCGAGGGGCGAGGTCACCGAGACCGTGTGGACCTGCTCGAGGTTCGGGATCCCTTCGAGCGCGCGCTGGAAGCGCCGGTGAGAGCGGGAGGAGCGATAGGGCTTGGTCTTCGAGCAGGGAACGACGAGCAGGCACCGCTTCGCGGAAGGCGGTCGATAGCGCTCGAGGAGGCGGGCGCGGAAACGTCCCACCTCGGGGCGTCGATGCGACTCGTGAAGGACGTAGCCGCGGGCGACGGTCGAGACGACCGGGAGCCGCTCCTCGAGAAGCGTACGGAGGTGGCGGTCGGCGTAGCGGAGCAGCTCGGCGAGCAGGGGTTCCGCCGTGAGCCGCGCCTCGACCAGCTCCCGCAGCCGCCCGGCCCGGACGACGGCGCGCACACGCTCCCTCTCCTCCAGCATGGCGTAAAGGGCGTGCTCGGGGCCGACGCTCGCCGACCCCTCCCGGCAGGCCGGGCATCGGCAGCTCCGGGGCGCCTCGGCGACCGGGGCGACGCCCAGCGTGGCGTCCAGGAACAAGCCCTCCTGGCCCCGCCAGAGGGCTTCCGTCGTGTCGACGAGATCGACACCGAGGTAGCCGAGGAGCGCGAGGCGGTGGGGGAGCGCGACCCGGGGTGCCCAGAGGAGCGGCCGGGCGCCGGCGCTCTCCCGGATCTCCCGAAGCGCTTCGACGAACGGTTCCCCCTCCCCGAACAGGGCCCTCGCGTTCGCGAGGACGATGAGCTCGGGCCGGGCTTGAGCGAGACGGGCCCGGTCCTCGGCGGCGAGGGGGGCGTGCACCACCCAGGCCCGGGGAGCCGCCTCCACGAGGGCGCCCGGCGCCCCGGAGACCTCCGGTGCCAGGATGGGATAGTCGAGCTCGAGCCGCTCCGTCCCCGTGCCGAGGGTCAGTCGGCGGCGACCGGGGGAGCCGGCGGGGGTCGAGGAGATCGTGAAGTCGAACGCCAGCCCATCGGGTGAGCGCGGGCCCCGGGGGCTCCCGACGGCTGGAACCGGGAACGCGAGCGGCCCGGCGCGCGCCGGGCCGGCGAGGAGCAACCCCTCGAGCCTCTCGACGGAGCGGTTCGTGCGCCTTCCCCCGCCGGGCGGAGCGCTGGAGGGGGAAGGCGCTTTCGGGGTTTAGGAAGGGGTATCGCCCTTGGCGGCCTTCTTGCCCCGTCGGCCCGACGTCGGGGTGCCGGGGAAGTAGGCCTCCCACGCGGTGACCAGGGCCTCGCGGCGGTCCGCGCCGGCCTCGGAGCGTCCGCGCTTACCCACGAGGGGGTCGTGCGTGTCCCGGACCGAGCGCAGGAACTCCGCGGGGTTCTCGCTGGCCCTCTCGAACCCGTAGAGGATCAGCTGGCGGAGGAAGCTGGAGCGACCGCGCCATCCGATGCGCCTCCGGACGAGCGGATTGAGGTGCCGCTTCGCCATTCGCCATACTTCGTTCGTCGTTCGGTTATCTCTGGCCGAGAGGCCAATCATCACCTGCGGCATCTTCGCCTCGAACCGCCGAGTGCGTACTCCCTTATTTAGTTGTCCCACGAGCCCTGTAGTGTTCTCAATATTGTGGGAGCGGTCGGCTCCTCCGTCAGGGAACGGGCACGAAGAGCGCCAGCAGGACGCCGGCCAGGAAGACCGCCCCGAGCGCGAAGTGGGCACGGAACGGTCGCCGCGCCTCCTCCGGGTGGAGCGCGAGGACCCGATCGGTGCGGGCCGCCAGGATCCCCATGACCCCGAGCGCGGCGAAGTAGGCCACGCCCAGGTGCTCGGTGGCCCCGAACGCCGCGAGCAGGGCGAGCGCCCCGGCGTGCAGGGCGGGGACGAGCGCGACCGACCGCCGGACGCCGAAACGCGCCGGCAGCGACCGAAGGCCGAGGGCGACGTCGGACGGAAGGTCGCCCAGGCTGTGGATCGTCTCGAACGCGGTCCCCCACAGCACGATCGCGGCGACGGCGAGGAGGACCGCCGCGGGGAGCGTGCCGGTGACCCCGACGAACGCCGCGGCCGGGGTGATCGATTCGACGAGACCGAGGTAGACCGTCGTGAGCCAGGTGACGCGCTTGGTGTAGCTGTAGCCGAGGACCAAGGCGAGCGCGACCGGGGCCAGGGCGAGCGCGAGGAGGTTGAGGAGCGCCGCGGCCACGAACAGGACCGCGGCGCTCCCGGCGGTGAAGGCGAGGGCGAAGCCCGGGCTCAGCCGTCCGGTGACGAGGGCCCGGCCGCGCGTCCGGGGGTTCCGGGCGTCCTGCTCGCGGTCCGCGTAGCGGTTGAAGCTGTGGCCTACGTTGCGCGCGGCGACGAAGGCGAGGACAAGGAGCGCGGTCGTCGTCAGCGACGGGAGTCCGCGGGCCGCCAGGAAGAGGAAGGCGAGGGCGAACGGAAGGTTCAGGCCGAGGTTCTGGATCTCGAGGAACCGCCCGAGCTCCCCCGCCGGGCCGGGGCGGGCCGCGCTCACGGCCCCGGGCGGCCGCCGAGGCGGTGGAGGCCGGGGTCGCGCGCGACGAGCTCGTCGATCCGGCGGACCACCTCCGGGTCCATGGCGATCTCCTCGGGCCAGGGGCGCGGGAAGCCGTCCTCGGGGCCCTTGCGCGTCGCGTCCAGCCCCATCTTGGCGCCGAAGTTCGGAACGGGGTTGGAGATGGAGAGCTGGTCGACCGGCCCATGGACGACCTCGAGGTCCCGCTCGGGGTCCGCCTGGAGGGCCACGCGGTAGAGGACCTCGCGCAGGTCGTGGACGTCGACGTCGGCGTCGACCACGATGAGGTAGCGGGTGAACATCATCTGGCCGAGGCCCCAGAGGGCGTGCATCACCTTGCGGGCATGGCCCGGGTAGCGCTTGCGGATCGCGACGATTCCGAGGTTGATGAACAGTCCCTCCATCGGGAGGTTCATGTCGACGATCTCGGGCAGCACGAGACGGACGACGGGGAGGAAGACCCGCTCGACGGCCTTCCCGAGGACGGCATCCTCCGTCGGTGGCTTGCCCGTGACCGTCCCCAGGTAGATCGGCCGCTCCCGGTGCGTGACATGGGTGACGTGGAAGACGGGGAACGGCTCGGGGGCGGAGTAGTAGCCGGTGTGGTCGCCGAACGGCCCCTCGACCCGGCGCTCGGCCGGATCGACGTACCCCTCGAGGACGATCTCGGCCTGGGCGGGGACCTCGAGGTCCACCGTCCGCGCCCGGACGAGCTCGAGCGGTTCGTCCCTCAGGAAGCTCGCGAAGACGAAGTTCGAGATCCCCTCCGGGACGGGGGCGAGCCCGGCGAAGATCGTCGCGGGGTCGACGCCGAGGACCGCGGCGACCGGCATCCGCTCGCCGCGCTCGGCCCACTTGCGGTAGTTGTTCGCCCCGATGCGGTGGACCTGGAAGTGCATGCCCAGGGTGTCGGGGCCGTACTGCTGGAGGCGGTAGATGCCGGTATGCGCCTCGCCGGTCTCCGGGTCCTTGGTGATGACGACCGGGAGCGTGACGGTCCGACCGCCGTCCCGCGGCCAGCAGCGCAGGATCGGGAGCCGGTCGAGGTCGACCCGGTCCCACTCCACCTCCTGGCAGGGGCCCGAGCGCACGCGCTTCGGGCCGAGGGAACGGAGCGTGTCGAGCGTCGCGATCGTCCCGGAGAGGTCGCGGATCGCCCCGAGCACCCCGCTCGGCGGACGGAGGTGGACCAGCCGCGCGATGCGTTCGGCCGGCGCCTCCAGCGATTCGGCCCCGAGCGCGAGGGCGATGCGCCGGGGCGAGCCGAGAACGTTCATCGCGACCGGCATCTCCGTGCCGGGGACGTTCTCGAAGAGGAGGGCCGGACCGTCCTGCCGGACCGACCGCTGCGTCACCTCGGTGATCTCGAGGTCCCGCGCCACCGGGGCGCGGACGCGGAGAAGGTCGCCGCGGGACTCGAGCTCGCGAAGGAACTCCCCCAGGGACCGGAAGGCCATCGCCGGCGGGAGGCCGGTCGGCGTATTTAAGGCGGGGAACCGGGCCCGCACGACCCCGGGTTCATAGGGAAACCCTGGCTGGGGGAGCGGATGCAGACCGTTACGCTCGAGTTCCGCACCCCGGACCTCGAAGCGCTCGGCATCGTGCCCGAGGGGTTCTTCGCCCGGTACGAGGAGGTCGAGCTCCTCGAGACCCTGAGGCTCGAGCACGGCTGGCGGCTCCAGCTGTTGCGCGTGCGGCGGCGCGGGGTGCTCCGGAGCGCCGCCGAGCTCGAGCGGGAATCGCGGCGGATCCGGCACCTCTACGGTCTCCAGCGGCTCGAGCTGGTCGAGCGTCGGCCTCGCACCCGCGACTACATCCTCCTCGTCCGCCAGCGCAACCCGCCGGGGCTGCGCCGCCTGCTCGAGCTCGCCGGCGGTCGCATCACCCCGACGGTCCCGTTCCGGCTCACCCCGACGCGGGTCGTCGCGACGTTCCACGGCGAGGAACGCTGGCTGCGCCGGGTGCTGCGCGGGCTCGAGCGTCAGGAGATGCCGTTCCGGGTGGTCCGGGCCTCGGCGCATCCGTACCTCGGCGACGCGGGCGGCGCCCCGCTCACCGCGCGGCAGCGCGAGGTGCTGGCCCGGGCGTGGACCCTCGGCTACTACGCGGTGCCCCGCCGGATCACGCTCACCCGGCTCGCCCGGCTGACCGGCCAGAGCCCTCCCGCCCTCGGCAAGATGCTGCGGCGGGCCGAGGGCCATCTCGTCGCACGGGCGCTGGCGTCGTCGGAGCCGGAGCGGGGCACGGGCCACGCGACGGACCGTTCGGAGTGAGCGCCGGCGGCGGGCGACGGGGGAAGGCAAAGGTAGATGGGCCGGCGGCAGTCCCCCCGCGTGGCCCGGCCGGGACGCATCGTCGTCGAGCACGTGGACGGCGCGGCTCGGGTCCCGCTTCCCGCGCGGGCGACCGACGGCTCCGCGTGCTTCGACCTCCGGGCGGCGGAGGCCGTGACCCTGACCGCGGGCCGCGTGACCCTCGTGCGGACCGGGCTCAAGATGCGCGCGCCCCGGGGCACGTTCCTCGAGGTCCGGCCGCGCAGCGGGCTCAGCACGAAGGGGGTCCTCATGGCGAACGCTCCCGGTACGATCGACCGCGACTACGCCGGTGAGGTGAAGGTCCCCCTCACCTACCTGTTCCCCGGGTCGTACGCGATCGAGGTGGGAGACCGTATCGGTCAGATCCGGCTCGTCGCGGACCGCCCCGCGGTGTTCCGTCCCGGAGCGGTCCAGCCCCTGGGAACGCGTCGGGGCGGGTTCGGCAGCACCGGCCGGTAGGCCGGGCCGCTAGGGGCGCCCGCCGAACTCGTCGAGGACGCTCTGCACCCGGTGGGTCGGCGGCGGTGGGGGCGGCCGCCCCCGGTCCATCTCCGCCTGGATCTCCTCGAGGAGGTCGTGCATCCTGCGCTCCTTGGACCGCGCCGACCGCTCCAGGCTCACGTCCCGGGTCCCTTCCGCCACGAGAACCACGACGCGCCCGGCACGGGCGCGGCCGGTCCGGCCACGACGCTGGATCGTGCGGATCATGCTCGGGACCGGCTCGTAGAACAGCACGAGGTCCGTCGAGGGGATGTCAAGCCCCTCCTCGGCGACCGACGTCGCCACGAGGCAGTTGAGGCGACCCGCCCGGAAGTCGTCGAGAAGGGCGATCTGCGCCTTCTGGGTGAGGCCCTCGTCGCGCCGGCGGCTCGCCTGCCCGACGAAGCGCGCGGGGCGCACGAGGGGGTCGGCGAGCTGGGCGAGCTGCTCGGAAAGGAGCGACGCGGTGTCGCGATACTGCGCGAAGACGATCACCCGCGAGTTCGGCGCCCGGTGGAGCTCCTCGGTCACGATCGCCACCGCGCGGGCGACCTTCGGGTGCTCCAAGGTGAGCGAGCGCAGGGCCTCCTCGACCTTCTGAACGTCCGGGTCGCCAAGGAACGTCCGCTGCGCGGGCGTCGGGCGGGCGTCGGCGCGGGGCTGCTGCTTGTCGAGGAACTCCCGCAGGGCCCCGACGCCCTGGGTCTCGATGAGCTCGAGCGCGTGGAGTCCCTTCATCGCGACGGCCTCGGCGGTCAACGCCGCCCAGACGCCGTTGGCCGCGTTCTCCCCGCGGTGGCGGGCGGCCTGGACCTCGCGCTGGAGGCGCTGGCTCAAGGCCAACAGGTCCCGGCGCGAGGCCTCCCCGCCCGGGAGCAGGTTGAACCGGCGAAGGACCTCGGCCTGCCGCCGGACCGCGGCGCGCAGCAGGATGGCCAGGTGACGGACCTCGGGGGGAACGGGGACCGTCTCGCTCTCGACACCGATGCCGTGGAAGTACGGCCGCACGTCGTCGTCGTCGGCCGAGCGGTACTCGAACCGCTCGATGCCGAGGTTCGACCACACCTCCTCGATGCGATCCTTCCGCGCGCCGGGCGAGGCGGTCATCGCGAGGACCCGGGCGCGCGGGCCGTCGCGGTTCGCCCGGCCGATCGCGACGTACGGGTAGTCGCCGACCGCGCGATGGGCTTCATCGAAGACGACGAGCGAGAACGGGTCGAGGGAGATGGCTGCGTCGCGAAGGTCGTTGGCGATCACCTGGGGGGTGGCGACGACGACCTGGGGGGGTGCCAGCAGCGCGAGCCGCCGGTCGGGGGCGAGCGTCCCCGTGAGCACGACCGGCGCCGGGGCGAACAGGCTCTCGGCGACGCTGCGGGCGTGCTGGACGACGAGCGGGCGCGTGGGGGCGAGAACGAGCACGGAGCGCGTCGGATACACCAGCAGGTGCTCGGCGATGACGCGGAGGGCGATCGCGGTCTTGCCGAGGCCCGTGGGGAGGACGACGAGCGTATTGTGGCGGTTCGCGGTCTCGGCGATCCGCTCCTGGTAGAGCCGGTTCTCGAGCACCCCGGGCCGGATACGCGGGTGCTCCACGCGGTCCATCGGCGGGTCCGGAGCGAGGACCGGGCGCGCCTTAATAGGGCGAGCGCTCGCGCGGCCGATGCTCTCCCTCGGAGCCGCGGCCCTCCTCCTCCTCGCGGCCGGGGGGGTCCTCGTCTTCCAGGGGGTCGCCGTCGTCTTCGCGCTGCAGATGCCGCGGCTCGACCCAGCCCCGGTGCGGCCGGGCGCTGTGCGGCCGCGGGTCAGCGTCATCGTCGCGGCCCGCAACGAAGAGACGGACCTGCCGGCGTGCCTCGACACGCTCCTCGCGCAGGACTACCCGGACCTCGAGATCACGGTCGTCGACGGCGGCTCGACGGACCGGACCCGGGAGATCGCCCGGGCCCGCGGACCGAGGGTCCGGCTCCTCGAAGAGCCTCCCCTGCCCCCGGGCTGGGTCGGAAAGAACTGGGCCTGCCACCTCGGCGCCGGGGTCGCCACCGGCGAGTACCTGCTCTTCACCGACGCCGACATGCGCTATCATCCCGCGGCCGTCCGTCGCAGCGTCGAGTGGGCCGAGTCGGAGCGGGCGGACCTCGTGACGCTCGCGCCGCGGATCGAGACCGTGGGGTTCTGGGAGAAGGTCGTGCTGCCGTTCTACACCCAGATGGTCCTTACCTATTTCCGCACGCCGCGCGTCAACCGCCCGCGCTCCCGGGCGGCGATGGCCAACGGGCAGTTCACCCTCGTCCGACGGGCCGGCTACACGGCCGGCGGCGGCCACGCCCGCATCCGCGGGGCGGTGCTCGAGGACGTGCGGCTGGCCCAGGAGTTCCGCCGGGCCGGCCGTCGGCTCCGGGTCGCCTGGGCACCGGATCTCCTCGCGACCCGGATGTACCGGGACCGGCACGAGATGTTCGAGGGTCTCCTCAAGAACGTGCACGGGCTGCGCTTCTCGGCGGCGCGCCAGGCCGGCTTCTTGGCGGCGCTGGTGGGGTTCTTCTGGCTCCCGCTCGGCCTCCTCCCGCTCGGTCTCGTCCTTCACGACCCGCTCGTCGCGGGTGTCGGTGCGCTCCTCGCGGCCGCCATCTTCACGAAGCACGCGGCGTTCGCCCACGGGGCCCGGGGCTCGGCCCTCTACGGGCTCCTCTTCCCCCTCGCCGTCGGGTTCTACGTGGTCCTGGTCTCGGCGTCGCTCCTCCGCGGCATCGCCGGCCGCCCCCTCGCCTGGAAGGGGCGGACGTACCCCCTTGACCCGGGCGAGGGGCCGGCGGACGCGGCGCGCAGAGGTTAAGCAACGGGGCTCTGTGCGCGGCGCCGGTCGGCGCATGTCGGCTTCCATCGAGAACCGGTACAACCTCTTCATCGGTGGCGCGGAGGTCCCGGCCGCCGGCGGCGGGACGCGAACGCTGCTGAACCCGGCGACGAACGCCCCGCTCACCACCGTCGCCTTCGGCACGGCGGATGACGCGCGGCACGCGATGGAGACCGCGGAGCGGGCGTTCCGGGAGAGCGGGTGGGCCGGCGACGACGGCGCGAAGCGGGGCCGCACCCTCTACCGCCTCGCCCGGCTGATCGAGGAGCGCGCCGAATCGCTCGCCGTCCTCGAGACGCTCAACATGGGCAAGACGCTCAAGGAGGCCCGCGGCGACGTCGCGTACGTGGGGCGGACGTTCGAGTACGTGGCCGGCCTCGCGGACAAGATCGAGGGGGAGACGATCCCGGTCCCCGGTCCCCGCTTCGACTTCACCCTGCGCGAGCCGCTGGGCGTCACCGTCCACATCGCGCCCTGGAACTACCCGCTCCTCCTCGCGATGCGCTCGGTCGCGCCCGCGCTCGCCGCGGGCAACGCCGCCGTTCTCAAGCCCGCGAGCTACACCCCGCTCACCGCCCTCGCGCTCGCTCGCCTCGCCAAGGAATCGGGGGTGCCGGACGGGATCCTCAACGTCGTGGTCGGCGGCGGAGCCGAGGTCGGCGAGGCCCTCGTGCGGGACCCCCGGTGCCGGTCGGTGGCGTTCACCGGAAGCGGTGAGGTCGGCCAGCGGATCGCCGAGCTCGCCGGCCGCCGCATCGTCCCCGCCACCCTCGAGCTGGGCGGCAAGAGCCCCGTGATCGTCTTCCCCGAAGCGGACCTCGACCGGGCCGCGAAAGGGATCGCCTTCGGGATCTTCGGCAACGCCGGCCAGATGTGCTGGGCCGGCTCCCGGCTCCTCGTCCACACCGCGGTCCGGGAACCGCTCCTCGAGCGGCTCGGGGCGGCGGCGGCCCGCCTCCGGGTCGGCCCCGGCACCGCGCCGGGCGTCGAGATGGGGCCGCTCGTCTCCCCCGAGCAGAAGGAGCGGGTCCTCGGGTTCCTCGCCGAGGCGATGGACGGCGGCGCCCGCGCCGTCGCCGGCGGCACCCCCTACGCCGACGGTCCGCTCGCCCGGGGGAACTTCGTGCCGCCCACCGTCCTGGACCGGCTCGACGACGGCGCCCGGGTGCTCCGGGAGGAGGTCTTCGGGCCGGTGCTCTCGGTGCTCCCCTTCGACGGGCTCGACGACGCGCTCCGGCTCGCGAACGCGACCGAGTTCGGCCTCCTCGGCTCGGTCTGGACCCGCGACCTCGCCGTCGCCCACCAGGTGGCCCGCCGGCTCGAGTGCGGGATGGTCATGATCAACGACCCCCCGGCCTCCTTCCCGCAGTCGCCGTTCGCCGGCGTGAAGGAGAGCGGGATCGGCTCCGAGCAGGGGCGCGCCTCGGTCGAGTTCTACACCCGGCGGAAGAACGTCGTGGTCAACATCGGGCTGCCCCGGACGAAGGGCTGAACCGGCGTTCGTACGAAGGGGGGATGACCTCCCCCGGCACGGTCGGGCGATGCCGGACCCCCCGCCCGGCGGATGGGGCACCTGCCCCACCTGCGGCGACGCGACGCCCCCCGGGGTGGTGAGCTGCCCCTCGTGCGGCAAGTCCTTCGCCCAGCTGCCGGCCCGGGGCGTCCGCTGGAAGCTGCGCCGGCTCAAGCTCCACAAGGGGCTCCGGATGCTCCTCGTCGTCGGGGTCTCGCTCGGGCTCATCGCCACGATGGCCTACGCGCTCTACACCGGCCCGCCGGTGGCGGCGGACCCGCTCACCCACATCTGGGGGCTCCACGTCGGGCCGGGGAACTACACCTACTTCTCCGGGGCGGTGACCGGGGGCGACTACATCGTCGGCAACTTCACGGTCGTGAACCCGCCCGGGGCGGTGCTGACGGAGGAGGTGTTCAACAGCACCGAGTTCCTCCTCTTCCACGACGGGGCGCCCGCGACCCCGGCGGCGATCCCCGTCACCTCGACCTCCGCGCTGGTCGACTTCTCGGCCATCGTGACGGACACCTACTACTTCGTCTGGCTGAACCAGTACCCCGCGTCGAGCCACCTGGAGGTCACGTTGTACGTCTCGACGCAGTACATGTCGAACGTCGTGATGGAGTGAGCCGGCTCCTCCGGCGGCCCGGCGCTACGCCGCGGGGGTCGCGGACCCGGCGTGGCGGCGCAGGTAGGCCGGCGGGACGTGGTCGGCCAGGAAGACGGTCTTCCCGGCCTGCATGATCACGATCCCCTCGGACCGGGCGCCCTTCGTGTCGATGGTGAGGATGACCGGCTCCGGGGTCCGGACGGCCCCGGCCGCCCGCGCGTCCTCCGCGGTCCGCGAGAGGTGGACCTTCCGACGGTCCGTGGGCTTGAGCCCGACCTCGAGGACGATCGACGCCTCGTCGGCGGTGACCGGGAAGTAGAGCTCGTCGGGGATGTTCTCGGTCGGGAGGTCGAGCGCGACCTCGACCGTGTGGCCGTAGGTCGCGCGGATCCGGTCGTCGCGCACCTCGTAGCGGCCCTTGGGGTCGCTCTGCGCGATGGCCACCAGGTGGTGCGCGCGGAGCCAGTGGTAGCCCCGGTGCTGGCTCGAGATGGCCTTCACGAGGGCCGGGAGGGAGATCCAGCCGTGCTCGTCGATGGTGAGCCCGTACTTCTCCGGGAAGTGCCGCAGGACCCCGGTCATGACGCGGCCCAGGTGATCGAGCTCCCGGTCGTTCATCAGGAACCGGCCGGGCTGGGCGCAGACCGGGCAGGTCTCCTGGCGGAAGTAGCCGTGCTGGAGGCACTCCTTGAGCATCCGGGTTTCCCCCGCTCTCACGCCTTGATCTTCTCGGCCTTCTTGTCGAAG
>DAHUXZ010000038.1 GCA_027315455.1 Thermoplasmata archaeon | reverse complement strand
GTACCGATAATTTCGCGAAGAAGTGTCACGAGAATTTTGCGAACCGACAGCAGCCGTAGTCCCAGGAGCGACGGATTCTCAGCGCCGAGAGGTCGTGGAGGAGTTGGTCGGGACGGGGCGGTAGCAGGGGGTCGGTGGCGAGCCATCGGCGGAGGGAGGCGATCTGCTCGGGAGTGACGGCGCCGAAGCGGACGAGGATCTCGGTCTGGACACGACTCCCCTCGCGTCGGTTCTTGGCGAGGTAGGCGTAGGTCTGGCGCTTCCCCGGGATGACCTTCAGGAAGACGGCGGGGTCCACGCTGGAGGAAAGGGTAGCCGGGTATAAGTCAGTGTGCCCACGTGACCGATATAGGTGTGCCTACAACACACCTTTCTCCGAGAGAGGCCCGGTCATCTTGTCGAAGATCGGACCGGGGTTCCGGGAGGGGTCGGGAATGTGCGAAAGATGACAGTTTGCGAACATCGCGGAAAGAGTAATCGCCACGACGCCGCCGCACCGGCGTTCATCACTCGGCAAGACTGGGTCTCCTCACAGGGTGGCTCCGTCAGGGCCTGCGGGCCTGTCTGTCACCTCCGAACGGTAGCCGGCCACAACGCGGGCCTGTCTCTGAGACAGAACGAACGCTCTCGGCGGGCGCTCCGGGTGCAGTCGCTGAGCAATGAGCAGAATGCCGCCGAACCGTGAGGTGCCTGAGGGGAGGCTTCCTACTTCATTCCAAGGGACAAATGTCAGCCGCTTCCCTATCTGGACATGAATCCCGACCGGGTCTACACCAACTCGTGTGGGTTGGGAGAATCTCTCCGTGGCCCAACCTACCAACCAAAGCCCGACCGTGAACGGAGGAACCAACCACCACTGGTCCGATCGGGCGAATGCCAAAGTCAGCCCGCCTCCGATTGCAATGACTAAGGCAACAAGTCCAAGGGCTGTTAGGTCCCTTCCTCTTTCAACCCATCGAATCTGCGGCCCCATACCTCACTCCCTTCTCTCGATTCAACATCCGCTCTGTTGCAAAGCGTGAATCGAAAGCAGAACCGCGGCCACGTCGAAGCCCATTATCACCCCGACGATAATGGGGTAGGCGTACGATCCGCTGAAGATTGCGCCTGACGCCAAGGCGTCGACTATCAGCCCTCCTATCGCCGGTCCGTTCCTGACCGTTATTGGATATCGTGGGCCCTACGCCCCGACGCCCTGCTTCGGCTTGTTGTCGCCGCCCACGTTCGCGCTGGTCGTAGACCCCGCGCTCGCCCGGCCGAGGTCCCGCGCCACGAACGTCCCGATCACGAGGAAGACAAGGGCGAGAATGAGCCCGATCGAGATGATCGGGGCCAGGGGAACGTTGGCGCTCGGGGTGTAGAGGAGACCGTTTCCGATGAACGGAAGCGGGTTCTTCGGGGCGAGGAAGATGAAGATCCCCCAGGTGACACCGATGAAGATGACGGTGATGAGGGTGTCCCCAAGGCCGTGGGGGTAGTTCTCCGGGAGCTTGCCGTGGCGGATCGCGAGGTAGGCGAACATCACGATGAGCGTGATGACGAGTGTGTAGGCGAGGAACACCCCGATCGCGATGTACAGCACGGCGAACACGGCGAGCGCGATGGCGTAGAGCGGTACGTCCATGCCGGCCAGACCCTCGGACGGGCCGGGGCACGCGGGGCCTATTCTTAAACCTCTCTTTCCCCCACGCGGGCGGCGGACGGCTTACGCAGCGGCCCTTCTCGCCGGACCGGGGCGTCGTCGCCCGTGCCGGTCCACGGGATTTATCTCGATATGGGGTCTAAAGGTTTAAACCCCATCTTCCATTCGACCGCCTCTAGATGGGCGGCCCTATCCCCACACCCCCCGCGCCCGCCATGGACCGACGAACCCCTGCCTCCCGTCCCCCGGCGCTGGGGACCCTTAACCGCTCCTCTCGGGGTCCTTGGGCGGTCGCCATGGGGCTCGCGTTCTGGATCGTGGTCCTTCTCATGGCGATCCCCGCCTCCGCCTCCCCCCTCGCCCCGGCCACCGCGCCGGCGGCGGGGACTCCGGTCGCCATCCCCGCCTCCCACCTGGGGAGCTACCCGATCGCGCGCTCCGCGGCCCCCGCTCCCTCGACGGACCTTCCGGGGGCGATCCCCTCGGGCATCGCGAGCGAGCCGGGAGCGGTGGATGCCTACGTCCCCCTCTCCTACGTGAACGCTACGAACGCGTCGGCGACACCCGCGTCCCCGACCCCGGCGGGCGGGATCGTGACGCCCACCGGCTACGTCTCAGGGACGGTCTGCGCCCAGAGCGGCGGCAATCCGTGCAACAACCCGATCCAGGGTGCCGCGGTCCAGGCCTACAGCAACGTCGGCGGGGACTGCCCGACCTGCACGCAGGTGACGACGAACATCAACGGCAACTTCACCGCGCGATGCCCGGCCGGGGCCGACTACCTGACCCTCAGCCTGTCGTTCTGGCTCGACAACGAGACCTACTTCAGCTGTGTCGCGGGCAGCACGGTCTATGTGGGGACCGTTTACATGGTACCGCAGGCCGTCGGCTACGGCTACGTCTACGCGAACATCACGAACACCCCGCCGCTCGCCGGGGTCGGGGTCTCGGCGATCTCGCGGGACCAGCAGATCCACGGCAACCCCGCGGGAACGACCTACTCGACCGGATACTTCAAGATCGGGATCCCTCCCGTCCCGTCGATGGTCACGTTCTCGCCGCCGCCCGGCTATCTCGGCACGTTCGTCTACACGAACGCGACCCCCGGGCAGAGCGTCAATCTCGGGAAGATCTATCTCCAGAAGCTCGTCGGGGTCAAGGCGACCCTCTACGACATAACGACCGGCCAACCGGTCCCGAACGGCGGCTATTGCAGCCCGTACAACCCGGTCTGCCGGACGATCACGGTCTGCTCGGCCGTGACGAACATCTGCTCGTCGCAGGGCGCCTCCGTCGGCACCCCCCAGGTCGAGGCGGTCTCCACGGCCGGCCCGAGCTACATCAAGGCCTACGCCACGGGCTACCAGGTGACGTCGCAGCCGATCGGCACGATCCCGTGGAACCCGTCGGGCGGGGCGTACAACGCCCCGAAGATCTGGATGGTCCCCTACGGGACGGTCGACCTCGCCACCGCCGTCACGCACAACTCGACCCCGCTCCCGGCGCGTTGGCCCACCGGCTTCTACGTCGGTACGCTCACGAGCATGAACGGCCTCATCGGCTCGGGGGTCCAGGTCAACCTCGCGACCTACACCATCAACATGACCCCGCTCGCGACGCTGCAGGGGTGCGGCCAGGAAGGGGTCCTGACCGCCTTCCCGGCGGTCGGGCTGCGCAGCGAGCTCACCATCTCCCCCGACACGACCGGCTTCTGCGGGTCCATGCCCACGTGGCCGATCCCGGGGCGCCCGGGCCAGGCGCCCGACCTTCCGGTCTGGGGCAACAACACGGAGGTCAACGTCACCCCGAACGAGGTGACGCGGACCTACCTCAACTTCACTCCCGGGACGTATCTGCAGGGCAGCGTGTACATCACGAACACGACCCTCTCGCCGAAGTCGTTCAGCGTGATCGCCCTGTCGAAGGAGTCGACCTCGATGGCCTCCTACTCCTTCACCCAGGGGACGAGCCCCTGGGCCTGCGGCGGTAGCGCCCCGGCGTACGGGTTCTGCGTGCCGGTTCCCCCCGGGGCGTTCAAGCTCCAGGCGAGCGCGCTCGGCTACCCGGCGAACTACACGTGGGGCTACGGTCCGCTGACGTGCTGCTACGCTCCCTACGAACCGATCCCGATGCGGGTCGCGACCTCGCCGTCCGTGAGCTCGATCAACCTGACCGCCCCCGGCGGAGTCTACGGCCACATGTTCCGCGCGGGAACGAACCTCGGGGTCTACTTCGGGTCGGTCGTCGCGTGCCCCGCGTCGCCGAACGCCGTCGGGCAGCAATGCGACAACGGCATCGTCTACTTCAACGGCACCTTCTTCGGCCAGGCTCCGCTCGGCTGGGACTACATCACCGCGTCGGCCGCCGGCTATAGCCCCGACACGGTCTGGGCGTACGTCACGGGCAACATCTCCGTCGGCAACATCTCGATGACGCCGCTCGCCACCGTCGCGGGCCAGGTCGTCGACCCGACGGGCCACCCGCTCTACGAAGCGGTCGTGCGCTATTGCCACGTCGACTCGACCCTCACCTGCGCGACCCCGCTCGGGGCCGGGATCTCCACCTCGTCCGGAGCCTACAATGGCACGCTCGTGGGCGGCTGGCTTCCGTGGACGACCTACGAGCTCTCGATCTCGGCGGCCGGTTACACCACCGACTGGGTCTGGGTCAACGCCACCGCCGGCAACTACACGACCGCGCCGACGGTCGTCCTCTACCCGCTCGGGACGAACACCACGGCGTCGACCTTGCGTCCCGGGGCCGGCCGGTCGGCGACGGCCGCCGCCACCGCCCCCACCGGCCCCACCGGTGTGTGGGTCGACGGGACCCTTACGGACGCCTCGACCGGCTACGGCGTCGTGACGAGCGGCATCCAGGCCTGCCCGACGAACGGCGGGCTCTGCACGCCGTTCACCGACGGCAGCAACGAGCAGGGGTACTTCAACGACAGCGTCCTGGCCGGCCTGTACTACCTCAACGTGAGCGCGGCCGGCTACCAACCGGTCTCGGTCTACTTCAACGCGAGCGCCGCGGCGGTGATCCACCTCGGCCGCATCCTGATGTACTCCTGGGGCTGGGTGACGGGCAACGTCAGCATCGACCCGTTCGGGCCCCTCGTGACGGTGCTGCGGAGCGGCTCCTCCTCGACCCATGTGGAGATCCCCTTCGCCCCCGGGGCGACCGCCGGCTCGTGCAACAACGCCCGGACCACGTGCGGGACCTCGCTCGAGGTCTCGAGCCTCGGCGTGTTCGAGGTCCAGGCGCCGCCGGGCACGTACGACGAGGTCACGGCGAACCCGAGCGGCGGCACCGTCGCGGGAAGCCTCTCGGGTGGCTTCGGCGCCAACGTGACGATCTTCAACACGACGGGCACGAGCACGGCGTTCAGCAACCTCAACAACACGACGACCCTGCTCAACAACCTGACCCTGCAGATCTACGTCACCGTCGGGGGGACGATCTTCGACGGCTCCACGGTCAACCCGGTCACGCAGACGTCGCCGTTCCTACCGGCGCGGTGGGTCGCGGTCTCGATCACGACGCTCGGGGCGCATCACGCGAACGCCGCGACGGTGACGAACGGCGGCGGGCAGTACATGTTCTTCATCCCGTCCGGCCCCAACCAGACGAACGTGACGGCGGTGGAGCAGGGGTCGTTCGTGACGAACGCGACGTCCCTCCACGCCCCGCTCGTCGTGGCGGACCCGCCGGTTGCGATGACGATACCGTCCTTCAACCTCACGCACTTCGGCTGGATCGAGCTCTACCTCCGTGCCGAGGGCACGGGCGCCCCGGTCCCCTTCACCTCCGTCGATGCCGTGGGGAGCGCCGGCTTCGGCAATGGCTCGCTCCTTTCCTCGGATATCACGAACCAGGCCGGGTTCGCGAATCTGACCGCGCCGCCCGCGCGGAACGTCACGGTGACCGCCGGGGGCCAGAACGACTTCAACTCGACGCGGACGTGGGTCTGGGTCAACGCGTCCCAGACGACCTATGTCAATTCCTCTCCCCTCAGCCCCGGGCCGGGATCCCTGTATGTCGGCGCGTGGGGGTGGGTCCGCAGCGCGTCCCTCAACTCGACCTTCGTTCCGAATCTGCCCACGGTGATCGACAAGGTGAACGGCCTGCCGATCCCCTTCACCACGGTGACCGTCTCGAGCACGGACCCGCTGCTTCCCCAGGGAGGCTCGCAGCCGACCGGGTGGGCGGGCCAGTTCCTCTCGGACGCGCCGATCGGCCCGGCCGACACTCTCGTCTTCCAGCACGATTCGTTCGAGAAGAACTCGACCATGATCGCCGTGAAGCCGGGGGAGATCGCGACCTACTCCACGGTCAACCTGACGGGACTCGGCGTCCTGGCGGGGATCGTGATCTCCTATCCCGGGAACACGCCCCTCGCCGGGGCGACGGTGCTTGCATGTCCGTCGGGCTCGACGCTGCAGATCAACTGCTACTCGGCCATGACCAACGCCTCGGGCCTGTACTGGGTGGCCGCGGTCCCCGGGGCCATCCAGCTGACGGTCGCGGAGTCCGGTTTCGTGAGCAACTCGACGGTCATCGCCCAGGCGTGCTCCGACTGCTGGACGTGGGTCCCGACGATCACGCTCAACGAGTTCGGCTACATCTTCGGCACGGTCCGCGGGCTTCCGAGCGGACTTCCGCTCAATGGTGCCCTCGTCTCGGTCTGCTCCACGCTCGGCAACCCGGTCGGCCCGTGCACGTTCACGGTCGGCACCGCGGCCAACGGGGTGTTCCTCCTCTCCGCGCCGGCGGGCCGCTACATCCTCAACGCGAGCGATGCGCGGTTCAACACGAGCCTGCTTCCGATCTCGATCTCCCCGGGCGAGCACCTCCCCGTCGGAACGATATTCCTCCAGGCGTACGGCCAGGTCCTCGGCACGGTCCTGTCGGGCGCGACGTTCCAGCCGGTCGGCGGCGCCACCGTCTACGCCTGTCCGCGCTGGTCGGGCGGGGCCTGCACGAACCCTGTCTTCACCGACGGGGCCGGACACTACACCTTCGGGGGTCCGCCCGGGCCGTACACGATCACCGTGGAGGCGCTCGGCTACTCGGATTCGTACTCCCACGCGAGCCTCGGCAGCGGGATCAATTCGACCGTGCCCGCGATCCTCCTCACCCCGCTCGGCACCGACAGCTTCTACGCCGTCTCCGGGATCGTCGTGAACGCCTCGGACCCGAGCCAGCCGATCCCCGGAGCGACGGTGGCCGCGATGGCGAACTCGACCCCGGCGTTCTCCACGCTGACGGCCGCGGACGGCACGTTCTCCTTCTCGGTCCTCTACGGGACCTACAATCTGTCCGTCCGGGCGGCGGGGTATGTCGCCGCGCGGCAGCCGCTCAGCGTCCATGCGCCGGTCTCGGGCCTGCTCGTCGCCCTCTCCCAGTCGACCTACCTCGTCTCCGGGACCGCGCGGGACGCGCTGACGGGCACCCCGGTCGCGGACGTGGAGATCCAGGACCAGGGGGCGATCCTCGCGATCTCGGCCGCGGACGGGACGTTCTCCTTCGCGCTCCCGAACGGGTCGTACTCCCTCACGGCGACCTATCTCGGGGGCGGGCCGGTGGCGTACCCCGCCTTCGGCTTCTTTGTCGTCGTCAACGGCCAGGCGCAGGTCCATGACCTCGCCCTCGCGCCCCCGACCCAGCTCGTCTTCGGGAGCGTCGCCGACGCGGTGTCGGGGGCGCCCCTCGCGGGGGCCACGGTCCGGGTCGCGGGGACGGCGAACGGGATCCCGATCGTCCAGAGCGTCGTGACGAACCCGGCCGGCGGGTTCGCGGTCACGCTGCCGCTCGGCAACTACACCGCGACGGCCACCCTCTCCGGCTACGCGACCCGCACCGTCGCCTTCCAGAGCGCTCCGGGGTCGGGACCCGTGAGCGTCCTCATGACGGCGATCGTGCCCGCGCCGGGCCCCTCGACGGCCCCGAGCGGGACGCCGGTCGTCCTCGCCCTGGCGGCCCTCGTCTTGGTCGCCGTCGCGCTTGCGGCGGGAGTCGTGGGCTGGAGGTTCTGGCGGGGCCGCCGCGGGCGGCCGGAGGTGGCCGCGCCTAGGGCGGCCGAGGGAGCGAAGCGATGAACGCGAGGGAGCCTGCACTGCCCAACGCCGAGCGCCGACCGATCGTCGTGGCCCCCCCCTCGCGGGTCGCCCGCTTGGGACTGCTCATGGTGGTCGGGGTGATCCTCGCGGTGACGACGTTCACCATGGCCGCGTCGCCCGCGGCGCTGGTGCCGGGGGCTTCGCACCCCGTGTACGCCGGTCTCGTCCCGGTGAACGCGGCGGCGCACGTCGCCTCCGCGCCGTCGGCGGCCCTCACGCTCGGCATCCAGGCGACGCCCCACACGATCTGCGCCTTCGGTCTCAACACCTGCGCCGCGAACTCCGGCGTCGCGCGCGTGACCCTCACGGCGAGCGCCGGCTCGGGCGCGGTCCTCGCCTGGCCGGCGGTCCAGGTCGCCTTCGTCGTCGAGACGACCAGCACGGACGGCGTCTTCGACCCGACGGCCGGTGAGCCCGGCGGAAGCTCCTGCGCCCAGGCGGGGGGCGTCCTCTGCGAGGAGTCGAACGGAGTGCCGTTCTTCGTCGCCAACGCCCAGCAGATCGCGAACGCGATCTCCGCGGCCAACCCGCACTCGCAGGTCTCCTTCGCGATGGTGGACTACTTCGCGAACGTCAACAACTGGGACGACGGGGACGGCGCGGAGTACCACGTCGACATCCCCCAGTTCATCCCTTCGGCGTACTTCGGTGCCGAGGTCGTCTCGAACTTCCAGGCGAAGGTGCTCAACGGTGGCTGGTACTACGGCGACTCCGACATGGCCGACAACCAGCTCACCTCGAGCTCGATCACGGCCCTCTACGGCACCATCATCGGGAGCGGCCTCGACTGGTCGAACAACACCCACCACGTCATCGTCTGGATGGGTTCGACGGCGCCCCGGGACCCGAACTACCCGATCCGCGGCTGCGTGAGCTACCAGAACGCCTTCTACTGCCAGGCGTACGGCGACCTCGAGGCGACGTGCGAACCGTCCTACACCTTCGCGATCGGGACGAGCCCGAACTGCGAGGGTTGGGTCAGGAGCCAGGACGGCAACGCGACGCACTCGATCGCCGCGCTCGCCCACACCGCTCCCTCGTGCACGAACTCGATCGGCGGGGTCTGCACCATCGACACGATCGACTACTGGGACAGCGCGACCGACCCCCTCAGCAAGGACTGGCCGACGAACACCGGCCAGACCGGCGGCGGACCCGGCGGGGCGGTCGTGCAGCAGGACGTCCAGCACATCCTCCTCGCCGGATGCGACCTCGCCCAGGCGACGGGCGGAACGTGGGACGGCCCCGCGTGGTACGCCTGCCCGGACGGCCAGGCCGGCTCGCTCCAGTACGTCCCGCACGGGCCGTACAACAACCCCGTCACGACCAACCCCACCCTGTTCAACTCGCTTCGCCAGATCGGGTTCGGCCCGATCCTCCAGACCCAGGTCGCCGCGGGCTCGGGCAGGCCGATCTTCCAGTTCGTCCCGTTCGGTAGCATCGCGCTCGACACCGCGAACCTGCAGCCGACGGCGGCCTGCATCCGGGACGGGGTGAGCCTGAGGACCTGCCAGACCGAGCCCACGATCCTCCACTACGCCGGGGTGACCTACCTCGGGTGGAACTGGAGCCGGAACGCGAGCTCGAACGTGATGTACGTGGGCGATGCCTGGACCGCGTCGTTCAACGTCATCGCGACGGGGCCTCCATACACCACCGTCCCGGTGGACGCGTGCACCACGATCGACTGCCGGGCCGGTGGGAGCACGTCGATCAACGGCCTCTATTCGAGCGCGACGTACGTCCCCTACACGAACAATACGATCCTGGCGCAGTCCTTCCCGCTCGGGCAGGTCGCCGTCGAGGTGACGCCGCCGACCTCTCCCCCGCCGAACGTGCCGCCCCCGCCCCCGCCGGTCCCGCCGCCGTTCGCGATCCCCACGGCGCCGCCGGTTCCGGTCGTCCAGCAGATCGGGGTGGGCAACTCCGTCGGCGTCGCGAACCTCTCGGTCCAGGCGACGGCCGCCGGCTTCCTCGGTGCCGGTTTCATGCGGATCGGGATGAAGAACCGGCCCGTCGCGATGCGGATCGCGGCGAAGTCGGGCCCGCAGTCGTCCCGGTTCGACCTCGCCGCCTCCAAGAAGGATACGGGCATCGGTCGGTTCGAGTGAGCGGGAGCGGGCGCACGGCGCGGCAGGCGGGCCGGAGGAGCCGGCGAGGGCGCGCAAGCCCCCCGGCCCGGCTCGCTGTGACCCGCCTAGAGGTTTTTAGCCGTGAACGGAACCACCCCCGCGGGTGGCGCGTGCGGTCGTTCGCGGACCAAGCGCGCTTCCGGGCGCCGGTGGCGCCGAATTCCCGAGGGGTGGCAACGTGATCCAGGCGACGCTTCGAGCCGCCGTTCCCGACCGCCGGCCGTCCGCGGCGATGCCGCGCGGGGCCGCGTTGACCGCGCTGTTCGTGCTGGTCCTCCTCGCGTTCCCCACCGCGGTCGCCACCGGCGCCTCGGCCGCCGTGATCGCCGCCCCCGCGTCCTTTGCGCACGCCGTGGCGCGCGCGCCCGCCGCGGCCGCGCCGACCCCGGCGACGAACGGGTCGTTCAACCCGCCCTGCTACAAGATCTACGTCGGGGTCTGCGTCTCCATCGCGAACGCGAGCGAGACCGACATCATCCCGCCCGTCGGCTCGTTCGTCTCGGCCGTCGAGCCGAACGCGACCGGCGACCTCCAGATCATCATCAAGTCGCAGACCCGGCTCGACTGGGTCGGCGCCGCCTCCTCCGGACCCAACTCCCCGATCGCGCTCAACGTGACCGGGACCCTGTGGAACGGCGACCCGTACTATTCCCAGTACTCGGGCAACGTCTGGCACAGTGACTCGGCGACGCACTGGTGGAGCGGTCCGTCGATCTTCACCTCGAACTCCTCGGGCTACTACTATTGGTACTCCGTGACGATCTCGGCGAAGAGCGCGAACAACGTCGCGAACTTCTTCCCGGGCATGACCGTCACCTGGTGGATCGCCCTCACCTTCAACGTCTCGGGCACCTACGTCCACAAGGAGGGGCCGCACTTCCAGTTCACCTACTCGGGAGCCTGGCCGTTCTCGCCGTACCCCGGTGCGGCCCAGTACGCCGGCGGCTCCGCGACCTTCGAGGACATCAATCTCACCGTCACTCCTCCCGCGCCGAACTGGAACGACTCCGTGACGATGGTGCTCAACACCACCCAGGCGGACGCGCTCACCAACGCGACGATCAGCTCCGCCTACGTCGACCTTACGGAGACCAGTCCGCTCGGCGTACCCATCCGCAACGGGACGATCGTCTTCCCGCCGGTCCAGGTCCAGAGCGGCTTCGGGGCCACGAGCCTGACGACCGTCGTGCCGGCGAGCTACGCGCAGGTCGCGGGGGCGGTCGTGACGTACCGGCTGACGATCTACGACGTGGCGAGCGACCAGATCGTCACCCCGGTGTCGACCTACGTCGTCGGGGCGAACGGCACGTTCCTCTCGGGGATCTTCGTCGACGACCTGGCGCTCTACACCTCCCCGACGGACGTCGCCGCGAACGCGGCCGGTACGATCCAGCTCGCCCCCGGGCAGTCGGTCAACCTCACCCTCGTCAGCCGCAACCCGGGCACCGCGATCAGCTCGGCGGAGGTCGACTATCTCGTCTCCTACCCGCTCCTCCACGAGACCATCGCCTTCACCGCCCCGCTCACGCGCAACACCTCCACGCTCTTCCACGGCCAGATCCCCGGCCAGCCGCTCGGGGCGTTCGTCAACTTCACCGTCCTCGCCTGGGACTTCTCGAACCGCCTCGAGATCTCCCCCGCGTACGGCTACTTCACCCCGGACCTCACGACCTACTACCCCGTCGTCCAGCTGAACTCCACGTTCTTCTACGTCCTCGTCTACGACAACGGTTCCCATCACTGGGTCGAGAACGCGACGGTGCAGGTCACCGGCCCCGGGGACATCTTCAACACCGTCGGCACCACCACCTCGGGGATCGCCTATCCGAACGCGACGACCCAGCCGTTCGTCCCCCTCCTCCTCCCCGCCAACGCGACCTACACCGTGACGGTCAAGGACCCGTACTTCGTCCCCGCCTCGGGCCTCGCGCCGGCGGAGATCTCGGTCCACATCCTCGGACTGCATGACCTTGAGACCACCCGCCAGACCCTCGTCCAGGGACCGTCCTACACGGTGGTCCAGGAAGGCAACGCCGTCCTCTTCTGGCTCAACTCGACGCCGCCCCAGCCGCCGGCCTCCCCGACGGTCCCCGGCGGGACGGTGCCCCTCGCGGCCCTCATCGGGCTCGCCGCGACGACACTCGCCGCGGTCGGCCTGGGCCGGTGGTGGCTGCAGATCCGGGCGCGGCGGAAGGAAGAGGAGCGGAGGATCACCCTATGATCGCGTCGCGTCCGGTCAAGCTCCTGCCGGTCTTGGGCCTCGTGACCGTGGTCGCCCTGCTCACCCTCGTCGCAGTGCTCCCGGTCGGCCTCGCGGGCCCGGCGGCCGCGCCGTCCGCGCCCCGCGTGGTCCGGGTGGCGCCGGCCGAGTCCCCGAGCGCCCTCGCGCCCGTCTCCGCGACCGCGGCGACGGCCGCCCCCTCGTCGGCCCCCGCGTCGCCCGTCGGCTGCCCGAGCACCCCCGGCGGCACCCCCAACTGGAACGGGAACCCGAACTTCTTCGCGGACGCGGTGGTGAACGTGGCGGTCCCCGGTCAGCCCGGCCTCTCCGGCCAGAACTTCGCGATCGCTCCCTGCAGCAACACGATCCCGACCTACGAGAACGGCTTCTGGGTCAACGTCACGACCAACGTGCCGATCACCCAGGGATTCGTGTACGTCTGGGGCACGGCCTGGCCGACACCCACCAACCGGGCGCCGGACCTGCCGGGATTCAGCCCGACACCCCCCGTCCAGCAGCTGGCGATGTACATCAACCCGCCGACCCGCCACACGGCGAGCTTCTACTTCAACGTCTACCGCTACTTCTGGCCGGGCTCGCAGGTCTACTTCAACATCTCCCTGCAGAGCACCAACGCGAGCCCGTCCACGATCTACTCGACGAACTCGGCGCACATCCAGCCCTACCAATGGGGCGGGGGCGTCGACAACTGGACCTGGTCGTTCGGCGTCGCCTCGCCGTTCTCGTCGACGAACTTCTCGCAGGACATCGGGGTCGCGACGACCCCCTCGATCTTCGGGAGCCCCTCCTACCCGCCGAACGACCACCAGCAGTTCCAGATCACGCTCACCGCCCTCAACGCGAGCGGCGGCCCGGCGCTCCCGATCCCCCAGGCGATCGCCACCATCCGACTGAGCGGGAGGAGCACGGGGACGTTCTCGGACGCCTTCGGCCCGGTCAACCACACCGTCCAGACGCTCCTCTATCCGATCGGCCCGTATCCGGCGACCTCCGTCTCCTTCAACATCACCGCCTGGTTCCCCTGGGAGGGCGGATCCGTGGACCGCATCTACAGCCTCGACTACGCGTTCAACTGGTCCGACCAGGGCGGGTGGACCGACCCGTCCGGCGGTCTCACCTCGAACCTCTGGGTCAACATGACCCCGAGCCTCTCCGGCCTGGGCCCTTCCCCGGTCCTGGCCGCCGGGGTCGCGGTGAACGTCTCGATCCACTCGCCGACTCCCAACGTGACCATCGGTTCGGCCGCGATCAACTACCGCTACACCGACGCGAACGGGGAGACGGATGGCGTGCTGCCGATGGCGGCGGCCGGCCCGAGCACCGCCTACGCGGTCCTCCCGGGCCTTCCTCCGGGCGGCGCGGTGACGTTCTCGATCATCGCGAAGGACATCCACGGCAACCTCGTCGCGTCGGGGAACTACTCCTACCGCGAGGCCGCTCCGCTCGGTGTCTCGCTCGCGCCCGGCTACGGGCTGTTCTTCTTCGAAGTGATCGATGTCGGGGCCAACCAGCTGGTCCCGAACGTCAACTTCACGATCGCGAACGACACCTGGTCGGAGAAGGGGGTCGGCTATCCGCTCGGCTTTGCCGGGCCGCGGCCCATCACCGGAGCCGGCTACCTCCCCGTCGCCTTCGGGGTCTACTCGGTCACGGTGACGGCGTTCGGCCAGAGCCAGACCTGGTCGGGGACCGTGTCCGACCAGAACCCGTTCGTGGTCCTGTTCTACCTCACGAGCCGCCCCGTCGGCGCGACGTACGCCGCCCCCATCGTGGGGCTTTCCCTCCCGGCCGGGCTGGGGATCCTCGGCGCCGCGATCGCGATGGTCCCCGTCCGCAACTGGTTCAAGGAGCGCCGCGCGAAGGCCGAGGCCGAGCAACGCCGCATCACGCTGTAATCGAGTAGGAGAGACGCATGGGAACACCGAGCACGAAGGCGACCCCGAACGCGAACACCCCGAGCCCCGCGCCGGCCCCCGCGGCCCCGCCCCGTGGCCACCGGGATCGCCTTCGCCGACCGGGCCGCCTTCGCCGCCCGGCTGGCGACCCAGCTGCGCGCCCGCTACCCGGACTGGGACTTCCACCCCGACCCGGACGCCTTCGCGGTCCGGGCCCG
>DAHUXZ010000037.1 GCA_027315455.1 Thermoplasmata archaeon | reverse complement strand
CGACAGGCGCGGGCGGACCGTCGCGAGCTCGAAGGCGAGGTGGGTGGGAGTGTGGAGACTGTCGTGCAGGAACAGGCCGACCTCGTCGACCTTCGCCAGGACCCGGGGGAGGAGCGTCTGGCTCGGACCGATGCGCAGGTCCCAGCCTCGCCGAAGTCGCTCGGGGATCGCCCAGCCCGTCGCGCGACCGGGGGGGAGCGCGACCGGGGAGTCTCGGGGTCCGAAGACCGGACCGGCCTGGGCGGTCGGCAGGTCGATCGAATGGAGGATGCCCTGCCCGTTGCGTCGGAGCGCGAGCAGGACGTGCGCCGAGGAGACGCCGGAGGAGACCCCGGTCTCGATGACATGCCCCGGCCGCAGTAGGCGCGTCAGGGCGTAGAGCTCGAGGGGGGCCCGGAACTGGGCGTAGTAGCTCCGACCGGCCTCTTGGTGCCGGCGGCGGATCTCCCGTTCGACCGGGAGGAAGCGCTCCGATTCCGCGAAGTACCGCGCGACCCGCTCCGCATCGACCCCGGTGAGGGCACCGACCCAGCGGGCGTTCGGGCGCGCGCGGGGATCGCCCAGGGCACGGGCGGCATCGCGTCCCGGTCCATCGGCCACGGCCGGTCGAGGGGGACCGCCGCTAAACCGCTTCCGCCCCGGAACGGCCGGCCTTCGGCGCCAGGTGCGCGCGGCGGACCGTCAGCCGGGAGGTCCCCGGCCGCTCGGTCCGCTCGACCGCGTCCAGGACGAGACGGGAGGCGAAGAACGGGGCGTCCACGACCAGGGTCTCGTACTCGCCCCCCTCGCCGGCGACGTGGACGGCGCGGACGTCGGCGCTCCGCCGCTCGAGCTCCGCGAGCAGCCCGAGGTCGAGGCGACGCCCGAGCAGGTCGGGGGTGAGCGGTTCGGCGGCGAGGTGGACCAGGCGGATGTCGAGCCCGGCGCCGATCTCCTCACGGACGACCCGACCGGCCTCCTTGCCCCAGAGGGGGGCGTAGAGCCGGTGGCCGAGGTCGAAGCAGACGCGGTCAAGGCGCGCCCACTGGTAGGAGGAGGCGATCGCCCCCGCGGTCACGACGCGCGGCGGGCCTTCGAGCGCGGCACGCAGCGCCTCGCTCTCGGCCGCCTCGCCCCGGCCCGCGACGGCGACCGAGCGGTGCCGTTTCCCCCACGCCTGGGCCTGGAGCGCGACGAGCGGCAGGTTCGGAGTGTGGAACAGCCAGGCGTCCTCCTCCTCGGGGTGCAGGGTCACGAGCTCCCCGACCTCGACCCCCTGGGTCTCGGCGAGATAGGCGGCGTAGATCGAGTCCTTGCCCCCCGAGACGAGGGCTGTCGCGCCCGAGGCGGTCACGGCACGCCGACGCCGGCGCGCCAGCGGGGGTATAGGGCCTCCAGGTCGACGGTCCCGAGAGCGTCGTCGCCCCACGCGAGCGCCCCGCCCGCGTCGGTGACCTCCCCGAGGCGCGCCATCGGGAGGCCCCGCAGCGCCCGCCGGAGCTCGCGCTCGTCGCGCGGACGGACCTCGACGACCCAGCGCGAGGCCCCCTCGGCCGCGAGGGCCAGCGCGGGCGACGCGGCGCCGAGCGCCTCAAGGTCGGCCCGGAATCCGAGCCCGCCGCCGAACGCCATCTCGGCGAGGGTCACCGCGAGCCCTCCGTCGGAGACATCGTGCGCGGCCGCGAGGCGCCCCCGTCCACCGAGGGCGAGGAGCCGCTCGCCGAGGCGACGCGTCCGCGCCGGGTCGGGCCTCGGGGGGGCGAGCCCGGTCCAGTTGGCGAGCCGGGCCCACAGCGAGCCGCCGAGCGCGCCCAAGGTGGCGCCGACCACGTAGAGGCGGTCGCCGGACTCCTTGAGGTCGGAGGTGACGGCCCGCCTTAGGTCCGGGACGATCCCCGTCGCCATGAGGACCGGGGTGGGGGGGATCTCCGCCCCGAGCCCGCCGTTATAGAAGCTCACGTTGCCCGACGGGACCGCGAACCCGAGGGCGCGGGCCGCCTCGGCGAGGCCGCGGGTCGCCTCGGCGAAATCGAAGAGGACGTGCGGGTCCTCGGGGTTGCCGAAGTTGAGGCAGTTCGTGAACGCATCGGGCCGGGCGCCGACCGCGTAGAGGTTGCGGGCGGCCTCCTCGACGACCCCCGCGGCCCCCCACCGGGGATCCTCGCGGCACGCCCACGGCTGCGCGGCCGTGGCGACGGCGAGCCCGGTCCAGCTCTCGGAGCGGGGGCGGAGGATGGCGGCGTCCCCGTGCGACGGCGACACCGGCCGGCCGTGGAGCGGCTTGACGACGGTGCGCCCCTGGACCTCGTGATCGTAGACCCGGATGACGCCCTCGCGCGAGAGGGAATCCGGGGCGAGGACGAGGTGCTCGAAGAGCTCGCGGGGGTCGTCGGTCGGGTGGGGTTCCGCCGCGGGCGGCGCGCGGGGACGGCGCGCGACCCGCCGGCGGACCGGAGGCGGGTCGACGCGGAACCCGAGCTCAAGGTGGGCCGCGGGGACTCCGTCCACCTGAACGAGCTCGAAGGGCGGCCGGGTCACCTCGCCGAACTCGGTCGCCGGGACGTCGTGGCGGCGGAAGATGCCGAGAAGGGCGGGAAGGTCGGTGGGCCGCACGTCGAGCATCATCCGCTCCTGCGACTCGGAGATCCAGATCTCCCAGGGGCGTAGGCCGCTCTCCCGCAGCGGCACGCGCGCGAGGTCGACCCTCATCCCGAAGCCGCCGGCATGGGCGAGCTCGCCCGTCGCGGCCGCGAGGCCGCCCCCGCCCAGGTCCTTGATCCCGCGGACCAGCCCCTCGTCGAACGCCTCGAGGCAGGCGTGGATGAGCGGCTCCTTCATGATGGGGTTGCCGAGCTGGACCGCTCCCCGCGACTCCTCCTCGCTGCGGTCGGTCAGCTCCTGCGACGCGAACGCCACGCCTCCGATCCCGTCCCGCCCGGTGAGCCCTCCCACGAGGACGAGCCGGTCTCCGACGCGGGCCGCCCGGTTCGGCACGAGCCGCCTGCGGGGGAGGAACCCGACGCACCCGACGTTGACGAGGGGGTTGACGGTGAACGACCGGTCGAAGTAGACCCCACCGCTCACGGTCGGGACCCCGACGCGGTTTCCGTAGTCGCTGATCCCGGCGACGACGCCGTTCATCAGGTACCGCGGGCTCTTGACCCCCGGAGGGACCTCGGAGGGGGGAAGGTCGAGGGGGCCGAAGAAGATCGGGTCCGCGAGCGCGATCGGCTTCGCCCCGACGGCGAGAACGTCCCGGAGGATCCCGCCGATCCCGGTCGCCGCCCCCCCGTACGGCTCGATCGCCGAGGGGTGGTTGTGCGACTCGATGCGCAGGGCGTAGGCGAACTCGCCCTCGAAACGGAGGACCCCCGCGTCCCCGGTCCCCAGGACCTTCGGCTTCGGCGCGAGGCCCGCGAACGCCGCCCGCAGTATCGGTCGGGAGCTCTTGTAGCTGCAGTGCTCGCTCCAGCTCTGGGCGAGGCCGGCGAGCTCGACGTCGGTAGGGTCCCGCCGGATGGCACGGAAGTACTGCCGGATCCGCTGCAGCTCCGCCGGGGCGAACCCGAGGCCCCGGGAGCGGGAGACCTCCGCGAGCTCAGCCGCGGAGGCCCGGCGCAGGGGAACGACCCCGACCCCGGCCGCCCATTCCGCCGGCTCTCCCCGCCTCGCTTCCGGCATGGCCATCAGTCGAGGGTCGGCGCGATCGAGACGCGATGGATCACGGGGTTCGCGAGGAGGCGGTCGACGGCCTGCTCCGCGAGCCCGCGGGCCGTCTCGGCGTCGACCTCCGAGAACTCAAGGACGAAGACCCGAGCCGTCGCGACGCGCTCGACGTGCGGGATGCCGAGGAGCCCGAGGGACTTCTTAACGCTCTCCGCCTCGGCGTCGAGGATCCCGGGCTTGAGCTCGACCCGGACCTCGACGCGGACGTGGTTCGGCACCGCCCGTATGCGCCCCCAGGGCGTTCGAACGGGACCCGGTTCATAACCTTGCTTGCCCGGACCCCTCGCGGGCCGGCCGGTGGAGGTCCCGGACCGTGGGCCGCGGGCCGGCGACGGCCGGCACCCCCGGGGGCGAGAGTTGGACAAGCATTCTTAACCCCCCCACGCGGCAGGGAGCGTGATGGAGGGGCCGAGGAAGGTCCTGCGGGCCGGAGCCGGACCGGTCACCGCGCGCGGACCGAGCGCCGCGGTCGCCGTGCGCCCGGCCCGGCTATCGGACGTCGCCACCCTGGTCGATCTCTACCTCGGCCAGGCGGACGCGTCGCGGGCATTGTACCATCCGTTCCCGTTCGACGCCGGGAAGCTGCGCCTCCTCTTCTCCTACATGACCCTCGAGCGGCCGCTCGCCCGCCTCCTCAGCCGTGTCGCTCCGGGTTGGGCGGCGGTCGTCCTCGTCGCGACCGCTCCCGAGGACGGGCGGGTGGTCGGCTACGGCACCGTCCGCTTCGACCCCGACTCCCGCTCCGACCTTCGGGCGAAGTTCGGCTACCTCGTGGGCGACGCCGAGCGCGGGCGCGGGGTCGGCACCCGTCTCATGGGGGAGCTGATCCGCACCGGCCAAGCGCTCGGCGCCCTCCACCTCGGCGGGACGGTCCTCGAGGAGAACCTCGCCTGCCAGCGCGTCCTCGCGAAGTACGGCTTCGAGGTCGGAAGCGGCGCCGATCCCGACCTCTTCGCGCCGGGGCGGACCAACCTGCGTGTCGAGCTCCGCGTCGGCCGGCCGCCGACGGGCGGGGCCCGGGCCCCGCCCGGGTCCGCCGAACCGCTCCGGGAGCCGACCGGGGCGGCATGAGCCGCCGTGGGCACCCCGTCGACCCCCTTCGTTCCGGACCGCCATCAAACCTAAATAGGGGACCTTTTTCGGCAAGCGGGGCGCGGGGGGTCCGAGCCGTACATGGAAGAGCTCATCTGCAGCGTTGAGTTCCTTCGGGGACCCTCAGAGCTCGTCGCCCGGGTTTCGAGCGAGGCAGGAGGGGTCCGGGAGTACCGGGCGCCCTCGGCGGGGTCCGTGATCGACCAGGTCATCAGCGACCTCCAAGAGGAGTTCGAATCGGCGCCCCCGACGTGAGCCGGGACGTCCGACGGGCATCTGCCGACCGGGCTGCGAGTCCTGCGGTTTAAGGGGTGGGGGAGAATCATATGGAGAGGCCAACGGAGGGCAAGGCGCCGGTGAGCCGGGCGGTCGAGAGCGCGTTCACCAAGGTCCACGGCGACGAGGACGTGGTGGCGCTCATCGCCCTCAAGGTCGAGACCGCCGAGGCCGACAGCGTCGCCTCGGACGTGGCCCGGTTCGCGGAGGTCGAGGACGTCTTCCTCGTCACCGGTGACACCGACATCTTCCTCAAGGTCCGCTTCCCGCACTACGCCGAGCTCAAGGAGTTCGTCCTCCACCGGCTCCCGGCGGTCAAGGGGATCCGGGAGACGAACACGCTCATCGTGGTCACCGCCTACAAGGAGAGCGGGGAGGCGCGTCATCCGTGACGGCCGACGGCGCGACCCCCGGCGTCCCGCCGCTCGCCACCGCCGCACCGGTCGGCACCGCTCCGGCGGCCGCCGACGCGGGCGCGAAGGACCCCCAGGTCCAGCGCGTCCTCGAGTCGCTCGTCGCGCTCGCGGAGGACGGCTCCGTGCCGCGGAACATCCGCCGCGGCGCCTTCAGCGCGAAGGAAGAGCTCACGAAGCACCGGGTGTCGCTCGACATGCGGATCGCGAGCGCCGTCTACGTCCTCGACGACCTCGCGAACGACCCCAACCTGCCGACGCACGGTCGGACCGCGATCTGGTCGATCATCTCCAGCCTCGAGAGCATCCAGTGAGTTCGCCGGTGCGAAACCTGAAATACGTCCCTCGGGTCGGCACCCTTCGGAACGGGTGCGGGCCCGTAGCTCAGGTAGGTAGGCCGGACGGCCCGGCCGCCGGCCCTACAAAGAGCATCTGGCTTTTAACCAGGTGGTCGGGGGTTCGAACGGGAGGCGCGGCGTCGTCGCGTGCTCCCCGGGCATCCCCCCGGGCCCGTTCCATTCCCGAGGAGAACCGATGAGCCCCACCCGCGCCCGCAGGTCCGCGTCGAAGGCGAAGGCCATGGCGGAGGCGGCCCCCGCCCCCCCGCGCCCGTTCATCGCGCACCATCTCGTGCCCCCGCACGAGCTCCTCTCCGAGACCGAGACCGCCGAGGTCCTCAAGGAGCTCGAGACGTCCCTCGAGCGACTCCCGAAGATCCTCATGTCGGACCCCGGGCTCAAGACCGACCCGAAGTTCCTGGCCGCGCGCGAGGCCCACGAGCCGATCGCCGGCCGCCTCGTCCGCATCCGTCGCCCGTCGGCCACCGCCGGCGTGGCCGTCGCCTACCGGCTGCTCGTCGAGCATCCGGGGGAGTGATCTCTCTCCATGCGCGAAATCGTTGACGCGTTCTTCCGCGAGCGCTCGATCGTGAACCACCACCTGGCGAGCTTCAACGACTTCCTCCCCACGAACGACAATCCGAACTCGCGGATGCAGCGCATCGTCGACGAGTCGCGCGTCAGCGAGGACGCCGGCGAGCGCGGGATCATCCGTCTCGACGTCCAGAAGACGAAGAGCTCGATCTACGTCCGCGTCGGCCGGCGGCGCGACCCCCGGACCGGCCTCGTGAGCCCGTCCGCCGAGCCGACGATCTTCGTCGGCCAGCCGTTCGTCAAGGAGCCCGTCGGGTCGAAGCCGACCCTCACCCCGATGGAGGCGCGGCTGCGCAACCTCACCTACCAGGCGCCGATCTACCTGTCCGTCACGGTCGTCGAGAACGGCGTCGAGCGGGCCCCGGAGAACGTCCACATCGGCGACCTCCCGATCATGGTCAAGAGCCGCCCGTGCAACCTCCACCGGGCGAACATCGAGCGGGACTCGAACTTCCCGCTCTCCGACGAGGAGTACCGCGCGAAGCTCGTCGAGTACGGGGAGGACCCCCTCGACCCCGGCGGGTACGCGATCATCGGCGGGACCGAGCGGGTCATCATCAGCTTGGAGGACCTCGCCCCGAACCGCATCTTCGCCGAGTTCAACGAGCGCTACGGCACGCCGGTCGAGAGCGCGAAGGTCTTCAGCCAGCGCGGCGGGTACCGCTCGCTCACCGTCGTCGAGAAGAAGAAGGACGGCATCCTCCAGGTGAGCGTCCCGACGGCCGCGGGCCAGATCCCGTTCGCCATCCTGATGAAGGCCCTCGGGATGAAGAACGACGAGGAGATCTTCCAGGCGGCGCTCGGCGAGCTCCTCCCGCTCGAGGAGCCGTTCGTCCAGACGATGAAGCACCTCCTCAACGTCAACCTCGAGGAGTGCGTCAACAAGAAGCTCTACCCGCCCGAGGGGATCCTCACGACGGAGGATGCGCTCCTCTTCCTCGAGAAGAAGTTCGCAACGGGCCAGGCGAAGGAGTACCGCCAGCGCAAGGTCGACGGCATCCTGGACCGGTCGCTCCTGCCCCACCTCGGCGACACGAAGGCCGACCGTCTGAAGAAGGCGCTCTACCTCGCGCGGATGGCGCGGACGGTCCTCGAGCTCCATCTCCACGTGCGGGGCGAGGACGACAAGGACCACTACGCCAACAAGCGCCTCAAGCTCGCCGGCGACCTCATGGAGGACCTGTTCCGGGTCGCGTTCAGCCTCCTGCTCAAGGACCTCAAGTACCAGCTCGAGCGCTCGTTCGCCCGCAAGAAGGACCTCCGGATCGCGAGCGCGATCCGCCCGGACCTCCTCACCCAACGCCTCGTGCACGCCCTCGCGACGGGCAACTGGGTCGGCGGCCGCGCCGGCGTCTCGCAGGTCCTCGACCGCACGAGCCACATGTCGGCGATCTCGCACCTGCGCCGGGTGACGAGCCCGCTCACGCGCAGCCAGCCGCACTTCGAGGCGCGCGACCTGCACCCCACCCAGTGGGGACGGCTCTGCCCGAACGAGACGCCCGAGGGCCAGAACTGCGGCCTCGTGAAGAACTACGCCCTCTGCGTCGATGTCTCGGAAGGGGCCGACGAGGACGAGGTCACGCTCATCCTCCGCGACCTCAACACCCGCGAGATCGGCCCCGAGGTCTTCCAGGACCAGTCGTCGCCGCGGGGCAAGCGCGCCGCCCGGGTCTACGTCAACGGCAACCTCATCGGTCTCCACTCCCAGCCCGTGGAGCTCGTCCGCGAGATCCGCGACCGGCGCCGCTCGGGGACCCTCTCCCCCACGCTCGGCGACAAGACCTACGAGATCAACGTTCGCTACGACGAGGAGATGAACGAGGTCATCGTCCACTGCGACCCCGGCCGTCTTCGGCGCCCGCTCATCGTCGTGCGGGACGCGATCCCGCGCGTCACCCGCTCCGACCTCGACGAGCTCGGGTCCGGGACCCTCTCCTTCGCCGACCTCATCCGCCAGGGGAAGGTCGAGTGGATCGACGCCGAGGAGGAGGAGGACTCCCTCATCGCCGTCGACGCCTTCGTTCCCCCGGAGCGGTGCCCGAAGTGCGAGCGCGCGCTCTCGCGCAGCGACATCCGCTGGGTCAGCGTCGGGGAGCGGACGGACAAGCCGATCGTCTCCTGCGGCCGCTGCCATAGCGAGTTCCCCACGCTCGGCCTGCTCGACGCGAGCCACACCCATCTCGAGATCGACCCGAACCTGATGCTCGGCGTCTGCACCGGCCTCATCCCGTACCCGGAGCACAACTCGACGCCCCGGAACACGATGGGCTCGGCGATGGCCAAGCAGGCGCTCGGCGTCGAGTCGGTGAACTACCGCCGCCGCCCCGACACCCGCGGCCACCTCCTCCACTATCCGCAGGCCCCGCTGCTCCGGACGCAGACGATGCGCTACGTCCACTTCACCGAGCGGCCCGCGGGCCAGAACTTCGTCGTCGCGGTCCTCTCCTACGAGGGGTACAACATGCAGGACGCCCTCGTCTTCAACAAGTCGGCGATCGACCGCGGCCTCGGCCGCTCGTCGTTCTTCCGGACCTACCGTGGGGAGGAGCGGAAGTACCCCGGCGGCCAGGAGGACCGCTTCGAGATCCCGCGGCCGGACGTCGCCGGGGCGCGCGTCGACACCGCCTACCGCAACCTGGGCGAGGACGGCCTCATCTTCCCCGAGCTCGAGGTCTCCGAGGGCGACGTGCTCATCGGCAAGACCTCCCCGCCCCGGTTCCTCGAGGAGAAGACCGACCTGCTGACGCCGCAGAAGCGTCGCGAGACGAGCGTCACCGTCCGTTTCGGCGAGTCCGGCTGGGTCGACAACGTGATCTTGACCGAGGGGGAGAACATCTCCAAGCTCGTCAAGGTCAAGGTCCGCAACCAGCGGGTCCCCGAGCTCGGCGACAAGTTCGCCTCCCGCCACGGCCAGAAGGGGGTCATCGGGCTCATCGTCCCGCCGCAGAACATGCCGTTCACCCGGGACGGCGTGACCCCGGACCTCATCATCAACCCGCACGCGATCCCATCGCGGATGACCGTCGCCCACGTCCTCGAGATGCTCGGCGGCAAGGTCGGCTCCCTCGAGGGGCGGATGATCGATGGGACGGCGTTCTCCGGCGAGCGGGAGGAGGCGCTCCGCGAGAGCCTCAAGGCGCTCGGGCTCCACCCCTCCGGCCGCGAGACGTTCTACGACGGGGTCACCGGCCGCCGCCTCGACGCGGAGATCTTCGTCGGCGTGATCTACTACCAGAAGCTGCACCACATGGTCGCCGGGAAGATGCACATGCGCTCGCGCGGGCCGGTGCAGATCCTGACGCGCCAGCCGACGGAGGGACGCTCGCGGCAGGGCGGACTCCGGTTCGGTGAGATGGAGCGCGACTGCCTGATCGGCCACGGCGTCGCGATGGTCATCAAGGACCGCCTGCTCGACGAGTCCGACGGGACCGTCCAGTACGTCTGCGGCAACCCCGAGTGCGGGCACATCGCGATCCCCGACACCCGGGCGGGGTCGCTGCGTTGCCCGTCGTGCGGCAACACCTCGTCGATCTATCCCGTCGAGATGAGCTACTCGTTCAAGCTTCTCCTCGAGGAGCTCGTGAGCCTCGGCGTGATCATGCGGCTGCAGCTCGAGGAGATGCGGTAGGAGGCACCATGGCGCAGGGTCTATCGAAGCGGATCAAGAGCCTCCAGTTCGCGTTCCTCTCGCCGGACGAGATCCGCCGGATGAGCGCGATCAAGATCATCACGGCCGACACCTACGATGACGACGGCTACCCGATCGAGATGGGGCTCATGGACCTCCACCTCGGCGTCATCGAGCCGAACCTGCGCTGCCGGACGTGCGGCGGCCGGGTCAACGAGTGCCCGGGCCACTTCGGGATCATCGAGCTCGCGATGCCGGTGATCCATGTCGGCTACGCCAAGGAGATCAAGCGCCTCCTCCAGAGCACCTGCCGCGCGTGCGGGCGGCGCCTCCCCGACGCTCCGCCGACGCGCTCCGACGCCTCCGCCGACAACGACGAGGCGCCGGTGCGGCCCCGCGAGACGAGGGAGGAGCGCTCCTGCCCCCAGTGCCATGAGGTCCAGCAGCGGATCATCCTCGACAAGCCCACGACGTTTAGGGAGAACGGCCACAAGATCACCCCGAAGGAGGTCCGCGCCCGCCTCGAGCGGATCCCCGACGAGGACGTCCGCTCGCTCGGCCTCAACCCGAAGTTCGGCCGGCCGGAGTGGATGGTCCTGACCGTCCTCCCCGTCCCGCCGGTCCAGGTCCGCCCGTCGATCACGCTCGAGTCCGGGGAGCGCAGCGAGGACGACCTCACCCACAAGCTCGTCGACGTGCTCCGCATCAACCAGCGCCTGCGCGAGAACCGGGACATGGGCGCCCCCCAGCTCGTCGTCGAGGACCTCTGGGAGCTCTTGCAGTACCACGTCACCACCTACTTCGACAACCAGACGAGCGGGATCCCGCCGGCGCGCCACCGCTCGGGCCGCCCCCTCAAGACGCTCGCCCAGCGCCTCAAGGGAAAGGACGGCCGCTTCCGCTCGAACCTCTCCGGAAAGCGCGTCAACTTCTCGGCCCGCACGGTGATCAGCCCGGACCCGCTCCTCTCGATCAACGAGGTCGGGATCCCGGTCGAGGTCGCCCGCGCGCTCACCGTCCCGCTCGAGGTGACCCTCCACAACCAGGAGGTCGCGAAGGAGCTCGTCAAGCGCGGCCCGTCGCCCGGGCCCGCCGCCGAGGGCGGCTACCAGTGCGGGGTCAACTACCTCATCCGCGAGGATGGCCAGCGGATCAAGGTGATGGACAAGAACGCCGAGGCGTGCGCCGAGCTCGTCACCCCCGGCTGCGTCGTCGAGCGCCAGCTCATCGACGGCGACATCGTCCTGTTCAACCGGCAGCCGTCGCTCCACCGGATGAGCATGATGGCGCACTTCGTCCGCATCCTGCCGCACAAGACCTTCCGGTTCAACCTGTGCGACTGCCCGCCGTACAACGCGGACTTCGATGGCGACGAGATGAACCTCCACGTCCTCCAGAGCCAGGAGGCCCGGGCGGAAGCGAAGGTCCTGATGAAGGTGGAGGAGCACATCCTCTCCCCCCGCTACGGCGGCCCCATCATCGGGATGCTCCACGACCACATCACCGCCGCGTTCCTCCTGACCTACCAGAACCCGCGCTTCTCGCGGAGTGAGGTCACCTATCTGCTGTCGAAGCTGCGCTACCCGGTCCCGCCGCCCGCCGGCCAGGAGAAGGACGGGACCCCGTACTGGACGGGAAAGCAGCTGTTCAGCCTCACCCTGCCGAGCGACCTCTCCGTCGAGTTCCGCTCGAACATCTGGAACCGCTGCGACTGTCCGCCGTCGAGCTGCAAGCACGACGCCTTCGTCATCGTCGAGCAGGGCATCCTCAAGGCCGGGACGATCGATGCGAAGGCGATCGCCTTCCAGAAGGGCGCGATCCTCGACGCGATCGCCCGCAACAACGGGATGGCGCGGGCGCGCCAGTTCCTCGACGAGATGAGCCGTCTGTCGATCACCGCGATCGGGATCAAGGGCCTGTCGACCGGCATCGATGACGAGGACGTCCCCGAGGATGCGCGCCGCGAGATCGACGACGCGCTCGGGAAGGCCCGCGTCAAGGTCACGGAGCTCGTCGAGGAGTACCGGAAGGGGGAGCTCGAGCAGATGCCGGGCCGCTCCCTCGAGGAGACGCTCGAGGTCATGGTCCGCCGCGAGCTGGGCAAGGCGCGCGACACGGCCGGTGACATCGCGGGCCGGTACCTCGGGCTCGAGAACCCTGCCGTGATCCTCGCGAAGTCGGGGGCGCGCGGGTCGATGCTCAACCTCACGCAGATGGCCGGCGCCGTCGGCCAGCAGTCGGTCCGCGGCGAGCGCCTGATGCGCGGCTACTACAACCGCACCCTCCCGCACTTCAAGCGCGGGGACCTCGGCGCGGACGCGCGCGGGTTCGTCTCGAGCAGCTACAAGCGGGGCCTCTCCCCCACCGAGTACTTCTTCCACTCGATGGGCGGGCGCGAGGGCCTCGTCGACACGGCGGTACGGACCAGCCGCTCGGGCTACATGCAGCGGCGGCTCATCAACGCCCTCGAGGACCTCAAGGTCGCCGAGGACGGCACCGTCCGCAACACCGCGGGCACGGTCATCGAGTACAAGTACGGCGAGGACGGGATCGACCCGGCGCGGTCGTTCGGCGGCGCTCCGGTCCCGCTCGAGGAGATCATGGCCCAGGTCCTGGGCCGCCGCGTCAAGCCCGTCGTCGACGGGCGCGGCGAGCCCGTGGCCGGCGCCCCGCCGGTCGGGGAGGAGGAGATGGACCTTCTCGCCGAGGCGCAGGCCGAGGAGGAGGGCGAGGAGGAGGAGTCCGAGGAGTTCGGGGCCCCCGAAGAGGGGCCGGGCTTCGAGGGGGAGTGACGATGGCGGAGGAGAAGCGGTCGGGCGATGCGTTCGCCCAGAAGATCCAGTCGACGGCGCGCCGCCAGGGGGTCGAGATCCCCCCGCAGCTCGCCCGTGAGATCGCCGAGAAGCTCGCGCACGTCCGCGCGACCCCGGCCGAGGTGACGAAGGTCATCAAGGCCGTGGCCGAGCGCTTCCGGCGCGCGACGGTCGACGCGCACGAGTCCGTCGGGATCGTCGCCGCGCAGTCGATCGGGGAGCCCGGGACCCAGATGACCCTGAGGACGTTCCACTACGCCGGGGTCGCCGAGATGAACGTCACGCTCGGCCTCCCGCGCCTCATCGAGCTCGTCGACGCGCGCCGCGTGCCCTCGACCCCCATGATGACGATCTACGTCGAGCGCAAGCTGCGCACCAATCGTGAGGAGGTGCAGAAGATCGCGCTGCAGATCGAGGTCACCACGGTCCCCGACGTCGCCTCGATCGGCACCGTCGTCGAGGACCTCAAGGTCGTCGTGAGCCCGCAGGCCGCCCTCATGCAGGCGCGCGGGGTCCGCCGCGCCGACATCGAGCGCGCCCTCGCGGAGAACCTGGACGACCGCTACTTCAAGCTGTCGAGCGGCGGCGGCTCCGGGGAGACCCGTTCGTTCGAGGTCCACCCCACCGAGACCCCTCCGTCGAGGACGAAGAAGGACGAGCCCGTCGAGGAGATGCCCTTCAAGAAGCTCCTCGAGGCGAGCGAGGAGGCGAAGGGGATCCGGATCAAGGGCGTCACCGGCATCCGGCGCGCGCTCATCAAGAAGGAGAAGGACGAGTACGTGATCTACACGGAGGGCTCGAACCTGGACGGGGTCCTCGAGATCCCCGGGGTCGACGCGGCCCGGACGACGACGAACTCGGTGTTCGAGATCCACAAGGTCTTCGGCGTCGAGGCCGCGCGCGCCGCGCTCATCCTCGAGGCGTCCCGCACCCTCTCCGAGCAGGGGCTCGGGGTCGACATCCGCCACCTGATGCTCGTGAGCGACGTGATGACCAACGAGGGCGACATCCGGGCCATCGGCCGCCACGGGATCAGCGGGCGCAAGACGAGCGTCCTCGCCCGGGCCGCGTTCGAGATCACCGCGGCGCACCTGCTGCGCGCGGCGATCACCGGCGAGGTCGACGAGCTCAAGGGCGTCGCGGAGAACATCATCGTCGGCCAGCCGATCACCCTCGGCACCGGCGCCGTCAACCTGGTCTACCGGCCGCTGGCCCGCGCGGCGGCGCCGGCCCCGGTCCCGCCGACCCCGGCCGAGAAGGTCGCGGAGGCCTGAGGATGGACCTCGCGCATGCCCTCAAGGTCGCCCTCCAGTCCGGCAAGGTCCGCCTCGGGGTGAACGAGACGATCGAGAGCGCCGAGGGGAAGAAGGCGCGTCTGCTCATCGTGTCGCGCACCTGCCCGGAGCGCCGTCTCACCGGCGAGCGCCGGTGGGGCGCGACCCCGATCTACCATTACGAGGGGACGGCCGTCGAGCTCGGCGCCGCGTGCGGAAAGCCGTTCCCCATCAGCGCGCTCGCGATCCTCGACCCGGGGACCAGCGCGATCCTCTCGCTCGAGACCGGTTGACCGGGGGCCGCGAGCGTTGCCCGAGATCGCGTTCGACACCGCGACGCTCGGCTACATCCGCCTCTTCGAGGAGCGCACCGGGGCGCGCGTCAAGGACTGCCTCGAGGCCGAGGACAAGCTCGTCTTCCTCGTGCTGCCCGGGGAGATCCACAAGGCCGTCGGTCCGGGCGGGGTGCTCGTCGACCGCCTCAAGGGGCTCCTCCACAAGGAGATCCAGGTCGTCGAGTACGCGGACGAGCCCGAGGCCCTCGCGCGCAACATCTTCTACTTCTACTCCCCCCGCTTGGTCGAGTTCGCCCCGAAGGGGAGCGGCCGGCACGTCACGGTGACCGTCGACCCCGCCTGGAAGGCCCGCGCGATCGGGAAGGGCGGGAAGAACCTCAAGATCGCCCGCGCGATCCTCCTGCGCCATTCCGATGTCGTCTCGGTGAGCGTCGCCTAGGGGCGGGCCGCGTCCCCCGACCGCCGCGGGCGCCGACCCTCGCCGGCGCGCGTGGCCCATCGGGTCCGCGGCCGCCGATGCCCGTCGCGCGCGCTAGGCCTCGTTGAGGACCTTCGTCGTCCGGATGAAGCGCCCGCTCCGCAGTTCGGAGACCGCGGTCAGGATCTCCTCGCGGGTGTTCATGACGATGGGGCCGTACCAGGCCACGGGCTCGTGCAGCGGACGTCCCGAGACGAGAAGGAAGCGGACCCCCTCGGGTCCGGCCTCGATCCGCACCTCGTCCCCGTCCCCGTAGAGCATCGTCTCGTTGCGGGGGACGACGACGTCGCGCGCGGGGTCGATATCCCCGGTGTAGAGTCGCTCCGGCGCGTCGCGGACCGCGGGCACCCCGACCGGGTCGAAGCGGCCGGTCCCCTCGAGGGTCTGGGCGAACGCGGTGTAGCCGCGGTGGACCGGCTGCGAGAGGACCGCCCCCGGCGGCAGCGTCACGTC
>DAHUXZ010000036.1 GCA_027315455.1 Thermoplasmata archaeon | reverse complement strand
GGGAGAGCCGACGACAACCAGCACTCCCACCCCGATCGCGTAGCCGAGCACTCCCCAAGCGAGTAAGGTCGACCGCTCTTGGGGCCCCTCGACCCCCTGGGGGTTCCGTCGGGAAATGAGTAGGCCCGAGACGGTAATCGGCCAGGCGACGCCAAAGGCCATCGTCGTCGAGACGACGAGGAAGAGCCCTGCCGTGCCGGGAATCGCCAAGGTCAGCACGAGGAATACCGGCAGCGCGACAAGCGGCGGGAAGGTGAGAACGGAGACGCCACGCGCAATGCGGAGCGACAGCGTACGCCCCTCATTGTCGCTCCCCTTCTCCGTCGCGCCGGCGGATGACATGTTCACTCGAAGGCTGGGGGTCGTGGCGCCAAGTCAATTAAGTTTCCTCCGTCCATGTCGTTGCTGAACGGTGTCGATGCCTGCGAAGTATAGGGTTCTCTCGTTGGACCTCCATGACACCCTCATCTGGGATACGGAAGCAGTCGTTCATGCCCAGGACGAGACCCGGCTCCGTCGCTGGGCGGAGGGGCTGCTGAGAACGGACGAGTGTCCGGTTCCGTTGGCGGAACTCCGGCGGACCCGGGCGATGCTGCACGCGCAATGGAGGAGAGAGGGCCGTTCGCCCGAGTCGGTTCCTCTGGCCGCTCAAGTCGAGAGGATTCGGCAACGGTAGGGGGCTCACTACAACGGAACTCCCGACTCCGTCGTCCGGGGATACGCCGAGGGGGGGTTGAAAGAGCATCCCGGTCGGTTAGACCCGGAGGCGAAGGGCACGATTGGGTCGATGAATGCAAGGGGCTTTCCTGTGATCGTCGTCACGAACACATCGAGATCGGGACTGGCGTGGACGTCATTCTTGGAGGGCTTCGGGGGGGTGCGGCTGGCCGACGCGATTGCGTCCAGAGACGTTGGAGCTTGCAAGCCAGACCCCAGAGTGTTCGCGGAGATGGTGAAGCGTATGGGGGTCTCCGCCGGCGCGATTCTACACGTAGGAGACCGTTGGACTATGGACGTGGAGGCCGCGCGCCGAGCAGGGATGGGCGCCGCGCTCTACCGCGGCTTGTCGAAGCACTATTGGGACCCGGACAAACTCCCGGAGGTCACTGTGTCCAAAGATTCCGCCGCCCCCTGCTTGGATCATCTCTCCGAGGTCACGGGATTACTCAATCTGAGATAGCCGGTTTCCGCACGTTGGCCACCGCCGCCAGGCCCTGGCGCTTCCCCCCACCCTCCTCCGCGACAGAGGTCATTCTCGCGCAATGCAGGGCTGGCCGCACACGTCACAACGGCCCGGACGGGGTTCGAATGGGATCAGGCCGGCCGGTTCGAGCACCGGTGTTCTGCATGATCAAGTCCGCCGGCGCGACTGCCCGGGGGCGCTTGGAGGATGAACCGCTGCGTGTCAAGAGGCGTGACGGCCGACGACCCCTGTTCCCGTAGACCGGGCACGTCCTTGACCGATACGATCCGTCGGGTTGGGGGAGCGGCAATGGGCCCGGAACGCTTCTCCGGGTCACCTCCGGAGCCGCGGGTCGAGCCACCTCCATCCCCCGGGGTGAGTCGCTGGGAGATCTGGTTCGCCAACTCCCCCCGTTCCTTCTCCGACATCTTGGAGAGGTCGGTGTCCTCGGGCAGGCCGAGTCCCTGCAACAAAAGCCGCACGAACTCGTCGGTGTTACGCCGCTCCTCGGCTCCCCTCGCGGTCAGCAGGGCCCTCATCGCCCGCTCGTACTCCGTCCGCATCGCCTCGACCACGTGGTCCGCGAGACGCTTGCGGAGGTTGTAGTGTCCCGAGCCCCCCAGGGCGTGGCCGAGGATGGCATCGCGGGTGTCGTGGTCCATCCGACCGATGAGGAGCTGGGTCGAGCAGTAGCTGCGGAGCACGTAGGGGCGCCACCGGACGCCCTCCGGGCAGACCGATTGGAGGGCCTTACGGATCGAGTCGACGACCGACTTGGTCGTGACGAACGCCCCGACCTCCTTGTCGCCGGTGTTTCGGGCGCCCAGGGACGAGAGAGCCACGAGCGGCGAGGCCGGGGTCAGCTTCTCCCCGGCGGCTTGCCGCTCCCCGGGATAGGAGAGGACCGCGTCGGCTGCCTCGGGGGTCCCGAACGTCACGTATCCCTGCGCGGTCTTCGAGAGCCTCGAGGGGACCTGGAGGAGGAACGCTTGCTACCCCTCGGGCAGGTCGAACCGGAGGCGCCCTCCGGCCGTCCGGAGTTCGGGGAGGTCACCCAGCGTCAGCCCGTCGGTTCCCCCGTCGTTCCCGAGGGTTCCGGGTCGGAGGCCGCTGTGGGCCATCAGGACGGCGCAGACCCGCCCCCGGGGCGGCAGGGCCCCGAGGATCAGCCGCAGCTGGTCGGGGGTGGGCACCGGCTCGCGGGCCAGGGACTCGGCTTGGTAGGCGCGGCGGAGCCTGGGGAACTGGCGGAAGTCGACGTTGTTGAAGAGAAGCCAGTCGCGAACCCCCTTGAGGGTCTTCGCGAGATACGAGTCGAGCTTTCCGCCGTCGTGGAGATGGGCGGCGTAAGCGATCAGGAGGTCGCGGAGGTCGTCGGGTTTGGTCCGGGCAAGGTCCACCAGTCCGGTGGGGGTGAGCCGGGTTCGGTAGAGAAAGAGGCCGAGCTTGCGGAGATTGACCTCGGCGGAGAGGGAGGAGCGGAGGGCGTGCGCGTCGTACCAGCTTCGCACACCGGGTTCCTTGAGGAGGGGTCGGTGATCGAGCCGGCCCTTCGGCTCTCGGAAACGGCCGGGGGAGCGAGGCACGAGGGATACGTGGGGCCCCGGCTATATGGACTCATAAGTTTACGGGCCCGAGGGGATTCGAACCCCTGATCTTGCGGTTAAGAGCCGCCTGCTCTACCGGGCTGAGCTACGGGCCCACGGACGGGTCGGCCCGAGCCGCCTTCCTCCTATTAAGGTGAGCGGCGTCCGTCAGCGGCGCAGGCGCTCGAGGGCCGCGCCGACCATCAGCGGGAGGAGGACCGTCACGTCGCCCTCCACCGTCGTGTGCTGCGCCGTCGCCTTGACCTTGCCCCACGAGACCGCCTCGCGCGTCCGGGCCCCGGAGAGGCTCCCGTCCCACTCGACGGCCGTGGTGATGTAGAGCGCGGCGTCGAGGCCGTCCCGGAACTGGTTCCACCAGATCGTGTGGTGCTTCGAGATCCCGCCGCCGAGCATGATCGCGCCGGACCGCTTCGCCTCGAAGACCAGGTCGCTCAGCTTCTGCTCGTCATCGAACAGGTCGACGGAGAAGTCCTTGTGGGTCTGCCAGAACAGCCACAGCTGCGAGCCGACCGCCCCGTCGGTGATCCCGGGGACGAAGACCGGCACGTTCCGGTCGAGGGCGGCGCGCGCGAGGCTCTCCCTCCCGCGGGCGCCGAGCTCCCGGGCGATCTCCCAGACGAGATCGCGTGTCGAGAGGCGGCGGACCCCGCGGGCGTAGAGCCGCGCGAGGAGCCGCTGCATCCGCACCTCGACCGGTCGGCCGTAGTGGCTCTGGGGGATGACGAGGTTGCCGAGGCGGTAGAGGCCGCGGCGGTAGAGCTTCGCGTCGTCCAGGTTCCAGTCGCCGTGGTAGTACGGCCTCAGCGAGCGGGCGATGTCATGGTCCAGGGTGCCGCAGGTGGTGATCACCGCGTCGACGTAGCCATCGGCGATGAGGGTCCTCAGGACGCCGCGCGTCCCGGTCGCGACGATGTCGGCGGGGAACGAGAGGAAGCGGGTCATCTCGGCATCGCCTAGGATGCGGGCGAGGACGTCCACTCCCTTCGTCACCTCCTTCGCACTGAACCCGCCCGCGGCCTCCATGCGGCGGACGAGGGTGTCGAGGCTCGGCTGGTCGTCGATGCGGATGTCCCGGACCGTGCGCGGCATGCGAGACCCCTAGAACGCGAGCGCGAACCCGAAGGACGGGTCGTGGAAGACCAGGAGGTAGGCAACGAGGTAGCCGGCCATCGCCCCGCCGTTGAGGAACGGGAGCCCCGCCTGGGCGCCTCCCCGGGCGACCCGGCCCATCAGGACGGCGTAGCCCGCGAGCGACCCGAGGAGAACGCCGATGGCGACCAGGAGGTTGCCCCCGACGCCGAGTACCGTCATCGTCGCGGGCAGGGAGACGAAGGCGCTCACCACGAGGACCCCGGGGATCACCACGTCCCCGAGCCCCATGAACATCACCTCGCGCTCTTCGGCCGGCCGCCCCTTCGCCGCCGAGAACGAGCCCGACCGGGTGTAGTCGTACCCGCCCGAGGTCGGCATCACCATCAGGATCGGGAGCTTCATCTCCGTCACGACGTCGGCGAGGGAGATCATGTGCTTCGTGCGGTAGACGGCGATCGCGTCGTAGATGAGGAGGGCGCCGAGGAGGATGAAGCTCGGGAGGATCCCGAAGGAGATCCCGAGGAGCGCGATGAGCGAGCCCGCCGCGAGGAACCCCGCGAGGTCGACGATGTACCACTGCGGCTCCATCAGCAGCGCCAGGAACAGTGAGGTCGCGACGATGCCGGCCAGCGGCAGCGCCGCGTCCGCGACCAAGGCGAAGCCGGGAGGCGAAAGGTAGACCGGAGGCGGGGTGAACAGCGCGAACGTCGCATAGAGGGTGTAGTCGAGCGAGCCGGCGATGCCGAGGAGGATGAGCAGGCGGAGCGCCGCGACCCCGCCGCTCCGCCGGGCGAGCCAGAGGATCCCGAGCGGGGCGATGACGATGATCGCGATGATCAACAGCGGGTTCGTCGGGGAGTTCGGGTTCGCCGTCGAGCTGAGCCCCGCCGACTTGAACGGGAGCGCGAGGAGGAGCGCGACGACCTGGGCCCCGACGTACAGGGCGAGGAGGCCGAAGGAACGGAGGGCGCCGCGCATGCGGCCCTACGGCTGGACGACCGCGTAGGCGTTGTTGCCGAGGACCTTCGTCACCTTCGCGTTCACCGTCACCCCGCGCTGGCTCGCGCCGGTCACGAAGATGACGAACCCTTCCTTCTTCGCGACCCCGTCACCGCGGCGCCCGACGTCCTCGATCGTGAGGCGGTAGACCTCCCCCACGACGACCGGCGTCTTCGGCTTCTCCGGGGCGACGATGCGACGGACGGTGACCGGGCGCTGGGCGCCGCACGCCTCGCAGATGAGCAGCATGAAGCGCCCCTCCTTCGACAGGTGCGTGTCCGGGCGCTTGCACTCGGAGCAGAAGACGTACTTCTCGGTGTAGTCCTTGAGACGCTGGACGATCGCGTCCCGAGTGACGCGGGACTTCAGTACGCCCCGCGGAAGGTCGAGGACCCCCGGGCAGCCGAGGTCGCGGGCGAGGTAGCCGATGACGTGCGCCGGCTCGCGGCGGAGGACATCGGCGATCTCCTGGAAGTTGCGGACGACGGTGTTCTTCCCGTCGGTCATCACGTCCGGCTCGGGGACCTTGAACCGCTCGTGGCCGACCTGCACGGGGGGAAGACGGGCGCGGGCCCGTTCGAGCAGGGACTGGTACGCATCCATGGAGGCACCGTGGAGCCCGGGGCGCTTCAAAAGGCTTTGCCGGCGGCTGCGGTGCCCGCGTCGTCCGTCCCCGGGAAGAGCGCGGGGAGGACCCGGGCGAGGTCCTTGTCGCGGACCACGGCGGTGGCGTGGCGGGTCACATGGTCGTCCTCGGGCAGGAACGCGACCCCGATCGCGCTGCGACGGAAGAGGCCGACGTCGATGTCCGAGTTCCCCACCGACGCCGTCTCCTCCGGTGCGACCCCCAGCTGCGCCTGGATGCGGGCGAGGACCTCGTCCTTGTGCTTGATCGGTACCCGGATGATCCCCTCGCCGGTGAGACGGCCGTGGGCGTCCACCCGGAAGCCGTTCGCGAGCGCGTAGTCGATCCCGAGCTGGCGGGCCACGCGCTTCGCGAGGAGGTCGATCCCGCCACTCACGATCGCCGTGCGGATCCCGCGGGCATGAAGGGCATCGAGGAGGGCATGGGCCCCCGGCATGAGCGGGACCGACGCGAGGATCTCCTCGAGGTCCTCGACGGTGATCCGGGGCCGGTGCTTCCACCAGAGCGTGATGTCCCGCCGAAGGAACTCCTCGTCGTCGATCGCGTCGGAGAGGAACAACCGCAGGGCCTCGTCGTTCGACTCCCCGAAGAAATCGTGGACCGCGCCCCACGAGCTGCGCACGTCGACGAGCGTCCCGTCCATGTCGAGCGCGACGAGCCTAAGCACGGTCGCCCCGCGCGATCGCGTCGGCCCGATCGAGGAGCTCGTCCGACGGCCGTGCGGCCCACGCGGCGAGGGCGGCGTCGACCTGCTCGGGCCGGCTCGCCCCGAAGACCGGGGCCGCCCCCCGCCGCCGGAGCCAGTGGAGGGCCAGCGCGGCCATCGGGACGCCGGCCGAGTCGGCGAGCGCCCGGAGGGCGAGGGCGCGCTCGCGGTAGACCGGGAAGAGGTCGGGGGCGAAGACGCGGTGGGCGAACCGGCGGACCTCGGCCGGCGGTTTCTCCCGGTCAAGGTAGCGCCCGGTGAGGAGCCCCCGCGCGAGCGGGGTGTACGCCTCGAGGACGATCCGCTCCGCGCGGCAGAACTCCCGGAGCGCGTCGCCCTCCTCCCGGTCGAAGAGGTTGTAGAGGACCTGGTTCACGACGAGCGGGGCCTCGCCCAGCGCGGCGCGGGCCGCCCGGAGCTCCTCGAGCGAGAAGTTCGACACGCCCACCGCACGGATCTTCCCTTCCTTCCACAGCGCCTCGAGGGCGCCCATCGTCTCGGCGATCGGCACGTGGGGGTCCGGGGCGTGGACGAGGTAGACGTCGATCGCGCTCCGACCGAGGCGCCCGAGGCTCCCGATCAGCGCGCTGCGCACCTGGGCGGGCCGAAGATGCTCCCAGGAGACCTTCGAAGTGAGGAAGACGTCCGCGGCCCCCTCCCGGCTGCGGCGCAGGACATCGCCGAGGATCCGCTCCGAGCGGCCGCTGCCGTAGACCTCGGCGGTATCGAACCAGCGGACGCCGGCGGCGAGGGCGTGGGCGGCGGTCGCCTGGGTTCGCGCCTCGTCCTCCCGGCTCCATCGGCCCAGGGCCCACAGGCCGAGGCCGATCGGGGGATGCTCGCGACCGGTTCCGCCGAGCAAAAGTGCCTCGGCCGGCGCGGGACCGGGCGTGGCCGGCTCCGCCGCGGGCTTCCCACGGGCACGTCGCGTCATCCCGACCCCTCCCCGGCGGGGACCTCGGCCAGGTGCTGATCGATCCGCGCGAGACGCTCGGCGAGCTCCCGGGCCCGGCTCTCGGCCTCCCGCACGACCTCGGCAGGGGCCCGGGAGAGGAACCCGGCGTCCCCGATTCGGGCCTGCGCCTTCGCGAGGAGGCCGACGAGCCGCTCCCGCTCCCGGCGGAGGGTCTCGGCCTCCGCGCCGCCGGCCGCCCCCGTGAGCTCGACGAAGAACTCTCCCCGTGCGGTCACCGCGCGCGCGACGCGCGGGGGCGGGTCCGCGCCGGGGGCGAGACGGCGGAGCTCGCGGACCCGGGCGAGCCGCAGCACGGCCGTCTCCTGCGCGGCGAGGATCCGGTCCGTCCCCGCGGCGTCGGGGCGGACGAGCGCCGCCGGCACCTCCGAGACGGGGACGTGAGATTCGGCGCGCAGGTTGCGCAGGGTGCGGATGGCATCGAGGACCGTCTCCATCTCGGTCTCGGCAGCCGGGTCGGGGACCGCCTCGGCCGGGTCCGGCCACGGCGCCACGGCGAGGGCGTCCCCGGAGTGCGGGAGCGCGTGCCAGAGCTCCTCGGTCACGTGGGGAACCATCGGGTGGAGCTGGGCGAGGGTGCGGTCGAGGACGAACCGGAGCGTCTCGCGCGATTCGCGCTGCGCGGCGGGACCCCGGGCGCTGGCGAGGGCGTCCTTCGCGATCTCGACGTAGGCGTCGGCGACGTCGTGCCAGAGGAACTGGTAGAGGAGCCCGGCGGCGCGGGTCAGCTCGAAGGCGGCGAGCGCCGCGTCGAGGTCGTGGGCGGTCCGGCTCCATCGGGAGAGGATCCACCGGTTCTCGAGCGCCGAGGCCTCGGTCAGGCGGGGGGCCGCGGCCCGCTCGGCGGCGCCCTCGGGGAGGTGGCCGAGGGTGAACCGGACGAGGTTCCACAGCTTCGTCAGGAAGTTCCGGGACCCCTCGAGGGTCGCGTTCCCGAACGCCCCGTCCTGGTCGACCGGGTTGGGGAAGAGGAGGGCGAAGCGCATCGTGTCGGCGCCCCAGGTGCGGACGATGTCGAGCGGGTCGGGGGAATTGCCGAGATGCTTGCTCATCCGACGTCCCTGCGCATCGCGGAGCATGCCGGTGAAGTAGACATCGGCGAAGGGGGCGCGGCCGGTGAAGTGATAGCCGGCCATCATCATGCGGGCGACCCAGAAGAACATGATGTCGCGCCCGGTCACGAGGACGCTCGCCGGGTAGTACGCCGCGAGGTCGGCGGTCGCTTCGGGCCAGCCCAGGGCCAGGAACGGCCAGAGCCACGACGTGAACCAGGTGTCGAGGACGTCCGGGTCGGCCGTCAGCTGCCGTCCTCCGCACTTCGGGCAGGCGGCGGGCGGCTCGACGGCGGCGGTGGGGGCCCGGCAGGCGTCGCAGTAGTAGACCGGGACCCGGTGGCCCCAGACGACCTGGCGGGAGATGCACCAGTCCTCGAGCGACTCCATCCACCGGAAGAACGTCAGGTTCCAGCGCTCGGGATGGAACCGCACCTCGCCGTCCCGGACCGCGCGGATCGCCGGCTCCGCGAGGGGGCCCATCCGGACGAACCACTGGGTGAGGAGCATCGGCTCGACGACCGCATCGGAGCGCTCGGAGCGGCCGACGGAGTGGACGATCCGCTCCGTGCGCGCGACCCGGCCGGCCGCGCGGAGCGCCTCCGTGACCTCGGCCCGCGCCCGGTCCCGATCGAGACCCCGGAAGCGCTCGGGGACCGCCTCGCCCTCGAGGTGGCCGGTCGGGGAGAGGACGCTCGGCGGAAGGGCGAGGCCCTCCTGACGGCGGAAGATCTCGAAGTCGAGCGGGTCGTGCCGCGGGGTGAGCTTGAGCGCGCCGTTGCCGAACGTGGGGTCGACGGCCGCGTCCGCCACGACGGGCACCGTGCGGTCGGTCAGGGGAACGCGGACCGAGCGCCCGACCTCCGCCCGATGCCGCTCGTCGGCGGGGTGCACCGCGACGGCGATGTCACCGAATATCGTCTCGGGACGGACCGTCGCGACCACGAGGCCCCCCGCGCTTCCGTCGGCCCACGGGTAGGTCACGTAGAGGAGCTCCGCGGGCTCCTCCGTGTGCTTGACCTCGAGGTCGGAGATCGCCGTGCGCAGCACGGGGTCCCAGTTGACGATGCGTTCGCCGCGGTAGATCAGTCCCTCGTCGTAGAGCCGGACGAAGACCTCGCGGGTCGCGCGGATCGCCGCCGGGTCCATCGTGTAGCGGTAGCGCGACCAGTCGACGGAGAACCCCCCCGCCCGGAGCTGCTGGAGGATGTGCGACTCGTGCTCGCGCTTCCACGCCTCGACGTGGGCGAGGACCTCCTCCCGCGGGAGGGACTCGAGGCGGATCCCCTGCTTGGCGAGCCGACGGCGCACCTCGACCTGGGTCGCGAGGCCGGCGTGGTCGATCCCAAGGAACCACAGGGTGGGCTCGCCGCGCATCCGGTGCCAGCGGACGAGGGTGTCCCGGATCGTGTCGCCCAGCATGTGGCCCATCGTGAGGGTCCCGGTGACGTTGGGCGGCGGGTGGGGGACCACGAACGGGGTGCCGCGCGGCCGGTCCGGGGCGCGGAAGTACGCCCCCTCCGCCCAGTGGGCCTGCCACCGGGCCTCGATCGCGTGAGGCTCGAAGCGCGGGGGAAGCACGGGTCGGCTCACGCGGCCCGCCTCCCGCCCGGCCCGACGGTCGCCGGGACGAATACGGCGAATTCGGCGAGCGACCCGAGCGCGAGCGCGACGATCGCTCCGGTCGTCCCGGACGGCGCGAGGGCGTAGTAGAGGACGAGGGGAGCTCCGGCGACGATGAGCCCGGGGACGGAGACGAGGGCGGCCCACCAGGCGCCGGCGAAGAGGTTCACGATCGGAAGGCCCGTGCGCCGGGCGCGGCGGAACAAGAGGCCGAGCTCGAGGGTCGATGCGGCGACGATGGCCGGCAGCTCGGCGGCAACGAACGCGAGGAACAGCCCCGGAGGGAACCCCCGCAGGACCGTGAAGCCGATGAGGAGGGCCCCCGCCACGAGGTAGATCAGGACCGCGAGGGCGACCTTGCCCCAGAGGACGCCGCGCTCGGGAAGCGGCAGCGTGCGCGTGTAGGAGTAGCCCATCACCTCGATGGCGAAGAAGGCGGGCCCAAAGAAGGTTGCGAGGAAGGTCGTCGTGGCGATGGCGCCGACGGCGAGGTCGAAGCTCTCCCGGGCCGGAGGGTCCGAGGCGAACGTCCACAGCCCGAGCGCGGCCGAGCTCAGGAGCGGAAGGAGGATCAGGAAAGCGAACCCCGGGGTCCGCGAGGCGGTGCGGAGGTCCTTGCGCAGGACCGCGACGCTGAGCCTACCGGGGCGGACGACCAGGTTCACGGGGCCCGCGCCGGCCGTGGCCCCCGGCTCCGCGGCGAGACGCGTCGGGGCCGCGGCGAGCCACCGGCCGACACCGAGGACCGCGGCCGAGTAGGCGAGAAGGCCGAGCACGACGGGGAGCGCGTCGAGGCCGTAGCGCGGGTGGCCGGAAAGGGTGCCCGAGGTGGGGAGCCCGGCGGCGAACGTGGGAAGGCTCGCGAACGGAAGGGGGTACGTGGCGAAGATGAGGTCGAGGAGGCTCGAGGGTCCGGTGACCGTGAGCCCGGCGATGATGCGCACGAACGCCGGGGCGATCTCGATGAAGGCGTACATCGCGAACGCCGGGATCGCCCAGAGAACGAGGTAGGTCCATCGGAGCAGGGTCTCGCGGTGCCCCCCCCGGGCTCCCTGGACGCGCCGCACGAAGAATCGGCCGGTGACGAGGGCGAGCGCGAGGGCGAACACGGCGACCGAGAGGACCGCCGGGACCGCGACGAGCGCGGCGGCGACCGAGCCGAGCGCGATGCCGACGGCGAGGGGGGTCAGGATGAGGCAGGTCGCCACCGGCACGTCGAAGAGCCGCAGGAACAGTATGAGCGACGCCCGGCGCAGGGTCGCGGGCGCCACCGGGAGGGTGGACAGGAGCGGGACGATCCCGGCGGCGAGGAACGCCGGAAGCACCTGAAGACCGGTCCACCACAGGAGCGTGAGCTCGATGACCAGGATCGCGGAGAACATCGCCGCGACGTAGAGACCCCGCGGCATGATCGCGACGAAGATGGTTTCGAACACGGGGGAGAGGACGACGATCCCCCCGAGGGAGACCAGCCCGAGGACCGCGCTGACGAGCGCCTTGCTCTGCAGCACGCGGCGCCGGGCGCGGGCCGAGAGGGACCCGCGCGCGTCCGGGGGCAGGAGGTTCCCCTGGCGGACGGCATAGATCGCCTGGAACGCGAGCTCGGTGTAAGCGGGGTCGGCGAGCCGCCATGCCTCGCGCCACGACATGCGCCTAGCCGCCCCCCAGGCTCCGGACCGCCTCCCGGACCCCCTCCTCCTCGCTCGTCAGCCTGAGAAAGATCGACTCGAGGGTCGCGTCGCCCGCCGCGACCTGTCGCCGGAGGTCGGCGAGGCTCCCCTCGCCCCGCAGCCGACCGTGGTCGAGGATCCCGACCCGGTGGCAGAGCTGCTCGGCGACCTCCATCGTGTGCGTCGAGAACAGGACCCCCCGCGTGCCGTCGCGGACGTACTGCGCGAGGAGCTCCTTCATGATCCGCACCGAGCGCGGGTCGAGGTTGTTGAGCGGCTCGTCCAGGACGAGGAGGCTCGGCTGGTGGAGGAACGCGGCGATCACGAGGACCTTCTGCCGGGTCCCGTTGGAGAGGGTCGCGAGCGGCTGCTCGAACTCGGCGTCGACCTGGAACGCCCGGGCGTAGGCGGCGAGCCGCTCGTTGGCGAGGGCGGCCGGGAGGCGCCGGACGCTCGCGACGAACTCGAGGAACTCGCGGGGGGTGAGGGCGTCGAACAGCAGGGTGGACTCCGGGACGTAGCCCAGGAGGGCCTTGACCCCGAGCGGGTCCGTCATCGGGTCCCGGCCGAAGACCCGGATCGACCCCGCGCCGGGCCTAACCAGGCCGACCACGCTCTTGATCGTGCTGGACTTACCGGCCCCGTTCGACCCGAGAAGGCCGTAGATCTCCCCGGGGCCGATACGGAACGTGAGCTCCTCGACGGCGACCCGCTCGCCGTACCGGACGTGAAGGTGGTCCACGAGGAGCGGGGGGGAGCGGGGGGGTGCCGGTATATCCGAGCCCATCGTCCCTCGTTCGATGGAAGGACGCTGTATAAATCGGGTCGCGGCCTTCCCGCGAGTCGGGTCATGGACCTAACCCTGGTCACGAACATCGCCTACGCCGGGATCGCGGCGTTCGGGGCTCTCCTCACCGCGCTCGGGTTCCTCGCGTTCCGCCGGGCGCCGTCGCCCCGAATGGGGCTGGTCGCCGGGGGTTTCCTCCTGATCACCCTTCAGGGCCTCGTGGTCGGTGTGGGGTTGTTCACCGGCGGGTGGGCGACGGGTACCCTCCTCCTGGTCTCGGCCCTGTTCGAGGCGGCGCTCCTGGGGGTGCTCTTCGTGGCGACCCTGGTGCGGTAGGGGGGAGGGAGGATGGCGGTAGGGTCCGAGCGGGTCGGCACATGGGCCGAGACCCTCCTGTCGTTCGTCCAGCGCTACCCCGGCGTCCACCTGCGCGAGATCCGGCGCCGGCTGGGGATCCCGATCGGCACGCTCGACTACCACCTCTACCGCCTCGGACGCGAAGGTCTCGTTCTCGTCCGGTTCCAGGGGGGCTACAAGTGCTGCTTCCCCGCCGTGGCGGCGACGGGCGCGGGGCCGATCCCCGAGGCGCAGAAGACCCTCCTCGCCCTCCTGCGCCAGCCGGTCCCCCGCGCGCTCCTCCTCCACCTCTATCTCGAGGGTCCGTCGGCCCCCGCCGCCCTCGGCGAGGCGGTGGCGACCTCGGGGCCGAACCTGTCGTACTTCCTCAAACGCCTCGAGGCGACCGGGGTCCTTGTGCGGGAAGGCCAGGGCCCGACGCGTCGCGTGCGGCTCACCGACCCGAAGCAGATCCACCAGGTCCTCCTCGAGTTCCCCCCCCTCGAGACGAAGCCCGTCGACCGTTTCCTGCGCTTCTGGTCGGAGCTCCACCCATGAGCGTTCAATGGCTGTTCGACAACGGTTATACCCGCCCCCGGGGACCGTCAGCGGGGGAGGCGCGTCGATGAGGACGTTCGGGCGCCGGCCGTCCGCGCGGGGAGGACCGGGCGTTTGGGCCGGGGCGGCCGCCCTCTTCCTCACCGCGTCGCTGCTCGTCCTTCCGGCCGCCGCGCTCGCGGGCCCGTCCGCACCGGCCGGGTTCCATACGCTCGTGAGCTCGGCCCGGTCGAGCTACGACACGGGCCGCGTGACCGCGGTCTTCCCGACGACGGTCCCGCGCGTCCAGCTCTACCAGGACGCGAACGCCTCCGTGAGCGCGACCCTCGAGGTCGACCAGATCCTCGAGCTCGCGCCGGGCGGCTACCCCCACCCGACGGCCGTCGCCGCCGCCTTCCCGGCGTCGGTGAGCGGGTTCAACGGCACGGCGTCGCCGAACGCCACGGGAACGGTGCGGCTCGCCGCGCTGCTGCAGGTCCTCCCGGTCGACGCCGCGATCTGGGCCCCGTCCTCCGTGCTGACCCCGACCGGGGCGACGCTCGGGAGCGCCCGGCTCGACCTCGCCTACTCGGTCGACGCGAACGGCACCGCGAGCGCCGGGGTACGGATCGCCTGGAACGTCTCGAACTGGCCCTGGGTCTCCACCGGGGACTCCCTCGCGATCGAGTTCGCCTTCTCGCTCGTCTCCGGCCGATCGCTCCTGATCTGCAGCGGGACATCCCCCCTCGAGATGTCCCCGACCTGCTCGACCGCCCCCGTCGGGCCGGCGGCCGCGGCGTGGAGCTCGGGCTACTCCAGCGTCGAGGGCGAGAACGGGACGGCCCCCGTCGCGGCGCTCTCCTGGGGCCCGGCGGCGAACCTCACCGCCGGCCGCTCGGTGCCCTACACGATCGGGGCGTACTCCCCCGACCCCGGGACCGCCGAGGTGATCCTCGGCGCACCGGCGGAGGGCTCATCGTCCGTATCGGGCAGCGCCCGGTTCGCCCTCGTCACCCCCGCGGTGCCCCTGCCGCCCGCGCTGCTGCACGGGGACCTCGCGATCTTCGCGGGGACCCTCGTCGCGATCCTCGGAGCCGGTGCCGTCGGGGCGCTGGCCTATCAGCGGCGGGACCGCCGCCTGCGCGAGTCGCTCTAGGGGACGGGTCCGTCGCCGGAGCGCTCGCGCGTCGGCAGGAAGAGGATGACGTCCTTGATCGACGGGATGCCGGCCAGGGCCATCACCATCCGGTCGACGCCGATCCCGAGCCCCGTCGACGGCGGCATGCCGAAGCGCAGCGCCTCGATGAAGTCCGCGTCGTAGGCGAAGTGATCCTCGCCCCGGGCGCTCAGCTGCTCCATGAACCGCCGCTCCTGCTCGTCGGGGTCGTTGAGCTCGCTGTAGGCGTTCGCGAGCTCGATCCCACGGAAGAACAGCTCGAACCGCTCGACCCGGCCGGTCCGGGACCGGTGCCGCTTGGCGAGCGGCGTCGTCGCCGCGGGGAAGTCGAGGACGAACGTCGGCCGCTCGAGCGTCGGCTCGACGTAGTGACCGAAGAGCTTGTCGAGGAACGCGCCGGCGGGCGAGTCGTCGGGGATGCGGGCGCCGACGGCCCGCGCGAGGTCCCTGAGCGCGTCCCGGTCCTTGTCGAGGACGCCGGTGAGCCCGCTCGCCTCCTCGAGGGCCTGGACGTAGTCGACCGTCGCGAACGGGGGCCGGAAGCGCTCCGGGGCCTCCTGCGCGGCCGCCAGATCCGGAAGGAGCGCGGCGACGCGCTGGGCGAGGTGCTCGTAGAGCCGCTCGACGAGCGCGCGCATGTCGGCGTAGTCGTGGTAGGCCCAGTACACCTCGAGCATGGTGAACTCGGGCGAGTGGGTCGAGTCGAGGTCCTCGTTGCGGAAGACGTGACCGACCTCGTAGACCCGCTCGAGCCCCCCGACGAGGAGGCGCTTGAGCGGCAGCTCGAGGGCGATGCGGAGCTGGAGGTCCCGGTCGAGATAGTTCGACCGGGTCCGGAACGGCTGGGCGGCCGCGCCGCTCGCGATGGGGACGAGGGTCGGGGTCTCGACCTCGAGGAACCCCTCGCCGTCGAGCCATCGGCGGAGCTCGCGGGTGAGCAGCGACCGGGCGGTGAAGCGCGCGCGGCTCTCGGGGGAGGAGAGGAGGTCCACGTAGCGGCGCCGGATCCGTTCCTCGGGGTCCTTGAGGCCGTGGAACTTCTCCGGCGGCGGGGCGAGCGCCTTCGCGAGGAGCGTGATCGACCGGACGAGCAGGGACGGTTCGCCGCGGCGGGTGACGAGCGGCGCGCCGTCGGCGCCGACGAGGTCCCCCGGGTCGAGGTCCGCGAGCCACCGGGCGTAGGGGCTCTCGCCGAGCTCATCGACGCGGAGGAACAGCTGGAGGCTGCCGGCGGAATCGTCGAGGTCAAGGAACGCGGTCTTGCCATGGACCCGGACGGCCCGCAGCCGGCCGGCGACCCGCATCGGCGTGGGCGCTGCCGCGCCGCCCGGGGCGAGGCCCGTCGTCGCCCGGACGACCTCGTCGCTCCCGACGCGCCCGGGGAACTCCCACGGATACGGCTCGATGCCCTGCGCGCGGAGCCGGGCGGCCTTCTCGCGACGCTCCCGGACGAGCGGAGAGATCTCCTCGGCCATCGGTCGGCCCGGGAGTAACGCCGGGGGAAAAGCCTCTCGGGGCCGGCCTAGCTCGCGAGGCCCTCGAGACTGAGCCGCTCGGTGCCGCCCGGACGGAGCAGGACGAGGTGCTCCGGCTCCGGGGGAACGCCCGCGATCGCGCGCGGCGCCTCGTGGAGGAGGAGGAATGTCCCGAAGAAGAACTCGGCCGTCGCGTCCCCGCCACCGATCCCGTAGCTCACGTAGTCAGAGAAGTAGACGTGGACCTGGCCGGAGTGGTGGCGGCGCAGCGCCTCCAGGAACTGGGCGAGCGCCTCGGGACCCTTCCGCTGGAGCTCCTCGACGAGGTCGCGCAGCAGCGGCCGCTGCGACAGGCCACCGAGGCCGTCGTAGGCGAGGTAGATCGCGGGCCGGGGGTCGAGGGCCATCACGTCGAGGCGCAGGACGCCGTCGACCTGTTTCGTGCGCATGGGCCCGGGGCCCTACCCCAGGCCCGATAAGAAACCTTCCCCCGGGGGTGGGGTGGCCCGGGAGTCGATCCCCGCTCCCGGACTCGGCCCGCAATCACGGTACCGTGCCGCCCGGCGCCTATCTCCCACGGCATCGTCCCGCGATCTCCCCGGGCAGCGGTCCCGTCCAGCACGTCCGAGGGTTCCGGCGCGAGAGCCGATGGGGGATCCGGGCAATGCACGGGCCACCATGCCCGTAGGGGCATCCTCGGCCCACCGGATCCACCGGCACGCGGGACGTGCCGGTCGAACGGACCCGAGGAGGGCGGGCGGCCGTCGTCACGCGGCGGCCGCGGGCGGAGGGGGCCTAGTGGTCGTGACCGCCGCCGCCACCGGGCGGGCCCGGCGGGGACTTCCTGGCCGCGATGACGTCGTCGATGCGCAGGATCA
>DAHUXZ010000035.1 GCA_027315455.1 Thermoplasmata archaeon | reverse complement strand
GCGGTGGAGGCGTTGATCTACGCGGCGCTTCTCACGTTGCTGGCGAGCCGTCGGATCAACAACCTGGTGCGGGAGAAGGCAGATCCGAAGTATCGGGTCCGGTACACTCAGCTGCGATGGGCCATCGTGTTTCGGGAGAATGCCGGGCGACTGCTCACGGCGATGCTGGGGTATCTGGGGCTGGCGAACGACGTGGGGGCGCTCTTCGCGGTGGTGGCGGAGGCGTATGCCACCGACGCACTGGATCCGCACGTCAATCGAGAGCGATTCCGAGCGAGGTGGGTCCGGTGACGCCCCGAGAGAACTCTCCTCGAGACGGCACTACCTTAACCGATGCCCGATGCCATGAAGTTTAACTCGAAAGACACGACATCCGCGGTGAGCGCAACGGCCGAGTCATTCTCGAACTCTGAGATTAAGATTCCCGGTGCCTCCGACGCTGCCTCGAAGACAACCCCGATGACCAAAGCAATGAGTCCGGTGAGTAGGAGCCCATCGGCCAGCGCCTGACCCGCGGGCGTCCCCAACGTGAACTTCTCTGCTTCCTCAATCGAAATGGCCACGGCCCGACGCTCAGTCCTGGGAAGTCGAAAGCCCGTAGCGAGGAATGGCTAGGGCCTGAAGAATCGCCGACTTTCCGATGTTGTTCGCGTTAGCGACAATCGCTAGCGGAGGTATGTTGTCGATATCGAGGGATGAATGAGCCTTGAAGTTTCGGTCGAGGGCACCTTGGGCACGCGGAATCTCGTCCTTCAGCTCGCGACGACGACTACTCGGGCCCTCTCGATCGCGAGCAGCGCCAAGCGCTCATCCGGAAGCTCCAGCGCCTCGAGGAACTCGAGGCGGAGAACCGACGCCTCCGGGAGGCCGCCAAGAAGCTCGCGGAGGAACTTCGTCGATTGCGGTCCTCCCCGTTCTCCCTCGCTGCCTCCGACCGCACGGCCGAGGCCGGGGGAGTTCCCTCCAGCCGCACTTTCTACCGACGGCCTCGGCCCGATGGTGAACGGCGCCGCTCGGGTGGCCAGCCCGGGCATCCCGGGCATGGACGGAGGCGTCCCACACCGAACGCTCCCTCGGTGCGTGTGGCCTTGGAGCGCTGCCCGGACTGTTCCCGAAAGCTCGGGGAGCCCTGCGACTCCTTCCGCCGCACCCTCACGGATCTCGCCCTCCCCCCGCTCCTGATCTTCGAACTCGAGGTGCTCCGCTACTGGTGTCGGGGCTGCCATCGGCGGGTTCACGCCGAGCCGCCGCTCCCCCCGAACCAACGGTCCGGCCCCGTGCTGGCGGCGTGGATCGCTCACCAGCGGATGCTCGGGCTCTCGGTGGAGAAGGTCCGCACGAGCCTCTCCGAGAGCTTCGGGCTCTCCCTCAGCGAGGCCTCAATCCTTGCTCTCGAGGCGTGGGTGGCCGACCGGCTCGCCCCGGAGCATGCGAAGCTTCGGGCCGAGGTGAAGGAGGCAGCGGTGGTGGGGGCCGACAAGACCTCCTTCCGCATCGATGGGAAGAACGGCTGGCAATGGGTATACGAGCATCTCGCCGCCACTGTCTACCAGATCGTGCCGACCCGAGGCAGGGCGGCGGTGCTCGAGGTGCTGGAAGGGTTCGAGGGAACCCTCGGCCACGATGCGTGGGACCCCTACGACTCGATCGTCACCGCCGATCATGCGCTCGACCCGGTCCATGTCAATCGGTGGCTCGAGCGGGCGGAGGTGCGGCACCGGACCGAGCCGAGGAGGCTACTGAGCGAGGCCCCGGCCAAGTTCACCTCGGCGGGGCACCCGCCGACGGAACTGCTGAGGTTCGTAAACGAAGTCCGGTCGATCTACCGCGAGTCGATCCTCACGGTGAAGGATCGGCCTGGCGTGGCGCGGGGGGAGCGGCGGCGAGCCTATCGGCGCGCCACGCGGCGGATGGCGGCGCTGTTGCGGGTCGAGTGGAACGACTCGGACGCGGGGCGGATCTCGAAGGAACTCCGGAAGAGGCAGGGGATGCTGTTCACGTTCCTGAGGACGCCGGGAGTCCCCTACCATAACAACGCCGCGGAGAACGCGATTCGACAAGGGGTCTTGATTCGGAAGGTCCGCGGCGGCCGTCGGACCTGGGAGGGCGCTCGAGTGCTCGAGCGACTACTCACGGTGTATCGGACGTGCCGTAAGCTGAGCGTATCGTTCCGAGACCGGATGCTCAATGTCCTGATAGGCTCAGGTCCGCCGCTCCCGTCCGCCCGTCCACAATCGTGAGCTGATACGCCGCATCGAGAATCCACTCCCGTGAAAACGCTCCGAGCCCCTTGATTTCCTAGCCATCGTCAGACATCTCCTGCCCGATTCGCGCAAGTACGTCGACTTTGATCAGGAGCTGCTCGGCCTCTTGCTCTACCTCGACAGCGCTCATCGTAATGCGCGGTCGTCGAGCTACGCGTTCGACATTCTGGGCCTTGCGGGTCGACAGATCCTCATTCTGTTCGATGTAGGGGTGCTGGTAGGTCAACATGTGCCAGATGATGGCGCTCAGCTTGCGAGCCGCGGCTACCTGGGCCTTCGCGGCGCCGATCTGCCTCGCCTTCTTCTCGTAGAATTGCCCGATCGTGGACTTCCGCTGCGTTCGGACGATCCCTTGCACGGCGAGGCAGAGGAACCGCTTCAGCACCCGGTCGCCGCCCTTTACGTGCCGGTGCTCGCTCACCCTGTCTCCGGAGTTGTCCGCCCGGGGAACCAGCCCGGCATACGACGCGAGGTTTCGCTTGTCCGCGAACCGCTCGACCTCTCCGATCTCGGCCACGATCGCGACGGCGCTGTAGTAATCGATCCCGGGGATGGTCATCAACTGACGCACATCGTCGCGATCCACGGCGACCCGAGCGAGCTCCCGCTGGAGCTCCTCCTCCTGTTCCGCCAGCAATCGCAGTTGCCGGAGGCAGCGGCCGAGCATTGCCCGGTCGGCGTCGGGTATCGGGAGCCGAGCCATCGCTCGGAGGCCACCGACCCCGAACCAGTCCGAGTACGGCTTCATCGCCTCGTCCAAGAGGTTCCGTGTGACCAGGGCGTGGACCTGGTTTTTCACCACGGTCACCTTGAACCCGAGATCCTGGCGCTGCCGGACCAACTGTCGCATCGCATCGATCTCGGGCGGTGGGATGTAGCACTCCGGAAGGAATCCGGCCTGATACAGGTGGGCCAGGGTCGCGCTATCCCGCTCGTCGGTCTTGACGTCGGCCTTCGCGATCATCGCAACCTTCGCTGGGGCGGCCATGTGCAACTCGTAGCCCGCCTCCTTCAGGACCTCGGCCACGGCCTTCCCAGAGGTGCTAGCCTCGAGGACGATTGGGACCTTCTTGTCGAGTTCCTTCGACATGGCGGCGAGGGCGCTCCGAGTAGTCGGGAAGGTCCAGGTCCTCTTGGAACTTCCGCGGGCGTCGAGGTAGGTCGCCGTGATCGAGTTCCGATGCACATCGAATCCCGCGCACGGTCGGCTCCGGTCGTTCTCTCCAATCTCCATCGTCTTGGTTGCCTCCTTGTTTGGGTGAGACCGGGTCCGGGTCTCGACATTCTCCCGTACGCGCGGTCAGGCCGAGGTGGCTCGACGCGCAGATGGACCCGTCGTTGGGGCGGTCAAACTGACAGACGCGCCTGAAGCGCACAGAGGAGTTCGGCCGCCCGGGCCCGGATTCACGGCCCCCGAAGGGAGTCGTGGGTGAAGGGCGTTTTCACGTCCACTGACCTCACGGGCATTAGAATCGGACAGGATTCGGTTGGGGACTGATTCCCGGGTCGGGGAAGATTGAAGTTCGGAAAGCTCACCTAGTATTGCCGGTGAGCGCGTTGGTGAGTCCGGATCCTCCCGTACCGGACACTTTCACCCTGACGGCCTGGAACCTTCCCGGTATCGGTTTGCCTACACGAGTCGACGCCGTGGTAGAAGAGATTGTACCGGCCGACTTCCATGGGTCCGCGCGCCGCTGGTTGCATGATGCCGGGTTCCGGATCGATCAGCTCCAGAAAGGACCTGCGCTAGGTCGGGTCGTGGGGGCGAGCTACCCATCAGTCACCGGATTCGTTGGAGGTGAGCGCGATCTAACAAATGACCTTCCGGGCCAAGCTCAAGCGCGCAGGACCGCCATGATAGTCCTTGCCGTCGGCGTGGCAATCGCGGCGCTCGTGGTGCTGGTCGGCCCCAGGTTCATCTCGCTCACTGGGGCGATCAACATTGCGGTCGTTGCGGGCGGCCCCCTGTTGGCACTCGGGGTGATCTTGTTCTCCGCTTCTACCAAGGTGTTCCGGAGCGAGGTCGTGTGTATCAGCTACGATGGTCCTGCGGCCCGGCAGATCGGAGCGGACGCTGCACGCCTTCCGACCACCCTCGCGGTCCATGTTTCAACTGGGGCCATTCGCTCGAAGGTAGTGACGGGGAGACGCATGCAGGGCCGGGTCGTGGCGCGGGTCATCGGACCGGGGGGGGCGAGCCTGATTTCGCTGCCGAACGTGATTGCGCGGCAGATTCCTCCGGGTCGTGACTTCCCTCCCCTCCCGCCAGACCAAGAAGACGACGGGATGGGCTGAACGATCTTCGAGAGGCAACGGGCTCCCAGCTGCCCTTATGCGGGGCACACAAGAGGCCCGGAAAGGGACTCGTTGGCCCTGGCCGCGATGCTCGTCATATTTCTTGCGACCCGCACGCATTACGGGGCTTCGGTCCCTCCCTTGGTCCATGACTCGGCGGCTTTTCGATCGCGGTCCTGCTGATGCCCGTGGCGTGATGGGCTCTGGCGGTAAGGCACCTCTTCAAGCGGACGGCGCGTCTTCCCGCGACCCTCATCCTGTTGGATGATCGAGTGGTGGGATGGTATCTCGCAGACGCTCGGACGTTGAGCCCATCATTCAGTCGGACCTTCCTGTATTCGAACATCATCGGCGTCGCTGGAGGCGAGGTTGCATTCCAGTTCTTCACAGGGGCCGCGGAACTTTTCGGCTTCAAGTCGGCTCGCGTCACGGGGTATCTCGAACCGGGCCCTGGCCCCTCTGAGCGAGAGCTGGCCCTACGTCAAAGCGACATCGAGGACACCGAGAGCAGGTGTCGTCCGGCGGGTGCCATCTACCTCACGCGGGTCAACGCAACCATCGTGTCAACGGCCTACCTTCGCTGGTCCAAGAATGCCGCCTCGGAAGGCTCGATCACGGAATAGAAGAAGTACCGCAGTCCACCCCTTTCGGCAGCCGCATGAACTGTAGGTCGGCGACGCGTCAGAACCCTCCCAGACCCCGCCTCGGCACGAACCCCTCCATCCCGCGGCGACCGAGATGGGTGCCATCGAGGAAGAACCGGGTGACGTCTCACCCGGCGCAAGGAATGCGATTCTCACCGGGTCCCGACCATCGAGAGCGCGACGATGGGCTAATTAATGAGGGGCAAACGCGCGCTTCCGGAAGAATCCGAGGCGCGAGCACGAGGCTTCTTATTGCGTCCGGTTCTCGCGCCGCACATGGATCGACTTCGCGTAGCGACTCTCGTCGCGCTGGGACTGATCGCGACCATGCTGTTCATGCCGATCTCGGCCGTGCTCGCGCCGACGACGCCGACCGCCGCCGCACCGGACGTCACGGCGGAGCTCGCGGCGGCGGGCTTTGGGCCGTCCGCACCGGCGAGTGTGGCCGCGCCAGTGAGCGGCGGCCCGAACGTTGCCTCGGAGATGGCGAGCCACGCCCTTTCCGCGGTCCACTCGGCCGGCCTCAGCCCCCACGTCGCCTTCGTACCGCGGCCGTCGGCCTCTCCGGTGCAGATCGCCCAGGCCGGCGCGCAGGGCCACGTCAGCCCGCTCTACACGGGCACGCCGGCCCCGATGGGGCTTGCCTACTACGGGCTCAAGGAGGGCGCGGGTGGGCAGGTCGTTCCCTCCATCCTCAACACCACGAGCCTCTGGGCGCAGGTCGACACCCAGGGCAACGGGATCCAGCCGCAGGACCTCTTCCAGAGCTCCCCGGATAGCTACGGGATCCAGCTCAACGCCGTGACTACCAACATCACGCTCTTCGGCCAGCCGGGTTACTCGTTCTGGACCCAGAACGTCGTGGAGTACTATGCGAGCTCCGACTTCCTCGTGCTCGTCACGAACGTCTGGAACTTCTCGGGCGGACCGCTGTCCTCGAACGCGCTGTACTCCCATGGCCCGTACGGGACGGACTACTACGGGGCCCTCGGGTTCTACTACGCCGAGTACTTCGTTCCGATGCCGGTGACCCAGCCGTTCAACCTCTCGCTGTACATGAACTCGTCCATCGTGGGCGGCCGCAATGCGGTCAACTTCACGGTGGCGATCTCCGGGCCGGGCGAGAACCTGGTCCTGCCATACGACTACGTCGTGTTCAACTCCACGGCGCAGGGCGGGACCCCGCTCACGACCCCGTCCAACTACACGGCGGACGGCTACCACTACAACCCGCTCGGCCTGACGAACGACTTCGAGGTCATCCTCGGTGGCCCCGGCGGCGGCAGCCAGGCCGACCTGGCGTCGGCGGACGCCACCCTCGGGCTCGCCTACTGGGACTCTGCGATGCACGCCTACAAGCCCACGCCGGCCGCCTACAGCTACGGCGGCGAGACCGGGGAGACGGTCACCGGCGCGAGCGTTGCCTGGAACTCCGGCAACGGAGGACCCGGCGGGCTCGGCGTCTACGGCACGATGACGACCGGACCGAGCATCCTGCGCGGTCTCTGGAACGCGGGCGCGTCGATGGGCAGCTATCCCGTGACCCTCAACGTCAAGCCGGCCAATGCCTTCGATGTGTTCACCGCGGCCAACAACTCCGCGCATCTCGCGAACTTCCTCATCACGGAGAGCGTCGCGGTGCCGGGGGTCTACGCGACCACCTTCTGGCTCCCGGCGGGCGAGTACCGGCTGGGCGTGGGGCTGAGCGACTACCAGCCGTTCAAGGTCGGGTTCGACCTTACGGGGCCGCTCACGCTGAACATCCACCTGAAGCCGGACGCCCGAATGGGCATCTACACCCCGCTCTGGGCGTTCAACAACAACCAGCTCAAGGCGATCTCCTCGTCCGGCAGCGGCACGACGACGAGCCCCTACGTCCTCTTCAACAACCAGCACGGGACGCTACCGGCGGTCTTCGGCCTCTACAACGACTACGTCTTCCCCGTGTTCCCCGGCCTGTTCCTCATGGGGACGACCGCGTCGGTGGCCGCGGACCGGACCGCGAGCTTCACGACCCAGACGAGCACGTTCCAGTACCCCGGGCCGTACCTGCCCGCGACGAACGAGCTCCAGCTGTGGTTCTGGAACGTGACGGGGGTCGCGCTCGAGCGCTCGATGATCACCGGCTGGTTCGGGGCCTCGGCCTACTACCCCGCGGTCTTCGACACGTCGAACGTGGTCTTCTACGCCTCGTCGGGCAACCTCATCGCCGGCAATGACTTCGCGACCGACGGCCAGGCGCTCCTCCTGTTCAGCGCCGGGACGATCTTCGGCAACGTCAACGTCGGCGGCGGGAACAACACGATCTGGGGCAACACGTTCACCGAGATGGCCGCTCCGAACTCCACGCTGAGCGTCGCGCCGGACTGGTCCGGGCTCAATGTGGGCATGGGGATCCAGGTCGCCGAGGAGGACGACCTGATCTACAACAACTACGTCGCGACCCCCACGACGGCGTGGATGCTGCCCCTGAACCTCTACTCGGGGACGCCGTTCTCCTACACGGAGACGTGGAACATCTCGGTCCAGAAGGCGTCGGTCGTCCACTACGCGCCGGGCTTCCCGTTGGTCCCCCTCAAGGGGAGCATCGTGGGCTCGCGCCTGCAGGGCGGCAACTTCTGGTGGGACTACGGGACGACGAACCCGTACAACGGGGCCGTGAACCCCCGGCACAGCCTGCCGTACGTGGAGAACGCGACGACGCTGATCGTCTACGTCTACGGGACGGGCTACTACTACTCGACGTACCTCTACAACGGAGGCGACTACGCGCCGCTGCCGTAGGTAGTCGCGTCGCTCGAGACCAACCCCTTCTCCCCGGGGCCCGGGCGGGCGACGCCCGGCGGGCCCCCCTGTTCTTTACGGGCCGGACCGCGGCGCTCGCCGGTGCCGACGGGGGCCTACCGTTCCGGGGCGGGCGCCTTCGACGGAGGATGGGCCGCCGCGAACGCGGCCGGAACGGGTGGCGCGGGCACGTCGCCGGCGACCGTCTCGGCGGTGAACTCCTTCTCCTCCCACATATCGTAGGCGATGGCGACGGCCGCCGCCTGGGTCACGATCGCGAGCGCGAGGACCAGGTGGAGGAAGATGAGGAACCCGTAGAGCGAGATCCCGAAGAGGATCGTCCAGCCGGAGCCGATCCCGAAGAACATCAGGAGGCCCGTCGCGCCGACGACGTAGGAGATCTGGTAGGAGGCGCGGCTGGTCCGCTTGACCCGCCCCATGACGGTCGTCCCGCGCAGCGCGCGGTAGTTGCTGTAGGTGATGGCGATGATCACGAATCCGAGAACGAGGTGCAGGTAGTCGAGGAGGTTCCGGGCCAGCGGCACGAGGCCCAGAATGAACTCGATCACCACGACCCACGTCAGTGCGTAGAGGGCTCCCCACAGCCGCATGGTCGGACACGGCCCGTGCTCGTGGGAGGGGTTCTAAAGGCTCCGTCGAGGCCGATTGATGGGCGGCCGGCCAGGGGCCGGAGCGGCCGCGGGCCGACGCGGACGGCGGCGGGAGCGCCATCCGAGCGCGACGGCGGCAGCCCCCGCCGCGAGGACCGCGGCCCCGAGGACGAGCCAAAGGTCGGGAGGGATCCCCGCGACATCCCACGGCCCGACCAGGGAGGACCCGTGGCTCCCCGCGGCGACGTCCACCGTGAGATTGGAGGTGGCACGGTCGCCGGTGGCATCGGACACCGCGACCCGGACCGTGAACGTCCCGGTGCCCGTGGGCACGCAGGTCAGGTCAAAGGTGTCCGCGCTGGCGCAGCCCGCGGGGAGCCCCATGTAGGCGTAGGCGAGCGGCGGCGTCCCGCCGGTCGCCACGACGACCAGGTCGAGCGGCGTGCCCGCCACCGGGGCGGCCGGGCTCGCGAGGAACTGGCGGACGATCAGGGTCGGGGGCGGCGGCCCGGTCGACGCGACGACGGGGAGCGACAGCGTCGCCGTCGCGCTGCGGAACTGGGCGTCGGAGACGGTGACGCGGACCGTGAAGTTCCCGGTCGCGGTCGGCGTGCACGGTAGTGGGTCCACGTCGGCGGTCCCGCACCCTGGGGGAAGACCGCCGTAGACGTAGGTGAACGGGGCGGACCCACCGGAGAGTTCGACGGTAAGGTTGGTGGTCTCTCCGGGAACCGGTATCGCCGGTTGCGCCGTGAAGGAGAGGATCGCCGGCGGCGACGTCGGGTCGGGCAGGACGTTGAGCGTGAGACTGGCGTTCGCCGACCCGCCGTAGGCGTCGGCGACGCGGACGCTCACGCGGAACGCGCCGGGCGAGGCCGGGACGCAGGAGAACGCCGGGCCGTCGATCGGGCGGCAGCCGGGCGGAAGGCCCGAGTAACGGTAGGAGAGGGCACCGTAGCCACCGGACTCGGCCACGGTGAGGAGCGTTCGGTTGCCCAGGAAGAGCGACGGCGGTGAGGCCGAGAACGCACCGATAGTGATCGGCGAATCCGATACCCGTACGGTCGCGACGCCGGAGCCCGCCGCGCCGGTCGCATCGGTCACGTTCACGACGACCTGATACGTCCCCGGGGCGGGGTAGATGTGGGTGCCGGCCGCCGATGCCGACCCACTGCCGTCCCCGAAGCTCCAGCGGTAAGCGTACGGGCGGACCCCACCGGTCGGGAGCACGGAGTAGGAGTACTCGCCAAAGGTCCCGGTCGGAGCCAGGGTCGGGCGGGTGCCGTTGAGGGGAAGGGCGAAGGCCCGCAGGTAGCCCGGCCCCCCCAGGCTCAGGTTCCCGATGCCGAAGAGGAGGATCCCGTCGGCGATCGACGGGGGGCCGTCAACGGTCCGGTTCGTGGCGACGGAGAAGAGGAGGCTGCCGTTCGCGGCGGACCGGACCTCCACGAATCCGGTGAGGTTGTCGTCCAGCGCCGGGGCGTCGACGACCAGATTGTCGGCATACGCCAGCCCCGCGCGCACGATCCCCCGCGCGGGGGCGCTCCAACGGTAGGCGCCGGTGGCGGGGTCGATCGCCCGGAGCGAGCCGGCGTACTCCGTGCCGTTCGGGAATCGGGTGAACCCTCCCCCGACGTACAGGGTGGTCCCGTCGAACGCCGCCGGTGATATCGAGCAGCCGCAGGCCCACTGGCCCGAACTGACGTTGAAGTACCACGAGATGTTGTCCGACCACACGGGTTTCCACGTGCCCCCCGTGGTGACGTTCGAGCGGTTGAGGGCGTAGAAGACCCCGTTCTTGTTGAGGGCTCCCACGAGGGCGCGTCCGCTCGCGTCGTGGAACAGGGTCGGTCCCGCGCCGAAGTCGTAGTCGCCGCCCCCGGTCGGCATCTGCCAGCTGCCCACGAGGGAGAGGTTGTTCGCCCGGAGGGCGAGGATCGACTGGGAGTAGCCCGAGGTCGCCGACCCGGCGTCGCCCGTGGTGACCCAGATCTCGCCGGTCGCAGGGTCGGCGGCCGAGGTGGTCCAGATCGAGCCCCCGGCCTGGCCCGACGGGACGATCGCGAACGTGTGGGTGACCGAGTGGTTGCCGCTCAGGTTGATCGCGATGAGCATCCCCTGGGAGCCCGGGCTGCCGCACGCCGTGGAGAGACCGACGTAGGCCGAGCCGTTGTAGAGGAGCGGGCTCGCCCAGTTGTAGTCGCCGCCCGACGGGTAGTTGACGAGCTCGGAGGTCTTCCACTCGATCGAGCCGTTCGTCGCGTTGAGCGCATAGAGGTACGGGTTGCCCCCCATCACGTAGACGGTCCCGTTCTCCACCGCCGCGGAGGAGGTCGTCCCGCGGGCGGTGTTGTCGCTGCAGGCCGAGAACGTCGTCTGGCCGATGAACGTCTTCCATCGCAGCGAGCCGTTCGTCAGGTTGAAGGCGTACTCGTAGCCGTCCCACGCGCTGACGTAGACCACTTTCCCGTCGACGATCGGGGAATCCTCGATGACCCCGCCGGTCCGCTCGCTCCAGAGGGGACGGAGCCCGCTCACGTTCCCCGGAGCGAGCGTCACCTCCGCGGCATTGTCTCCCGTTCGCTCGGAGTTCTGCATGTAGGTCGGCCAGAGCCCGGCCGGGGGCCCGGACGCGGTGGCCGCGGGGTGGACCGCGGCACCGCCGGTCGGTGCCGCGGCGCCGTGCGGGGTTCCGGCGACCGGCAGCCCCGAAAGCATCAGGGCGGCGAGGAGAACGAGCCCGCCGCCGACCGCCCGCCACCGGCCCTTCCAGGGGCCCGTCGTCCGAACCATCCGTCCGGGCGGAGAAAGGGGGTCCCGGTAGATAATCCGGGGCGTTGGTCCTCAGGCCGGCGACCCGGCGACCCGGGTCAGGATTGCCCGAACGCGGGCCAGGCCCTCGTCCGCGAGGCGGCGGGCCCGCTCGGGGTCGCGGGACTCCGCGAAGACGCGCAGCAACGGCTCGGTCCCGGAGGGGCGCAGGAGGATCCATCCGTCCGGGCGAAAGACCTTGAGGCCGTCGAGGGTGACCACGGGCGCCCCCTCGTTCGAGAACTCCCGGGTCAGCTCCTCGAGGGCCCGGACGCGATGCTCGACGGGGCAGGCGACCTTCTCCTTGACCAGGGTGTACTGCGGGACCTCGGCGGCGACCTCCGCGAGGCGCCGACCCTCCCGCGCGAGAAGGTCGAGGACGGCGGCGGCGGTCATCGCCCCGTCCCGCGCGAGCTGGAACGCGGGGAAGATGAGACCGCCGTTCTCCTCGCCCCCGAAGACGGCGTGCCGCCGCTGCATCTCCCGCGTCACCACCGGGGAGCCAACGCGCGTGTAGACGACCTCGCCGCCGAGCGGTCTCACCACGTCCTCGACGCTCTGGGAGGCGGAGACCGGGGTCACGACGACACCGCCCGACCCCCGACGGACGAACTCCCGGGCCATCAGGGTGAGGATCCGTTCGCCGGGGAGAAAGCGTCCGGTGTGATCGATGAAGACGGCGCGGTCCGCGTCCCCGTCATGGGCGATCCCGATATCGGCCCCGATCGCCGGGACCGTCCGGGCGAGGTCGGCGAGGTTCGCCTCCGTCGGCTCGGAGAGGTGGCCCGGGAACGTGCCGTCGACCTGGGCGTTGAGGGTGATCACCCGGCAGCCGAGCCGGCGCAGCAGCGCCGGGCTCGTCACCGCGGAGGCGCCGTTGCCGCAATCGAGGACCACGGTGAACTTCCGGTGGGCGATCCGGGGGCCGTCGACCTGGGCCAGGATCCCCTCGACGTAGCGGCGGGCGCCGTCCTCGTCCGAGGTGACCGACCCGACCCGGTCGAACGGCACCGAGCGGCCCAGCCCCTGCGCGACGGCCTCCTCGATCGCTTCCTCGACCGACCGCTCGACCTCGAGCCCGTCGGGAGCGATGCACTTGACGCCGTTGAACTCGGGAGGGTTGTGCGAAGCCGTTACGACCACGCCCAGCTGGCCGTTCAGGGCGAGGAGGTTGTACTGGATCGCCGGGGTCGGCAGGAGGCCCACCTCGACCACCCGGTGGCCACCGAGGGCGAGGGTCGACGCGACCAGGTGGGCGAGCGCCGCGCTCGAGGTGCGGCCGTCCCATCCGACCACGATCGGCCGCCCCGGGTCGATCGTGCGCGCGATGGCGCCCGCCACCGCCGTGACGAACGGGGGAGTCAGGCGCTCCCCGACGACCTCCCGGATGCCGTTCGTCCCGAACAGGCGCACGTCCAAAAGGGGCACGGCCGTGTTCTTAGGGTTATCGCGGCGGCTCCCTCAAGCGTTTAGCCCCGGGCCGGCTGGCTCGCGCGATGGCGGAGCTGCGGTGGCTCGCCGACGAGATGGTCGGCCGACTCGGGCGGTATCTCCGCTTCCTCGGCTACGACACCGAGTACGTTCGGGGGCTGGAGGACGGGGAGATCGCTCGCCGGGCGCGTGCCGAAGGACGGGTCCTGCTGACCCGGGACCGGTCCCTCGCCGCGCAGGTCCCCGGTGCCCTGTTGCTTGCGTCGCCCGACCTCGAGGACCAGTTGCGGGCCGTCCGCGCGGCGCACCCCGCCCTCCGCCTCGATATCGCCTTCGAGCGGTGCAGCCTCTGCAACGGACCCCTCCGGCCGTGGCATCCGGCCGCCGGCGTGCCCTTACCGGAGGAGCTGCCGCGGGAGCGCGTGGAGGCCGGTCTGGCCGTCTACGCCTGCGACCGATGCGGCCACCGATACTGGGAGGGCTCCCACACCGCCCGCATCCGCGAGCGGCTCGAGAAGGTCGCGGCCGGGGCCACCCCGTGACCTCGTGGGCGGTCGAGCTCTCGGGAGCGAACATCGCCCTCGCTTCGGCCGAGCTCGCCGGGGCCGCCCGGGCGCTTGGCGGCGCGGTCGCCGCCCCCCCCCGCGACCTCCCCCCGACGCTGTCCGTCGTAAAGCTGCCGACGGCCGTCGCGCCCCGTTCCCTGATCGACCGGCTCGCGATGGCGCGTCGGATGTTCGAGCTCTGGCCCGAGACCGAGGCCGCCCGGATCGCCGAGCGTCTCGAGCGGGAGGCCGTCGACGGCCGGACGGCCGCCTTCCGGCGGCTATCGACGCCCCGCGGGAGCCTGGCGGATCGGGAGATCCTCGCGCTCGCCACCGCCTACCGCCACGCCGGTGGACGCATCGACCTCGGGTCTCCCGAGCGCCGCTTCTCGCTCGCCCAGCGGGGATCGGGCACGCTGTGGATCGGCGAGGAGGTCGGCCGGGTCGACCGCCGCGCGTTCGACGCACGGCGGATGCCGCGGCTGCCGTTCCAGCGACCGGTGAGCCTCGCGCCGCACCTCGCACGGGTGGCGGCGAACCTCGCGTCCGTTGGCCCGGGGGACCGGGTCGTCGATCCGTTCGTCGGCACCGGGGCCCTCCTGTTGGAGGCGGCGCTCCTCGGGGCGCGCGTCTCGGGCGTCGATCGCGACCCGACGATGGTGCGCGGCGCGGTCCGCAACTTCTCGCACGTCGGGGTCGAGGCCGAGCGAATGGTCGCCGATGATGCCGGCGTGGCGTTCGATCCCATCGGCGCGGCGGGCTGGGATGCGATCGTCACCGACCCCCCGTACGGCCGAGCCTCGGGCACTGGGGGCGAGCCGCCCGCCGCGCTCCTGCTCCGGGTGCTGCCCGTCTGGGCAGAGAAGGTCCGGGCCGGCGGGCGCGTTGTGGTGATCGTCCCGGGCGGACCCGACCCCCTCCCGGCGCCGTGGGTCTGCGAGACGAGCGTTCCGGACCGGGTGCACGGCAGCCTGACCCGGGAGTTCCGGGTCTACGCGCGCGCGGCTACGGGATCGTGAAGTTAAGCGACTGGTCCGGCCCCGCGGCGTAGGCGCAGACCTCGGTCACGGTGACCTCCACCGTGACGATCGCGGCCTGGGGGTTCGCGAACCCGACGGTGAGCGGCGCGGAGCCCGTCGCGGCGACGGAGAAGTACTCGGCCGTCGGGAGCGCGAACGCCCCCCCGACCGCCGAGGTGACGTTGCCCCCCGGCAGGTAGACGGTCCACGACGTATTCGCCTCGAACGCGGCGAGGGCGCTCGTGTTCAAGGGAGGCCCGTTGACGGAGGTGTAGACCGTGAGGATCGTCGCGCTGACGAGGTAGGCATGGTCGATGAGGTCGTGGTTGTGGACCAGAACGGTCAGGTTCTCGGCGAGGCCGGGCGCCCCGGCGATCGGGCTCTGGTTCTGGTCGGAGAGCCCGAACGCCCCGGTCGGGCTCGCCAGGGGGACCAGAACGAAGCCGGTCACGAGGACGGCGGCGGCGAACAGGCCCACGCCCCAGCGCTTCGCGTCGAGCGGGGTGAGGTCATTGAGGGGCGGCGGGTGCCGCATCCCGAGGAAGAGGATGAGGAAGGCGAAGATGAGCCAGCCGGGATAGGCGTAGACCCCGAGGACGAAGAGAAGTCCCACGGCCGCGTAGCTCACCCACCGGGACTTGTCGCCCAGCAGGGCGCGGAAGACATGGCCCCCGTCCAGCTGGCCGGCGGGCAGCAGGTTGATCGCGGTCACCAGGAGGCCGACCCATCCGGCCAGCGCGAGGGGGTGGAGGTTCACGAACGCGACCGGCACGAACTGGGCGAGCGCGTACCAGAACAGCGACGAGCCGACGAGGAAGTTGCCGTAGGGGACGCCGAGGAAGCTCGGCCCACAGTTGGTCAGGGAGAGCGTCGGGGCGTGGGCCGACAGGAACATCCCGAGGATCGTCACCGGGATCGCGACGGCGAACCCGGCGAGCGGGCCGGAGGCCCCGATGTCGAGCAGCGCCTTCTTGTTGGGGATCGGCTCCCGCAGGCTGATGAACGCCCCGAAGGTCCCGAAGATCAGGAACGGGGGCGGGACGGGGATGAAGTAGGGCAGCGACGCCTCGACATGGTGGTGGCGCGCGGTGAGGAAGTGCGCGAGCTCGTGCAGCCCCAGGATGAGCAGCAGCGGTAGGGCGAAGGTGAGCCCGCCCCAGCCCAGGTCGCCGATCGAGAGGGAAGGCTGGCCCACGTACGCCTGCCAGATGAAGCCGCCGGCGAGCACCGTCGTGAGGACGGTCACGCCGAGCAGGATGGCGTTCACGACGGTGCCCCAGCCGCGCTGGACCGGTCGGCGGACGACCTCGATGATGTGCTCGCCCTTGTCGAGGCGGACCTGGGGGATGTAGTACAGATCCCAGAGCTGGCGCCGCAGCGCGTCGAACTTCGACTCGAGCGTGGCCGGGTCGACGTGGACGTGCAGGACGAGCGACTGCGGGGTGACGCGCGTCTCGTAGATGGGGAAGTAGTACGCGACGGCCGCGCGGATCCGATCGATCTCCGTTCCTCCGCTGCCCGGAGGAGGCGGGGGGGGAGGACGGACGCCGGGATAGCTCACGGGCTATCCCTCGCGGCCGCCGGTCGCGGCCTTCCGCAGGCGCTTCGCCCGCTCCTTCGAGGAGTACCCGGTCGCCTCCTCGAGGAAGGCGTTGTACCGTCGGATCGTCTCGGCGGCAACGGCCTCCTCGACCTTCGGGTTCATCTCGACGTCGACGCGGAGCTCCCGACCCTCGGCAGCCATCTCGATCCGCTCGATCGCTCCCCAGCGGGCCCGGACGACCTCGCCGTCGCGGTCGATGCCGTCGAAGTGGCGGCGCGCGATCGTCTCGAGGGACGGTCCGGCGAGGCTCGCGCGATGGCTCTGACGGACCGGGTACCGCTGCACGCCGTCTCCGAGGACCGGCGTGCGAGATTTAAGGTTGACACGCCGCGGGCGGTGCGTTACACCGTCTCGAGCTCGAAGAGGACCCGGTAGCCCTTGAGCAGCCGCGTCACCTCGTCGAACAGGTCGAGGAGCTGGTCCCGGTTGGCGGCCCCGTTCCAGTCGTAGACGAAGTCGTAGTTGCCCTGGGTCGGCGCGAAGCCGAACCGCTCGAGGCGCTCGGCGACCTCGGAAGGTCGGGCGCCCTCGGAGTGGAAGGTCACCCGAAGGTACGTCTCCATCGGTCGGTCACCGGACCGGCGCGAGATAACCTTTAGCCCGGACCCGAACCGCCGCGGGAAGGCCGTTCGGCGGACGGTCGCCGCCGTTCGGGGCGACGCGGCGCCGGGCGAACGGCCCGCGCGAGGGCGATCGCGGGGCCCGCGCCCCCGGCGGGGACCCGCGCCGCGATTCCGAGCGGCCCCTCCGGCACGGCGAC
>DAHUXZ010000034.1 GCA_027315455.1 Thermoplasmata archaeon | reverse complement strand
AGACCGGGAAGATGCAGGGAGCAGGGTTGGCGGAGCTCGGGGCGAGAGTCTTGAGCGGGCGGTCCGATCCGTTCGGGTTCGGCGCGGGTCCCCCGCGCTGACCGAGTGCGGGAGGCCGTCGGTAGGGGCGATCAACCAGCCGACAGGCTCGTCGCGCCCGAGCGCGAAGGGTTACCCACCGTGATCGTCGCCGCAGGATTCGTAACGGCCGACGCACTGAATGGGATGGGGCTGCCCGAATTTGAATCGGGGTCCCGGGCTCCCAAAGCCCGAAGGATGGACCAGTAGAGCGGAAGGGGGACGGTCCCCGCCCCCGTAGCTACCCCACAGCCCCGCATCCCGCGACTAGACCGCGTCCACGCGCTTCAAGGTGCGCCCGATGCGGCACTCGGCCGGCTCGGGGTGGACCGTCTCGACCCGGAAGCGCTGCTTCGCGGGCAGCGATGGGCCGGCGCAGATGGTCCAGTTCGGGCAGTCGATGCGGGCGCAGGCGAACCGGCCCACCTCGACCGAGCTCCCGACGATGGCGCTGCGCGCGTCGACGACGAGCGCGCGCGGGACCGGCTGGACCTCGACCACCTTCGCCGTGGTCTCCTGAAGGGCGCAGGGGTGCTCCACGGGACGGACGTGGGTGATCGTGTACTTCCGCCCCGCGTCCAGCGTGAGACAGGCGTGCCGGTACGGACAGGTGCGGCAGACCGGGGCCGCGCCCTGGTAGACGAATTCGTAGCCCGGACGCGCCTGACCGCTCGCGATGAGCGTGATCTCTGCCATGGTTCACCCGATGACCCCGGTGACGGTGGCGAGGCGCTCCGCGGCCTCCCGGGTGAGGCCGTTGTCGCCAAGGATCGTGTAGCGCTCGGGGCGGACGCGGTGCGCCGCGACCAGCGACTGGACGACCTCCTCGGCGGAGACGCCGAGCTCGCGGGCGGTCGTCGGGGCGCCGATGGTGCGGAGCGCGGCCTTGAGCCGCTTCCAGTCCCCGCCATGGAGGTACATCATCATGATCGCGCCGACCCCGCACTGCTCGCCGTGGAGGCTCGGCCGCTGGGCGGAGCGGTCGAGGGCGTGGCTGAAGAGGTGCTCGCTCCCCGAGCACGGCCGGCTCGAGCCCGCGACGCTCATCGCGATCCCCGCGACGATCATCGGCCGGATCGCGATCCAGACGGACTCCTCGAGGTTCGGCTTGATGAGGTGGGCATGGTCGGCGATCTCCTGGGCGGCGTACTCCGCAAGCGTCGCCGCCGTCGAGGAGTACTCCTCGTTGCGCAGGCGGGCGGCGAGCTTCCAGTCCAGCACCGCGGTGACGTTGCTCAGGACGTCCGCGCAGCCGCTCGCGAGGAGGCGGAACGGCGCCTGGACGATCACCGACGTGTCGGCCAGGATGCCGATCGGGACCACCGCCTCGATGCTCGCGACGCCGTCCGCGTCGTGGAGCGAGGCCCGGGGCGAGGAGATGCCGTCGTGGGCCGCCGAGGTCGGGACGCTCACGAACGGGATGCGCAGCCGGGCCGCGACGACCTTGGTGATGTCGATCTTGCTCCCGCCGCCGACGCCGACGACGAAGCGGGCCCCGGAGGAACGGACCTCCGCGGCCACGCGCTCGACCTCGGCCATCGTCGCCTCGTGGGCGATGTGCACCTCGCAGACGAAGCCGGCCGCCCGAAGGATATCGGCCGCGGGGTGGCCGGCGAGCTGGGCGGTCTTCGGTCCGGTCACCACGGCCCCGTGCTCGGGGAAGTCGAACTGCCGGCAGCTCGTCCCGAGCTCGGACAAGACCCCGTGCCCGGCGAGGACCATCCGCGGGAAGACCATCGAGCGTGCCTTCCCGAACGGGCTGTCGAGCCCGAGGATCGGGCTCTTCGCGGCCGCCGGCCCCTCGTTGGTCATCGGTCGGGTCCCGCCCGGGAGAGGGCGCGCCTCTTTACGGTTCCGCCCGGGCGCCCCGTAGGACCGTTCAACGCCCGGGGACGTCTCCCCAGAGGACCTTGTGCTCCTGGAGCATCACCCGGACGTCCAGTCGGTCGACGAGCACCCAGTCGGCGAGTGGCCCGGGGGGGCGGCCCCAGACCGGCTGGAAGACGACCTCCGCGCGCGTCGGGTGCCGCGCGAGCGCCTCCTTCGCGTAGCGGTAGTCCGCCCGGTCCGCGATGACGAACTTCACGACGTCGCGCGACCGCAGGCGGCCGAGGTTCGCCCAGCGGTTGCGCTCCTGCATCTTCGACGAGGGGCACTTCACGTCGACGCTCAGGCGCACAGCGTCGATCCCGAGGTAGGGCGCGACGTCGAGCGAACCGCCGGTCTCGATCGTGGTCGTGTAGCCCCGCCCGGAGAGCGCGCGGACGAGGTCGACCGATTCCCGTTGGAGGAGCGGCTCCCCGCCCGTGAGGCAGACATGCCGCGTGCGGTGGCGGACGACCTCCCGGAGGATGGAGGGGATCGACCGCTCGCGCCCGGGGCCGAAGGAGTAGGCCGTGTCGCACCAGGCGCAGCGCAGGTTGCAGCGCGCGGTGCGGACGAACGAGGTCCGGACCCCGGTGAGGGGGCCCTCCCCCTGCAGGGAGTGGAAGATCTCGATGATCCGCATGCCCGGTGCGGACGCGGCCCCGTGCGTAAATCGGCTTCCGTCCCCTCCCCCGCGCTCCTCCGCCGACCACCGCTCAAATAGGGCGACCGCTCTCGACCGCCGCGCATGGCGACGCGGACCGACGAGGACTGGCAGCGGGCGTGGGCCGACGCCGGGCTCGCCCGCGCCGAACGCCGGCCGGACCGCGAGAAGTACTACGCGATCGTCGCCTACCCCGGGACGAGCGGGTTCCTCCACATCGGCCATCTCCGCGGGCTCGTCATCGCCGATACGCTCCACCGCTTCCACCGCGCGATGGGCCGCTCGGTGTTCTTCCCGACAGGAGCCCACGCGAGCGGGCTTCCCCCCGTCGCCTTCGCGCGGAAGGTCGAGACCCGCGACCCCTCGGTCCTCGCGCAGCTCGCCGAGCACGGCGTCCCCGAGTCCCGGTGGGCCGACCTCACCGACCCCGCCGCTGCCGCCCGCTACCTGGGGCAGAACTACCTCGCGGTGTTCCGACGGCTCGGTCTCCTCATCGACGAGCGGGCCTACGTCACGACGGTCGACGACGACTATCGCGCCTTCATCACCTGGCAGTTCCACCGGCTCGCCGAACTGGGGGCCCTCGTGCAGGCCCCGCACTTCGCGTCGGTCTGCCCGGTCTGCGGGCCGGTCTCGGTCGACGCCTCCGAGACCGACCTCTCCACCGGCGGCGATGCGGAGTGGATCCTCTACCGGACCGTGCCGTTCCGCCTCGACGACGGGCGCCTCCTCCTCGCCGCGACGCTCCGGCCCGAGACGGTCTACGGCGCGACGAACGTCTGGCTCCATCCCACCGAGCCGCTCGTCGTCTGGCACCACGCGGACGCGCTGTTCCTGGTCGGGCGCGCGGGGGGCGAACGCCTCGTCGAGCAGCACGGCGGCCACCTCGGCCACGCGGTGCCGGCCGCCGAGCTCCTCGGCCGCGAGGTCGTCGCCCCGATCACCGGGCGCCGGCTCCCGCTCCTCCCGAGCCCGCTCGTCGACCCCGCCGTCGGGACGGCCGTGGTGATGTCCGTCCCGGCCCACGCCCCCGCGGACTGGCTCGCCGTCGCGGGGCTCGAGCCCGCGACCCGCGCGCGCGTCGGCGAGATCCCCGTCATCGTCGAGCTGCCGGCGGAGGGGCTCAGCCCCTCGGAGCGGGAGCTCCTCGAGGGGACCGGCCCGCCGGCGGAGCGCGCGGTCCGGGCGACGGGGGCCCGCCAGCTCGACGACGGGGAGGCGCTCGATGCCGCGACGGAACGGCTCTACCGGCTCGAGTTCGTGCGGGGCCGCATGCGCGCCGACCTCTCGGGGGGCGAGCCGGTCGCCGCGGCGCGGGAGACGGTCGCCGCCGAGCTCGCCCGCGGCGGGGCCAGCTTCGACCTCCAGGAGTTCTCCAAACCGGTGATCGACCGCAACGGGCACGCGGTCATCATCCGCCGGGTCCCCGACCAGTGGTTCCTCCATTACGGCGATCCCGCCTGGAAGCAGCGGACCCGGTCGCTCGTCGGGCGGCTCACCGTCTATCCCGGCGAGTACAAGGAGGAGCTCGACGGCATCCTCGACTGGTTCGAGGACCGGCCGTGCGTGCGCCGCGGCCGTTGGCTCGGCACGCCGTTCCCGAAGGACCCGAGCTGGGTGATCGAGCCGATCGCCGACTCGACCTTCTACCCGGCGTACTTCGTGGTGCGGCCGTACGTGGCCGACGGCCGACTCCCGGTCGCGGGCCTCACCGACGCGTTCTTCGACCTCGTCTTCCTCGGACGGGGCGACGGCGAGCCGACGCTCGCCCGGTCGCTCCAGGAGGAGATCCGGGCCGATTTCCTCTACTGGTACCCGCTCGACGCGAACATCGGCGGAAAGGAGCACAAGCGGGTCCATTTCCCCGCCTTCCTCTACACCCACGCCCTCCTCCTGCCGCCGGAGCTCCAGCCGCGCTCGATCTTCGTCCACTGGTGGCTGACCGGGGCCGGCGGGGCGAAGATCTCCAAGCGCGACATCGGCCGCAAGGGCGGCTCGATCCCGCCGCTCGAGGAGGCGCTCGCGACCTGGGGCGCCGATGCGCTCCGGCTGTTCTACTCCGAGGCGGCCCTCCCCCAGCAGGACATCGAGTGGGACCCGGCGCTCGTCGACACGGCGACGGCGCGGCTCGCGGACGTGGCGCGACTGGCCCGGGACGCGCTGCGCCCCGGCGCCGGCGCCCCGCCCGAGCTCGAGCGCTGGCTTCTCGCCGAGACCCGTGCGCTCGTCGCCGCCACCCGGTCCGCCTTCGAGGGGTGCGCCCTGCGCGAGGCGACGGAGGCGATCTACGTCCGCTTCCCGGCGCTCCTGCGGCGCTACGCGAGCCGCGGGGGCGAGCCCGGCGAGGCGCTCTCCCGGGTCGTCGACGCATGGATCCGGCTTCTCGGACCCGTGACCCCGCACCTCGCCGAGACGCTCGGGGAGGGACGGGGCGCGGGCCTGGTCGCGGGGCGGCCGTTCCCCGCCCCGGAGGAGTTCCCGGACGCGCCGGAGGCGATCGCGGCGGAGCGCTACCTCGACCGCGTCGAGGAGGACCTTCGGAGCGTCCTCAAGCCCGCGCTCGCCCGGGGCGAGGCCCCGCGCTCGGCCGTGTTCTTCGTCGCACCGCCGTGGAAGGCGGAGGTCGAGCGCTGGCTGCGTGAGATGGCGCCCGGGGCCGCGCCGCCGGTCCGCGAGGTGATGGCGCGGCTCGGCCAGCGGGCCGACCTCGCCGCCTACCGGGCCGAGGCGGCGCGCTACGTCCCGCGGGTCGCCCCGCTCGTGCGGGCCGAGGGCCCACCGGCGCCGTCCGTCGACGAGGTCCACCTCCTGCGCGCGGCCGAAGGGTACCTGGCCCGCCGTCTCGGCTTCGAGAGCATCCTCGTGGTCCCCGAGTCCGAGGGGGAGCCGCATGACCCGCTGGGCCGCCGCGAGCGGGCGCGCCCGGGGCGACCGGCGTTCTATCTGCGGGGGCCGCCCGGTGGCGAGCCGCGGGGACGCGAGGCGTAGCCCGCCCGTGCGGCCGGGGTTCACCGCCGGGAGGCGCGCGCCGGTCCCTTCCGGGCCCGTCCCTTGCGCGCCGGGCCGCCCCGCGCGGTTCCCTTCGGTGCCCGACGGCCGTTGGGGCCGCGGAAGTTGAGGTGCATCCGCGAGGGGATCGGGTGGGGGGAGACCGTGCGGTACTTCGCGCTCTTCTTCTGGTCGTAGGAGCGGTCGACCTCGCCGGAGACCTCGAAATAGATCAGCTGGCCGATCGGCATCCCGGCGTAGATGCGGACCGGGAGCTTCACGGACATCTCGAGGGTCCAGTAGTTGCAGAACCCCACGTCGCCCTTCCCCGCCGTCGAGTGGATGTCGATGCCGAGCCGCCCGACGCTCGACTTTCCCTCGAGGAACGGGACATACCCGTGGGTCTCGGTGTACTCCTCGGTGACGCCGAGGTAGAGCTGCCCCGGGACGAGGACGAAGCCGCCCGGCGGGATGCGGAACTCCTCGATCGCGTTCGGCCGCCGCGCGTCCAGTGCTCCGTCGCGGTAGATGGCGAGGTACGGCCCCAGATGGACGTCGTAGGAGTTCGAACCGAGGCAGTCCTCGCGGTAGGGCCGGATGACGATGCGCCCCCGCGCCATCTGCTCTCGGATCCTGCGGTCGCTGAGGATCATCGGGACGGTGCGGGGGAGCACCGGGTGGTAATTAGGCCAGCGATGGCCCGGGCGGGGGCGGGTCGGCCGCGAGCGGCTCGGCCGATTCGAGGAGGAGGCCGGCGTAGCCGACGACCTCCGCCATCGGCTCCGCCTCCCCCGAGTGGCCCCAGCCGAGGTTCCGCACGGTGAGCGGCTCGTCTCGCAGGGCATCGAGGAGGACCGTCGTGGGGGCGATGCCGCACATCGAGATCTCCTCCCGGGCGACCACATCGAAGAGGCCGCGCGCGCGCCGCGCCACGATCTCGGCGATCGCCCGCCCGTCCAGCCGCTCGGCGACCGCCGGCGGGACGTAGTGGGAGAAGTCCGTCGACGCGAGGAGGAGGACGTCGCGCCCGGTGACCGCCGTGCGGACCACCTCGGCGACCCGGTGGAGGTCGGCGAACGGGGCGAAGCGGACCATGAGCGGCACGAACTTTGGCTGCGGGAGGACGTACTGGAGGAACGGCAATTCGACCTCGATCGAGTGCTCGTCGCGATGGCTGCGCTCGTCGACCACGATGGGGGGGCGGTCGAGCGCCGCACAGAGCTCGGCGTCGATGGGGACCGGCCCGAGGGGGGTCCTCCAGGTCCGGGCCGACAGGGCGTTGCCGGCCCCGCGGCCGAAGTGGTCGACGCCGAGGATGAGGACGCTCGCCGGCGGCCGCTCGCGGGCGATCGCGGCGAAGACGCGGGCGGCGATCGGCCCGGAGTAGGGGTAGCCGGCGTGGGGCACGATGGCGGCGCGCAGGCGGCGCTCCGCCAAGCGGTGCCGGGTCGGGAGCGCCCCGGGTCCCCGCGCGCTCTGAAAGCACGACTCGATCTGGGCGGCGAGCTCCGCCGACTCCCCGAGGTAGAACTGGCCCGCGACCGCCGGGGGACGGGCTTCATCCGTGCCGCCGCTCATGGCCGGCCGAGCCTCGCGATGAGGTCGGTCGCCTCGGCCTCGGTGAGCCGCGTCCGGGAGGACGGAGCGAACGGGCTCGGTTCCCCGTAGCGCGGGATGACGTGGAAGTGGAGGTGGAAGACGATCTGGCCCGCCGCCGCCCCCTGGTTCACCCCGACGTTGTAGTCCGCGGCGAGGCGCCCGACGCGGCGGCAGACCTCCACGAGCCCGCGGAGGACCGGGGCGTAGTCGGCCGGGGCGAGGTCGGTGAGGCGGTCGACGTGGCGCCGGGGGACGACGAGCAGGTGGCCCCGGCTCAGGGGATAGAGGTCGAGGAAGGCGACGGTGGCGTCGTCCTCGTACACGAAGTAGCCGGGTCGCCGATGGGCGATGATGTCGCAGAAGAGGCACGGGTCGGACGCGGGCGGGCCGTCGGCCACCATGGGGAGCGGGAGGGAGGCCCGAAAGAAATAGATTGAGCGCGCTCGGCGCACGGGAGACCGACTGCTTAAGCCCGCCCGCTCCTCTTCTTCTGTCGATGGGCGGCCCGTCGCACCGGTGGGGACCCCGGGCGCTGATCGCGGCGATCGCGGTCGTCGCGGTCGCGGCCACCCTGGCCGCCCCGCTCGCCACCGCCGCGACGCCGCTTCCGGCGAGGGTCGTGATCGCCGGTTCGGTGCTCCCGCTCCCGGGACCGGGGACGGCCGATCCCCTTCCCGCGTCGACCCCCGTGGCGATCACCGTCGCCCTTCAGCCCCGTGACCCCGCGGCGCTCGCGTTCACGGTCGCCGCGATCGAAGGACCGGCGCGGGCCGCCCCGCTCACCGCGGCCCAGTTCCACGCCGCGTTCTCCCCGACGGCCGCGAGCCAGCGGGCGGTGGAAGGGTTCCTTAACGGGTACGGCGCCCGTGCGCTCCGCGTGACGCCCGACGGATTCGGGGTCTCCGCGATCCTTCCCGCGGCGTCGGTCGACGCCGCCTTCGGGGTCCGGCTCGTCACGGGATCGGATCCGTCCGCCGGGCCGGCCCGCCCGCTCTACTCGGCCCTCGGTGCGCCGAGCGTTCCGTTCTCCCTGGCCGGGATCGTCGCCGGCGTCGACGGCCTCTCGAACGTCGCCTCCGCCCGCTACGTGGGCCAGCTCAGCGCCCTCGCCCCCCCGGCGCGCGTTCCGGCCGGCTCGGGCGTCGGCCAGTTCGTGACGGACCTCTCCGACGGGACGCGGTGGTACGTCGGGACCGACTGGGCCCAGGCCTACGGCCTCCCCGGCCTCTACCCGTCCTCCCCGGCGGTCGCGAACGCGACGTTCCCGACGGGGAGCGCCGTCGCGACCCTGCTCATGTCGGCGTACAACCAGAGCGCGAACCTCGACCTCCCCCCGTACGACCCCGTCGTCGTCGGCTCGTACTTCAACGACACCTTTCCCGCCGCGTGGCCGCTCCCGAACGTCTCGGGGGTTCCCGTGACGATCAACGGGGTGACGCCGCCGGCCCCGGGCTACTTCGGCGGCTACAACGACTCGACGCTCGACGAGTCGGAGAACTCGCTCGACCTCGAGATGGCCGGCAGCTTCGCCCCCGGCGCGACGCTCGTCAACTTCTACTTCGCGGGAAGCCTCTACGCGAGCCCCTCGGCGACCCCGGCGGTCGGTAGCCTCGCCGACTACTTCGCGCAGACCCTGGCCGTCGCGCTCAGCCACAACTACTCCCCCGCCCGCCTCACTGCCGTCACCTGCTCGTTCGGCCTCCCGGACCTCAACGACACCCTGTGGAACACCGAGCTCCTCGAGGCGGCGGCGACGGGGGTCACCGTCATCGCCGCGAGCGGCGACCAGGGCAATGCGCCGAACTACCTCTCCGGACGATTCCAGGGCCCGTGGCCGACCTGGCCCGCGTCGGCCGCGTTCGCGACGTACGGCGCCGTGAGCGTCGGCGGCCTGAGCGTCGCCCTCAACGGGAGCGCGACCTCCAACTGGACGGCGGGGCAGCTGCTCAACGTCTCGTTCGACCCCACCGTGCGCGGGATCGCGGCGCAGACCACGTGGTACGAGGGGAGCGGCGGCGCCGGCAACCTGAGCGGGTCCGAGGGCGGCATCAGCACCGTCTACCCCGAGCCCGCCTGGCAGTTCGCCTCCGCGGCGCAGCCCAATATCGTCAACGCCACCCTCCTCCAGGGCGCCTCGACCCTCGGGCGGGCCGAGCCGGACCTCGCGCTGCCGGCGAACGACACCATCGCCTACGTCGCGCGCGACGCGGCCGGGACGTACTTCGCGCCCCTCGAGGGGACGAGCATCGCGGCGCCGCTCTTCGCGGGGCTCGTCGCGAGCGTCAGCGCCGTCGTGCACCATCCGCTCGGCTTCCTCGACCCGGAGCTCTACCGGATCGCCTCGTACTTCTCGCAGAACCCCGGCCCGGCCGACCCGTTCCTCGACGTCGTCGCGGGCGGCAACTACGTCTTCTCGGCCGCGCCGGGGTGGGACGCGGCGACCGGCTGGGGCAGCGTCAACGCGACGCGCTTCGTGCTCGCGGACCAGACCCCCTCGATCGCGGGCTACGTCTACGTCGGCCCGACCCCCGGGCTGCCCGGCCCGATCTTCCTCAACCCCCCGGGGCCGTTCGACCTCGATATCCTCGTCATCGTCGGCCTCTCGCTCACCGCGGCGATCGTCCTCGTCATCCTCGTCGCCCGCCCGCGACCGGGCCGGCCCGTGCCGGTCCCCCCGGCCGGCGCGGGCGTATGGGCTCCTCCGCCTCCGGGCTTCGGCACCCCGCCGCCCCCCTGGCCGCCCGGCGCCGGGCCGTTGCCCCCGCCCCCTCCGAGCGGCGGCCCGATGCCTCCCTGGCCGGCGGTGTCGGCAGCGCTTCCGCCTCCGTCGCCGACGACGGCGTTCTTCCACTGCCCGTACTGCGGGACCCTTAGGCCGGCGGAGCCGGTGCGCTGCCCCGGCTGCGGTTCGTACTGACCGAGGTCCGCCCCTCGACGGAGGGAAACCGGCCCTCGCCGACCCGGGGGCTCCGATGAGGGCCCCCGCACGGACTCATTGCGGCAAGGACCTCAGGGCGAAGCGGGGAAGGGACCGCTGGTCGGACCGGCGCACGTACCGGGGGACAGACCGGTGGACAGACCAGTGGATAGACCAGTGGACGGACCGATGGACGGACCGCGGCGCGGGGGGATCCGCCTCGCCGGAACTACGCGGCGGGGGTCTCGGTGGTCGGCGCCACGGCGGGGCCGCCCGAACGGTCGGGGCCGGGAGCTTCGCCCGCCCGCGCGCCGGCCGCGCTGTCCGGAGGCGAAGCGCCGTCCGGCGGGGCCGTCGCGGGCACCGCCGCCCCCTGGGCGATCGAGGAGGGCGTCACGCCGAGCTTCTTCTCGAGGAACTGGCGGATCTCCTCCGGCCGCGTCGAGGCGATGCCGAAGTACTCGGCGAACGTGCGGGTGGTCCTCAGCTCGAGCGTCGCCCCCTTCGGGTCGGCCTGGACGAGCCCGAGGCTCCTCAGGCGTGCGACCTCCTCGTACGCCGCGTCGCCGAGCATCCGGGCGAGCAGGCTCTGGAGCATCGGCTGGTGGTAGGCGATCAGCGTGAGCGTCTTGAGGGTCCGCGGCGCCATCTCCACCGGCGTCACGGCGTGGGCCGTCGGCACGAACCCCTCCTTGAGCTGGAGGGCGTAGCGGTCGCCGACGTGGCGGACCTCCAAGGCCGTCGCGCGGCCCTGGTAGGTCCGCGCGAGCTGGCGCAGCGCCCGCTGGACCGGCCGGAAGTCGGGCGCGGAGAGCGCGTCGGTCAGCTCGTGCACGCTCATCGGCTTGCCGCTCGCGAACAGGAGCGCCTCGAGACGGAGGACGAGGTCGTCGACCTTCGACGGCATCGCCTCAGCCCTCCACGACCGGCGCCCGCTCGTCGGCGGTCCGCACGAGAAGGATCTCGCTCTCGCCGAGCCGCTCCTGGCGCAGCTCGAGGGCGCGTTCCCGGGCGAGGAACAGGCAGGCGAGGAACGCCGCGACCAGGCGGTCGCGCCCCTCGGCCGGCGTCCAGAGGGTGAGGAACGGGAACGGGGTCCCCTTCGGGTGGCCCTTCGCGACCTCCCACGCCTCGGCGAGGTCCCGCTCGGGGATGTCGCCGTGGACGAGGACCTCCGGGGCGGCCCGCTGCTCGTCGCGCAGGCGCTCGCGCAGCTCCTCGACGCGGACGGCGTGGCGCGCCTCCTCCTCGGCGCCGGCGAAGGCGTGGACGAGCTCGAGGAGGGTCACGGGGCGCGTTTCGGCGTGCCGGACCATCGGGATGAGGGGCGGCGCCTCGGCCGATCCGAGCACGGCGGTGGTGACGTCGAGCGCCTCGGGCGTGTCGAGCTCGCCGACGAACCCGTCGTCGACGAGGGCGTCGGCGGCGTCGGGGGCGGCCGGCGTCTCGCGGTTGCGGAGGACCTCGGCCGACTGGAGGTAGAGGATCGACCAGGCCATGTAGAGGAGGCGGCCGGCGACGGCGAAGTTGACCTCCCCGTCCGAGCGCATCCGCTCGAGGTAGGCCTGGGTGAAGCGGACGAGGTCGATCTCCCACGGGTCGAACGCCTCGTCCATCACGAGCTCGAACAGGAGCGCCGTCGCCTTCTGGTACGGGTCGGCGATCACGACGTGCACGCCCTCCTTGAGGTGCTGGACCAGGGAGAGGTAGCGCTCGAGGAGATCGCCCGGCGCCTCGGCCTCGCCGATCAACGAGCGGTGGAAGATGAGGTAGTCGAGGACCCGCTCGGCCGCCTCGCGCGGAACGGTGCCCGGGGCGGGGCCGGCGCTTTCGGTGGCCGACCGGTCGGCGGCCCGCGAGGGGGAAATCACGGAGACGACCGGCCCGTCGGATCCCCCGCCCGGCACGGCGCCCGCCGACGGGGCGCGGTCCGCCGCGGCCAGATCCGAGGCGAGCGCGGCGGCCGCCGCCGCGGCACTCACGCTTCTCATGCCGCCCCCGGGGCGAGGATGGGCTTTTCCTCCGCCAGGCTGCGCTCGTCGACGTCGATGATCTCGTCGAGCTTGAGCCCGACCACCCGCGAGCAGCCGTCGCCGTGCATCGTCACGCCGAAGAGCTGGTGGGCGAACTTGAGCGTCACCTTCCTCAGCGAGATGACGATGAACTGGGCGCGCTCGGCGTTGCGGCGCAGCATCCGGCCGACGTTCTCGGCGTTGATGCCATCGAGGCTCATGTCCACCTCGTCGAAGACGTAGAGCGGGCTCGGGTCGTGGCGCTGGAGGGCGAAGATGAACGCGAGGGAGGCGAGCGACTTCTCCCCGCCGCTCAGCTGCTCGAGCCGCTGGACGTTCTTCCCGACCGGCCGGGCCTTGATGAGAAGGCCTCCGGCGAGCGGGTCGTCCGGGTTCTCGAGGGCGATCTCCCCCTCGCCGCCGCCGGAGAGCTCGCCGTAGATCTGCCTAAAGCCGGTGTTGACCGCGACGACGACCTCGCCGATGCGCTCGCGCTTCTTCTTCTCGATCTCACCGACCAGGCCCGTGAGCTCGGCCTTCTCGCTGGAGAGGCGGTTGACCTCCCCCTGGAAGTCGTCGAGCCGCTGCTTTTCCTGGTCGTACTCCTCGAGCGCGCGCAGGTTGACCGAGCCCATCGACTCGAGCTGGCTCGACAGGGTCGCGATCGAGCGCTTGAGCTCGTCGACGGGCACCGTCGGCTCGCCCTCCTCGGCGATTGGCATCTCTTTGAGGGCGGTCTCGACCTCGGCGAGATGCTGGCGCGCCTGCGCGAGGCGGATCTCCTCCTGCTGCTCCATCGCCTCGCGGCCGCGGACCGTCTCCTGGGCCCGCGCGAGGCGGTCGACGACCTTGAGCCGGGACTCCTCGAGCTTGCGCCGGCGCTCCGTCTGTCCCTCGACGGCCTTGAGCTGCTGGGCCTCGACGGTCCGGAGCGCCTCGAGGGCCTCGCGGGCCGCGTCGCGCTGGGCGGTGACCTGGCCCGTCTGCTTGACCTTCTGGGCGGCCTCGCGCCGGGCCCCCTCGAGCTCCTCCCGCCGCGCGGTGAGCCCCTGACGGGCGGCCGCGAGCGAGGTGCGGACCCCCTCGAGCTCCCGGGTGATCGCAACGCGCTCCTCGCCGGCGGCCGCGACCCCCTCCTGGAGGGTGCGGATCCGGCTCGAGACGGCGCCGGGAAGGTGACCCAAGTAATCGGACTGGAGGCCCGCGAGCTCGGTCTTGACCGCTCCGAGCTCCGTCTCGAGGCGCTCGGCGTCGTGCTCCGCGGTGCGCAGCGCGGACTCGGCCGCGGCGCGGGCCTTGCGCGATTCGCCAAGGCGGTGCTGCGCCTCGGTGAGGCGCGTGCGGGCCGTCGCGAGCTCCCGCTCGAGGACGCTCCGGGCGGAGCTCGTCGCCTCCTCGGTCGCGGAGCGCTTGGCGAGCTCCTCGCTCAGGGTGCGGACGCGCTCGCCGAGCCGCGCGAGCTCGCTGCGGGCGGCGGCCTCGGCGTCGGACCGGACGCGGAGCTCCTCGCCGAGGCGTTTGAGCTCGACCGCGTTGTCCGCCCCCCGTCCGCCCTTTCCGGGCTCGAGGTAGCCGCCCGTGATCGCGCCCGTCGCCTCGATGAGGTCGCCGTCGAGCGTCACGAGGCGGACCCCGCCCATCTGGGAGCGGGCGCCGGCGAGGTCCTTCATCACGACGGTCTCGCCGAAGACGTACCAGAACGCCGGACGCAGCGCCTCGTCGAAGTGGACGAGGTCGATCGCGAACCCGGCGGACGACGCCGACTGCGCCGCCACGAGCGCCTTTCCGTGCGGCCGGCCGGGAAGGATGCGGTTGAGCGGGAGGAACGTCGCGCGGCCGCGCTTCTCCGCGCGCAAAAGCTTGATGCACTCCTCGGCGACCTGATCGGTCTCGACGACGAGCGCCTGGAAGCGGGCACCGGCGGCGACCTGGAGCGCCGTCTGGTGCTCGGGGTCGAACCGGGCGAGCTCCTCGACGGTGCCGCGGATCCCCGCGACCCGACCCAGGTTGCGCTGGGAGAGGAGGAAGTCGACGGCCGCGAGCGCGCTCGGCCGGGACCCGGACTCGGTCCGGGCCTTGAGGCGCGCGTCGAGCGCCAGGTAGCGCCGGTTGAGCTCGAGGACCTCCGCGGCGAGCCGCTCGGACTCACCGGTGAGCGCCTTTTCCTTCGCCCGCGTCGCGAAGAGCTCCTTCTGGAGGTCCCCGGACGCCGCCGCGGCGCCGCCTTTCCCCTCGCGGGGGGGCTTGATCCTCAGCTCGATGTCCTTGAGCTCGATCTCGCGCGTGCGCGCGTCGTCCTCGGCCTGCGCCTCGGTGCGCTCGGCGGACTCGAACTGGCCCTTCGCGCTCTCGCGGGCGCCGACGGCGGCCTGCCAGGCCGTCTCGCGCTCGCCCTGGCGCGACTGGAGGAGGAGGATCTGCTTCCGCACGCCGGCGAGCTTGCCCGTCGACTGCTCGGCCTCGCCCGTCGCCTCCTTGAGCCGGGCGGTCTCGGCCGTGAGCCGCTCCTCGATCGCCGCGGCCTTTCCCGCGAGCGTCTTTTCCTGCCCGGAGAGGCGGCCGATCTCCTTCTCGTCCGCCTTGAGCTGGTCGGCGAGGGCCGTGAGCCGCTCGTCGAGCGCGGCGCGCTCCTCCTCCGCCTGCCGGACGTTCTCGTCCAGCCGGGCGAAGGCCATCCGCTTCGCGTCGAGCTCCTCCTTGAACTTGACCGCCTCGGGCCCGCCGCGCCGCGCGATCTCGCTTTCGATCTCGGCGATCTGGCCGACGACCTCCTCCTGCTGGTGGAGGAGCGTCTCGGTCTCGGCCTTGAGGCCGGCGAGCTCCTCCTGGAGCTTCGTCAGGCGCTTTTCCCCCGTCGCGACCTCCTGCTGGGCGAGCCGGTGGCCGGCGCGGGCGAGCTGCGACTCCGCCTTGCGCTTCTGGTCGGAGAGCTGGCGGTACTGGATCGCCTGGAGGCGCTGGCCCTCGAGGGCCGTGAGGTGGCTGCGGATCTCGGTGAGGAGCGTCGTGATGCGATCGAGGTTCGCCTCGAGGTCGGTGCGCTTCTGGTCGGCGCGCTCGAGCTCGTCGTCGTACTGGGCGATCCCGGCGAGCCGCTCGAGGAGGCCCCGCCGCGGGATCGGGCCCATCGCGACGACCTTGTTGACATCGCCCTGCTGGACGAGGTTGTAGCCGTCGCCCGAGAGGCGGGCGTGGGAGAGGAGCGCCTCGAACTCGGTCTGCGTCGAGCGCCGGCCGTTGACGTAGAAGTAGGAGTAGTAGCCGTTCGGGTCCGACGGCGCGAGCTTGACGTAGCGCGTGAGCTCGACCTCGTCGGCCTCGACGGGCAGGAGATGGTCGGTGTTGTCGAAGACGAGGGCGACCTCGCACTCCGTCGCCGGCTTCTTCGACGAGCCGCCGTTGAAGAACAGGTGCGTCAGGCGGTCGGCGCGCAGCGCCTTCGAGCTGGTCGGGCCGAGGACGAAGAGGACGGCGTCGGAGATGTTCGACTTGCCCATCCCGTTCGGGCCCGCGACGCCGGTGAAGCCGGGCTGGAAGGGGATCTCGGTCGCGCCGGCGAACGACTTGAAGTTGCGGACCTTGATGCGCTTGAGATACATCCCGCGACCTTCCGTTGGCGGCCACCTGGCCGACGCGGGCAGCCATCTGTTTGTCAGACAGTTGTCAGCGCCCGTTCATCAGCCTGTCCGCCATATTTAACCATTGAGATTCTCCGGAACTGTTGCAAATCGGGTGGTGAGGGGGGGTCGGTTTTTTCGGTGTTGCGTTGGCGGGTGGTCGCGGTTCCCGCTCGAGGTGAACCGGTCGCGATCGTCGATCTTTGATACGTATAGCACGTGTCCGACAAATGGACCCGAGAGGCCCTGATCGGCCCGTTGGAGGTCTCGGCCTGACGTGGGGCGGTTTCTCCGGTACAAGTGTCGGACACGGGTTCGGTGGAGCATCGTTCATCGTTCACTCGCGGCGAAACCGGCTAATCGTCGGGCCGCTCTCGCAGGTCCACCGCGATGCCGACGGACGCGCTGATCCCGTGGGACGACGAACGAACCCCCGCGCTGGCCATCGTGGCGCGCGGGGACCAGATCCGTCCTTTGACGCCGACCCGGTTCGAAGTCCGGTCCCAGAGCCGACCCGATCGGAAGTACGAGATCACGATCCGACGCGACCGCTGGTCGTGCTCGTGCGCCTACCACCGGACCACGCGCCAGGTCTGCATCCACATTCTCGCGGTGCGCTACCAGGCCCGTCTGGGCGACCCACCCGACTCGAGCACCCCGGTCCGGGAGTGTCCCCACTGCGGCTCTCCCCGGGTGATCCGTTTCGGCCGGCGGCACAACCGGGGCGAGACGGTCTGCCGCTACCTCTGCAAGGCCTGCGGGCGGAGATTCTCGAACCGCTCGGGAGCCCTCGGGCTCCGGGGAGACCTCCGGCGCGTCGCCTTGGCGATCGACCTCTACTTCCGCGGCCTGTCCCTACGGAAGGTGACCGAGCACCTCCAGCAGGCGTACGGCGTGCGGACCACGCCGTCCACGATCTATCGATGGGTGGAGCGGTACGCGCCCAAGGCCGCCCGGTGGATGGACTCCCTCGGCGCCCGCACCGGCGAGCGCTGGCATGTCGATGAGACGGTGGTCTCGGCCGACGGAGCTCCCCGCTGGATCTGGAACGTGGTGGATTCCGAGACCCGCTTCCTGATCGCGACCCAGGTGACCACGCTGCGCCGGACCCGCGATGCCCGGATGCTGATCCGTCATGCCAAGGTGGTCACCCCCGATCGCCCGCTCGAGGTCCTGACCGACGGTCTCCCGGCGTACCGACGGGCGATCGGTCGGGAGCTGGCGTTCCGCAGCGGCGGCGAGGTCGTGAACCCTCACCAGAGGGTCCCGTCGATCCGCGCACGGAAGTCGAACAATCTGGTGGAGCGGCTCAACGGGACCGAGAAGGAACGGATCAAGGTCCTGAGGGGCTTCCACGGACGGAGGGGTCCGAAGCTCTTCATGCAGGGGTTCCGGGTCCACTACAACCTCGTGAGCCTCGTCGTCGCGGTCGGGGTCCAGGTCGTCGGCACCCTGCTCGTCGGCGCGCTCGTCATCGTCCCGG
>DAHUXZ010000033.1 GCA_027315455.1 Thermoplasmata archaeon | reverse complement strand
TCGTGGTCTCCCCGCCGCCCCGCCTCCGACGCCGGAAAGCCCCCGACCCGGCCGCGGAGTAGACTCCCCACCGCCGCCGTCCCGGTCCGAAGGGGCCACGGCCGCCCGATCCTTCTTGGAACGGCGGAGCGGGACGGCGGCCGTCGTTGGCGGCGGGATCGGCGGTGCGGGCGGGGCCCCACCGTCCCCCGCACGGTGCGGAGGCCCCCGTCGCGAAGGGGAAGGGGAAGGCGACGCCAGCTTCGGACCGAGCCCGCGGTGGGGTCCTCCGCGGAGCCAGCGGTCCCGCGACGCGACCACCCGAGTTGGAGACAGAGCCGCGGATCTCGAGAGCGCCGCGAGGGGGGGACGGTTCCCGCGGCTCGCCGACGCGCGTCGCCGCGGGTCGGGTCGCCGGGCCCCGCTCAGGAGGAAGGCTCGGCCGTCGCGGCATCCGCCGGGGCCGGTGGGGATCGGTCGGGGGAGGGGACTCCGGCCGACGGGGGGGGGGTCGCGGCCGCTCCCCTCCCCTCGGCGCGCCGGCCGAGGAGGATGGCGCTCGCCCACGCGATCACGAATCCGGCGACGCCGAGGAGGACGACGAGGGGGCCGGCCGGGAGGCCGGCCGGGCCGGAGAGGGCGGTGCCTCCGGCCGCGCTCGCGAGGCCCAGGAGGGCGCTGAGGGTCGAGAACCGGCGCAGGTTGGGGCCGAGAAGCTTCGCCGAGGCGGCCGGGACGATGACGAGCGCGCCGACGAGCAGGGTGCCGACGACCTGGACCCCGACCGCGACGACGAGGCTCACGAGGGTGAGGTAGGCGAGGCTGACGGCGGCGACGCGGACCCCGGCGCTCGCGGCGAGGTCCTCGGAGATCACCGAGAGGACCATCGGCCGGTAGATCGCCCGCGTCCCGAGGACGCTCACCGCGGTGACGAGGAGGGCGGCGATGGCGCCCTCCGCGCCGACGCTCGCCGGGCTGCCGAAGAGCGCCTCGAGGAGGTCCGGCTCCGGGGTGAGGAGGACGCCGACGGCGAGCGCCAGGACGAAGAGGACGCCGACGACGGCGTCCACGGCGAGTCGCGTCGAGCGCTCGATGCCCCAGGTGAGGAACGCCGCGGCGAGGACGAAGGCGAAGGCGCCGACGTAGGGGTTGAAGCCGAGGAGGAGGCCGACGGCGAGGCCCGGGAGCGCGACGTGGGAGAGGGCGTCGCCGACCAGGGCCATCCGTCGCAGGACCATGAGCGAGCCGACGTACCCGGCCGAGAGCCCGACGGCGGCGGCGGTCACGAATCCGAAGAGGGGGAACGCGGTCATCGGCCCCCTCCGTCCGTGGCGGGGCCGCGGTGGGATGCGACGTGGGTGCCGTCGAAGAGGGCGGCGGCGCGCGCGGCGTCCCCGAGGAGCTCCTCCGTGGTCCCCAGGAACCGCACCGTCCGGTCGAGGACGAGGACCCGCTCGGCGTAGTGGTAAAGGCCGTGGAGGTCGTGGGTCACGAACAGGACCGTGCTGTCGAGCTCGGCCTTCGCCCGGGCGAGGGCATCGAGGACCCCCTCCTGGCTGCCGACGTCGACGTTCGACAGCGGCTCATCGAAGAGGAGGACCTGGGGGCGGTCGACGATCGCCCACGCGATGAGGACCCGCTGCAGCTCGCCCCCGGAGAGGACCGAGAGCGGCTCGGCGAGGATCCGCGGCGGGAGCCCGACGGTCGCGAGGCAGCGCGCGTAGCCGCCGGGGCACTTCATCGCGAGGAACTCCTCGACGGAGACGGGGATGTCGACGTCGATCAGCTTCTGGGGGACGTAGCCGATCCGGACCGCGCCGGCCCAGCGAACGCGCCCGGTGGACGGCACCCGCCCGAGGAGAGCGCGGAGGAGGGTCGTCTTCCCGCCGCCGTTCGGCCCGACGATCGCGAGCGTCGTCCCCGCGGGGACCTCGAAGGAGACGTCCTCGAGGACGGTCCGCCCGCCCCGCTGGACCGTGAGGTGCTCGACGGTCAGGACCGGCGGGCCGGCCCGTCGCGCGGGCGGTCCCGGGCCGGGCGCGTTCGGGCTCGCCAACGCGTCGCTCATCCCCTTCGAACGGCGCCGCCCGCCCGGGCCGCGCGACGGCGCCCCTCCAACGACTCGACCCGGACCGTTCGGCTTGAGGGTTCGGTGAAAGGGCGTTGACCCGGGCGCATCTCCCTTACCGGGGCACGGCCGGAAACCCTTTAAGGCACCTCGGCCCTCTTTCGTGCGAATGGCCCACCGCGCGAGAGGGGGGTAAACCCCCCCGGTCGTCCCCACGCCGATACTTCTCGGACTGACCCATGGACCTCCTCGAGGCGATCCGCTCCTACCGGCCCTGCCGCCAGTTCCAGCCCAAGCCGATCCCCGCCGAGAAGCTCAAGACCGTCCTGTCGGCGGCCCGGCTCGCCCCGTCGCAGAACAACCTGCAGCCGTGGCGGTTCGTCGTCGTCCAGGACGACGAGGTGAAGCGCCGCCTCGCCCAGGCGTGCGTCCGGGGCAAGCTCGTCGCCGAGGCGCCGGTCGTCGTGGTCGCCTTCTCGGTCGAGGAGGACATCCCGGTGACCGTCGGCGGCTACATCTCCGCCTACCCGCTCGACGTCGCGGCCGCGGTCCAGAACCTCCAGCTCGCGGCGACCGCCGAGGGCCTGGGGTCGGTGTGGCTCGTCGACTTCCACGAGGACAAGGTCCGCGCGGTCCTCGGCGTCCCCGAGGGGATCCATCCCCTCGCGATCCTCCCGCTCGGTTTCTCGGCCGAGCCGAACGGCGGCCCGCGGCCCCCGGGCGAGGGGCGCAAGAGCCCGGACGAGATCATCTCCTACAACGTCTATCCCCGGTAGCGGGATGGACGTCACGTTCGTCTCGACGAACCGTGGGAAGTTCCGCGAGGTCGCCGACCTCCTCGCCCCCTACGGGGTGAATGTCCGCTGGTCGCGCCGGGCGCTTCCCGAGCTCCAGGCGGACCGCCTCGAGACGGTCGCGCGGGCGAAGCTCGCCGCGGTCCCGGCGTCGCTCCCGCGGGTCCTCGTGGAGGACTCCGGCCTCTTCCTCGACGGCCTCGGGGGGTTCCCGGGCGTCTACTCCGCCCCGATCCACGCCCTCTGGGGGTTCGGGCCGATCCTCGAGCTGCTCGCGCGCCGGCCGCGCGGCGCGGCGTTCCGCACCGTGGCGGCGCTGCGGTGGGGACGGACGACCCGACTCTTCCACGGGGAGGTCCGCGGCCGGATCGCCCGCCGCCCTCGCGGGCACCACGGTTTCGGGTTCGACCCGATCTTCATCCCCGAGGGCGAATCGCGCACCTTCGCCCAGATGACCGCCGAGGAGAAGGATGCGATCTCCCATCGCGGGCAGGCGCTGCGCCGCGCCGGTGCGTGGATGCGGGGCCGGACGGGCTCGGCCGGGCCCGCGTAGCGGACCCGCAGGGTCCCAAGCAAATGTAGATAGCCTGGGCGCCCCTCGGTCGGGGGGATGGCCGCCTCGGGCGCCGCCCCGGCAGTGCCCCTTCGCCGAACGCGCCTCACCGTCGCCGCCGCGGTCGTGGCGGTCCTCGCCCTGTTCCTTCTGGGTTCGATGCCGGCGGGGGCGACCCCGGTCACGGCCCCGCTCGCGGGCGGGCCGCACGCCCCGACATTCGACCGGGGCTCGGCGAACCTCCTCGCCGCCCAGCGCTCGCTCGCCGCCGGGGCCGGGCCGGCGCGGGGCTCGGCCGTCAGTTGCACGGGCGCGTCGGGCGGCGTCGTCTCGTGCGGCACGGCCGCCCCCGCCGCACCGCACCCGCTCGCCTCCGCGACGCCGGTCTGGACGAACCTCACCCCGTCGATGGGACTCAACTACCCGGCGAACCGCTGGATCGCCTCGATGGCCTACGACCCGGTCGACCAGTACGTCGTGCTGTTCGGGGGGTACGGCGGGTCGCTCCCGTGCTTCAGCGACACCTGGGCGTTCCAGAACGGGGCGTGGACCCAGCTCTCCCCGTCGTTGTCCCCCTCGGGCCGGTACGCCTCGGTGATGACCTGGGACGCGAAGGACGGCTATCTCCTGCTCTTCTCCGGCTACGCCTCCTTCGGCTCGTCGCTCGGCGTCGCGAACGACACCTGGACGTTCCTCCACGGGCAGTGGACGAACGTCACCAACTACTCCGCCGCGCCGCCGGCCCGCTGGCGGGCCGTCATGGCCTACGACCCCGTCGACCAGTACGTCGTGATGTTCGGCGGGACGGACCTCGCCGGGACCCCGTACAGCGACACCTGGAAGTACGTGGGGGGCAACTGGACCAAGCTGACCGTCTCGGGAAGCCCGCCCGGCCGCTACCGGGCCGAGGCGACGTGGGACGTCGCCGACGGCTACCTCGTCGTCTTCGGCGGCTGCACGAGCTCCACCTGCCCCACCTCGGACACCTGGACCTACGTCAACGCGACCTGGAAGCAGGTCTCGCCGGCGACGCATCCCGCCGCGCGCGAGTACGTGGGGATCACCTACGACGCGGCCGAGGGCTACGTCGTCCTCTTCGGCGGGACCGACGGCTCGACGACGTTCTACTCCGACACCTGGAGCTACCTCAACGGGACCTGGACGTCGCTGACCGAGGCGACCCACCCGGTCAAGCGAGCCTACCTCTCCATGGCCTACGACGCCTACGACGGCTACGCGCTCCTCTTCGGCGGGGCGACGACCACGAGCAGCGGCTACGAGAACGACACCTGGGCGCTCGGCCCGTCGGTCCTCGGCACCCTGCGCGCGAGCCCCTCGACGATCGACATCGGCCAGTCGACGCAGCTCAACGCGACGCCGGTCGCCTACTCCGGCTACACGAACTTCACCTGGAGCACCCTCCCCTCGGGCTGCGCCGCGGGGAACGTCTCCGTCGTCGTCTGCACGCCGAACGCCACGGGGACGTTCCCCGTGGACGTGGCGGTCAACGACGCGAACGGGGTCCCGCTCCTGAGGAACACGACGATCGTCGTGAACTCCGACCCCGCGATCACCTCCTTCAACGTCACCCCCGCCGCGGTGACGAGCGGCTCGCCGGTCCTCTTCTCGCTCGTCGCGAACGGCGGCGGGACGCTGCCCTACAGCATGAGCTACGCGAACCTGCCCGCCGGCTGCTCCTCGCGGGACGCGAGTTCGTTGACGTGCTCCCCGAGCGCGGCCGGTAGCTACCCCGTCAACGCCACCTTGAGCGACGGCGCCGGCTGGCACGCGCACGCGACGGCCGTCCTCACGGTCAACCCCCGGCCGTCGTTCGTCACGTTCACCGCGGTGCCGCCGACGATCGACGTCGGCCAGACCTCGACGTTCTACGCGAACGTGAGCGGCGGCACGGCCCCGCTCGCCTACGCCTACTCCGGCCTCCCCGCCGGCTGCTCGACGTTCGACCTCGCCGCGATCGGCTGCACTCCGTCGGGGAGCGGCGTCGTGACGATCGGCGTGACGGTCGTCGATGCGTTCGGCTGGAACGCGACCGATTTCCTGACGCTGACGGTCAACCCGGCGCTCACGGTGAGCGCGTTCGCGCTCTCCGCGCCGGCGATCGATGTCGGCCAGCCGCTCAAGATCTGGCTCAACGCCTCCGGCGGGACCGGCGCGCTCTCCTACTCCTTCGGCGGTCTCCCCGGCGGATGCACCCCGGTCGCGGCGGCCGCGACCTCGTGCGTCCCGACCGCGACCGGGGCGTTCACCCTCACGGGGACGGCGACGGACAGCCTGGGGTTCGCCGTCGTCTCCCAGGTGGCCCTCACCGTCAACCCCGACCCGCTCGTGAGCTACGTCGCGATCTCCCCCTCCTCGATCGACATCCACCAGACCGTGACGATCAACGCGACGGTCACCGGCGGCACGGCGCCGATCTCCTACCACTACGCGGGGCTCCCGACGGGCTGCGCGAGCGCCAACCAGGCGACGATCGCCTGCCAGCCCGCCGCGGCGGGGTCGTTCAGCGTCGTCGTCTCGATCACCGACCGCTGGGGGCAGGCGAGCCAGCTCGGCGCCGCCTTCGTGGTCAACCTGGCGCCGTCGGTCTCCTCGTTCAGCGCGTCGGCGACGGACGTCGCGACGGGCTCGTCGACGACCCTCACCGTCGTCGCGAGCGGCGGCTCGGGCAGCTACACGTTCGTCTACTCGGGGCTCCCGACGGGCTGCGCGAGCGCGAACACCTCGACGCTCACCTGCACGCCCACCACGACCGGCCTCTACGCGGTGACGGTCGTCGTGACGGACTCGCTCGGCGTCGCGGCGAGCGCGGGGCTCAACCTCTCCGTCAGCGCCCCGAGCGCGAGCGGCGGCTTCCTCGGCCTCAGCGGCTCGCTCGGCTACGTGGTGGTCGGGGTCCTCGTCGCCGTAATCGTCGTGATCGCGGCCGTCGCGCTGCTGATGCGCCGCCGGCGCCCGGCGCCGGCGACGGAGGCCGAGGCGCCGCCCGAGTACATCGAGGGCGAGGCCCCGCCGTAGTCCCGGGGCGCCGCACCGGCCCCCGGGGCGTCCCGCGACACGGCACCCCCGCGGCCCGCGCGGCGCGACCGGCGCGGGCTCGCGCGACGACGCCGACCTCCGGAAACGGGCGGGCCCCGCCGCCCGGGAGATCCGCTCAACGAACAGGGGAAGAGGAAGGGGTTGTGCCCGGTCCGCGAGGACCGGGGACGCGAACGGGCTGGGGCGGGACGATCAGTCCTCGCCGAAGTCGCCGCCCATGCCTCCCATGCCGCCCATCCCGCCCATGCCGCCCGGCCCTCCGGGGCCGCCGGCGGGCGCGCCGGACGTCTTCGAGGCGATGACGTCGTCGATCCGCAGGATCATCACTGCGGCGTCGGTCGCCGACTCCACGGCCTGGCGACCCACGCGGATCGGCTCGATCACGTGGAGCGCGTACATGTCGTCGACCTTCCCGAGGACGACGTTGACCCCGGCGTTCTTCTGGCCGTTCTTGTGGGCCTTGCGCAGGTCGATGAGGATGTCGATCGGGTCGAGCCCGGCGTTCTCGGCGAGCGTGCGGGGGATCGCCTCAAGGGCCTCCGCGAACCGCTCGAACGCGAGCTGCTCGCGCCCGCCGACCTTCGCCGCCTCGTCGCGCAGCCGCAGCGCGATCTCGCTCGCGCTCGCGCCGCCGCCGACGACGATGCGGCCGTCCTCGACGGCCACGGCGACCACGTTGAGCGCGTCATCGAGCGAGCGCTCGATCTCGTCCAGCACGTGCTCGGTGCCGCCCCGCATCAGGATCGAGACGGCCTTGGCCTTCTTCGCGCCGGTGACGAACGTGAGCGCGTCGTCGCCGATCTTGCGCTCCTCGACCAGGCCGGCCGTGCCGACGTCCTCCTTCGTGAGCTCGCTCACCTTGGAGATGATGTTCGCCCCGGTCGCCTTGGCGAGCTTCTCCATGTCGGACTTCTTGACGCGGCGGACGGCGTAGATGCCCTCCTTCGCGAGGTAGTGCTGGGCGAGGTCGTCGATCCCCTTCTGGCAGAAGACGACGTTCGCGCCGGCCTTCTTGACCTGGTCGACCATCCGACGCAGCATGTTCTCCTCCTCCTGGAGGAAGGCGTTGAGCTGGGCCGGGTCGCTGATCTCGATCTTCGCGTCGATCTCGGTCTTCTTGACCTCGAGCGCCGCGTCCAACAGCGCGATCCGCGGCTCGGCGACGCGCGCGGGCATCCCCGAGTGGACCTTCTCCTTGTCGACGATGACGCCCTCGATGAGCTGGGTGTCGGCCATGGCGCCACCCTGCTTCTTGATCAGCTGGATGTTGTCGAGGTCGACGTAGTGGCCGCGGTCGGTCTTCTCGGCCACGGCGGTCACGGCGCGGACGGCGATGTCGCCGAGGAGGTCGCGGTTGAACGAGACCGACTTCGACGCCATCGCGGTGAAGGCGATGCGCTTGAGGGTCTCGTGGTCGTCGATCTTGACCGGCATCGCGATCGAGTCGAGGACCTCGAGGGCCTTCTGCGCCGCCAGGCGGTAGCCCTGGGAGATGATCGTCGGGTGGATGTTCTGCTCGATGAGCTCCTCGGCGCGCTTGAGGAGCTCGCCGGCGAGGACGACGGCCGTCGTCGTCCCGTCGCCGCACTCCTGGTCCTGGGTCTTGGCGACCTCGACCAGCATCTTGGCGGCGGGGTGCTCGACGTCCATCTCCTTGAGGATCGTGACGCCGTCGTTGGTGACCACGACATCGCCCATCGAATCGACGAGCATCTTGTCGAGGCCCCGCGGGCCCAGCGTCGAGCGGACCGAGTCCGCGATCGCCTTCGCGGCCGCGATGTTGTTCGAGAGGGCGCCCCGGCCCTTCTCCCGCTTCGTCCCTTCCTTCAGCACTAGAATCGGCGTCTGTCCCGTCAGCATGGTGGTTCCTCCGAGCCTTCGCTCGGCAGTCGGGCAAGGTAAATTTGCGCTTCTATTTAAAATTACCTTGGACCCGAGCTTTGGGATTTCACTCGCCTACAGGCCGGCTTGTGAATTTGGTCCATGGGCTGTGACTAAACGCCCCGCACCGCCCGGGACGGACCTCCCGGCGTCCCCGGTGCTACAGCATGTCTCCCTCTGGATCCTCTTCTGCGACGGGGTCGGCGGTGACGGACGAGCGTTCTCCAACCGCGGGCGATGTCGGTCGAGTGACACGGTACTCATCGTAGGGCGATCGCTTGTCGTTCCCCCCCGGGCTGCGGGGCGCCCGTCGCACGACAGCAATAACGATCAGCATGAGCGCCGCGGAGGTTGCGAGGGCAATCAGGCAGACAATGTGTGCGGGGGACCGCTCTGGAGCCCGCCGCCGCGGATCGTCTTCTTGCGCATTAAGGCGCGAATAACTGAGAGCCGGCCGCGCATTCGACCTTCGAGGGAACATGTAGCTGTCAGCTTTCCAGGCGAACGCCTCGGTCGGTACCGGCCCGGCCGCCGCGGCTCGACCAGGCGGAACCATCATAACCGGAATGATCGAGTCGTTCGAGGGGCACTTCAACGAGGCCGCTTCTTCACGAGCATCATGGACCGAACTCGAGACCCCCATCCCTCATTGTCGATGGTCGTTTCCGAGGGCGTGATTCCCGTTGTTTGCTCACCCGTTCCACGTCGGCTCGGGAGATTCTCCAGTGCGCCCCAGGGTAAGGCTGACTTCCGCCCACCTCGCCGCGACCAATCCGCTTCTCCAAAGTGTATCGGTCCGTCCGAAGCATCTTCATCGCCGTGCTCATCGAGACAAATCGTTCCGTACGGTCGGTTGATTTCGCCCACCCCTCCGCCTTCCGAACTCGCATCACTCTACGAGCGGTCCAGATGGTATCCTCAGGAGTTCGTCGAGCGGCGCGTCCCAGCACGGCCGCGATCTCCGCATCGGTGTAGTCCGCCGCCATTCTGTGGATGATGGTCCGGTCGTCATCTCGGATTCGGGCATAAGGACCTCGTTGACGGGGCATGGTGATCGTTTCACGGCTGACGTGGCCGGTGACCCAGTGCACGTCCGCATGCAACCGCGAGGTCCTCCGATCGATCCTGGCCGTCACATGATGAACGAGCAGGCGAGTGAGTTCTTTCCGTTGCTGCGGCGGCGTGCTGTCCGATCTCCATAGAAGGTCGATGCGCCCAATTGCCCGACGGAGCTCGCGCCGTTCTGCTTCGTTCAGGGGCGGAGGCATGTGTGCCAGTCGTTGCTCCCGGCTCCTCTTGGTCGCCTCCAGGGCCCGGAGTGATTTCTCCCACCTTTCCTCCAGCGTGCGTGCCACCAGGCGGTTCCCCGGTTCCACCTCGTCGTACTTCCGGCGCGCGAGAGCCTCCGCGTGTTGGGCTCGTTCCAACTCCAGATCCCACTGCCGCACTTGCCGGACTCTCTCGCCTTCCACGTCGGCCTCGGCCAGCAGCACGGCCTCGAACGACTCGGGCTCGAGGATAGAGAGGAGCAGATCCTCCACCCGCTTCTCCAGAGTACGACCGGCGAATGTCTGGCAGGGATTCCGCTCGAAGGTCGCGGCTCGTCGAGGGCACTGGAAATGCGAGTACTCGTGCTGTCGGCCCCCGTAACTGAGCACCATGGCCGCGTCGCAAGGACCGCAACGTACCAGGCCCGCCAGTATCGAGGAGCCTCGGCCCACCGGTCCCGGATGCCCGAAGCCGCGCCGATTCGCCAGTAACCGTTGACGGTTCTCTTCGAACTCCGCCCATGTGATGAAACCGGGATGATGCTCCCGCAGTAGCGTGGGCCAGACCGAGGGGTCTCCCCGACGATGGCGGTGCTTCTCGATCTTGCCTGCCTCGGAGACTGTGGTCTGGACTCGCGCACGCCCCCAGGCGTATGCTCCGGCGTAGAACGGAGTCCGGAGCATCATCGATACCGCTTGGTTCGACGGAGATTCCCATCGAGCGGGGCGCCGTCCGAAATAATCGGTGCGCCGAGGAAGGCGCAGGCCCTCCTCCTCGAGGGCCAGGGCGGTTCGGTAGATGCTCCCGACCTGCCGAAATTTCTCGAAGACCCGCGCGATCGCCGACCGCACTTCTTCGTCGGCGGACTTCTCAATCTCCCCGGTCTCCGAGAGCACGTAGCCGACAGGGACGGAGGTGATCAACTCACCACGTTCCGCTTTGTTCTTGGCCCCTGCCGACATCCGAGCCAGGATCGTGTGCAGCTCGATCTCGCTCACGGTTCCCTTGAGCCCCAGGAGCATTCGGTCATTGTAGATGCGCAACGAGTAGACGCCCTCCGCATCGGCGAGCAAGGTGTTCCGAACCTCGCAGATCGTGAGGAGGCGTTGCCAGTCCTCGTTGCTCCGAGTGAGGCGCGAGGTCTCCAAGCAGAAGACGATACCCACCCTCCCAAGGGCGACCTCCGATACGAGCCGCTGAAAACCGGACCGGTTCTCGCTCGCGGCGCCGGAACGACCTTGGTCCTCATCAATGACCTCGATGGCGGCGGTCGGCCAACCAAGGCCCTCCAGGCGACCCGTCAGGGCGTACTGGCGGCGCTGGCTCTCCAGGTTGTTGCGAACCTGGGCGAGGGTAGACTGCCGTACATAGACCACCCCCTTACGACGGAGATGGTCCGGTTGGACCTTCGAGGCCGAGAGAACGTCGACTCGGCGAGCATCCGGTTCAGCGGTCATGTCGTCTCCGGGCCGGTCCTTCGGTCTCTACGTGGCGGGGCCGTCGGACCCATCGTATCGCCATGTCCGCGATCAGGCGCAGGATGCGGCGACGGGTTCCGGGGCTCAGCTGCTCGAGCCGAGGACGGTCCGGGTCGTTCCAAATCCGCTGCTGACCCAGTCGTCGCCGTCGTGGGGGCACCGGGCTCATCGATGCCTCCGTCCTCCCAGCGACGAAGGAGCGCCAGCAGTCGGCGGAGGACCGTTGGATCGGCCACACAGTTCGGCGAGAGTCGAATCACTCGGGCGCTCGGAGGACACGGGGTCTCGCATGAGGGCTCGGACCCGGGAGTGCGGTTTGAGTTGTGCGCGTGACGCGGTGTCGTTGAAGCACGACTATCTGTGGATTCGCGAGCCCGGGTCCTTCATCGAGACGCGGGTGTGGGTGCGCGAGGGGATGGTGCACTACAACACGGAACGGCCGCACTCCTCACTGAAGTATCTGGCTCCCGCGGAGTTCGCGAAGCGGATGTCGCGGGAGGTCAACGAATGAAGGAAGGACGAGCTCGAACGAACGGCGCCGTCTCCCCCCGTACCCCTCTTACCCGAGTGGTCCGAAACAGGGGTACACGTCACATGGAGCTTAAGGTTCAGTTCCCCCGCGAACCGCCGCGTGACCGATCTCCGCCTTCCGAGAACCCGCCGTGACCGTCGGTAGGAGCCTTGGGGTTGGGCACCAAAGGCTACGTCGTACCACACCATGCACGCGTCAGCTGAGTACTGCCACAAGGCCGCCCAGATCTAGGGAATGTCCCCCACCGTCGTCTGAACCGCAACGGGAGTTGTCAACCCCAAGCTCTGCCAAATCTGTGGGTCCATACTGAACCGTGGACAGCGAGGGTGCTCAAGAATCGCCCTCGCTTGGTCCCGAGTGACAAACAACGCGGTCTGCTCTTGGATTCGGCCGCCCGCACGGTACTTGAACGTGATGCCAAACAGGAACGGCGACCTCGGCGGTACCAGGTCGCTCCAGTTGACAGTGACATGGCTTGTACCGAGGGTGAACACCACTTGGTTCTGGAAAATCTCCACGGTCCTGACGAAGGAAAAGAAAGTCGCGGCGAAGACAATTGCGAGGAACAAGATCGTAGGGATGATTAGGCCTAACAGGGGCGACGCCCCATTGTCTGGAGTAGTCGCCCAACGCAGGTAGCCGGCTACGGCGCCCACGACCATCACGACGCCTACGACAACAAGCACCGGGGGACGCATCCATCCACCCCCGATTCGCGTTAAAGCACTCCGGGTCTCTTCTTGACGTTGCATGAGTGGCCCTCACCCTGTCGCTGTGGCCTCACAACTGATGTCGCCAAGTATCCCGTTCACTCCCGTGTAGAGACCGACTCCGTCAGGTGCTGGTCCGCCGAAAGCCATCAGCCTGTTCGCATTCCCGTCCGCTGTGAGACCCTTCATGTCGAGAGCCAGACCGCCTAGGCCGAGGAAGAACCCCGCAACATCCTCGGTCAGAAGGCCGTCGACTATAGCATTCGGCTCCTGTTGCATCCGTTTGGCTGACCCGCCTCGAAAAGCCAAACATGGAGCGACAGGCCGAAGCTAATCAGCGACATGAGAAACCCTGCCTGGGCGGCGGCATCGGAAGGACTCTTCATCGCCTTTGTCGCACCGAGGCCCAAAGCGGTGCTGCCACCGACCAATCCGACAGTGCCGACGAAGTCTGGGGGGTCCGGGAGCGGTTGAATCGTTCCGGCGCTCTCGCTTGACCCGATGACCGTGGGCAGAGTGTAGTTCATTACTGCCTCGGAGGCTTTGACAAACGTCGACGTCGTCCCGGCAAGCGTTGAGGAAAACATCGTTTGGGTCTGAGTAGGGTCGCAAGGCCCCGTTCCGACCCTACTTTGACCGCGACTCTCTTGGCGGAAGGGTTTCAGTGATCCGAAGCGGACCTTCCCCAAGAGCTTGGGGGCCACGGCGCCATGGGACCGCTCGATATACCGCAGCGCTCTCGAAGGGGAATCCCACCTTGGGCCTGTCCCGCTACCAACTCCATTACTTCGACAGCCGCCCCGGTCCCGCTACTCCTCGAAGCGGCTTCGCGGGCCGTCCCCCATCCGAGAGTTCCCCTTCCCCCGCCCTGCCGAGCTCATTGGTCCCGCCTTCACACCCAACGGCATCGCGACCGCCCGGCCCCCCAGCAGGATCCGGCTCAGCCCGGCAATCAGGATCCCCGCCGCCGCCGCCGGGATGGAGATCGGGACCGCCATCGCCGACACTGACGCGACCGGGATCGGCTGGACCACCGGTAACGGCAGAGGCGTGGGGGCCGGGAGCGGCGGCGCTTGCCCCCCGCTCGGCGGCGCCGGTGGGGTGGAGGACGGGGGCGCTCCCGCCATTGTGGAGTTTTCGACCACGATCTCCGCGAGCGGGAACGACGCCGACACCGCCGTCCCGTTGCTCGCAAGGGTGTAGTCCGCGCGGGAGAGCATACCCCGGACGGGTCCACTCCCGGCCTCCGCGCACCCCGATGCCGTGCACGCGTCGACCGGCACGACGAGCCCGAACGGCGGCCCCACCCCGATCACGTTGAGCGACGCCTGCCACGTTGCCCCGGCCGGCATCACGTTGAGGTTCGGGTCGGCGCTCCAGTTGAACCCGAGGGTCTCCTTCGTGCCCGCCGCCAGGAAGGTGACGGTGGAATCGCAGCCGCCCGGCGGCAGGAAAGCGGACTGGCAGGTGACGGTGATGTCGAGGTAGGGCGCGAGCTGGATGGCCCCATAGGGGACGAAGGTGAAGAGTGGTGTGTCGGCCGCCCCGCGGAGGGCGAGGGCGGACGGGGGTGTGCCAAGGCTCACGCGGGAGAGGGCAGCGAGGAGCGTCGGGTTCGTCTCGTTGTAGTACTCGGTGCCCCGGTCGCAGTAGGGCCATCCCGTGAGATTGAGGTCGCAAGGTCCGGTCCATAGGGTGGTCCCCCACCACGCCGGTTCCTGAAGGTCTCCGGTGTAGCCCGCACAGGTCTCCGGCGCGGTCCAGTATCTGGGCCACGGACCCAGAGGTCGTGCCCCCTCCCAGAGAGAACTTCGGGGACCATCCCAGCTGCCTCCCGTGGCCAACGCAAGGTTGCACGACGCATCGCGCGTCCGGTTCACGTTCTGCCAGATCTGCTGGGTTACAACAACCCCATCGGGCGTGCAATACCCATGGCCCCAGTCCTGGCAGCCGGCCCCCCATTCGGTCCATCCCTGTCCGGAGCCGTTTGGCGACCAGAAGTAGGCTGAGCCAATATTGTCCACACCGGCCCAATCCGCGCCTGCCGGGACCTCGATGGTGTCGATCGTGCAGTTACCTCCGAGCGAATTGACGCACGCTGGGGCCGCACTCGCGTACGCCGCGATCGAGTCCGAGGCGTTCCCATTCTGGGAGGTGGCCCATCCTTCACACTCCGGGCTCCTCAATGTCGGAGTGAAGTTGTACGACGGCTCGCAGCTCGGACTGTAGCAGCTCGACTTCGTGAAGTTTTTCGTGTACCAGCTAGCGTGTGCCGATCGGCCGACGCAGTAGTTGACGACGTAGTGGGAGTCGCGGGGGACGGTGCTGCCGATCCAGACGATGACGTGGTGGGTGTCGGGGGCCCAAGCGATGCCGGCTCCGGAAAGCGCCCCGTAGAGCGCGGTGATGGAGGAGGAATGGAGGAAGTTCTCCGCGAGGCCGGAGTCCCGGAGGATCGGGGAGCCGTTGAGGACCTGCGTAAGTAGGGTCGCGTTGACGGCCGACTGGAACTGTTCGGCGGGCACGAAGTCCCCGACGTCCACGTGGTACTCGGACCCGTTGGCGTTGCCCCACTGGTCGTGAGTCGCGAAATAGTCGACGAGGCCGAAAGAGAGACGGGTGGCGGGGTGGGCCGCCTGAATACTCTCCGCGATTACGCTGGCGTTGGAGACGAAGGCGCCGACGGAATTGGCCTCACCGCAGAGCTGGTATGGATTGGAGGACGAGCAAATCGCGCCGGCGAGGATGGTGCTCGCGGAGGTCGCGTTCCCGTTTGTGGTGTTCCAGGTTTCGTGCGTAGAGAACCAGTCGAACGCCCCATCGTACGCCGTCGTCTCGAGGACGAATAGGACCTGGGCCGCGGGCCAGTCTTCGGTCCCGGAAGTCGGTGCGGACGCCGAAAGGGTCACCCGAGCGATGTCGGTTCCCGCGCTGCATGAGAGCGTCGGACTGACACAGATGGCGTTCGGCGTAGAGTTGAGGCCGAGCTGGGCATCATTACCGCTGGGAGCGAGGCCGAGGGCGCTGCCTGCCTCGGTGGGGCCGCCAAGTGGCATCGCTGGCGCGGGTACGCCTCCCCCGGCCGACGAGGAGGGAGGAAGCGAGAGCTGGACCACTACGACCAAGACCAACAACAACGCGAGGAGCGACTCAAACGGGCGTCGCGGTTGACTCCCCCTCATCGAGATGCTCCCCTTCCCCAGAGCCGGTGCCCGCCTCCCGAGCACCGCAGGGCGACTCCTATAGGCGACCGCCGGGCCCGCATCTCATTCTCGTCCGTTCTCGACCGCGCGTCGTTCGAGCCGCCAAGTCTAGTCTAGAGTGGCCTTCGTTACGGACAGGCCGGACAGCTGACGGACGTCAATGTGACCTGGAAAGCGTTCTCGCTCGAGCTCCCCGCGCCTCCGACGCCTACGCTAACGTCGTTGTGGATGTCAACTTCGGCGTAAAAACCATACTGCGTGCCGCTTGCGACCGCGAAGGATCCCGTGGTGATCGTGGCTCCGCCCACCGTTGAAATGAAGCTCGTTGGGCCGACCGCACAGTTGATGTTCGAATTCACCGGCGTGGTCGACGGTGGGGTCGCGAAGAGGGCGCCGGAACCCGAGGAAAACACATTGGCGTAAAGCTTCAAGGAGACGTCCGCAGAAGTACCAGGGGCGCACGTAATCGACTCGTTCATTCGGCCCGAGAAGCTGAAGGTAAATGTCGCGGTCGCCGTGGGGTAGGAGCTTGTCGGCTGGTAACAGCTCGGGGGTGACGGGTCCACGGTGAAGTACTCCTGCGAGGTGATTCTGCCGACGCCGCCCCCTAAGCCCACGGGGCCCGCTGACTGACCCGGTATGCTGAAGGTGCCAGCGGTGGCGGATGCGACTAGACCCGACTGAGAAAAAGTGCCGCCGGTGTTCAGAGTGGTGACGCTCTGTGATGGCCCCGTGCAAGCGACGCCGTAGGTCGGACGGAAGCTAGGCATGGCGAGAGTTGACGGAACCACGACGACCAAGATCACGACCGCGGTGCCGAAGCACGTCAGCAGCCCAAGAGCACGGCGCGAATGGGGGGGGGGCTTCGTGCGACATGTTGGCGTGAAGCACGCCTCGGTACTTAGCCGTACCTGCTTCGTCTCCACCGGTTGGTAACTTGGATAGATCACGGTTGAACAACTCGCACCGCCAGGGCGGTCGAGGCAGGGGCGACCGCCTCAATCGCGTCACCCTCCGTAGCGCGAATGCCGGCGGGCGAACGTTCGGGTACGTGACGACGCATTCACGGGCCGTGTACAACGTACGACCGGCGGCGCGAGGGGTGAAACGGCGCTCCGCGGGCGAAGTTGAGCGGAATGCGAGGGCTGGGTCCTTCCTCAAGACGGGAATCCGGATGACTCCATCGCGGCACTCGCTAGGAACTCGCCCCAGTGCGTCCAGTCGTTGGGAGGAGACTGCACAATCGACGTTTCAGGCGGGGCAGATTGGGCCCAAGGTTGGCCTAGTGTGCCGTCCGATGAATAGATGAGCGTAGAGCCGGGACGGCCCTCAGGGCATCGTGCGTGTCGCTCCGACCATCTCTCTCGCGCCGGAGGAGCGCCTCCAGCTCGAGTCTTGGGCTCGCGGTCGCTTTACCCCATTTCGCATCGTCCTGCGCGCCCGCATCGTCCTCCGAGCCGCTGACGGACTCCAGAACAAGCAGATCGCCACCGAGCTGAACACCCAGCGCAACACCTGCGCCCTCTGGCGAGGGCGCTTCCACCGCCTCCGACTGGCGGGCATCGAGCAGGACGCTCCTCGACCGGGAGGTCCCCTCACCCTTCCCGATTCGAAGATTCGAGCCATCGTCGAGGATACCCTGCACTCCAAGCCGTACAACGCCACCCAGTGGTCCGTCCGGTTGATGGCTGCCAAGCACGGAGTCAGCCCCGACACCGTGGCCCGAATCTGGAAGGCCCGACGACTCCAGCCGCATCGGCTGGAGCACTACAAGCTCAGCACGGACCGCCAGTTCGAGGAGAAGCTCCGGGATGTGGTGGGCCTCCATCGGGCATCGGTTAAGGTAGAGCGCTCTCGAGGAGAGTTCCCTCGAAGCGTCATCGGACCCACCTCGATCGGAACCGTTCGCGATGGACGTGCGGATCCACGGCCTCGCTCGTGTAGGCGCCGGCCACC
>DAHUXZ010000032.1 GCA_027315455.1 Thermoplasmata archaeon | reverse complement strand
CCGCCCCCGAGCCAGCTCCCCCCCGAGCTGCAACGGTACTTCGACCTGCTCGCCGGGATCGAGAACCAGTCCCGCTCGCTCTTCCTGGGACCTGATGACGCGGTCGTCGCCGAGGCCCCGGTCAAGGAGATGATCGAGCAGCTCGCCGCGCTCGCCGTTCCGGCGAAGACCGTGGTCTTCGACGGCATCGTGAGCCAGCGGCTGATCGACGTGGCGCAGGAGAAGGGGATCGTCACGATCGTCGCGAACCGCGTCGGGGCCATCGGGAAGATCCCGGAGCAGCTGCGTATCCTCACGCGCTTCGATCTCCCGGGCGCGACGGCGCACTAGCCCTCGGCGACCGGCGGGGGGCGGCCGTCGCTCCCCGCCAACTTATCCGTGCGCGCCGCCTCCTCGCGGCGCGATGGCCGCGACGGGCAGCGACGCCGGCCGGCGCCTGCCCCAGGCGCTCGACGAGATCGCCACGACCTCCGACATCCGCATCCCTTCGGACCCGCTCCAGCGGGTCATCGGCCAGGAGAAGGCCGTCGAGATCGCGCGCGTCGCCGCCTTCCAGCACCGCCACCTCCTCCTCGTCGGCCCGCCGGGGATCGGCAAGTCGATGACCGCGCAGGCCCTCGCCCTCCACCTCGAGCGGCCGCGCACCGAGATCCGTATCGTCCACAACCCGGAGAACCCCGAGCGGCCGAGCGTCGAGGTCGTCCCCCGGGACGAGGTCTACCACGAGCGGGAGACGGCGCGCTCCGTGGAGGGCGAGCTCATCGTCCCGGCCGACGCCCCCGCCTCCGTCGCCGAGCGCCTGGGCTACCGCTGCCCGCGGTGCAGCTTCTATTCGATCCCTGCCGAGCGCTACTGCCCGAGCTGCGGGAACCTCAAGCAGCTTCTCCCCGGGGCGAGCGGGAGCGGCAATCCGTTCCGCGACCTCGTCGGGGGGATCCTTGAGCTCACGGTGAGCCCGGGAGGCAATCCGCAGGAGTCGGTGCGGACGACCCGGCTGCGGAACGGGGCCGAGGAGGTGGTCGCCTACGAGCGGGCCGACGACAAGATCAAGGTCCTCGACCAGCGCGCCCTCGAGCAGCGGCGCTCCCGTCAGCGCGAGAGCCCCCGCAAGGTCCTCGTCAAGCTCGACCGCAACACCTTCGTGATGGCGACCGGCGCGAGCGAGACCGAGCTGCTCGGCGACGTCCGGCACGACCCGTACGGCGGCCACCCGCAGCTCGGCACCCTGCCGTACGAGCGCACGATCCCGGGGGCCATCCACGAGGCCCACGAGGGGGTCCTGTTCATCGACGAGCTGCCGCACCTCGGCTTCCTCCAGCGTCACATCCTCACGGCGATGCAGGAGAAGCGGTTCCCGATCACCGGCCGCAACCCCCAGTCGGGGGGCGCCGCCGTGCGGGTCGACAACGTCCCGTGCGACTTCATCCTCGTCGCCGCGTCGAACATCCAGGACATCCACCGCATCCTCTCCCCGCTGCGCTCGCGCATCGCGGGGAGCGGCTACGAGGTCCTCCTCGAGACGACGATGCCCGACACCGAGCACAACCGCCTGCGGCTCGCACAGTTCTGCGCGCAGGAGATCGCGACCGACGGGCGGATCCGCCCGGCGACGCGCGAGGCGGTCCTCGAGCTCATCTCCGAGGCGCGACGCCGCGCCGAGGTCCTGGACGGACGGCGGGGCGCCCTCACCCTCCGGCTCCGCGAGCTCGGGGGCCTCATCCGCACCGCGGGCGACCTCGCGACGGTCGCGGGCAGCGAGTTCATCGAGGCGGCCCACTTCCACGACGCGCTCGCGCGCGCGCGCTCCATCGAGGAGCAGATCCGGGCCACGTACGGCTCGCTCCAGGGCGCCCTCCGCCAGGACGTCACCGAGTCCCAGCGCGAGTCGATGGGCTACTACAGCTGGAACGAGCACCCGGACGCGGGCGGATTTCCGGGCGGCTACGGCTGAGCCGGCCCCGGGGCAAGTCTGATAAGAACGGGTGCCTCGGTCCCCACCGCACGGGCGCGTAGTCTAGTGGCTATGACGTCACCCTGACATGGTGAAGGTCGCCAGTTCGAATCTGGCCGCGCCCATGCTGCCCGTCCGAACGACGCCGTCTCGAACCGAGGCGCCCGTGCGTCGGCGCGAGGGATCCCCCTCCGCACGGCGCGCCCCGGCGGGGACCGTCGAGCACGGGGGCCACTGTTTCAGGACCTCCGACGGGCCGTTAAGCCTCGTTCGCGGCTGGCAACCTAGGATGTCCGCACACGCATTGCCGGCCCGAACGAACGGAACCCCCCCGGCTCGAGCCGGCACGACCGCGTCCCGCTCGATGTCCCGGCGCCTCAGCGGGGGCCCCGCACCGTGACGAACTTCGTCCTGGTGCCGGGAGCCTGGCTGGGCGCCTGGGCGTGGAGGGACGTCACGACCCGGCTCGAACGGTCCGGTCATGCGGCGTACCCGGTCACGCTGACCGGGATGGGCGACCGGGTCCACCTCCTGACAAAGGACGTGGGGATGGAGACGGCGATCCAGGACGTGCTGGCGGTGATCCGGTTCAACGAGCTCACGGAGTTCGTGCTCGTGGGGCACAGTTTTGCCGGCAAGGTGGCCGCCGCCGTGGCCGACCGCGCCCACCGCCGCGTGCGGCGGGTCATCTATCTCGACGCGTTCCGGCCCGAGCGGGTGAGGGAGCCGCAGGCCGGCTTCGACGCGACCCGGGAGTTCGGCCCGGCCCCGCCCGGCGGCCTCGGGATCCCCCTCACCGAGGAGATCATCGGTCGGATCGGGAGCGACGTGAAGGGCGACCATCTCACCCGCATGCAGGCGCTGGCGACGCCCTGGCCGCTGAAGCTGGCTGCGGATCCGATCACCCTCTCCGCCAACTACGATGCGGTCGAGGAGGCGTACGTGTTCTGCAGCCTCAGCGGGGACCCCGTCGACGAGATCGTCGCGGGCAAGTGGGGAGAGCTCCATGGACCCCACAAGGTCCTCGACACCGGCCACTGGCCGATGATCACGAAACCCGAGGAGCTGACCGCGGACCTCCTCGCGCTGGCCCGATGACGGTACTGGCCCGCTGCCCCGGGTCGGCCCGACGGAGCCGCGGAGCGAGGTCCCGGGCCGGGACGGCGCCCTCGTGCCACTCCGCGGGACGGCCGCGGGTTCGGTCGGCCGCCGCTCGGGGCCGGGGGCCCGGGACCCGTTGCCGGCGTGGCCGCTGACGCCGCGGACTAGGCCCAAGCACCCGCGAGGTCGCGGAGCTTGAGCACGGTGTTCCAGTTGCGCGCGGTGCTCGTCGTCCCGAGGGTCCTCTCGAGGAGCGCGAGCGTCAGGCGGGACCGTCCGATCCCGTCCGGGTAGACGATGTACGCGTGCCGGCCGGCCTCGGCGATCTGCTCGCGCCCGGTCACCCGGGCCCGGAGCGCCGCCCACGACTCCAGGGAGGGTGCGTCTCTCAGCACGTTCATCGTGAGGTGCGATGGGTCCGCCTTGGCCATCGCCGGGAACGGATTGCCACGGATCGCCGCGTCCCATTCGGCGCTCGTCCGCACGAAGCACTCGGTCCGGGGCCCCCGCCCCTGCTGAAGGGCCTCCTGGAGATCCCGCCCGACCCGCTCCGGGGTGCGCACCGGACCGCGGACCACGAGGTTGCCGGAGCGCCCCAGGGTCACGATGTCCGTGAAGCCGGCGTGGCGGGCGGCCTCGGTGAGGCTCCGCATGGAGATCTCGGTCGCGCCGCCCAAGTTGACCGCGCGCAGGAGGGCGACGTACGTGGCCATCGCTCGGGGGGAGAGCACCGAGCCCCCTAAAGGCCGCTTTCGGAGAGGCCCGGCCCCCCGTCAACCGGGCTGACCTCAGCGCTTATGGTCGTAAGCGGCCTCCGTTCGCGGGGGGAACGGAAGACCATGGCGCCGGCACGAACGGCTCGCAGGACCACGCCCCGTCAGGCGGGACCACCGGCCCGCCGGGGTCTCGGCTTCTACGCCTATACGGTGCGCGACGTGATGACCCGCAAGGTCGTCGCGGTCGCACCGGACGCCTCCCTCGCCACCGCGGCCGGGCTCATGAGCCGCTATCGGGTCTCGGGCCTGCCGGTCGTCGGACCGAGCCGTCGGGTCCTCGGAGTGATCAGCCAGAAGGACGTCATCCGGGTGCTCCATGACGGGACCGGGCTCCGTCTCCCCGGCAGCGTCTTCGACCTGATCCTGTCGAGCGGCCGCGACGCCCCCGCGGGGATCGCGGAGGAAGGCCGCCGTATGCTCACCCGCACCCGGGTCCGCGCCGCGATGGGGCGCCCGGCGATCACCGTCTCCCCCGACGCCTCGCTCGACGAGGCCGTGCGCACGCTCATCTCGAGCCGCATCAACCGCCTCCCGGTCGTCGAGGGCGGCTACGTGGTGGGCATCGTCACCCGCCACGACCTCCTCACCGGCCTCACGCCGGAAGAGCCGGTCGAGACGTAACGGGGCGCGACCGGCGGTCCCACCAGGTCCGGCGGCGCCGTTCGTTCCGCGGCGGTGGCCCGCCGCGCGACGGGGGACGGCCCCCCGAGCGCGGCGGACCGCCACGGCCACCCCGCGGGCGTCCGAACCGACCCCGGCCGCCCATCGGGGGACCCGGGGTTCGGGGCGGGGCGGGGGCGGAGTAGTTGAATGTCGGTATCCGCGCGCGGCGGACCTCGAAGCCGAGGAGCTTCTCGATCTGGGCGAAGTCGTCCTCCTCCTCCGGCCCGATCAGCGTGAACGCATCGCCCTGGTGCTGGGCGCGGGCCGTGCGGCCGACCCGGTGGACGTAGGTCTCGGCCTCGTGCGGGACGTCGAGGTTGACGACGTGGCTTACCCCCTCCACGTCGATCCCGCGCGCGGCGATGTCCGTGGCGACGAGGATCCGGTGCGCCCCGCGGCGGAAGCCTTCGAGCGCGCGTACCCGCTGGCTCTGCGAGCGGTCCCCGTGGATCGCGACGCTGTCGAACCCCCACTGCTGGAGCTGGTGGGCCACACGGTCGGCCCGGTGCTTCGTCCGCGCGAAGACGAGGACGCTCGACATCGCCTCATCGGCGAGAAGCTCCTTCAGAAGACCCAGCTTGAGATGCGAGGGGACGGGCAGGGCGAGGTGGGAGACGCCGACCGCGGCCACGGTCCGCTCCTCGACCTGGACCATACGCGGGGAGCGAAGGAACTCCTGGGCCAGGCGCACGACCTCGGGGGGCATCGTCGCGCTGAAGAGCATCGTCTGCCGCTCCCTCGGCAGCTCCCGGAGGACCCGGCGCACGTCGGGGAGGAATCCCATGTCGAGCATCCGGTCGGCCTCATCGAGCACCAGGATGCGCAGCGTGCGGTAGTCGACGTAGCCCCGGCTCATGTGGTCGAGCAGGCGGCCGGGCGTCGCGACGATGATCTCGGCGCCGCCCCGCAGGGCGCGCTCCTGGTCGCCCATGCCGACGCCGCCGTACACGGCCGCCCCCCGGAGCCGCGTGTGGCGTCCGAGCTGCTTGAGGAAGCCCTCCGCCTGGAGGGCGAGCTCGCGCGTGGGCGTCAGGACGAGCGCGAGGATGCGACCGGTAGGCTGGTCGAGCAGCCGCTCCAGGGTCGGAAGCAGGAACGCCGCGGTCTTGCCGGTCCCGGTCTGGGCCGTCGCGACGACGTCCCGACCGAGGACGGCCTCCGGGATCGTCCGCTGCTGGATCGGCGTCGGAACGTGGTACCCGATCTCCCGCACGCCCTGGCGGAGCTTCGGGTGGAGGGGAAGGTGTTCGAAGGTGCCGGTAGACTCGTCGCCGTCGCGGGGGCTCTCGGGGTCGCTCATTGGCTCGTCAACACCCCGAATCGCGCAATCGAAAGGGGTCCGTCGCGTTTTTGGACACGCTCCCCACGCTTAAGACGCTTGGCCGAGAGGGACGGCCGAGGGAAGCCCCGTCCCGGTCGGCAGCCTCCTTCGCCCTCGGTGGGGCGCGAGCCATAGGGCACGGCCCCAGGCCCGGGAGAGAGGCTAAGTGAGGTCATGGCGTCGGTACATCTTCCGCGCATCGGACCCACCGCGTGTCGCATGCTGGAGTACCGCACGATCCGAAGATCCTGGCCGCTGGTCGCAGCGCTGATCCTGGCCACGATGTCGGCCAGCGGGGGGCTGGCCGCCGGAGTCGGTCCTTCCCTCCACGTGAACCTCGCGGCCGCCGGCGACGGCGCACCCCTGGCTCCGCGTTGTCCTGGCACATCCACGAACGTTAGCCCCTGTGGAACGATTCCGGCCGGCGATTCGACCGTGGGGGCGCGATGGTGGAACACCACCGGCGTGGTCAGTGATCTTCCTGCCACCGACGGCCGAATCCAGGCGATCTACGATCAGCGGGACCGGGAGGTCCTGCTCACCGACGCGATCGCCGGGAACCTTACCACGTGGACCTACGCGGACTACCAGTTCTCCGAGATCCACCCGCTTCTTTCCCCGAGCGGGGTTGAAGGCAGCCTTGGCTACGATGGGGCGGATGGCTACCCCCTGTTTCTTTCCTTCACGACCGACCCGGCGACGACCTGGGCGTTCATCAACGGGAGTTGGACCGTGCGCCCCACCGCACATTCCCCGTCCGGATGGGCGGCCCAGGGCACGCTGGTCGATGACTGGGCCGATGGGGTCGTCCTGCTCTACGCGTGGGGGACGAATCAGACCGGAAGCGGGGTCTGGGAGTACCTTTGGGAGTACGCCAACCAGGACTGGACCAACCTGACCCACGCTGCACCGCCTCCCCAGGTGGTGGGAACCACGGTTGGAGTCCAGTACTCCGAGGCGATTGCCTACGACTCGACGGACGGCTATGTAGTGCTCTTCGGAGGACCCGGCGCGGCGGGCGGCGGCTCCACGTGGAAGTTCCTCGCGGGGCAATGGACCGAGGTCTGCAGCAGCTGCGGCCCGTTCGGGGGTGGGATCGCCTCCGGCAGCATTACGGACGACCCGGCGGACGGCTACCTTCTCGTCTTCGGAGCCGGGAACCGGACGATCAACGGCTGGGCGGGGGGGAACGCGACCTGGACTTTCGCCTCGGGGGCGTGGGCGCAGGCCGTCACCCCCGTCGCCCCATCCTGGCGGTTCGGCGCCGAGATGACCTTCGACGGGCGAGACGCTCACGTCCTTCTGATCGGCGGGTTCTCGGTGCCCGACGCCCCCGGGGGCCACCCGTTCGCCCTTTCGGACATCTGGGAGTACGGGCAGTCCATCCCGGCGGCGTATCCGATCACGTTCGAGGTTGCCCCCGCGGCCCCGGGAGGGGTCGGGTTCGCAGGTCAGACCTACTCGAACGGGACCCGGATCTACGTTCCGAACGGAACGTACCCGTTGGAGCCCGTCGTGAACCGCTCGGGGGGGAACTCCTCCTGGGTCCACTTTTCCGGCTGGACCGTCTCCGGCGGCCCGACCCTGCTCGGGGATAGGCTCATCGTCAACGGGAGCGGGGGCGTGGTCCTCGGCACTTTCGTTCCCTACCCGCGGGTGAGATTCCTGGAGGACGGCTGCGGACCGATCACGTTCAACGGAACGCCGTACGCGAACGGGTCGTTCGGACAGTTCCTTCTCTCGGAGGGCCCGTTTGCCGTCTCCGCATCCGCGTGCACCGCGTACCAGTTCGTCGGCTGGCTCTCCACCGGCGGCGTATCGCTCGCCAATGGTTCGATGGAGACGGTCGTCACCGTTCTCGGCAACGGCACCCTGACGGCGGCCTACGGGAGGGTCGAGAACGGGCCGGTGATCACGGCGTTCCTGGCGGAGCCCACGCAGTTCGCCCTGGGGGGAAGGACCCAGGTCTCGGTGACGGTCGCCGGGGGAGTCCCCCCCTACCACTTCGCCTACCGGGGGCTTCCCGTCGGCTGCCCGAGCGTCGACCAGTCCGTCCTGCTCTGCATCCCCACGGTCACGGGTACCTTCCAGGTGACACTCTGGGCGAACGATTCGACCGGGGCGTACGCCCGGGGTTCGATGTCGTTCGAGGTTCTTCCCGTGACGGCCCTCCCCACGGTGACGGCCTTCTCCGCCACTCCGGACCCGGTGACGGCCGGCCAGCAGGTCACCTTCCTGGTCGACGTCGTCGGGGGAACCCCTCCCCTGTCCTACTACTACTCCGCTCTCCCCCCGGGATGCCGCTCCGTTGCGGCGCCCGCCCTCGTCTGTGCTCCTCTGCAGACCGGCACCTTCGCCGTGACGGTAACGGTGGCCGATGCCGCCGGACATGTGGCGTACGCGGGAGTCGGGCTCGCCGTGGTCAGCTCGGGCGGACCGCTCCTCCCATTGCCCGGAATCCTCGCCTCGCCCGCCGGGCTCCTCGGCCTGGGCACGATGGTCGGCGCCGCCACCGGTGTGAGCGTCGGGTGGCGGCGTCGGTCCCGGGCCACCGAGGAACCGGCGGCCACCGCGTCCCGGACCGGGGACCGCTAGCCCAAGGGGCGGGGCGGGTTCTGGTCGATGGTCCGGTGGACCGGCGACCCGACCGACCAGCCGAAGTCCTTGGTCCCTTCCACCGGCTCCCACCCGAACAGGGGGGAGGGGGAGAGGACGCCTTCGGCCCCTGCCGAGACTCGCGCCGCCGCCTCGATCGCTCCGAAGACCGCGACCGCACCGATAGTGGTCTGGCCCTGTTGGACCGCCCCCCGGAGAGAGTTCCAGACGATGGTGGGAGAGGCCGTGGCGGGGCGCGCGTAGCCGCGGCGCACGTGGTCGCGAATGTGGCGGATCGTGCGAATGCGCTGGAGGAGCATCCCCCGCACGTTCGATGGGGGGAGGATGAAGACCAGGGCGCCCGGGACATAGGCCGCGCGATAGCCCGACCGCTCGACCTGCTGCTGAAGCCCCGCGTCCTCGAGCCCCGAGTCGGCGGGCAATGAGATCGGTAGCCGACGGAATGCCTGGACAACGGTCGTCTTCGGTTGGCGGCGGCTCACGTGATCGTGGATCGCCCACTCGGCCCGGCTCGCCCACCGCACGATGGGGCTCCGGCTCGGTCCCGGGACGATGCGGGGCCCCACGATCCCGACCTCCGGGTCGGAAAGGCCCTGCAGCAGCCGCTCCAGGCACGCCGGGTGCAGACGAACGTCGGCGTCGATGCGGACGACGACCGACCCGGTCGCCATGTGGATGAGCCGGTCCAGCGCCCGAAGGAGGCCGTCGCGCTCCCCGGAGTCCACGGCGCGCACAACGCGCCAGAGATTCGAGTGGGAACGGACGATCTCGGCGGTCCGGTCGGTGCTGCCGGAGACATCCACCAGGACCTCGAGGATCTCGCCGCCGCTGAGCTGCGTCGAACGGAGGTCGGTCAGCAGGGCATCGATGTTCCGCTCTTCATTGTAGGCGGGGATGCAGACCGAGACGGTAGGGCCGCTGTGAGATGTCATATGGAGTACCCTACCGGGAAACCGACTTCTGGCGTTCCGCTATCGCGACGACCTTTGCTGGCAGGGGCGAATTAATAATGCTTGCCCTGAAAGTGCGTGCCTTGGTCGGGGCGCCGAGTAGGTTTCGCGGACCGCCGTGCATGCCTGGTGTCCCCATCGCAAGCCGATGTCGCGACCGTTGGAGGCGGGGAGCGGCAGTGTCGGCCCGCCGACTACATGCCGGTCGGCGCTACAAATAGCTCATGGAACAAGATTGCGCCCCGTTGGGCGGTGGTCAGGGGCGGCGCGGGGCCGGGGTCCGCCGCGACGGCGCCGAGCCCGGTCCGCCCGAGGCACTAAATTCTGAGCCCTCCTCGGGGTCGTGGTGACCGGGCCTCCCGAGACGGACGAGGGCGGACCCGCGCCACGACGACTCCGCGTGACGGTGGTCACCCCGGTCTATCCGCCATCGGTCGGCGGTGCGGAGGCAGTACACTTCCAGGTCGCGCAGGCGCTCTCGCAGGTCGCGGACGTGACGGTGCTGACCGCCGACCTCAATGCGAGAGGGTCGGGGCCCGCACCCCCGTCGGACCCGCCGCTCGCGGCAGGGACCGGACCCAACGTGCGCTACCTTCCGTCGTACCGGATATTCGGTGAGCGCTGCATCCGGCCGCGGTGGCTCTGGAGGGCCCTCCGCGAGGCTCGACCGGACGTTCTGTGGACCAATGCCCCCTCGTTGACCGGGGATCTGGGCTCGGTCTTCGGGCGGCTGCACGGGGTCCCGTGGCTGGCGGTCTATCATGGGGATCTGAGGGCGGACCGGCCCTACGCCCGGCCCTACGGCCGCTTCGAGACGCGCTGGCTTCGGGCCGCGGACGGGGTGTTCGTGTACACCGACACCTATGCGCGGCGGCTCGTCTCGCGCGGGCTCCGGTCCGAGCGCCTCCACGTGGTCCCACCCGGCCCGATGGTCGAGCCGGCCCTCGAACCGGTCTCGCGCGCGCCGCGAGAATCGTCCGGCCCGGATCCCGACCACCCGTTCCTGTTCGTCGGCGGTCTGGATTCTCCCCGCTCGTACAAGCGGCCCGAACTCTTCCTCCGGGCGCTCGCCCTCCTGCTGGCCCGCGGAGTAGCCGCCCCCGCGTGGATCGTGGGAGAGGGAGATCGGCGGCCCGCGCTCGAGGAGGAAGCCACCCGACTCGGGCTTAACCCCTCCGTTCGTTTCCGCGGTCGGTTGTCGGACCTCGAGCTCGCCGAGTGCTACGCGTCCGCATGGGCTCTCGTGCTTCCCTCCACGTCCACCGAGGGCTTCGGCATCGTCATCCTGGAGGCCTTGCGTGCGGGCTGCCCGGCCGTCGTCTCCCCCGCAATGCCATCCGCGGAGCTGTTCGAATCCATGGGATGCGCGCGTGTCTTCCGACCGGAATCCGTGGAAGGGCTGGCCGCCGCGCTCACCGTCCTGGCCTCCGGGAGCGAGCGGACCCGCCTCGCGCGGGCCGCCGCGGAGGCATCGTCCCGGTTCGGCTGGTCCGTCTCCCTTCCCCGGTTCGTGGGCCCGATCCTGGCCGCGGCGCACCGGCACCGGGGAGCGCGGCGGTCGGGGGGGGCCGAGGGGTGACCCGGTCCCCGGCGGCCGTGACCGCAGGTGCCGCCGGCCGCCTCCCTGTCGAACTGGGGCGATGGATCGGATGGGCGAGGTCGCTCGTTCGGGACCCGGGCTACCGTCGGCTGCGGTGGGTGCTCCTCATCGGGCTGCTGGCGCGATTCGTCCTTGCCCCTCTCACCTCCTGGACCGTCGATACCGACGGGTTCGTTCTCGGTGATCTTCAACTCCTGTACACGGGCGACCCGTACACCTCCGGTCTGTTCTTCAACCCCCCCTTTGGGCCAGTGCTCGAGGCCCCGTTCGTCGTCCTCGCGCTCCTCCTCTCCGGTGGCCAGCCGCTCCTCGTCCTCGTGGCCACCATCGGACCCGCGACCTCCGTCACGGGCATCTCCCCGCTCCTCCCCACCGCGGCGGCGCTGCTGGCGGTCAAAGTCCCCCTGTTCGCGGGGGATGTTGCGGTCGCCCTCACCCTCCGGTGGATCAGCTTGCCCCGCTACGGGGCGCGGAACGCCGACCTCCTTGCCGCCGTGTGGCTGCTCAACCCGCTGGTCCTGTGGGTCTCGGCCGTCCACGGCGAGGCCGACACCTTCGCCGCACTCTTCATGATCCTCGCGCTGGCCGCCGGCGCCCAGCGTCGGTTCGTTCCGGCCGGCGTCCTCTTGGCCCTTGGCGTCTTCACGAAGGCCTACCCGCTGGTCCTGCTCCCGCTTTTGGCCGTGCTCGCATGGCAGAGCACCGCGCGCGGGTCGGGTGGTTGGGAGCGGGCGAAGCCGCTCGGACGGCTCGCGTTCGGTCTTGGGATCGGGTCGCTGCCGTTTCTTGCGTGGGTCGCTCCGATGGTCTCGGTCCTCACCGCCAGCGGCGGGTCGGTCTCCTACGGTGGACTGAGCCCGCTCATCATCTACAACGTGGCCGTGCCGAAGGCGTTCGGGTCGCTGGCGTTCCTGCAGGGGGTGGGCCTCGCGCCCTACCTTCTCGATACGTTCCGGGGAATGGCGATCGTCGCGGTCGCCGGGGCACCCCTCCTGCTGTGGAGATGGCAGGACCGGGGGGGTAGGGCGGGCGGAGCCGATGGTATGGCGATGCTGGCGACCCTGGCCGTCTGGCCCGTCGTCGGCGTCCTGCTTTCGGACTCGGTTCCCGAGTCCGAGAACATGGTCGGTCTGCTCGCGCTGCTGCTGGTCGCCCTCCCCGTGCTCGGCCGGCACGGTGCGGCGGCGTACGGCCTGATCTCCTCCGCCGCGTTCGCGCTGTACATGACGCTCCTCTCTCCGGCCGCGTTCTTCTATCCGGCCGCGGCGTACGTCGGCCCCGGCGCGGTCGCGTGGGTGAACGGGATCGTGATCGGCTACGTGCGGGGCCAGGGCATCGTTTCCCAGGGGTTCACCTGGCTTCTCTGCGGTCTCGTCGGGGGCGGCACGCTTCTGGTCCTATGGGTCCTCTCCGCGCTTCGCGCCTTCGCGCGACAGTCGGGTCGTGCGGAAGACGGGGGGTCCGGATGATCGGGAGGCGGTCGTGGCGGCACCCCGTCCGTTGGAGCGCGGCCAGCGCGCTCCTCGCGGTGTTCGTGAGCCTGATCCTTATCGAAGCCGGCCTTTTCGCCGTCACCCAGCGTCGCCCGGCGCTGGACGTATCGGTCGCCACCGAGGTCAGCGGTCCGCGAACGACCGTGACCTTCTCGCTGGGGGCGGGCCCGTTGCCGATCGGCGTGCATCTCGCCGTCCTACCGGGGACCGCCGAGCCGCTGCGGGACCCGGCCGTACTCTACTTCGCGGACCCGGCGTACCCCTCCCTCTACGCGTCGCCGGCGGATGTCTACGGCATGGGCGTCCGCATCGGGACGTACTTTCCCCTCATGGGGTCGCACGATTACATCGTGTTCGTCAACAGCGAGGACCTTCCCGCCATGCTGGCCCGCCATCCCTACGGCACCCTCGTCATCGCCGGTGGAGGGGTCATTCCGGATTATGTGTACTCCCCGATCTCGAGCCTGCTGCGGAGCTGGGTCGAGGGAGGCGGCACCCTCGTGTGGGCCGGCGGACCCCTCGCCTACTCCTCCGGACATGTCTCGAAGGCGACGGGACAGTTCGTCTACAACAGCCTGCAGTGGGCCGGCCAGACCGACCTGCTCGGCTTCCCGCTGTGCGACCCGGTGGACCTCGCCTCGATCAACGGGACGAGCTCGCTCACGCTGTCCGCCTCCGAGCCGAGTCCGCTGGGGGCGGCGCTGGGGATCGGCTACCAGGGAACGCCCGCCGGAGCCAATACTTCCGAGGTGACCGCCCACGGAGGTACGGTCCTCGGCTACGCCACTCCCTCCTCGGGCGGCGCTGCCTCACGGACCTCGCTCGCCTACCTCCCGCTCGGGTCCGGGGCCGTCTACTACTTCGGGGGTGCGATCTTCCAGGGCGGTCTGGGCTATGTGCCCCAGGCGTCGGTGAACCTGACCCTCGACATCGCCCTCCTCCTGACCCTGAACTACCGACCGACGCTCGGCCCGTCGGCCTTTGCCAATATCGGTCTCGGCCCCCTTCAGAGCCGCTCGGTGGCGCTGACGGTGAACGGCTCCTCCGGGGGGTTGATCGCCTTCGTGCGCAGCGCGCTCCAGGGCGGGCTTGAGTACTTCTGGTCGGGGACGCTCGACCCCCCGGTGCCTCTCGCGGTCGCCAGAGGCTCTCCGAGCGAGGTCGGGTAGGCCGTTCCGGCTCGCCGCGGGGCTCGCGGCCAGCCCGCGCGGGTTCGCCCTCCCGCTACGGGGGACGGGTCCAGCGGATCACCGCGATCGCATTGGCGAACGGGTACGGGTGGTGGGAGGGATCCGCGCGCCAGGCTTTCCAGTCCCCGTAGACGGCGTCCCGCACCTCGGCGGCGGACGACACCCGCCAGCGGTTGTCCCAGCTCACGCGACGGAGGAACTCCAGCGTTCCACCGAACAGCGGACCGTGACCCAGGCGGTCATCGAGGTGCGGATTGTGCCCGAGGGGAACGGTGACGAACGCTCGGCCCCCGGGGGCGAGGAGGGCGTGGAGGCGCTCCAGTGCACGCCCGACCTTTCCGGCGTCCCGGGGACGTTCATCCCAGCCGATGTGCTCGATCGTCGAGATCGAGACGATCCGGTCGAACCGTTCCGGTGGTTCGTAGTCCACGATGTCGACGTTCGTCACTCGGTCCCCCCGCTCGTACTTGTCGACCACCGTGAGGCCGGGGGGGCGGGGAAGGTAGTGCCCGGAGACGTTGCCGACCTCGAGCGTGCGGCGCCCCCGGGCCTCCTCGAGCGCGGCGGTCAGGAGGGGGATCTCCACGGTCCTCTCGTTCGCCCAGGTGTAGTGGTACGGATGATAGAAGTAGGCATGCGGCCGGCCGTCCCACTCGAAGGTCGTCTCGTCCTTCGCGTACGTCGCCCATTCGAGCTGGCGCCAGTCCGGGCGGGTCATCTCGAGACGGACGTACTCCTCGAGCACCGACTCGCGATCGGGGTGGCGGAGGGCGTGCAGCGCGAGCAAGGGGAGGTCGACGGCCAGGTCGCGGAACCGCCCCATCCGTGTCACCCCGGCCCGGATCGTGATCTGCCCCGGCGGACACATAGTCCTTCGCCGGCCGCCGGGGGGATCCCGAGGCCGCCGTGCTCAGAGCTTCTTGACCGCGGCAACGAGCCTGGCCACCGACTCCTGGGCGTCGCCGTAGAGCATCCGGGCGTTGTCCTTGTAGAACAGCTCGTTCTCCACCCCGGCGAAGCCCTTGCCCTGGCCGCGCTTGAGGATGATCACGTTCTTCGCCTGGTCCACGTCGAGGATGGGCATCCCCTGGAGCGGGCTCCCGGCCCGACGGGCGGCCGGATTGACGACGTCGTTCGCCCCGATGACCAGCACCACATCGGCGCTCGGGAACTCCGGGTTGATCTCGTCCCGGTCGAACAGCTTGTCGTAGGCGATGCCCGCCTCCGCGAGCAGGACGTTCATGTGCCCGGGCATCCGGCCGGCGACGGGGTGGATCGCGAACTTCACGGACACCCCTTTCTGCTCGAGGAGGTCGCTCAGCTCCTTGACCTTGTGCTGGGCCTGGGCGACGGCCATGCCGTAGCCGGGCGCGATGACCACCTTCGACGCGTACGCCAGCATCACCGCGACGTCGTCGGCCTCGATCGGCTTGAGCGCGCCCTCGACCGGGCGGCCCGACTCCTCGACGGCCCCGAAGGCGCCGAAGAGGACGTTGCCGATCGAGCGGTTCATCGCTCGGGCCATGAGTACGGTGAGCATGGAACCGGCGGCGCCCACCAGGATGCCGGCGATGATCATCGCGTAGTTCGCGAGCGCGAACCCGTCCATCGCGACGGCGATCCCCGTCAGGGCATTGAACAGCGAGATGACCACCGGCATGTCCGCCCCCCCGATCGGCAGGGTCAGGAGGAGCCCGAAGCCGAGGGCAAGGACGAAGAACAGCGGCAGGGCCCACGACGGAGCGACAACCAGCGTGAGAGCGCCCACGACGAGCGTGGCGCCGAGGACCGTCATGTTGAGGGGCTGCTGGCCCGGGAAGGTGATCGGCCGCTGACGCATCCAGCCTTGCAGCTTCAAGAACGCGATGACGCTCCCGGAGAACGACACGCTGCCGATGACGGCCCCCGCCACGGAGAGCGCGCCGTACGTGAGCCCGACGTTCGAGAGCAGCTCGACGGCCGCGATCGCGCCCGCCGCTCCTCCTCCCATCCCGTTGTAGATCGCCACCATCTGGGGCATGTCGGTCATGGCGACCTTCTTGGCGGCGTAGAACCCGACCAGTCCCCCGATACCGGCAGCGAGGACGATCAGCCAGAGATTGCCCATTCCGGGAATGAAGAACGTCGCGATCGTCGCCACCAGCATGGCGGCCCCGGCGTACACGATGCCGCTGCGGGCGGTCTTCGGCGAGCTCATCCGCTCGAGGGCGAGCACGAAGAAGAGGATGGTGACGAGGTAGACGGGATCGTAGACGTCGATCATTTCGCCCCCTTCTTCGACCGGTCGAACATCTCCAGGATGCGCTCGGTGACCACGTACCCGCCCGTGACGTTCATCGCCCCCATCACGACGGCGAGGAACCCGATCACCTGCTCGACGAGGTTCGTCGCGAACCCCAGGGCGAACATCGCCCCCACCAGGACGATGCCGTGGACGAAGTTCGACCCCGACATGAGCGGGGTGTGCAGCAGGACCGGAACGCGGCTGATGACCTCATAGCCGAGGAACGCCGCGAGCAGGGCGATGAAGAGCGCCGAATAGAGGTCCGCGGTCATGCCGAACCCCCCATGAGCTCGCGAGTCGGGCCGTGCTTGACCTCGCCGCCCTGGGTCAGCAGGCTCGCCGCCAGGATCTCGTCGGAGAAGTCGGTCACGATGCGGCCCTCCTTCGTGATGAGGAGGCCGAGGAACGCCTGGAGGTTCTTCGAGTACATCTGGCTCGCGTGCCCCGAGAGGCGGCTCGGAAGGTTCAACGGTCCGCTGATCGTCACCCCGCCCTCGGCGATGGTCTGGCCGGGCTGGGTGAGTTCGCAGTTGCCCCCACCCTCCGCCGCGAGGTCGACGATGACGGCCCCCGGGCGCATCTGGCGGACCATCTCACCGGAGACCAGCCGCGGCGCCTTCCGGCCGGGGACGTTCGCGGTCGTGATGACGATGTCCGCCTGGGCCACGGCACGGGCGACCATCGCCTGCTCCTGTGCCTTCTCCTCCGCGGTGAGCTCCCGCGCGTACCCGCCGGCGCCCTCGGCATTGATGGCCAGCTCGAGGAACTTCGCCCCCAGGCTCCGGACCTGCTCGCCGGCCGCCCGTCGAACATCGTACGCCTCGACCAGGCCGCCCAGGCGTCGGGCCGTGGCGATGGCCATGAGGCCGGCCACTCCGGCTCCGAGGATCAGCACGCGGGCGGGTCGGATCGTGCCGGCCGCGGTGGTGAGCATCGGCAGGAATCGCGGGCAGAGCTCCGCGCCGATCAGGGCCGCCTCGTAGCCGGCCACCGTGGCCTGCGACGAGAGGACATCCATGCTCTGGGCACGCGAGATGCGGGGAAGGAGCTCGAGCGCAAAGGCGGTCTGGCGGCCATCTCGCAATGCGCGGACCGCCTCGAGGTTCCGCGCCGCGTTCATGGACGCGACCACGATCGTTCCCGGCGCCAGATTCTTGATCAGGGCCGGCGAGGGCGGCTGGACGCCGAGCACGATCTGGGCCCCTTCGGTGAGCGCGGGAAGGCCCGAGACGACCTTCGCTCCCGCCGTCGCGTACGCGTCGTCGGGAAAGAACGAGGCCGCCCCCGCACCGGCCTCGATACGGACCTCGATACCGTCCTTGACCAGGCGTTGGACGATCTCGGGCACGAGCGCGACTCGGCGCTCTCCGGGCGCCAGCTCCTTTGGCACCGCGACGGTGGCGGCCATGGAAATCGACCCGGTCCATCGGGGTGAGATTATACCGTTGGCGCCCGGCATTCGTGGCGGTGTGCGTCATCCTCGCACGCACCCTCGCTGGGCGGTGACGGAACCTTATAGTGCGCCCCACCGTGCCATCGATCCCATGCCCCGACCCAGCGGCCCCCAGCCCGCAGTGCCCGGGCGGGACTCCGGTGTCTTCGACCGCATCGTCTGCGGCGATGCCCGCACCGAGCTCGACCGGTTGCCGGCCGAGAGCGTGCAGCTCGCGATCACCTCGCCCCCGTACAACGTGGGCATCGCCTACGCGGGCTACGGGGACGACCGCGGGCCGGCGGACTACCTGGCGTGGCTCAAAGGGATCTGGGCCGCGCTCTATCGGGTGCTCACCGTCGGGGGTCGTTTGGCGCTCAATGTCGCCCCCACCTCGATCAAGAACTTCCGCCCCATTCATCACGACCTCTCGACCGACCTTCGGTCGCTGGGGTACATCATGCGCACCGAGATCATCTGGTACAAGCAGACGATGGGCCGCCGAACGGCGTGGGGGAGCTGGCGGAGCCCGGCGAACCCCCACATCGTTCCGTCCTGGGAGTACGTCCTCGTGTTCTCGAAGGGCACCTGGCGGCTGCCCGGGGAGGCGGAGAAGGTCGACATCACCGCGCGGGAGTTCCAGGACTTCTCCGACGGACACTGGTCGATCCCGCCCGAGCGGCGCCGGCGGGGACACCCGGCTCCCTTCCCCGAGGCGCTCATCGAGCGGCTGATCAAGTTCTACTCCTACCGCGGAAACGTCGTGCTGGACATGTTCGGAGGCACGGGAACCGTGGCCTCGGTGGCGCGGCGGACCGGGCGCCACTTCCTGCACATCGACGCCTCGCCCGACTATTGTCGTCAGGCGCTGGACCGCGTCGAACGTGCGGCTCCCCCCACCGACTCGCCGATACCGGCGCCGGCGGGGATCTCCTTCCCACCCGGCTCCTCAGCCGGGGCCACGGACTAGGGATCGGGACGGCGGACCGGCCCCCGGGGGGACCTCGCGGTCGCGGGGAGGGCGGAAGACCCGTCGGCGCATCTCCCGGACCCCGAACTCGAGCAGGGGCTCGAGGTTGACGGTATCCGCCCGGTTGTAGCGCACGAGGCGGTCGAGGGCCCCCGCGCTCCCCGCTCGGTACGCCTCCCAGAGTCGGACGGCATCGATCCCGTGGATACCCTCTACCCCGTCGCGGCTCCCCAAGCCCAGCAGCTGCTCGATCCGCTTGAGGCCCCCCGTGTAGCCGAGCCGACGGAGCAGGAATCGGAGATCGATGTGGGCGGCGGGAGGGACCCACGCGGGAAACCGGACCTCCAAGAACGGGACGTCGAACAGCGACCCGTTGAAGGTCACGAGGATATGGAAGCGCGACAGGTACGCGGGGAGCTCCTCGAGGTCGTCGTCCGCCACGAAGCTTCGCGTCGCGCCGCCCCCGTGGGCCGTCACCACGGTGACGATCCCCTCGTAGGGCGAGAGCCCGGTCGTCTCGATGTCCAGGAAGACGGTCGCCCTGGGAAAGCTCGGGTAGAGGCGCCAATGTTCCGAGGCCGGGAGGCGGCCCGCGAAGAACCCGACGTCTCGACTCTCGCGCGCCTCGATGCTCCGGACGATCTCCCGCTCCAGGAGACCGTGGCGGTCCGCGGGACGCTGTTTCGCCGCGGTTTCCGCGCGCAGCGCCTCCCAGGAGCGGATACCCCGACTCCACAGCTCGGCCTCGGTGGCCGGTCCGATCCCCGGAAGGTGCAGGAAGGTGCGGCAGAGCAGATCGTCCCATTCGGGCTCGTCGCCAAAGCCCGTCCAGTTGGCGCGGCTCATGGCCGGGGATCCGCCGCCTCCACCGGTAAGCGCCCCAAGGCCCCCGTGAGGCTCTTCACCGCGTCCCAGAACTCCGTGACCTGCGCCTTCCCAAGGCGGGAGGCGTAGACCGGGGCTCGATACTCCGCCTCCAGCACGTCGGGGTCGTCCGAATCCCAAACGAGGCGAAGGACCCAGCCGCCGGGCCGCTCCTCCTCGTATGCGAAGATCCGCCGACGCGGGTCGGTCGGCACCGGGTTCGGCTCGAGAAGGTCGAGGGGAGGCATCAACGGCGGGGTCGGGCCGAGGAGGACCATCGGCTCCTCCCGCGACGGCAGGCGAAGGCGGATCCAGGCCGCGACCGGCCATCGGCTCTTCGGGCTACCGAGGAGGGCCACGCCCGCCCAACGGCGCGCGCCAGATAGCCTCGCCGCCGTGGCGCGGCGACCGGGCTCGCGCCCGGGGGGAAAGGTTCCGGGGAAAATAGGAACCACACGCGTTCTGTGTAACTGCCAAGAGCAACTAGATAACGTAGCTGCGGACGTTAGTGGCCGCGGGCTGAACGGATCGCCCGAAGGCTTTCCGCGTACACCCCGGCTCTATCGAACTCGTCTTCTACGAATGTCCTTGAAGGTCTCTCGTTTTCGAGGGGGTTTCGGGCTTAGATGCTTTCAGCCCTTATCCCGGAGCGCGTGGCTGCTCAGCGATGCCCTGCCGGACAACTGATGGACTAGAGGCGCCGATTCCCCGTTCCTCTCGTACTGTGGGAACCTTCTCGTCAGAGACCCTTGCACTTCCGCCAAAAAGCAACACACCTGTCTCGCGACGGTGTAAACCCAGCTCACGATCCCTTTTAATGGGCGAACAACCCCACCCTTGGTAGCTGCTGCACCACCAGGATAGGCAGAACCGACATCGAAGTAGCAAGCCTCCAGGTCGATAGGGACTCTTGCTGGAGACAACTCAGTTATCCCCGGGGTAACTTTTCTCTTATCACTGGCCCCTACAGGGGAGGCACAGTGGTTCGCTAGGCCCTGCTTTCGCATCGGGATTCCTCGTTAGGCAGATTCCCGTCAAGCCGGCTTTTGCCCTTGCACTCTACGGTGGATTTCTGACCCACCTGAGCCGACCTTTGGGGGCCCTTGTTACATTTTGGAGGGCGTGGCGCCCCACCCAAACTGCCTACCTACGGGTGTCCCCCTCACGGGGTGAGCGATACCAGCCCGGAAGGGCGGTGTTTCATCG
>DAHUXZ010000031.1 GCA_027315455.1 Thermoplasmata archaeon | reverse complement strand
GTCGGCGCTCCGGGCGAGGTCGGCCGCCTGGCGCGTTAGCGGCCCCGGCCGGGCGCGGCCCGGGACCCGGCGGACGCGGGGGTGCCCGGCGAGAAGCGCGGTCAGCGCGGACAGAAGGGCGCGGGCCTCCGCGGGATGACTGCCCCGCATCGCGATTCGCATCGGAGTGCGGCGGCGACCGTCCGGGCGGATCTCCCCGGCGCGGACGCGCCGCGAGCTCAGCGGTCGAAGGTCGTCCGCCCGGACGAGGGGGACGAGCTCGACGGCGAGCGGGACCCGCCCGCGCCGCCGCCGCTCGCGGTTCACCGCGCGCGCCCCGGCGCGCGTGTCCGCCGTCGCGACAAGAAGGTCGGGACCGACCTCGACCGAGCCGCCGAAGACGTCCTCGAGCGCCGCCAGGCGCCAGCGGGAGCGGGGGTACTCCCCGGCGAGGAAGCGCGCGAGACGGCGCCGGCGCCGGGAGTACGGCTCGATGCGATCGCCGTCCGGCTTCGGGTGGGCCGCCAGGAAGGCGTCCGTCGTGACCCCGACCGCGACGCGGTCGGCGAGGGCGAACGCCCGGCGGAGGAGCGCGCGGTGGCCCGCGTGGAGCCGGTCGAACGACCCGCCGAGGACCGCGAAGCGGTAGGGTCGGGACTTCACGGGCTCACAGGTGGACGAAGCTCAGCACGAACAGCACGATCACGAGCACGATCCCGCCGTAGAGCAGCCAGGTGAAGTTGCGGCGGCCGGCGAGGACCTCCTCGCGCTTGCGGCGGCAGGCCGTCGAGCAGACCTCGTTCTCGGGCGGGCAGGGCTTGCCGCAGACCTTGCAGTGGCGGTGGTCCTCGTACGCCATCGCCCGAGGGGAGCGCGCGAGGGCGGATACCGCTTCGGGTCAGCGGAGGACCGGGTGCCGCGGCGGTCCGTACTCCCACGGGGCGAGCTGGAAGGTCCGGCCCTCGGAGCGGTGGTTGCGCTCGACCCAGTGGCGGAGCTCGCGGGCGCTCGAGGGGGTCTGCGCGCGCAGGCCCGTCTGGGCCGTGGCGGGGACGTTCTCCATCGGGAGCGCGTCCCGCCAGATCGTCTGGAACCGTGCGGTCTGGGTCCGGACGAACTCCCCGTCCTCGCTCACGACGCCGATCTCGGGACCGGGGCCGGCCTGGCCCGGCGTTCCGACACCGCGCATCGCCACCCGCCGGTCGGTCAGGTAGAGGCGGCCGAACTGCGGGGCGAAGAAGCGGATCTCGAGGCCCGCCGGAGCCCCGTCCCAGGCCCGAAGGATGCCGGCGAGGAACTCCATCTCGGGGGCGTGGTAGTCGATCGCGATGCGGACGCGGACGCCCCGGCCGATCGCCCGGGCGATCGACTGCTGGACCTCCGTGCGGTACGGCTCGTTGATGAGCTGCGGCCGGACGAGGGCCGAGACCTCCTCCCGGGCGGCGGAGAACGTCTGGGCGATGTACCGCCCCACATCCACGGAGCGGGGGAGAAGACGGAACGTCGCCCCCCGGGCCCGCGGGAGGACCGGCCCGGTCTCGGTGGCCGACAGGACCGACGGGGCGTCGGGTCCGGGGGGGCGGCCATGGACGATCTCGGCGAGATAGATCTCGCGCACGGTCCGGTGGAGGTCGAGGTCGTCGCGGAGGAACCCCGTGACGCGCTCGAAGAGGCGCCCGATGTCGAGGGCGACGAACTGCTGGGGCCGGTGACCGGTCGCGGCGAGCAGCCCGCGCACGCGCAGCCGCGCGAGGACCCGGTAGCCCGTCGCCCGGTCGAGGTGCGAGTCCTGGATCGCATGGCGGGCCGACATCGGTCCGTGGAGGAGCAGGGAATGGTAGAGCTGCGCCTCCCGCCCGCTCAGCCCGAGGTGGACGAGGCCCAGGGTGAGGGGCGCGACGCCCTCCCCGTCGGAGAGCGACGCGGGGGCCGGCGGCTCGGCGACGACGACCCGCTCGGGGGCCGGGGCGGGATGGCGCTCGACACGGGTTCGGGAGGAGCCTACCATCCGAGCCCTCCGGCCCGCACCCGGGCCGCGCGCCGGCGCATCGGGGGGGCGGCGAACGGGACGCCCGATTCGGCGGGAGCCGCGCGCGGGTCGACCGCGACGTCTCGGTTCGGACGTGGCGCTCGAGAACCCGTGGGCGCCGCCATCGAGAGAGCGAGGGGGGAAGTCGCACAGGGCTCGGTCATGCGCATCACGGCCGTTGAGACAAGGTCAAGTATGCGTATTAATACTTATTCCGGTCCCCGCCCCCGGTCCGCGCGCAACCCTAGCGCGCGGAGCGGCGCAGGCGTCCGCGCGGGGCACGGCCGGCCCCCATCGCCTCGGGCTCGGGCTCGGGGTCCATCGGGTTGACCGGGTCCGGCTCGAGCGGACCCTTCGTCCGCCGCGAGGGGATGAGGGTAGGGATCTCGTCGAGGGAATCGGTCACGTCGCGGCCGTCGACGGCCTCCTGGGCGGCCGCGCGGGCGCTCTCGACGGCCCGGCGGTCCTCCGTGAGCTGGCTGAGCTGGCGGACGAGCGTGAGCCAGACGCGACCCTGGTTGGTGATCGTCGTCTCCATCCGCTCGCGGATCTCGGTGACCCGCTCGGCGAGCTCGGTCTCGAGACGGCGGACGTCCCGGTTGAACTCCCGCCGCAGCTGGTTGACCTGCGTCGCGACCTCCGCCGTCGCCCCCTCCTTCGGGGCCTCCGCGACCTTGAGCCACGTCTTGCGGACGATCGGCACGAGGCGGTCGGCCAGGATCTGGGTCCGGCGGTCGAGGTCGTCGATCTCGCTGCGCACGGTCTGGTCGAGCCGGTCGAGGTCGGCGTGACGCCCGGTCAGCGCCGCGTCGACCCGGGCGAGCCCCTCGGCCAGGTCGGCGAGCTCGACGCGCAGCTGCTGCTCGACGTTGGCGACCCGGACGTCGAGGAGGCGTTCGGTGTCGGCGCGGAACGCCTCCGTCGAGCGGCCGATCTTCTCTCGGAGGGCGGAGTCGAACCGGGCCGAGTCGACCATTCGCGACAGCGACGCGTCGACCTCGCTCTTGAGGCGCGCGAGGAGTTCGAGGTACTTCTGGCGCTCCCGGTCCTGGTCCTCGCGCATCTTCGCGTCGAAGTAGGCCTGCATGCGGACCTGGAGGTCCGCGATCCCGTGGAGCCGCGCCTCGTTCGTCTCGGTGACGAGGGTGTCGACCTTCTCCTGGACACGGGCCTCGGCGATCGCGACGCGGCTCTCGATCATCTCGGTCAGACGACCCTCGGTCGCGTCGGAAGCCCCGAGGACACGGGCGTGCCCCTCGGTCAGGCGGCTTTCGATGAGCTGGGTCAGCCGCGCCTCGAGCGCCGCCCGTTGGGCGGCCTCGCGCGACTCCGTTTCGGTCGCCTGCCGCGCGAGGGCGGCGGAGAGCCGCTGATCGACGAGCGCCGGGGCCTCGGCCGCTCGCGTGCCGGACTCGCGGCGGAGCGCCTCCGCCTGGGCGGCGAGAGCCCCCCGGAGGTCCCCTTCGACCTGGGCGAGCCGGGCGCGAAAGGTCTCCTGGGACCGCGCAAGCTCGGCGCGGACCTCGGTGCGGCTGGCATCGGACAGGGTGCGGACGGACTCCTCGAGCCGGCGGGCGAGGTCCCCGAGCTTCGGGTCGACGCTCGTGGCGAAGCGGCGGTCGAGGTCCGCCGAGAGACCCGAGACGAGGCTCTCCTTGAGGCGCGATTCGATCACCCGTGCCTCGGCCGCAACGGCGGCATGCTGGCGGTCCTCGGCGTCCTTGATGAGCCGGGCGATCTGGAGCGCCACGGCCTGCCGGGTCGCCTCGGCCTGACGGCCGAGCTCCGCGGCGAGGTGGGCGGAGAGGCCCTCGCGGAGCCGGGTCTCCGCCGCGTCGATCGCCTCGGTGCGCGCCGTCCGGTGCCCTTCCTCGAGGGCGGTGATCTGCCGGGCGACCTCGCGCGCCTGGAAGTCCCGCGCCGCCGTGATGCGGGTGTCGACGCGCTGGTCGAGGTCGGACTGGAGGGAATCGTCGAGCGCCGTCGCGGGTCCAGCGGGCGGGACGGGCGCCTTCATCGCGGTGAGCCGGTCGTCCATGTAGCGGATCAACTCCGCCTGGATCTGGGCCCGCAGCGCCGTCAGGTCGAACGCCGGTGAGGTCGGCCCGAGGTCGCTCCGGGGCGCGGAGGCGGCGGGGGGTGCGGCGGGGCTCGGCGGCGACGCGGCCGCCGTCGGAAGTGCGGTCGCGGGGGCGAGGCTCGGCGGGGCCGGTGCGAGCGGCGGGGGGGCGGGGGCGTGGAGGAGAGAGGGGTCGTCGCTGACGGAGACCGGGACGACCTCGGGTTCGGCCGGCGCCGCCGGTTCCGAATCGGGGGGACGCTGCAGCCACGGGGGGAGCTGGCCCGCGGCCACGGGGCCGGATTCGGGAAGGATGTACGCCGGCTCCGGGGCCGGCGGGGATTCGGGAATGCGCGCGTGGAGGTACTCCTGCGCCCGCTTGGCCGTCTCGACGCTGACGGGAACGTGGCGGCCGCGGGCCCGCTGGAGGAGAAGGGCGGCGCTCTCCATCGCGGTCCCGATCCGCCAGATCTCCTTGCGCCGGTCGCGTCCGCCCTGCCGCTCCGGGTCGTTGAGGTGGCTACGGACGCGCGGGACCTCGACCAGGTCGACGCGCTGGGAGATCGGCGAAAGCTTCGCATCCGCCCGGTCGCGCGCGTACTGGAGGACGAGCGGAAGGTTCTCCTTCCCCCGCGCCGAGGCGATGCCGGCGGTCAGGTCGCGGACGGTGAGCGGGGCGCTCTCCCAGCTCGCCATGCGCTTGGCGTGGCGCTCTCCCGCTGCCTCCGCAAAGGGGACGCGCATCAGGGCGAGGGTGAGCGGGATCTGCTCCGTGAGCTCGTGGAGGTTCGTCTTCGGTTGCGGGAGGAAGTACGGGAACGCGAGGACCGCCCCCAGGGCGACCAGCGAGCCGGGGAGAACCCGGATCATCTCGAGGATCGTCTGGACGGCCGCATCCCAGCGGTCGCTCGCGACGACGAGGACCGGGTCGGTCGACCCCCGGTGGAAGAGGAACCCCTCGCCGAGGACCGGGTAGAGCGCCGGGTCGGGCGGGGGTGCCGGCCGGGCCCCCTCGCGCCGGGGGCCTCCCATCGAGGCGTGCCAGCGCAGGACCGCCGGTCCGAACTCCCCGGAGGCGAGCAGCTGGGCGGTGTCGAGGACGAGGGTCTTCATCCCGAGCCGGGGACGGTCCTCCGTCGAGAGGAACATCCGTCCGACGCAGGTGTAGCGGCCGCCGTTCGCGGGGTAGAGGAACAGGTTCGGGTAGTACGACAGCGGCTGGGACGGATCGGGGTCCCAGTAGTCGTGGGTGTCGGCGATGTTGATCGTGAGGTGGCCGACGGCCCGGATCGCCTCGAGCGTCTCCCGGTGGCCGGGGAACTCCTCGGGGACGGTCGTATACCCCGGGCTCTCCGCCTCGTTGTCGACCTGGCGGCACCAGACGACGGCGACGGGCGAGGTCGACGTCCCGACGCCGCTGCCCATCGCCTCCCCGTTGTCGACGGAAGGATGCGCGCCGTCGGGGTCGCTGGCCATCAGTCGCCCCGGGTCTCCTGGCGCTCGAGCACCCGTTCGCAGATCCGCGCGAGCGGCAGCGTCGTGTTCACCATCACCGGTACGCCGAGCGTGTCGGCGCCGGTCTGGGTCGCCTCGACGCCCGCTTCGTTGAGGAGGAGCGGGTGGCCCTCGCCCGTCGACACGGCCGAGGAGACGAGGTAGACGTCCTCCTTGGCCGAAAGGCCCTGCCCGTCCTGCGCGACCAGGATCGTCCCCATCCCTGCCCCGTCGCGCTTGAGGAGAAAGTCTTGGGTGTCAAATGCCGATCGGTAGGTCCGGTCGCGGACGACCTGCTCGATCTCGGAGTAGAAGTCGCGGAGCTTGTCGGCCTTCGACACGGCGATCACGAGCGGGATGTTCCGCTGGCGGACGTAGCGGAAGACCCCGCGGGCGAGGTTCACCTGCTGGGCCTGGTCCCGCAGCGAGGGGAGCGACGGGGACAGGAGGAGGATGATCCCCTCGGCCTGGTGGACGAACCGCCCGAGGAGGGTGAGGCCGCGGCGCCACAGGTCGCGGCGGTCCGGGCGCCACTGGTCGAAGTGAGGGATCACGCGGCAGCTGCGGTCCGTGACCTCCGCGTCGGCGGAGTCGAGCCAGAGGCGGTCGTAGGTGAAGTAGTCCGAGATGATGCCGCCGGCCTCGTCGATCGTCTGGAGCTCCATCGGGCGGGAAGCGGCGGAGCTCCCGTCGGGGCTGCCGAAGCGGAAATGCATCTTCATCTCGACGAACTGGTTGTACTTCGTCGGGAGCGGGTACTTCGTGAGGACCCCCTGCTCCTGCCGGCCGGCCGCGAGCTCGACCCAGAGCTTCTTGCGGTCGGTCATGGGCCGGTTGACGTAGTAGCGGGTCGTCGTCTCGAGCGAGCCCTCCGGGTCGGTCGGGTCGGTCGTCTCGTACGTCGTTTCCTCGAGGATCACGTCGCGGTCGAGGTCGCCGTAGAGCGGCAGCGAGAAGCCCTGCGCCGGTGTCGGGACGTAGAAGATCGGCAGGTTGAGGCCGAAGTGGCCGGAGAGGAAGCGGAAGTACGTCGTCTTCCCCGAGGCCGGGATCCCCACGACGGCGATCCGGGCCGTCGCCTCCTTCGCTGGCGCCTTCGCCTCGCGCCGGGCCGGGGGCCCGGCCGGGGCGGCCTTCGTCTCCTTCCGCGGCGCGCTCCGTGTGCGGCTCTTCGCCGTTTTCGTCTCCGCCATCGTTCCCACCCCTCCGGATTGCCTACCGCATCTCGGCGAGACAGATCTCCACGAAGTCCAGCGCGCTGTCGGCGACCGGGTCCGTGCCGGTGTTCTCGAGCCGGGAGTCCTGCAGCAGCCCGAACGCGCGCTCGACGGCCGCCTCGTGGCGGCGGGCCGCGTCGGCGACGGCGTCCTCGCCCTCGATCTTCGTGAGCTGGTAGGTCCCGCGCAGCTCCATCAGACGGCCGAACAGTTCCGTGAGCTGGGAGCGCAGCTTGGGGGGCGCGCGGGCCAGCTTCGTCTCGGTGTCGTCAATGAACTGGACGAGCATCTCGGTCTCGCGGTCGTTCTGCATCCTCGCCTGGAGGAGCGCGAGCCGTCGGATGACCCGCCCGCGGTTCGCGGGGGGAAGATGCTCGGCCTCGCTCCAGGCCTGGAGAAGCGCCCGGGCGGCCTCGACGATCTCGTTGCGGCCGAAATGGATGCGCGCGAGCCAGTACTGGCGGGTCACCGCCGGAAGCACGGCCTGGGCGCGGTTGAGCCGTTCCAGCGCCCCGTCGAAGTCCTTCGCCAGGTACGCCTCGATCACCGTCCCGAGGGGGCCATAGCGGTCCTTGAGGTACGGCGGGACGATGCCGTTCGGCGTCGACAGGACGTCGACCTCCATCGCCGTCGCCTCGGAGTACGCCGCCTCGGCGGCCGCGGCCGAGGCGAGGTGGCTCTCGAGCCGGCTCACCGTCGCGTGCTGCTGCGGCTCCTTGAGCGCCCGCGCCGCGCTCGCGGCGTTGCGGGCGAGCTCCTCCGGGTGCAGCTGGTCGATCGGCCGCGACCCTTCGAAGTCGATGTCGAGGAACGCGTTCACGAGCTGGGCGAACAGCTGCGAGCCCGTGACGACCTCCTGGAAGGAGAACGCGGGGCTGAGCCCGAGCTCCTGCCCGCGCTGGCCGAGACGGTAGAGGAAGGCGTTCATCCGGCCCGCGTCGACGCCCTTGTCGCGCTCGGCCCCGCTCCCGATGCCGATCACGCGGAGGGTGAGGTCGGAGCCGGGAGTGAGGAGGTACGGCACGAGGTCCGTGCGGGCCCCCGTGGTGGGGGGGCCGGACGGCTCCGGGACCTCGAACTTCGACGAGGCGTTGTCCCAGCCATCGGTGACGAGGACGAGATTGCCGCGGACCCCGCCGCCGCCGCTCCGCAGAAGGTCCGCGCCGACGGCGAGGGCGTCCCAGATCGCCGAGCGGCCGCTCGGAGTGAGCACCGAGATGAGGCTCTCGATGTACGGAAGGTTCTCGCGCCGGATCTCGGTCATCGGGACCGCGACGCGCACCGTCTCGGTGAAGGTGACCAGCCCGAAGTAGGCGTTCGTGGCCTCGGCGTTCTCGAGAATGCGGTAGACCGCGGTCCGGGCGACCTCGATCTTCTGCTTTTCCGGTCCGGGATTCTCCGGGTCGGGCAGGGGAGCGAGCATGCTCTTCGAGAGGTCCAGGATCAGGACGTGGCGCTCGCGCACGGCCCGACCGGGCCCCATCGGCTCGGGCTCCGCCTCGTTCATGCTACGGTCCGTCTCACCCGGCACGCCTACCGGAGACGGTCCCTCTCAGAAGCGATGGCGGTGCGCCGATCCCGTGAGTCCACGTCGCAAGATATTGATGGGGTGGGGTATTTGTGCCTTCCTCAGCGATTCGAGGGCCGCGCACGGGCCGTGGCGGCCGGGCCGCGTCGCCTCCGGCCCATCGACCGGGGCCGCGTCGCCCGACCCGCCCCTTGGACCGCGCGCCCGTCGCGGGACGCCTACGCAAACGGTTATAAACGGAACCCGGGTCGGGCCGCCTCGCATGGGCAACATCCGCCAGACGTACATCAAGCGGGTCGCCATCGAACTCATCCGCCATCATCCGAACGAGTTCACGGGAGACTTCTCCCAGAACAAGAAGCGCGTCCTCGAGTTCACGGACCTCCAGGTCATGGTCGATGGCGAGCCCCGGGTCGTCTACAAGAAGCTCGCCAACCGCATCGCGGGCTACGCGACGCGGTACATGAAGCGCAAGCGCGGCGTCTAGGGAACCGGCCGGTCTAGTCGAAGACCGCCAGGCCCTCCGCGAGGTGGGCGAGCTCCACGGGCGTCGTCGGTCGACCGATCAGCATCGCGCGGGAGTTCGCGGCCACGCACGCCCCGACGATCGGCACCCCGAAGTTCGCCGTGGACCGGTGGACGGGCACGCCCAGTGCCTCGTGGACGACCTGCGCTTCGTGCTCCGTCGCCTTCGGGTGGAGCACGACCCCCCGGTTGGTGGCGACGGCGGCCATGCCTACGGTGCCGAGGCCGGCGATCGTGCCGCGGCGCGCCGGCACGCCGAGCCCGGCCGAGACGCGGGCCAGCGCGTCGTCCGAGAACTCGGGATGGACGAGGACGCCGTGGTCGTTCGCGAGAAGGTTGTTGCCCATCGCGTTGTGACGGCTCCGCAGCCGGGTCACCGGTGCGAGCCGCTCGAGCTCGGCCTCTTCGGGCTCCCCGAGGTCCTCTCCCGCGATGATCCCGTGGGAGTTCATCGCGATGAGGGCGCCGACGATCTCCGTGTCCGCGACGGTCGTCCGCACGACCGGGACCGCGAACAGGCGTTCGACCTCGCGCGCCACGGCCCCCGCCGACGGGGGCACGACCGCCCCCCGCTCGCTGGCCCGGACGTAGACGCCGATGTACGGGCTGCCCACGACGAGGGTCCGGCCTACGGGCACAGCGCTCCCGGGGGGTGGGCTACTCCCCTTCCAGGAGGTCGACCTCGATGAGGCCGTCCTCGAAGCGGATCGCCTTCACTCGGACCCGGCTCGGGATGTGCTGGATGCCTCGGGTCCAGATGTACTCGTTGAGATGGGGGTCGATCCAGACGTCCTCGGCGGCCCCGTGCATGTGACGGGTCACGAAGCGACGGACGGTCTCGAGGGCGTGACCGGCGCGGCGGCGGCGGGACGGCTGGTGCTGGCTTGCCCGCAGGGGGATGACGTACTCCCGTTCGAGCTCCTCGGTGCGGGACGCAGCGCTCTTCTTCGCCATCGTGCTCCTCTCCTACAGGTGGAGATGCCCCCGCTTCCACGACCGGCGCTTCGGGTGGCGCGTCACCTGACGGTTGGTGCGCTGCATCACCCAGGCCGGTACCCGGCGGTTGCGGCGCACCGCGCGGAGCTGTCGGGTCTTTCGGGCCAAACTCTTGCGACGGTTCGCCATCGGGGGTTCCTCCTTGACTGTAGGTTCAGCGGCGGGTGATCCGGATCTCGCGACGTTCCGGCATGATCCGCTCGAGCAGTGCGCGCAGCGTCGTATCGTCGATCTCGCGCTGGAGCCGGCCGCTCGCGGCCAGGGAAAGGACCTGCTGCTCGACGGCCTGCGCGACCTCGGGCTTGGCCAAGCGGATGCGGCCGAGCCGTTCGCGCGCCTCCGGGGTCAGGATGCGTCGAAGCACCTCCGCGCGCTCGGCTTCGCGCCGGTCGACCTCGGCCTGGCGCGCCACGGCGTACGGGTCGACCATCCCGCCGCCGGCCTGCGCCTCCTGCAGCTGCTGGGTCCGACGACGCCGCAGTTCGGCGAGTTCCGGGTCGTTCTGGTAGGCCATGGGTCACCGGGACGGCATGCGTCAAAGGTACTTGGCGAGTTCCGGTCGGGTCTCGGCGAGACCCTTGAGAACATCGCGGGAAACGGTATCGAGGAGGCGGACGCCCTCGGGACTCAGGCGGCGGCCGCGGTTCTTCATCGGCTGGACGAGCCCGCTGCGCTCGAGCTGGTGGACGATCTCGCGGAGGACGGCCCGGGAGCCGCTGCGCGCGTGATAGGGGGCGCTGCCGCGATCGCGCTTCCCGCCGTAGTCCGCCGACAGCCGGGCGACGCCCGTGGCGCCGTGGAGATAGATCTTCCTCAGGACCGAGGCACTGCGAAGGTACCACCAGTCCGGCTGGGAGGGAGCCCGCTGCTTGTGCACCCCGGTCTTGACGTACGCGGACCAGGGCGGGGGCGCTACCGCGGCTCGGCTCTTGAGCTGCTCGGCGAGCCGGGGGAGGAGCACGGAGGACGGTACGTCGGTCGGGTGGGCCATATCGGGCGCGCCCACCCGGCATGGGTATTTAAATTGACGGGTCCTCCCGCGGCGTCACTATCGGTGGTGGGGCCGTACGATGGAAGGGCGCGAGCGGGGACACGGCTGCGGGGGTCTCGTCCTCGCGGCCGGGGCCTCCGAGCGCTTCGGCGGCCGACCGAAGGCGCTCCTCGACGTCGACGGCGAGCCGGCGGTCGTGCGGATCGTGCGGAGCCTGCGCGAGGCCGGCGTTCCCGAGCCGGTCGTGGTCGTCGGCCACCGGGGCCGGGACGTCCGCGCCGCGCTCGAGGGCCACCCGGCCCGGGTCGTCGACCACGCCGCGTGGGCCGAGGGGCGAACGGGTTCCGTGCAGGCGGGGCTTCGGGCGCTAGAGGGGGCGGACCCGATCGTGCTCTGGCCCGTGGACCACCCCTTTGTCGAAGCTAAGACCGTACGCGCCCTGCTCGACGCCGTCCACACCGATCCCGTGAGCGTCTGGTTCCTCCCCACCTACCACGTCCGTTCGGGCCACCCGGTCGTCCTCCGCGCCAGCGTGGGGCCGCGGATCCGCGCGCTCGGTCCGGACGCCCCGTTGCGCTCGCTCCTTCCATCGATCGGTGCCGGGGTCCGGCGCCTGCCCGTGTCCGACCCGGGGGTGCTCGAGAACGTCGACACGCCCGAGCTCTTCGAGCGCGCCCGTGCCGACCACCGCGACCGCCGAGGGGCGTGATGGACCGCCCAACCGCCACCGAGGCCCTCCGCCTCCTCAACGCCCGTCGGCCGTTCGTGCGGGCGACCGTGGTGCGGGCCGTGGGCTCCGTTCCCGGCAAGCTCGGCGCCGCGATGATCGTCCGGGACGACGGGACGACCCTCGGCACCGTGGGGGGCGCGGCCCTCGAGGAAAACGTTAAGGAGCTCGCGCGGAAGGCGCTCGCCGCCCGGCGGGGCGACCTCGTCCACTTCGACCTCCAGAAGTGGAAGACGGGGGGCCTGCCGAGCCTCTGCGGGGGGTCGGTCGACATCGCGATCGAGTACGTAGCGGCCCGGCCCCACCTCCTGCTCTGGGGCGGGGGCCACGTCGCCCAGGCGATCGCGCAGCTCCTTCCCGGTCTCGACTATGAGTTCAGTGTCGCCGACGACCGCCCCGATTGGGTCGGCCGCGACCGGTTCCCGGCCGCGGACCGGGCGGAGGTCGTCGAGCCCGCGCGCGTGTGGGAGGTTTTTGACCCGGCATCGTTCACGCACCTCTACCTGCTCGGGTACGACGCGATGAAGGACGGCGAGGTGCTCTACCGGTCGCTCGGGGCGTTCCCGAACTACATCGGTCTCATCTCGAGCGTCTCGAAGCGCGAGCATCTCTTCGCCGAGATGCGCCGACGCGGGGTCCCCGAGGATCGCCTCGGGCGCGTCCACGCCCCGATCGGCCTGCCGATCGGTGCGGAGACCCCGGCCGAGATCGCCGTCAGCGTGGTCGCGGAGATCGTCGCCGCGCAGCACCCGGCGTCGTCGCGCCCCGTGCGCGCCGCCGTCGCGTCCGGTCTTCCCGGGGGTGAGCGGACTGCGCGCTCTGGTTAGGCTCACGCTCAATGGGCACCCGGTCGAGGTCAGCTGCCCCGACGAGCGGGTCCTGCTCGACCTCGTGCGTGAGGAGCTCCATCTCACGGGAACGAAGCGCGGCTGCGACCTCGGCACCTGCGGCTGCTGCACCGTGCTCCTCGACGGCCGCCCGACGCTCTCCTGCCTCACGCTCGCCCGGCTCGCCGACGGACGGTCGCTGACCACCATCGAGGGCCTCTCCCCGGGGACCGGCCTCTCCCCGGTCCAGCGCGCGTTCGTCGAGCACGGCGCGACCCAGTGCGGCTTCTGCACCCCCGGTTTCATCGTCGCGGCCACCGCGCTCCTTGGGGAGCATCCCCATCCCACCCGGGAGGAGGTCGTCCGCGGGCTCTCGGGGAACCTCTGCCGGTGCACCGGCTACGCGAAGATCATCGAGGCGGTCCTCGCCGCCGCGGAGGGCCGCTAGCCGATGGGCTCGGCGCTCCCGCCCGACGGGTTCACCCTCCTGGGGGGCCGCATCCCGTACATCGAGGGCCCGCTCAAGGTCACGGGACGGGCCGAGTACACCGACGACCTCCAGCGACCCGGCATGCTCGTCGGGCGGCTGCTGCGCAGCCCGTGGGCGCATGCCCGGATACGGTCGATCGACGTGAGCGCGGCGCGGTCCCTTCCGGGTGTGTACGCCGTGCTGACCGGCGAGCGGTACCCGACCCCGTTCGGGGTACTCCCGATCACGCACGACGAAACGGCGATCGCCGTCGGCAAGGTCCGGTACATCGGCGACATCCTCGCCGCCGTCGCCGCCCAGGACGAGCCGACCGCGGAGCGGGCGATCGCGCTGATCCGGGTCGAGGTCGAGCCGCTCGCCGAGCATACCGACCCCAAGGTCGGGGTCACGCCGGTCACCGACCCGATCCACGACCGCGGGCTGAACGGTTCCAACGTCCAGAAGGAGGTCGCCCAGCACTTCGGTGACGTCGACGCGGCCTTCGCCCGGGCCGCCCAGACGGTGCGGGTGCGCGGGAGCTTCGCCGGGGTCACCCATGCCTTCACCGAACCGATGGCGACGATCGCCGAGGCGACGCCGGACGGCCGGCTGACGGTCTGGAGCGCCACCCAGGTCCCGCACTATCTCCATCGGGCCCTCAGCGAGGTCCTCGGCCTGCCGATGCACCGGATCCGGGTGATCAAGCCCGAGGTCGGCGGGGGATTCGGTGGCAAGTCCGACCCGCTCCCGCACGAGATCGCGTGCGCCGCGCTGGCGCTGGAGACCGGCCGGCCCGTCAAGGTCCTCTTCGACCGGGAGGACGTGTTCCTCACGAACCACGGGCGCCACCCGACCCAGAACGACCTGCGCGTCGCCGCCGACGCCGACGGCCGGCTCCTCGCCTACGACCTCTCGGCGGTCATCGACGGCGGCGCCTGGAGCTCGTTCGGCACCGTGACCACCTACTACAACGGCGTCCTCGCGATGGGACCGTACCGCGTTCCCAACTTCCGCTACCACGGCCGCCGGGTCTACACGAACCGGCCGCCGAGCGGGGCGATGCGGGCCCACGGGGGCACCAACGTCCGCTACACGGTCGAGGTCGCGCTCGACGAGCTCGCGGAGAAGGTCGGGATCGACCCGTTCGAGCTGCGGCGGCGGAACGCGCTCCCCCCGCATTCCACCACGGTCAACCAGTTCCGCATCACCTCGACCTCGTTCCTGGCCTGCCTCGACGCGGTCCGGGCGGCGAGCGGCTGGGACGCCGCGTTCCGCCAGCTCCCGTACGGCGAGGGGATCGGTCTCGGCTGCGGGTTCTACATCTCCGGCTCGAACAGCCCGATCCACTTCACGCCGAAGATGCCGCAGTCGACGGTCCACCTCAAGGTCGACATGGACGGGGGGATCGCCGTCCACTCGATGCAGGCCGATATCGGCCAGGGCTCGAACACCCTGCTCGCCGCGATCGTCGCCGAGGTCGTCGGGGTCGCCCTCGAGCGGGTCCACGTCATCCGGGTCGACTCGGACGTCAGCCCGATCGACCTCGGGAGCTACTCGAGCCGGGTCACCTTCATGATGGGCAACGCCGCGCGCCGCGCGGCCGAGGACCTCCGTACGCGCCTCGTCCGGGGCGCGAGCGAGCTCCTGGGCTACCCGCCGGAGCAGATCCGCGTCGGCCGGGAGCGGTTCGAGGTCGCCCACCGCCCCGATGTCAGCGTCACCTATCTCGAGGCGCTGCACCGGGCGATGGAGCGGACCGGCGCCCTCACCGCCGCGGGGGCGTACTCCTCCCCGCCGATGGGCGGGAGCTTCAAAGGCGCGCGCGCCGGCACGGCGCCCGCGTACTCCTTCGCCGCCTACGTCGCGCGCGTGCGCGTCGACGCGGAGACCGGGGAGTACCGGGTCGGGAAGATGTGGGCCGCCTTCGACTGCGGCCGCCCGCTCAATCGCCTCGCCGTGGAGGGCCAGATCGAGGGCTCCATCCACATGGGCCTCGGCCAGCTGATGGGCGAGACCCTCAACTACCGCGGCGCGCGACTGATGAACCCGTCGCTGCTCGACTACAAGATCCCGATGCCGGCGCAGATGCCCGAGGTCGAGTGCCTGCTCGTCGGCGAGGACGACCCCGAGGGACCGTTCGGCGCGAAGGAGGCGGGCGAGGGCCCGCTGGTCGCGACCCTCCCCGCCGTCGCGAACGCCCTCTACGACGCGGTGGGGGTACGGTTCACCGACCTGCCGATCACCCCGGAGAAGGTGGTCAAGGGCATCGAGCTGCGGCAGCGCGAGGGCCGGCCCTGGAAGGGGGAGTAGGCCATGCACCTCGACCCGTTCGAGCTCCACCGACCGTCCAGCCTCGAGGAGGCGCTGCGGCTCGCGACGGCCCACGCCGGCGGGTTCGACTACCTCGCGGGCGGGACCGACCTTTTGCCGAACTACAAGATGCACCTCAACCTTCGGCCGCATCTGATCGCGCTCGACGCGGTCGCGGAGCTGCGCGGTCGCGGGCTCGAGCGTCTCGGCGCGATGGAGCGCCTCGCCGACCTCGAGCGGGATACGGAGCTCGCCCGCGCGTATCCCGGGTTCGCCGACGCGCTCGCGGAGGTCGCGACGCCGCTCGTCCGCGCCTCGGGAACCCTCGGCGGGAACCTGCTCGTCGAGACGCGCTGCTTCTTCTTCAACCAGAGCCATTTCTGGCGCGAGAGCCTCGGCTACTGCCTCAAGGCCGAGGGGGACCGCTGCCACGTCGTCCCGCAGAAGGAGCGCTGCTACGCGACCTTCTCCGGCGACCTCGCCCCGGTCCTCATGGCGCTCGACGCGGAGGCCGAGCTCGCCGGACCGGGGGGGCGGCGTCGCGTGCCGCTCGGGGCGATCTACGACGCGGCGGGGGACGGGATCCGACGGCACCGGCTGGGCCCGGGGGAGATCGTCGTCGCGGTCCACCTTCCCGCGGCGGCCCGCGCGCGCGCCTCCGCCTACCTCAAGCTGCGCGTGCGGCCCTCCTTCGACTTCCCCGAGCTCGGGGCGGCGGCCGCCGCCGAGCTCGACGGCGGCCGGGTGCGCTCGCTCGCCGTGGCCGTGGGCGGGCTCGAGACCTACCCGCGCCGGTTCGACGAGCTGACCGCGCCGCTCGTCGGCGAGCATCTCTCCGACGATCGCCTCCGGGCCTTCTCCGAGGCCGTCATGCGGGCCGTCCGCCCGGTCCACAACACCTTTCTGGCGCCGGACTACCGAAGGAAGATGACCCGCGTGTACGTCCGCCGTGCCGTGGAGAAGGTCCGCGAGCGCTCGGGGGCCGCCGCATGAACGGACCGTTCCGCTTCGCCCTCGTCCCGATCGCCACCCTCCGCGACCACGAGGAGGTCGACCCCGAGGGCGTCGACCGCCTCGTCACGGAGCTGCGCGAGGAGGGCCGGGTCCTCGACCCGCTCTGGGTCTCCGAGGGCTCCTTCGTCATCCTCAACGGCCACCACCGCTTCCAGGCGCTGCGCCGGCTCGGGGCCGAGCGCGCCCCGGCCTGGGTGATCGACTACGAGGATCCGCGGGTCCACCTCGAGCGCTGGCAGCCCGACCCCCCGATCGCGAAGGCCGAGGTCGTCGCGCGGGCGATCGAACGCCGGCCGTTCCCCCCGACGACGACGCGCCACTCCCTCGAGTTCCCGCTCCCCCACCGCCCGACGCCGCTCGCGTCGCTCGGGGGCCCGCTTCTCGCGGACCGGCCCGATCCGGCGGCGGACCGGTAGCCGTCAGCGCTCCGCGCCGGCGCCCGCCGGCGTTCGGCCGGCGGCGCCGGGCCGGAACGGCAGGGGAAGCGTGCCGTCCGCGAAGCGGCGGACGACCTCACCGATCGCCCGATCCTCGGCCGGGCGCAGGCGCTCGCGCAAGGTCTCGGGGGTGTCGTCCGCGGCGACGGAGAGCCGCTCCTGCCACAGGACCGGCCCCTGGTCGACGTCCCGCGTCACGAGGTGGACCGACGCGCCGGTCTCGCGGTCCCCGCTCGCGAGGACCGCGGCGTGCACGTGGCGCCCGAACATGCCGCGGCCCCCGTGGCGCGGGAGGAGCGACGGGTGGACGTTGATGATGCGCCCTTCCCACTCGGTGAGGAACGCGCCGGGAAGGATCGAGAGAAAGCCGGCGAGCAGGACGAGCTCCGTCCCGCGCTCCCTCAGGAGGTCGCTCGCCGAGCGGCTCCACGCCTCCTCGGCGACGCCCCGGAACGGCAGCACCGCCGTCGGGAGGCCCCGGCGCCGGGCGCGCTCGATGGCCGGCGCGTGGGGTCGGTCGGCGATGACGACGGCGACGCGCGCGGGAAGGTGGCCGCCGTGGATCGCCTCGGCGAACGCATCGAGCGTCGTCCCCTCTCCCGAGACGAGGACGGCGACGGAGAGGATGCGGGTCATGCCCGGGGAAGGGCACCGCCGCTAGAAGACGGTGGCGCCGCGGGGTCCCGACCGGCCCGTCAGAGCATGACGCGCAGGTTGAGCTTCTCGGTGAGCTCCTTGTAGCGGTTGCGGATCGTCACCTCGGTGACGCCCGCGACCTCGGCGACCTCGCGCTGGGTCCGGCGCTCGCCGCACTGGACGCTCGAGATGTAGATCGCGGCGGCGGCGACGCCCGTCGGGCCGCGGCCGCTGGTGAGCTCGCGCTCCGTCGCCTCCTTGAGGATCTCGTTCGCGCGCGTCTGGATCTCGCCCTTGAGCTTGAGCTCGGAGCAGAAGCGCTGGATGTAGTCCTGGGGGCGCGTCGGCATCAGCTTGAGCTTGAGCTCCCGCGTCATGAAGCGGTAGGTCCGGCCGATCTCCTTGCGGCCGATCCGCGACTTGCTCGCGATCTCGTCGAGCGTCCGGGGAACATTGCACTGGCGGCAGCTGCCGTAGAGCGACGCCGCGACGACCCCCTCGATCGAGCGGCCGCGGATGAGGTTGCGGTTGACCGCCTTGCGGTAGATCATCGCCGCCGTCTCGCGGACGTTGCGGGGGAGCGCCATCGACGAGGCGATGCGGTCGAGCTCGGCGAGAGCGAAGGCGAGGTTGCGCTCCGTGGCGTTCGAGACCCGGATCCGCCGCTGCCACTTGCGCAGGCGGTAGAGCTGGGCCCGGTTGCGGGTCGGGATCGACTTGCCGTAGGGGTCCCGGTTCTTCCAGCCGATCTCCGTCGAGAGACCCTTGTCGTGGATCGTGAGGGTCGTCGGGGCGCCCGTCCGCGTGCGCTTCTCGCCCTGCTCGGCGTCGAACGCCCGCCACTCCGGCCCCTGGTCGATCATCGCCTCCTCGAGGACGAGACCGCACTCGTCGCAGACGAGCTCGCCCTTCTCGTAGTCGCGCGTGAGATGCGACGAGCCGCAGTTGGTGCACCGGGTCGGGACGGCGATGTCGCCCTGCCTCGGCGCCGGTTGGTCCGCGTTGGCTCCCCCGTTATCCGGCGGCATCGGTGTTCCTGCCTCCCTCTCGCACGAGCATCGAGCCCACGAGCGCCGTCGCCTCGGTCGGGCGGGGCAGGCGTCGCAGGCGAACGGAAAGGTAGGGCCGCGCGACGGGGCCGAAGACCCGGACGACCCGACCGCGCAGGCGGCCGGTCGCATCCGCGACCGACGTTCCCTCCGGCGCGAAGGTCGCATCCGGCGACCGCGCGGTGAGGAGCCCCGTGGGGGTAACGGCGAGCACGATGCCCACGTTGCCGTCACGCAAATGAACGCGGGCCCGCTCCCGAGCCAAGTGATATAAACGATTTGCGATAGGTATTAAAGCATTTCGGGTGGGGGGGTCCGCCGCCGCTCCGCCCGGGACCGGGGCGAAAACAGCTCCGGGCGCTCCTGCGCATCGGGTCCGTCGTAGCCTTCCTCGGGTGCGGCGACCTCTCCGGCGCCCGCCGGTGGAAGGTCCGTCGGGTCGACCGCGGCCGCCGCGCGGCGCTCCTGGGTCAGGCGGTCGACCTCGCTCCAGAGCGCCTCGATCTCCTCCTCGGGGGTGCCGAAGCGCCGCTCCTCGCTCAGGGCCGCGCGGACCTCGGTCATGAGCCGGGCGGCGGCCTGGGCGTTGCGGGCGCGGGACTTCATCTTGGAAAGGCGGCGCGCGAGATTGCGTGCCTCCATGAGGATCTCCTCCTCCTCTTCCGAGGGGAGCCCGGTGATCGCCGGGGCGCGGGGGATGCGGGCGACGCCCCGGCGCGCCTCGAGGAGGCGGTCCGCGGTCGCGATGAGATGCTCGTCCTGGATCGCCTGGAGGAGCAGCGAGAAGCCCCGTACCGCCTCGGTCACGTCCTCGCCGCGGTTCCGGGCCTCGCGGATCGACACCCCCAGTTTCTGGGCCTCGGCCACGCAGTACTTCGGGATCGTGTCGTGCAGGACGGCGACGGCGAGCGAGGCGCTCGCACCGGCCCGACCGAGCGACGCGGCGGAGAGGGGCTGGGAGCGCAGCTGCTCGCGCGGGTTCCCGACGCGCGCGTCCAAGACCTGGAGGTCGACGCCGATCGAGACCGCGACCTGGCGAAGCTCGTCGGCCCGGTTGAGCAGATCGCGCACCCAGGTCCAGTCGCGGCCGGCGACGGCGAGGAGCGACTCCCCCCGCTTGAGAAGGCTCGCGGCCTGCTCGGCCTGGTTCGCGTCGATCGCGGCCGTGATGGCGGCGCGGAGCTGCTCCGTCGGGAACGGCAGGCCTTCCGCCTCGAGCTTGGCGCCGTCGCGCACGAGGGCGTCCCGGCGCTCGGCGAGGCTTGCGGTCACCGGCGCCGTCATCGCCCCTCCGCCCTCCCGTGGCCGCCCTCGGCGTCGAGGGTCCGCATCAGGCGCGCGAGGGTCGACTCGGCCCCGTCCAGCTTGCCGGCGCGCAGCAGCTCGGTGGCGCGCCGGATCTCGCCCGCCGCCTCGAACGCGATCTCGCTGTCGTGCGGAAGGCTGCGGACCCGCGCGGCGAGGTTGCGCGCGCGCTCGAGCAGCCGGGAGAGCTGCTCCGGAGACGGTCGGGCCTCCGTCGGACCGCTCGACGGCGGCGCCGTCGGGGTCGGGCTCGGGGGGTGCGGCGGGGGGGCCGCCGGGGCGGCCGGCGGCGCCAGGGCGCGGATCGCGGCCCGCAGCTGCTTGAGGGTCTCCGTCGCCTCGGGAAGGCGGCCCCGCCGCAGGTGCCGCACGGCCTCGGCGTGGAGCTCGCGGGCGGACCCGCCCGACGTGGCCTCCAGGGGCAGCGCGCGGAGCACGGTCTCGTGGCGCCCGAGCTCCGCCTCGATGGCGATCGGAAGGTGATCGCGCAGCGTCGCCATGGCGCGGGCGGCGGTCTGCGAGGCGCGGTCGAGCGCTTCGACGGTCAAGCTCTGGTCGGAGAGCGACGCGCGGATCTCCGCGAAGTCGGTATCGACGGCGGCGAGGTCGACCCCGGCGTCGCGGGCGGCCGCCCGGAGCGGCTCGACCTGCTGGAGGAGGTCGAGCAGTCCCTTCCAGTCGCCCTCGATGCGGGCGAGCGTCGTGCCGGCGTTGCGCAGCAGCTGGATCGCGTCCTCGCGCTGACCGGCGCGGAATCTCTGGCGGGCCTGGGCGATCTCCGCGGTCAGGCCGGTGCGGACTCCGGACTTCGCGAGGCGCCCGTCCCGCTCCTCGAGCTCGACGACACGACGCTCGAAGAAGTGGAGCGCCCGCTCCCCGACCATCTCGAGGGAGTGGCGGAGAACGTCGAGCGCCTCCCGGACCCGTCCGTCGGCCTCCGCGAGGGCGGCCTGGCGCAGGTCGGCCATCGCCTCCCGCGGCTCGGCGCCCATCCACTGGAGCACCTGGACCTCGGCCTCGATCTGCTGGGCGAGCTTGGCGACCAGCTCCTCCTGCGGGTCCCGCGCGCGCAGCGCGCGCCGACGGACGGTCGGACGATCGGCCAGGGCGGCGGGAGCCGGGGGGACCGGACCCTCCTGGCTCAGGGCGCGCATCGCGTCCAGCGCCAGCGCCGTCGGGTAGCCGCAGGTCGAGCATCGCGTCGCGGACAGCGCGATCTGCTGCTCACAGACGGGACAACCCGACGGCACGAAGAACTCCTCCGAAGGAGTGCGGCCTCCCTCCTACCGCCGTCTGGCCGCTTAACGCTTTGTCGCCGCGGAGGATGACGTCTAACTCCGTCGCTAGCCGCCGGAGAAGGTCGGGACCAGAGTCAGCCGCCGATCCGCTGTGACCGGGGTGTCCAGCGGGAGGGGGGTCTCCCCGTCCAGCACCGCGCAGGCCTCGGGCGGCCGCCCGAGCGCGCGGAGGGCCGAGCGGAGGGTGGCCCCGGCCTCCACTTCGACCCCGTGCGTCTCGACGCTCCCCCCGCGGGTGATCGTGAACTCCACGCGGACGCGGCGGGGGGAGGCGCTGAGGGGGAGAATTTCCGGAGC
>DAHUXZ010000030.1 GCA_027315455.1 Thermoplasmata archaeon | reverse complement strand
GGAGGGGGTATTTATGGGGGGAGGGCCGGCGGGAGCGCCTCGGCCGGACCGGTGCGGCGCCCGAACAGATAGTTCGACCGCGCTCCCTCGACGCGCACGGGCGCGATCGCGCCCAGCGAGAGGCGCTCCGGGAGGATGAAGGGAAGGTAGTTCGGAAGCCGGGCGACGGAGCTCCCGTCGCTCCCGTGCTCGAGGATTCGGGCGGACCCTTCCCAGCCGATCCAGCCCTCGAGGCGGGTCCGGGCGAGCGCCTGGCGCTCCTCGGCGAGCTCGCGCGATCGCCGCTTGGCGATCCGCGAGGGAAGCTCCTCGAGCCGCGAGGCGGGGGTGCCGGGCCGGGCCGAGAACCGGGTGACGTTCACGACCTCGGGGGCGACGTCGCGCAGGAGGTCCAGGGTCGCGCGATGGTCGTCCTCGGTCTCGGTGGGAAAGCCGGTGATGATGTCGGTCGCGAGCATGAGACCCGGGCAGGCCGCGCGCCCGGCGTCGACCAGGTGTCGGAAGTCGGCCACCGTGTGGCCCCGATGCATCGAGGCGAGCACGCCGTCCGAGCCGCTCTGCACGGGAAGGTGGAGGAACGAGAAGAACCGGGGCCCGGTGAGGCGGCGGAAGTACGCCTCGTGGATCGGCGCGAGCGTCTGCGGGCTCATCATCCCGACCCGGACCGCGAACGTCCCGGGGAGGCCGGCGACCGCGTCCATCAGCTGCGGGAGGCGCGGCTGGCCGTCCAGGTCGAGCCCCCAGGCCGAGGCATCGAGGGAGGTCAGCCGGATCTCGACGGCGCCCCGGCCGTGCGCCGAGCGGACGCGGCGGACGACCTCCTCCGGCGCGACGCTCGCGAGGCGACCCCGGGCGAGGCGGCTGAAGCAGTAGGTGCAGCCGCTGACGCACCCCTGGGCGAGCACCACCTCCTCGGCGAGGTCGGCCGGGGGGGCGCCGGGGGACGAGCCGGGATCGCTCCCCTCCCCCAGGATATCCGGGATGCGCGCCTGGTCGCGGATCGGAACGAACGTCGTGCGGTCCCGTCCCGCCCCCGCGAGGAGACCGGTCCGGAGCGGGACGAGGCAGCCCGTCACCAGGACGCGCGGGAGCACCTCGGTCAGCTCGCGCCAGCGTTCCACCATCCGCGCCTCCGTCGACCCGATGACGGCGCAGGAGACGAGGATCCCCGCATCCGCCCCCTCGGGTCCGGCGGCGATGGAGTGCCCGGCGGCGTGGAGGTCGCGCGCGATCGCGTGCCCCTCGCCCTGGTTCTGGGCGCAGCCGTACGACTCGACGTAGACGTGCACGGCCCCCCCCCGGACGGTCCGCGCCGACGCCTAGAAGACCGTGAGCCGGTCCGTCAGGAGCCGCTGCGGGATCGTGTCGATGCGGTCGAACCAGCCCTGGGCGACGTCGTCCGCGATCTTGCGGACCTGGGCGAGCTTGACGCCCGAGGACGGGAGGAGCTGGAGGCTCGCGACCTGCGGCTGGTCCACGGGCTTCCCGATCTGGGAGAGGATGCGGACGTGGACCTCCTTCACATCGCCGCCCGCCTCCTTGACGATGTCCTGGGCGATCAGGTTGCCGAGGAGGTTGTAGATCTTGCCGACGTGGTTGACGGGGTTCTTCCCGGCCGACGCCTCGAGGCTCATCGGTCGGCAGGGGGTGATGAGCCCGTTCGCGCGATTGCCGCGGCCGACGGAGCCGTCGTCCCCGGCCTCCATGGACAGGCCGGTCACGGTCAGGTAGAAGCGGCCGAGCTCCGGGTCGTCGGCGGTGTTGACGTTGATCTCGACGGAGCGGTTGGTCAGCTTCGCCGCCTGGTCCGCGAGCTTGTCGTGGATCTCCTCGCAGACCGCCTTGTACTCCTTCGGGTTCGCGATCTCGCTGTCGACCAGCGCGGCGGCGACGGTCAGGCGGATCGCCTCGCCGCTGCGGAAGCCCATGACCTTGACGTCCTCGCCCAGGGCGGGGAGCTTCTTCTTCAGTCGCGTGGTCAAAAAGCGCTCGGACTCGAGGACCAGGCGCTCGGTGTCGGAGAGCGGGGCGAACCCGACCCCGAAGCTGGTGTCGTTGGCCAGGACGGCCTTCTGCTCGAAGACCCCGCGCAGGTCCACCGAGCCGGAGCCGATGCGGCAGTCGAACTCGACGTGCCGGTCGACGTCCAGGTGGGCGCAGACGGACTTGACATAGTTCTTGGCCGCATCGATCGCGACCTGGCGGAACGGGAGCTTCTGCCCGTCCACCTCGGTGGTCGCCCGGCCGACGAGGAGGATGTAGATCGGCTGGGTGATCTTGCCCCCGCCGAACTTCGGCTCGGAGGCGCCCCCCACGACCTCGGTCTCGTCGGTGTTGTGATGGAGGATGCGTCCGAACTCGTCCAGGTACATCCGGCAGAGCCCGCGGCTCACGCTCTCCGAGATGCCGTCGGCGATCGAGTCCGGGTGCCCGAGACCCTTGCGCTCGACGAGCTCGATGGTCTGTTCCTCGATGTGCACGGTCCGAAGGGGCTCGACCTGGATGTTCCGGGCCATCGTACGCACTCGGGCTCGGCCGAGCGCGTCGGGGGGATAAGGATTGCCCGGCGCGCGCCCGGGGCCCCGGATTGCGCTAGGCGAAAAGCGGTTTCGCGGAGTGAGGACCGCTCGGGGCGAATCCGAGGCGCCGGTAGTACTCCCGGGTCCCCACGGCGCTCAGGACCCGGAGCTCCCGTGCCCCCGTGTCGCGCGCCACCTCCTCGGCCCGGGCGACGAGCGCGCGGCCGAACCCGAGGTGCTGGTACTCCCGGCGCCCGGCCACCGCCCCCACCGGCACCTCGGGCCCGAGGACCTTGAGCTCCCGGATGACGGGGGCGTCGCACCCCCCCTCGGTCTCCGTGGAGGGGAGGCGCAGGCGGAGGAAGCCGACGACGCTGTCCGATACCGGGTCCTCGTACGCGAGGAAGACCTCCTCTCCGCCCCCCGCGGCGTAGCGGGTCTCGGTCCGGACGAACGCCTCGGCATCGGGCCACGCCCGGCGCCCGACCTCCCGGCACCGCAGGCAGCGGCAGCGCCGACCCGACTCCGCGAGGCGCCGCTGGGCCAGCTCACGGACGTTGCCGGCGCGGACCCCCGCCGCGATGAGGCGGGCCGGAATGTCCCGCTGGATCCGCTGGACGCGGACCCAGGGGGGGAGCCGCGCCTTGACCTCCGCGAGGACGCGGGCGGCGGTGTCGACATCGTACGGGGCGTAGCGTCCCTCCTTCCAGTCCCGGTAGAGCGCCGTCCCGGGAAGCACGAGCGTCGGGTAGAGCTTGATCATGTCGGGCCGGAAGCGCGGGTCATCGAAGACCCGCGCGAGGTCCTCCCGGTCGCGCGTCGGGTCCATCCCGGGAAGGCCAAGCATCAGGTGGTAGCCAACCTTGAGCCCCCGGTCGCGCGCCTCCCGCGTCGCCCGGGCGACCTCCGCGACCCCGTGGGCCCGCCCGCTCGCGGCGAGGACCTCCTCGGTGAGGCACTCGACGCCGATCTCGACCCGAGTGACCCCGGCTCGCAACAGGTCGGGGAGGACGCGCCCGTCGCACCAGTCCGGTCGAGTCTCGACCGTGAGGCTGACGCAGCGATGGGCCGCGGCCTCGTTCGCCGCGACGGCCTCGGGGAGCGAAGCATGAGCCCGGCCGTTCAGCCCCTCGTAGATGTGGCGGAACGTTGTGTCCCGGACCGCCGGGGGCCGCGACGGGAAGGTCCCGCCCATCACGATGACCTCCACCTTGCTCGTGGGATGGCCGATCGTCGTGAGGGTCTCGAGACGGTGCGCGACGATCGCCCGGGCGTCCCAGCCGAACTGCGCGCCGCGCAGGGCGGACGGCTCCTCCCCCGTGTAGCTCTGCGGGCTGCCGGCCCCGACCCCGCCGGGGCAGTAGCTGCACGTGCCGTGGGGGCAGGGCGCCGGGGCCGTCATCACCGCGACCACCGCGACCCCGGAGAGCGTCCGGGTCGGCTTCCTCCTCAGAAGGGGCGCAAGCCGCTGCCGTTCCTCCTCGTCCAAGGTGCCGAGCCACTCGACGTTCGACGGGACGCGACCGCCGCCCGCCCGGGCGAAGGCGAGCTTGCGCCGGTGAACCTCCGCGAGGTCGACGGTGCCGGGGGTCAGGGGGAGAGCCATGCGCGCGTCTCGCCGGTGACACGGTAGGTGGCCTTTCTCAGCTCCGGTACCGTCCGGCTCCCCGTCAGGAGCATCGCCACCTTGAGCTCGTGGACGATCTGCTCGAGCTCCGTGCGGGTCGCCGCGTAGCTCGTGGAGGCCGCCCGGAGCACCCCGCCGGCGGTCCCCGCCGCGCTCGCGCCGAGAACGATCGCCCTCGCGACATCGAGGCCGCTGCGGATCCCCCCGCTCGCGATGAGCGGGAGCCCGAGCGGCGCGAGCTCGCGGACGCAGACGGGGGAGGGGATCCCCCAGTCCCAGAAGGTCAAGCCGACCCGTGCCTCGCGCTCCGCCCCCTGGGCCCGGGCGCGGTGGTGCTCGACCGCCGCGAAGGAGGTCCCGCCGGTCCCGCTGACATCGAACGCCTGGACGTGGGCGACCCGGAGCCGCTCGGCGACGGGCCTCGAGATGCCGGCCCCCGTCTCCTTGACGAGGACCGGCACCTCCTTGGCCAGCGCCGCGATCTGGGTCAGGCAGCCCCGGGCCTTGCGGTCGCCCTCGGGTTGGACCATCTCCTGCAGGAAGTTGAGGTGGATGGCGAGGACGTCGGCCTGAATGAGCTCCATCGCTCGCCGGACCTCGACCGGCCCGACCACCTTTTCCCCGGGGGCCTGGGCGATGAGTTGGGGCGCCCCGATGTTCGCGAGCTTGAGCGGGACCGGATGACGGGCGACACAGGCGTAGCTCTCGGGATACTGGCCCTTGAGGATGGCGGCCCGTTCGCTCCCGACCCCCATCGCCACCCCGACGTCGGCCGCCGCGCGGGCGAGGTTGTCGTTGATCTTGGCGGCGTCCGGGAACCCTCCGGTCATCCCCGTGATCACGAGGGGGGCCGCGAGCCGCTTCCCGAGCAGGGTGACCGAGGGGTCGATCTCGTCGAAATCGATCTCGGGCAGCGCGTTGTGCACGATCTGGATGTCGTTCCAATAGCGGTAGCGACCCTCGACGTTCCCCTCGAGGACGACCTTGACGTGCTCGGCCTTTCGGGAGCTCAGATCGAGCCCTGCGACCGGGCTAGCGGGCGGCGGGTCTGCACCAGCTCCCAAAGACCGCCTCCCCTCGAAGGGCGCGTGAGAGCGCCCCATCCCGGAGACCGCTAATAAGACCTGCGTCCGCGCCGAGGTCGGCGAGGCGCAGCATCGTCTCCGCCTTCTTCCGTATCCCGCCCGTCACGTCCGGGGCCCCGGGCGCGGGAGACAGCGCGGCGACCGCCTCGGGCGTGAGGTCCTCGATGACCCGGCGCCCACCCCCCGGCGCGCGAGCGAGGACTCCCTCCACATCGCTGACGAACAGCACCCGTTTCGCCCCGAGCCGCCGGGTCAGCTCGAGGGCGATCGTGTCGGCCGACAGGATCGAAAAGCCCCACTCCTCGTCCGGGACGACGTCCCCGAACGACACCGCCGTGGCCCCTGCGGCGAGCGCCGACGCGAACGGGCCCTCCTCGAAGGCCACGAGCTCTCCCGCGCGGTTGCGGGCCAGCGGCGAGGGAGGCAACGACCACGGCGCATCTCGGGCCTTAAGCATCGCGCGGAGGACGGCGAGGTGGAGCCGGCGGACCTCGGCCGAGACGATCGCAGCCCCTCGCAGCCGGTGGCGCGCGGCATCCGGTCCCTCGGGGCGGCGCGCGAGGCCGAACCGCACGGCCCCGGGATGGCCGAACGACCCCGCCCCATGGAGGACGATGCGGGGCGTTCCCGGACCCTCCGAGAGCTCCCGGGCGAGGCGAGCGAGGACCTTCGGGCGAAGATGCTCGACCTCCCGCTTTCGGGTGATGACGCTGCCCCCGAGCTTCACGATGGTCAGGGGCGCCCCCGAAGCGACCGGCACGCGACCCCCGCGGACGTCAGGCCGCTGCGTTCGCCCCGGCCCTCGGGTCGAACATCATGAGGATCCCCGCCAGCATCGGCAGGATACCGCCGAGGTAGAGCCACGTGAAGGTAACGAGCCAGAGGGTAAGGAAGAAGACGCCGATGCCCATGAGCAGGGCCGCACCGACGACCCAACCGATCGAGATCGGGTCCGCGTGGTCGAAGCTCGCCACGCCGGTCGGCGACGCCGGTAGGGCGCTCATCGAACGGTCCAGCCGACTCGGCTTAAAATCCGTTCCGTTCGTAGTGCGCCCACCGGGCGCCGTTCCTCCAACTCGGGAGTGTCCGACCGACGCCCGGCGCCGTCGGTGCCGGCGGCGGCCTCTCGGTTTCTGTAAAGGTATTTAACAACGCCAGCGGTCGCCGGCCCCTATGTTCCGGGTCCCCAGCCTGGGGCGTGTCCGCCTCGTGAGAAACGTTGCCGTCAGTATCGTCCTCCTGTCGGTGGTGATCACCGGCCTTCCAGCGGCCGGGGCCTTGTCGGTCTCGCCCACGGCGGCGGCGCCCCTCTCGGCGCCCGTTAGCGCCGGTCATACCGCTGCGCCCGCGCCGCACGCTTTGGCGACCTCGCATTCCTCTCCCTCGACACCCTCGAGCCCGAGCCGCCCGCTGGGGACGGGCAACTCGTCGGCCATCACTTTCTATTCCAACAACAGCACCCTGGCTCCCAAGAACGTCACGAAGGGGGGGTCGTGCGCGTTCAGTAGCTACCTCGGCGGAGCGTACAACTACTACTACGCGGACTGTTACGGCGGCTCGATCGACCCGACGCTCGTCAACCTCGCGAACGGGAACGTAGGGGTCGGCTACTCGTACGCCACGAGCAAGAGCGTCCCCGGCAGCGCATGTTCGGCGGCCTCCGGCAACGCCTCCGCCCTGGTCGCGTTCTCGGTCTCCGCGAACAACGGGTCGAACTGGGGGGCGCCGAACGTGCTCGGCAACCTGTCCTGCTCGTTCTACAATGCGATCGAACCGTCCTTCACCGCCGCGCCCAACGGGAACGTCTACGGCGTGTATGTCGAGGAGAACTACTCCGGCCCCCAGGGGCAGTATACCAGCCGGGCCGCCGACGCCCTTGGCTTCACCGTTTCGACCAACAACGGCGTCACGTTCTCCGCACCGATCTCGATCAACACGAGCGGCAACATCGCCCGCCCCCAGATCGTCTCCTACGGCAAATCGCTCTACGTCCTGTTCGAGAACATTTCGGCGTCGACATCCACCTATCTCTACTACGGGCTCGGGAGCTATGGGGCCCACCCCATCTCCCTGAACCTGCTGTACTCCGCGAACGACGGCGCCAGCTGGAGCGGTCCGTATCTCATCCCCGGAGAGAACTCGACCGCCGACAACTCCTCGATGGGCGGCTGGCTTCAGGTCAACTCGACCGGCACCGTGGGCCTCTCGTATTTCACGAACCACTCCTGCGTCTACATCATGTACGCCTACTGTTACCGATACGGGGACAACCTCGTATTCGCCACCTCCACGACGAACGGGTCGTCGTGGAACACCCCCAGCCTCGTGGCGAGCGATCTCGGAGAGACCTACCTGTTCTCCCCCTACTACCTGACGGGATACTTCCAGTATGCACCGCAGAGCCAGTTCGTCTTTGGCTCCACGGGTACCCAGGTCTACATCGCCTACACCGCATCGTACTCGAAGAACACGGCGACCTACTGGTACTACAACTACGAGTACTCGGGCGTATTCGAGGCGACCGGGACCGTCACCGGCTCCGTCTGGTCGCTGCACGTGATCCAGGCCACGATGGACTACTTCAACTACGACAACACCTACCACCCGGCGATCGGGTGGGCCGGGGGCACGCTCTACCTGGCCTTCTCTTGGGAGAACACCACCTACTGCTACAGCTCCTGCGCCCCGCAGCAGTACACGCTGTCGGAGTGGGCCGCCACGAGCACGGATGGGGTGACGTGGACCTCCGCGTCCCTGGTCGACGTCATCAACATGCGCGCCATCTACTACTACTGCAGCTACTACTGTGGGGACGACTTCGAGGGGTTCCAGGCGAGCGTCGCCTCCACGACGGCCGGCCTGCCGCTGTTCGGGTTCTCGCTGAGCACCTCGTACGAGTACACCTCTCAGCACACGTACAACGGAACCGCGTACAACTACTACTTCAACTACACCTACTCGGCCCGTCTCGAGGTCGCCTTCGTCTACACGGGGCCGTCGGTGACCGTGAACTTCACCGAGCAGAACCTGCCGATCGGCACTCAGTGGTCGTTCCGGGTCAATGGCGAGACGATTACGACCACGTCGGCGAGCTACTACATCACCGACATCCCCGTCAACGTCTCGGTGTCGGTCACACCGAACAGCGTGCCGGCCGGCTTCTGGACGATCATTTCCCCCGGCTCGAGCGTGGGGAATGAGGTCCAGTTCTCCAAGAACTCGACGGTCTGGTTCAACTATTCGGTGAGCTACGGCATGTCGCTCGCCATACAGCCACCCAACGTCTACTACGCCGACCTGTACATCACCTACAACGGCTCGTACTACTACTACTACGTGTCGAACTGCATCGGTTGCACTCCGTACAGTTCCGCGTCCCCCTCGTTCCCGTGGTACTTCCCCAAGGGAGCCTTGATCAACATCCAGGATTACGGATACCCCATCTATCCGTCCTACTGGACGGGGACCGGCCCGGGATCCTACAACGGCTCGGGCATCTATGCGAACCTCACGATGAACGGCGTCGTCAACGAGACGGTGTGGTACGGTGGGTTCGGCTCCTACAATGTCATCGTGAACCCCGTGGGCCTTCCGTCCACCTCGACCTACTCGTTCGCCTTCAGTGGGACGAACTACAGCGCGGGCGGGACGACCTCCGTCACGATCCCCAACGTGGAGACCGGAGCGTACTCCGTCACCCACATCCAGGCCAACTCGAGCACGGCCGGTTGGGAGTATTTCGGCTATTCGACGCCCGCGAACCCCATCGTCGTTCCGGTCGAACCCATCGTCAATCTCTCGTTCGCCTACGTCGATGTCGCCGCCGCGCCGGGCACCGTGACGTTCCAGGCCGTCGGGCTCACCGCCGGGACCGTCTGGACGTTCGAGTTCAACGGTACGACGTACAGCTCGGACACCCCCTGGATCAACGTCACGACGCGGCCGGGGACCTTCCCGGTCCAGGGATTCCCCGTGACGTCGCAGAACTCGTCCATCGGTTACGTCCCGACCGGCCTTTCTGCGACGATGTCGGTCACGACCGGCTCGACGTATCCCATCAGCTACAACCAGGCGTACAAGGTCCAGGTCCTTGTCGGCACGGGCGGAACCGTCTCCGGGGCGGGAACCTATTGGGCGGCGACCGGGGCGGTGGAGTCGTTCCACGCCGCGCCCAAGTCGAACTACGAGTTCGGGGGCTGGTCCGGGACCGGCACGGGCAGCTACACGGGATTGAGCGGATACGCGAACTTCACGGTGGGCGGACCCATCGTGGAGACCGCGAACTTCTACCCGCTCCCCACGGATCGCTTCAACCTGACCGTCACCGAGACCGGTCTCGGGAACGGTACCTGGTACACGGTCTTCCTGGGCGGGTCGGGCTATTCGTCCAACTTGAGCTCGTTCCTGATCCAGAACCTCTACCCCTGCGGGGTCTCCTCGGGTAACTACAACGTCTCGGTTCCCTACGCCTACTCGTTCGACGGGCTGACCCGGTACGTGGTGACCTCCCGCCTGCCGACCACGATCTGCACGAGCGGCTCGACGCTGCTGTCGGTCACTTTCGCGCCGGAGTACTTCCTGACGCTGCAGGCGACCCCGGGCGGCTACGCCGAGGCGTCCGTCGGGCTGGTCACGACCACGACCGGTCTCTGGGTCCCGTCGACCCTGAGCGTCCAGCTCACGGCGATCGCGCTGAGCGGCTACACCTTCGTCACCTGGAACGGGACCGGCCCCGGCGCGTGGAACCAGCCGGGATCGTCCCAGTCGATCGTCCTGAGCGGTCCGGTCACGGAGACGGCGGTCTTCGCGAAGATCATCGCGCCGGTGCCGGCCCGGTACACGCTGGACCTCAAGGCCCAGAGCGCGCTCGCGCCCGGGACCTCCTGGTCGGCGACGGTCGGAGGGACGACCTACTCCTCGACGAGCGGAGACCTCTACATCCCGAACCTGCTGGCCGGGTCGTATCCCCTCTCGATCGCGACCTCGCTGTCGCCGGACGGGCTGACGCGCTACGTGCCGATCGGGAACCCGACGTCGGTGGCGGTGACGCACAACCAGACCCTCGCGATCAGCTTCCAGACCTACTATGAGGTCAGCGTCGTGGCGACGGCGGGAGGACAGATCGGTACGCCGTCCGGTTGGGTCACGAGCGGCGGTTCGGTCCTCCTGAACGCCACGCCCTCGACCGGCTACACGTTCGTCGGATGGAGCGGGACCGGCGCGGCCTCCTACTCGGGGAGCAATGCGGTCACGACGCTCCACGTCACGAGCCCGGTGAGCGAGGTCGCCCTCTTCCAGCAGGCCGCCGCGCAGAAGGTCTCCACGGGAAGCCAGTCGACCTCGTTCTGGGGTCAGACGTCCACGTGGATCCTCTTCGCGATCGTCGGACTCGTGGTCGGGCTTGCCGTCGGGCTGGTCCTCACGCGGCGCCGCGCTCCCCCGGCCGCCCCGGTGGAGATGGAGCCGGCGGCCGGTGGGGCCGAGCCTTCCACGGAGGGCGCATGACCGGCGATTGCTGTCCACCAACCATGACGCAGAGCACGCGTGGCCGGAACGCCACTCTCCCGCGGATCTCGCCGCCTCGGTTCGACCGCCGCACCCTGGGGGCGACCGCGGCCGCCCTGCTCATGCTGACGTCGGCGTTGGCGATCGTCTGGCTGGCGGCGGGGACGAGCTCCCTGTCGGCCCCGGGGCCGCTGGCCGCCCCCCTGCCGGGGGTGCACGTCGCCCCGGCCGCGCCGGTGGCCGCGGCCGCGGCGGCGACGCCGATCGGTCCGGTCCTGACCCACGTCCACCCGCAGGCCACGGCGAGCGGACGGGGGACGTTCTTTACGAACGTCGCGATCCCTAACCCCACCACGGGTAACGCGACCTGCCCGTACACCTACTTCTGCTGGAACAACACCGACAATCCGTCGGCGAACCTGACGACCGCCGGCTATACCGGTATGGCCTACACCGCCTACACCAACGCGTCTCCCTGCGCGGGGATGCGGGGCAACACGACGGTCCCGGATGCGAGCACCGAGGTCGGCTGGACCGTGTCGAAGGACTTCGGCAACACCTGGAGCGCCCCGGTCTACCTGGGGAACCCCTCGTGCACCGGCACCGACGCGAACTACTCGAGCGCGATGGACCCCTCGCTCACCTCGCTCGCGAACGGGACGTTCGTCCTCGCCTACGTGGAGTACAACTACTCGACGCAGTCGACCTATTCCTACGATGCCCCGCCGATGAACTATGAGTGCTACGCCATCGCGTATTCCCGCGTCGTCGTCTCCTACAGCTACGACAACGGGGGAAGCTGGACCGTTCCCACGGTGATCAACGCCTCGTCCAACGTGGGCTGCCCGTCGCCGGGGCTGCCCGACAGCCGGCCGTCCGTCACCGCGACGGGTCAGACGATCTATCTCTCGTGGGAGAACGAGACCTCTCCGTTTCAGTACTACTGCTGCGGCAACGAGTACGGGTCCGTCTACGTCGTCGCCTCGACCGACGGTGGCTCCACCTGGTCCGCGCCGGTATCGATGCACAAGGTCGTGGGAAGCTACTTCGGGACCCCGACGTCGATCGCGATGAACCCCGCGTTGACCGTCGACCCGGCGGGACTGCTGTTCGTCGCCTACAGCACGAACCTCACGTACAACTACATCTGCAATCCCACCTGCAGCTACCAGGAGGTCGCCTCGGTCTACGTGGCGGTGTCGAACAACAACGCCTCCTCGTTCACCTTCACCGACATCTCGAACGGCAGATACCTCGCAGTGGTATCGTACCCGGCCGTCTACACGGACCCCGCCCCGATCATCGCCTACAGCTCCACGTCGAACCAGCTCGAAGTGGCGTGGGCGGGCGGGATCTCCGGCAACTTCTGCTACAACGAGGGCACCTACGGGTCCTACTGCTACAGCGGCTACACCCCCGAGACGATCTGGATGGCGAACTCCTCGACCAACGGCTCGACCTGGTCGGCCGCGCGGGATGTCGTCCCGACCTCGATGATCAACCCGAACGGCGGCTACTACTCCTGGGCGTTCAACCCCTCGTTCTCCATCGACTCGAGCGGCAAGATCCACCTGCAGTACATCTACCTCAACAACTCGCTCTGTGACAACATCAGCCCCTACGGCTACACCTACTCGATCTGCGCCCCGATCTTCCAGATGTACCAGAACTCGACGGACGGCGGCTTCACGTGGAGCCAGCCCGCGATGGTCTTCCCCAACGTGAGCTATTTCGACGGGCCGTATCACGACATGTACACGGGTACCTGGCCGGGGACGTACTCGACCCTGCTCACCGCCGGTGGCCAGGTCCTGCTGCTCTGGACGACCCAGCAGTGCCCCGGCTACGCGCTCGGTACCTACTGCAACCCGTACCAGGGCGGCGGTTACGCCGAAGTGATCGCGTCCCGGCTCTTCGAGGGCACGGGCCTCACGCTGACCTTCACCGAGACCGGAGCTCCCACGGGCCTCAACTGGACCGCGGACATCTTGGGGAACGTCCGGGTCGGGCCGACCGGCTCTTCCCTGTCGATCTCGGGCGTTCCCTCGGGCGCCCCGATCTCCTTCACGGTGCCGTGGATCAACGTGAGCTACGGGGTCGCCTACAACGACACGCTCAGCGTGGCGAGCCCGTCGGCCTTCACGACGAGCTCCACGATCACCGTGACGTACGATGAGATCGTGCTGCTCAACGTGAACTCGAATCCGAAGATCCAGTCCTACTACTTCACCTACGGGTACGTCAACTACAAGATGAACCCGGCGCCGCTCTCCGAGTGGCTGCTCGTCAATACCTCGGTCCCGCTCTCGGTGAGCACCTCGGCCTTCTCGTCTCCGTGCTACACCTGCCTCAACCTCACCTTCTCGGCGTGGACCGGGACCGGGAGCGGCAGCGTGAACTCGAAGGCGATGTCGATCACCGTGGTCCCGGCGGCCCAGGTCAACGAGACCGCGAACTTCATCGTCAACAGCATCTGCAACATCGGGACATACTACAACGGCTGTCTCAACTACACCTACCTCGTCACGTTCGTCGAGCAGGGCCTTCCCGCGAACACGAGCTGGGGGGTCACCGTGATCAACGCCACTACCGGCCTTCCGGAGATCTTCCAGACGACCGCGGACAACGTGAGCGTCCCGGTCGGGCCGTCGCCCGTCTCCTACTTCCTCTGGAGCGTGCCGAGCGCGACGACGGGCCAGTTCTGGATCCCGAGCACGACCGCCGCGAACCCGATCGTGGTGCCGCAGACGCTGACCGTCAACATCCTCTATGCCCTCGGTTCGGCCAGCTCCGCGACGTTCCCCACGCAGTTCTCGGAGGAGGGCCTCCCGAACGGCACCGCCTGGTCGCTCGAGGTCGGTGGAACCTCCTATGGGATCGTAAGCAACTCGACGACCCTCGCCCTCGCCGGGGGCAGCGCGTTCACGGCGAACGGGTCGTTCGTCTACCTCGCGAACGGGACCGGCTACTACGCCGCGGCGGTCTCCGTCGTCCCCTACGTCATGAACGAGACGAACGCGAGCTACGCGGTCCCCGCGTCGATCAGCCTCAACGGCAGCGCGAACGTGATCATCGACTACAAGCCGATGTACTACGTCACCGTCGCGGGCAGCGTCGGTGGGTCGGTGACCCCGGCCTCGCAGTGGGTTAACCGCGGCGCGTCGATCGCGCTCAACGAGACCGCCGCGGCGGGCTACCACTTCGTCGGGTGGAGCGGGATCGGGGGCGGCTCGGTCTCGAGCGGCGTCGCCGGCATCACGGTGAGCCCGACCGGGGCCGTGAGCGAGTTCGCGACGTTCCGACCGAACTCCCCGCCGACCTGGAACCTGACCCTGACGGGCGTCGGGTTGCCGGCGGGAACGCCGTTTTCGGTGACGATCGGCGGGACCACCTACACCGGCATGGGCTCGTTCCGCATCCCGGACCTCCCGAACGGGACGACGACCGTCTCGGCGGCGATGCTCTTCCTGAACGCGACCGAGACGACGCGCTTCGTGCCGACGGGGATCGCGGCCACCTCACTGAGCCTCGCGAACGGGCAGCTGGACCTGGTCGCGAACGGCACGCTGACCGTGTCGTACCAGACCCAGTACACCCTGAGCGTGCAGGCGAGCTCCGGAGGCTCCGTCACTCCCGCCGTGGGCCTCTACTGGTACAACTCGAGCGCGAGCGTGGCGTTGACCGCGGCTCCGGCCGCGGGCCACTATTTCGGCGGCTGGAACGGGACGGGCAACGGATCCCTCACGACCGGGGGAGCCTCGGGCAGCGCGACGATGAACGCTCCGCTCACCGAGACGGCGCTGTTCGTGCTGCGGCCGCCGGCCCCGCCCGCGACGTACTGGCTCGCCGTCAGTGAGACCGGCCTTCCCTCCGCCCTGGCGTGGAACGTCTCGCTCGGCGGCTTCGGAGCTTCGGGGACGAACGCGAGCCTCACCGTCAACGGGCTCAACGGCAGCTACACGCTCTTCGTGCCGAACGTCTACGTCTCGACCGGCGCACGCTGGGTTGCGAACCTGACCAACGTCTCGAAGACGGTCAACGCGAACGGCACCTTCGCCGTCTCCTTCACGGAGGAGTTCCTCGTCACGGTCGTCGCCGGTCCGGGCGGCAGTGCGACCCCGGCCACCGACTGGGTGGCCGCGGGAACCCAGGTGACGCTGACCGCGACGGCCAACACGACCAGCCACTTCCTTGGCTGGAACGGCACCGGCGCGGGCGCCTACACGGGGAACGCGACCTCGACCACGCTGACGGTCAACGCGCCGATCACCGAGCAGGCGACGTTCCAGCCGACCCCGACCTCGCCCGGCACCCAAGGCAGCGGCACGTCCAGCTCCCCGCTGATGGCGATCCTGTTGCTGATCGTCCTGCTCGTGGTCGGCGCCATCATCGGACTCCTCGTGGGCCGCCGTCGCGGGGCGAGCCCGCCGCCCCCCGCCCCGTACGTGGCGGCGGAGACGCCCGGTGAGGGCGCGGGAGAGGCGGGGGCCGACGCCGCCAGCGGGCCGACGTGGACCGAGGAGCCGACCGAGCCGCAGTGACCGGCACCGAGGGCGAAGCCAACCCCTTCCTGCGCCGGGCTCCGTGCCGCGGGACCCCCGCGGAACGCGACCCAGCGTGAACGACGGATCAGACCCCATGAACGAAGCCGCCGACTACCGGAGCTCCCACCTGAGGACGATCGCGACCCGAACGGGCATTCTTAGCGGCGGCCGCGCCGGGATCGCTCTCGTACTGGGGGTGCTGGGAGTTCTCCTTCTCTCGGGATTCGCGGGCGGGTTCGGCCCCGGCAGCGGAGCGTCCGCTTCCCCCGCCGCCCCCCTCGCGGTCGCCGCGGTCCACTCCGCGCCGGCCGCTCCTCGCGCGCCCGACCGGCCCGTTGTTCCGGCCACCGGCGGATTGACCGGCACCTTCTTCACGAACTCCAGCAACATCGCCCGCCAGTCGAGCGCCAACGACCTCTGCAATCCGGCGAGCTTCCCGAACTGTCTCGACCAGGCGCAGAACCCGTCGATCATGACGCTCGCGAACGGGAGCCTGGGGGTGGCGTTCTCCATCGTCACGGCCTACTCGGCGTCCACCTGCTCCTTCGCCCCCGGCAACGTCACCTCCCAGGTGGGTTGGGCGACCTCGAGCGACAACGGCTCGACCTGGGGCGCGATCTCCTACCTGGCGAACGACACCTGTCCGTACATCCAGGCGCTCGAGCCGTCGTTCGCGGTGGGCGGTGCCGGGGTCGTCTACGGGACGTTCGTCGAGGCGAACGCGACGCGGGCCCAGGTCAACCAGGCCTACGGCGCCCCCCTGATCGGCTACACGAGCCGGCCGGCGGACGCGCTCGCCTTCACGAAGTCGACGGACAACGGCTCGACGTTCTCGACGGTGCGCACGCTCGTCGCCGGTGGCAACATCTCCCGACCCGCGCTCGCCGCGTTCGGCTCCACCGTCTACATCGTCTACGAGAACATCTCGAACGGCACGACGCTCACTACCTACACGGGGACGGGAAACTCGATCGCCCTCTATCTCCTCTACTCCGCCGACGGCGGGGCGACCTGGAACGGCCCGTACGTCGTGCCGGGCCAGAACGCGAGCGAGGGCTACTCCGCGATGAGCCCGTCGATCGCCGTCAGCCCGAGCGGCGAGGTCGCCGTCGCGTATGCCACGAACCGCACCTGCATCGCCTTCTGCACGACGTTCGGCTCGGCGTGGGGCGACGACATCGTCGTCTCCACCTCGATGACGAACGGGACCGCCTGGTCCGGCCCCTACACCATCGCCCGCTCCCTCGGGGAGTCCAACGAGTACCTTGCGACCCTCTACCTCTACGCGCTCTTCCAGTTCGCCCCCCAGACCTCCGTCGCCTGGGGCTCGGCGACGGACCTCTACGTCGCCTACGCGGGCTCGCTCAACGTGAGCTCCACCAGCGGCTATCCGCAGTACTACGACTACTCCGAGACGAGCGTCTTCGCGGCCGTCTCGACCACCGCGGGGACCACGTGGGCCACCACCGAACTGAGCCCCCCGCTCCCGAAGGGCCTGGAGTATCCGTACGGCCAGGACTACTACAACCCCGCCGTCGCCGCGCACAACGGGGTGCCGTACGTCACCTACACCTACACGAACGAGTCCTACGCCTGCGGCATCGCGGTGAACCCCTACGGCAACTACGCGGGCTCGCAGTGGCTGACCAACTACACGGCGGGCGCGTGGAACGCGCCGACGCTCGTCATGCTCCTCCCGCAGGCCTACGGGTTCTGGAACTTCGCCGGCTTCACGGCCGGGATCACCTTCGACACCGCGGGCCGTGTCGTTCCGGCGTTCTCCGTGGACGCGGGCTACGTCTACACCGGCTCGTTCACCGCGAACACCTTCATCGAGGTCGCGACGGTCTACACCGGCCCGGTCACCTCCGTGACCGTGGAGATGACCGGCCTCACCAATGGGACGAGCTGGAACATCGAGATCGACGGTGAGGAGTTCGTCTCGACGACCACGAACCTCACGGTCACGAACGTCCCGTCCGGCCCCACGGTCTACCTCGCCTGGAACGGGCCGTACGTCTTCCCCGGCTACCGCGAGGTCCTCATGCCCCTGTTCAGCCGGCCGTTGACCACGAGCTTCAGCGGTCCGACCTCGTTCTACGCGAACTTCACGCAGTTCGACGGGATCACCTTCGCTCCGGAGCCGCTCGACCTGAGCTACCTCTACCTCTCGGTCGTGGACTACTCTTCCAGCGCCGGCTATCTCTTCAACTACTACTACTACTGGGAGACCTACTTCGGCTACGGGGGCGTCCCGTACCCCTACCAGGGCGGCTGCCCCTTCCCGTGGTACGTCCCGGCCGGCGCGAACCTCCGCCTGATCCCGACCTACAACTTCGCGAACGGGGTCTATGGGTACTACACGTCCGAGGGCCTCACCGCCGGCTACTGGAACGGCACGGGGCTCGGCAGCTACACGGGCGCGGGCACCACGGCGAACCTGACCGTCTCCTCCCCCTGGAACGAGACCGTGTGGTTCCTCTCCTACGGGACCTACACCGAGTCGTTCCAGGCGCCGGGGCTGCCGGCCTCCTCGACCTACTCGTTCAACCTCGACAGCACCGGCTACTCCGGCGCGGGCGGCTCGGTCGTCCAGGTGGGCAACGTCTCGACCGGTCCCCACTGGCTCACGTCGATCCAGGCGACCTCGTCGACCTCCGGCTGGCAGTACTTCGGCCGGTCGGACGCCGGGAACCCGGTCCTTGTCCCGCTCCATCCCGTCGTGAACCTCTCCTTCGCCTACGTGGAGGTGGGCGCGTCGGAGGGTACGATCAGCTTCCACGCGACCGGCTTGACCGCGGGAACGATCTGGCAGTTCGCCTTCAACGGAACGATCTACAGCTCCTCGACGCCGTGGATCAACGTGACCGCCCATCCCGGGGACTACCCCGTGGGCGGCTACCCCGTCCTCGCCCAGAACGGCTCGGCGGGCTACGTCCCCCTCAACCTCGCCTCGTCGATGAACGTCACGACGGGACAGAGCTACGCGGTGAACTTCACGAACGCCTACCGCGTCCAGGTCGTCGTCGGCGCGGGCGGGACGATCGCCCCGACCAACACCTCCTACTGGCTCGCTCCCGGGGCCCAGAAGACGATCACCGCGACGGTCCTGCCCGGCTACGAGTTCATCGGATGGAGCGGCACGGGCGCCGGCGCGTACACGGGCACGAACCTCACGGCGACGGTCACCGCGAACGGTCCTGTCGTGGAGACGGCGAACTTCTACCCGCTCGCCCCGGACCGCTTCAGCCTCACGTTCAACCAGTCGGGGGTCCCCCTCGGCACCTGGTGGACGGTGTACCTCAACGGGGTCGGCTACTCGTCGGACCAGGCGAACCTCACCGTGACGGGCCTGTACTCCTGCACGTTCTCCGGGTCGCTCGGACGCTACGCGCTCGCCGTCCCCTACGCCTACGACAACTCGACGGCCGGGCTCCGCTACGTGCCCGCCGCCTTCCCCGCCCAGGCCTGCGGGGGCTCGGCCCCGGTCTCGCTCACGTACTCCGCGCAGGTCCTCGTGACCCTGGGGGCGACCGCGGGCGGAAGCGCGTCCGTCCAGTCCGGCGCCGCGCAGAGCTCGAGCGCGCTCTGGATCGGGGCGAACCTGACCGCCACCCTCCAGGCGACGGCGCTCAGCGGCTACCGCTTCCTCGGTTGGAACGGCACCGGGGCGGGCAGCTACACCGGGACCGCCGCCACGACGACGGTGCAGCCGTACGGGCCGGTGAGCGAGATCGCCGTCTTCGCCGCGCTCGTCCCGCCGGGACCGCCGCCGTCGTACACCGTCACCTTCACCCTCGCCACACCGCTCTCGGGCGGGACGACCTGGGGCCTCACCCTGGGGTCCGCCAGCTACTCGTCGACCGGGGCCACGCTCAACGTGTCCGGGCTGACGGCGGGCTCGTACGACCTCACGGTGCGCACCGCGATCTCCGCGGACGGCTTGACCGAGTACCAGCCCGTCGCGGCACCGCCGACGGTCGCCGTCACGCGGAACATGACGGTCCCGCTCTCGTTCAGCACGTCCTACTGGGTCACGGTCACGGCCGTCGGCCCCGGCATTGTGTCGCCGCACAGCGGATGGTACTCGGCGAGGTCGGTGCTCACCCTCAACGCGACCGCGGGAGCGACGGGGCTGTTCGTCGCGTGGGCCGGCGCCGGCGCCGGCGCGTACAATGGCACCGCGGCCCAGACGACGCTGACCGTGGTCGGTCCCGTCGAGGAGACCGCCACGTTCGTTCCGACCCCCGCGCCGCCGGCCACCGCGGCGACCAGCGTCTGGGAGAGCCCGGCCACCATCGCGCTCTTCGCCCTCCTGGGGATCGTCATCGGCGTCGTCGTCGGTATCGTCCTCGTCCGGCTGCGCCGCGGAGGTAGCGGCCCCGGGCCGGGGGCCGCGACCGGGCCCGAGGCGGAGCCCGAGGTCCCGGCCGATGCGCCGGGACCGGAGGAGGCCCCGGGCGAACCCCCGATGGAGGGGGGGACGCCATGACCGCCGCGGGGAGGAACCGCCCCCTCGGGCGGCCACGGCCGCGCTGGGTCGGCCTCGCGCTGGTCGCCGTGGCGATCATGGTCGCGGGCGCGGTGATCCCGCGGCCCCACGCCCAGGCGGCCACGGTGGCCTCCGCCCCGAGCGCCCCGGCGTCAGCGCTGTCGCCGGCCGCGACGGCCGCCGCCGGCGCGCGGACGCTGCCGCCCGCGGCGCCCCAGCCGCTCGCCGCGAGCGGGCGCGGACTGTTCTTCTCGACGACCCCGATGCCGCTGCCCAGCTCGACGCAGGGCGCCTGCACCTACTACGGGGTCTGCTACAACGACTCGAACAACCCCTCGCTCAACCTCACCTCGAAGGGCGATTTGGGCGTCGCCTACATGGCCTACACGAACCAGACGCCCTGCGCGAACGTCACCCCCTACGCCCAGACCGAGATCGGCTTCAGCGCCTCCTCGAACCTGGGTTCGACCTGGTCGTCGCCGATCTACCTCGGGAACACGAACTGCTCGGTCGCGAACCAGTACGTCGATGCGTGGCAGCCGACCCTGACGTCGCTCGCGAACGGCACCTTCGTCCTCGCCTATATCGAGTACAACGTCTCGCGCTACGTCACCGTCCCGTACGTGTACTTCGGCGAGTATCCGTACACCCCGTTCAGCATGACCTACGCGCGGCTGGTCGTGACCGAGAGCTTCGACGGCGGCGCGATCTGGACGACCCCGACGGTGCTCAACACGAGCAACAACCCGCTCGGAACGTCGAACGCGTTCGCCCCCGAGCGGCCGTGGGCCGCGGCGTTCGGGGATACGATCTACCTCGCCTGGATGAACGAGACGATCGGCCCGGGCGGCTACAACTACTACACCTATCCCTACGTCGGCCAGAGCTCGACCCAGGTCCACCTGCTGGTCTCAACGAACGGGGGCACGAGCTGGGGCCCGATGATCAACCTCACGGCGTTCGGCCTGGCCGGCCAGATGGACGGGCTCAACCCGAACGTCCTCGTGACGCCGTCGGGCGAGCTGTTCATCGCCTACGCGACGAACTTCACCTTCGACCTCACGCTGGGCAACCTCAGCTACGTCTTCACCACGGACGTCGAAGTCGCCGCGTCGACGAACAACGGTTCCCTCTTCACCTACACGACCGCCGCGTCCGGCATCCTCGCTAGCCCCTACCGCTGGGGTCCGGCCGTCGACCCGTCGCCGCAGATGGCCTACTCCGCGGCGCGCGGCCAGCTCTACCTCATCTACGGCGCGGCGACCGCCGAGACGGTCTGCTACTCCTACGGCTACTGTGGGTCGATCGCGGAACCGAACGTCTATTTCCAGAACTCGTCGAACCTGGGCGCGGCGTGGTCGGCCGCGTCGCCGCTCACCCACGCCTATGACCGGAGCCTTCTCAAGGGAGGGTTCAACCTCTACAACCCGTCGCTCGCCGTCGACCCGAACGGCACCGTCGATGTCGAGATGACCTACGTCAACCTGACCGTCTGCTTCGCGGTCACGTTCGGGACCTCCTGCGGCACCCAGTACCAGATCTTCTTCAACTCGACCGACAACGGGACGACCTGGAGCTCGCCGATCGAGATCAGCGGCAACGCGACCGGTTACCCGTACGCCCCCGACGGCGAGTACGACACGATGCTCGCGGCCGGCGGACGCCTCTGGATCGGCTGGACGATCGACGTCTGCGTCGTCCCGCTCGCGACCTGCGGCTACTACCCGTCGCCCACGCTGACCGCCCAGGTGATGATCTCCCAGCCGGTCCGGGGAGCGGGGCTCACGGTCACCTTCCAGGAGTCCGGTCTTCCCTCCGGGACGACGTGGGCGGTCGACGTGCTCGGGAACCTCCGCAGCGCCGGCGCCCCGGCGAGCCTTTCGCTCTCGGGCGTTGCCACCGGCGAGTATCTCAACTGGACCCTTTCCGTCGCGTCCACGAGCTACGGGACGCGCTACTCCCCGGTCGGCTCGATCGCCTCGCCCGCGGCGTTCTCGACGAGCCCGACGATCTACGAGAACTTCAGCGAGCAGGTCCTCGTCAACATCTCCTCGGTGCCCGATATCCCGCAGTGCGTCCCGAACAGCTACACCTACACGCCCTGCTTCGACAACTCCTACTTCTCGACGGTGAACCAGAACATCACCCCGGGCGTGGGGGCGAACTGGATCGACCTCGGGGCGTCGGTGTATGTGAACATCACCGGGCCGCAGTACTACTGCACGTACTTCTTCTGCTACTACACGTTCGAGAACCTCTCGTTCCAGTCCTGGACCGGGACCGGAGCGGGCAGCCTCAACACGACGCAGCGGAACATCTCCCTCACGCCGAAGGGCCCGGTCAACGAGACCGCGAACTTCGTGGAGGTCGGATGGTGCGCCTACGACCAGTACTCGACGCCGCCGCTCAACTGTCTCGCGAGCAACGCGACGTTCGTCTTCCACGAGAACAACCTGCCGACCGGGACGAACTGGTCGGTGACATTGACCGGCGCGTTCGGCAGCGAGACCGAGCACAACACGACGCCGTGGATGACGTTCAAGAGCAACGCCACGATCGGGGCGGTCAACTACACCGTCTGGACGATCCCGGGCGGGAGCGGCAGCTACTACGTGGGCACCGGCACGCCGCTCTCCCCGATCGAGCTGCCGCTCGACCACCTCGTGAACATCAACTTCACCCTCGAATCGCCGTCGGCCGCGACGTTCGTCACCTCGTTCGACGAGCTGGGCCTGCCCGGCGGCACCGCGTGGACCCTCAACCTCTCCGGTACCTACCTCGGGGTCCGCGGCGTCTCGACCGCGGAGGCGCTCGGCGGGGGGAGCTACACCGTCGGGGGGCTGCCGGTCTACCTCGCGAACTCGACCGGCGACTACGCGATCAACGTCACCGTGGCCCCGTTCGTCGTCGGCGAGGCGCCGCGCGTCTACACCCGGCTTCCCGCGACGATCACCCTCAACGGGAGCGCGATCGTCACCGTGGGCTACGCGGACATGTACCTCCTCACCGAGACGGCGAGCGCCGGAGGGAGCGCGGCCCCCGGTTCGCAGTGGGTCGAGAGCGGCCAGACCGTGACCCTCAGCGCGACCCCCAACCTGGGCTACGTCTTCGTCGGCTGGACGGGGAGCGGCAACGGGGCGACGTCGACGGCCCAGCGCACCCAGAACCCCGTGACGATCTCCCCGCGGGGCCCCGTCACGGAGCTCGCGACGTTCATGCCCGCCCTGCCGGCCGTGTGGAACGTCACGGTGAACCTCGCCGGGCTGGCCCCCGGGCTCGCCGGGACCGTCGGGGTCGGCAACCGGACGCTGAGCGGGACCTCGGCCTTCACGGCGACGGGGTTCTCCTCGGGCACCTACTCCCTCACCGTGCCGTTCGTCTACCTCAACGCCTCCGACCAGGTCCGCTACGTGCCCATCGGGATCGTGACCACGTTCGCGCAGCCGATGAGCGGCGAGGTGACGATCGGGGCCAACGGGTTCGTCAACGTCACCTACGCGGCCGAGTACGCCGTGACCGTCGCCGCCACCGGCCCGGGAACGACGACCCCGCTGCCCGGGGTGCTGTGGGGCGCGGCCGGCACGCCCGTCACCCTCACCGCTATCCCGCAGGCCGGTAGCGAGCTCGTCGGCTGGGCCGGCAGCGGCTCGGGGAGCGTCAACGCGACCTCCCTCTCGATCGCCGTGACCCCCTCGGGCCCCGTCGTCGAGACCGCGCAGTTCGCCGTGCGGCCGATCCCGCCCCCGCTCACCTACAACGTGAGCGTCGCCGCGACCGGTCTCCCCGCGGGGACGACCTGGTCCGTGGCGACGGGGGCGGCCGGGACCTCGGGGACCGGCCCCGCGCTGTCGATCGCCGGCCTCAACGGCACCTACGCGTTCACCGTCCCGACCGTCTACCCGTCGCCCGGCGTCCGCTACGTGCCGAACGCGACGACGTTCACGGTCCGCGTGACCTCCACCGGCACGTCGTTCGCGGTCTCCTTCACGGAGGAGTACCTCGTGACGATCACCGCCTCGAGCGGGGGAACGGTCGGTCCCGGCGGCTGGATCGCCGCGGGAACGGCCGTCAACCTCAGCGCGACCGCGCAGAGCGGCAACGCGTTCGACGGCTGGAACGGCACCGGCGCCGGCGCCTACACGGGCCCCACGGCGTCGACGACGATGACGCCGACCGGCCCCGTGAGCGAGGCGGCGGCCTTCAGCCCGATCCCCGCCCCCGGGCCGGCGCCGACGAGCTCGACGGCCGGCATGCCGCTCGACCTCGGACTCCTCATCGGCCTCCTCGTGGTCGGGGTCGTCGTGGGCTGGCTCATCGGGCGCCGCCGCGCGGCCGCACCGCCCCCCGAGCCGACGGAGAGCGAGAGCGTCGACGACGCGCCCGCCTGAACGGCGGGCGACGGGACGGCCGCCCTACGCGGGGACGGCGCCGGCGGGCCGCGCCGACGCCCCGAGCAGCGGGCCGTAGACCCAGGCGCTGACGGCGACCAGGTGGGCCACCACCTCGAGCCGGGACGGCGGGCCCACGCTGGGGGTCCCGGCGAGGTCGGACGGGGCGACGCCGAGGAGGAGCGCGAGGCCCAGCGTGGCGAGCTCCGGCGGCGTCGGGGCGAGCTGTCGGGCGCGCGCGATCTCGACCGCCTTCGTCCACCAGTTCAGGAGCTCGGAGGGCGAGAGCCAGTTGAGGCCGGTGAGGATCGCGGCGGGGGTCAGCGGGGCGGCAAACCGTCCGCGGAGCCCGTCGGAGAGGGAGCGCAGGCGCTCGAGGTCCGGCCCGCTGGTCCGGTCGGTCACGGCGAGGAACCCCGCGGCGACCCGGGCATCCTGGGACGGGGCGCTCGTCGGGTCCAGCTGGGAAAGGACCTCGGACCGCTGCGTGAGCAGCTCCGCCACGGCGCGCCCGGAGGCGGCGAGGATCGCCGCTCCCTCCTCGGTCGTGGCGGAGCGCCGCAGCTCGAGGTACGCCGGCACCGCGGGGGACCCGTCCGGCCCGGGAAGGAGGTGGAGGATCGTCGCCACGGTGACGGCCGGCACCGTGGGACCGGCCCGGGCCCGGAGCGTCTGGGTGGTCGCCATCAACGGGGAGTAGATCCGCTCGATCGGCGCGTCCGAGGCGGAGAGGAGCGCCGCGGCGAGGAGTCGATCGCGGGGATCGCCGCCCATCACCTCCACGCTTCCCCAGATGTTGCGGAACCCCTCGGCCAAATCATCGGGGCCCTGGCGCAGGTTGGCGAGGAGGGCGGCGACGGGGCGCAGCAGGGGAAGCGCGGCCGGTGGGGTCAGCGGACCGAGCGCGGCGAGGAAGTATTCGGCGGTCTTCGCCCGCGCGTCGAGCTGCCCGAGGACCCGTCCCAACTCCTCGGCGACGAGGTCGAGGGGGAGGGGGTCGGTGCGGGCGGCGCGCGCCTCGAGCTCCGCGAGGACGTGGCGCCCGACGGGCGTGATCGCGGGCGCCTCCCGGTCCCCCGATACGGCGCCGCGCGCCACGAGCGTCGCCCAGGTCTCGGGGGCCACGGGTGCGCCGGCGGCCTCGCCGATGCCCGCGAGGGCCGCACGGACCTCTCCACAGGAGAGGGGCGTCACGCAGAACGGAAAGGCAGGCGCTTACTTAGACCCTCCGCGAACGGAGGCCGCCCCTCGCCACGCCATCCAAGGACGGTCCAGCCGGATCCCTGAGCCGGCTGACGGCCGGCGGACGGTCGCGGATGACCGAACGTGGACCTACTGGGTTACTGATCTTGTCATCATGGAGCTCCTACGGACCGTCACCTCCCGAGGACTCCGCTACCGCCAGCGCGTCGGAGGGTATCGTGACCGCAGCACTCGACGACGCCGCCGGCGGGTTCTCGAGAACCTCGGACCCGAGCGTCCGGTCTACCGACCCCATCTTCGACAGTGAGGTAAGCGAGTTTCACCTCGACCGGTCGAGGGAGCCAAACCCCTCGA
>DAHUXZ010000002.1 GCA_027315455.1 Thermoplasmata archaeon | reverse complement strand
GGAGATGGGGCCCCTCGTCGCAGCCGAGCACCTTGCGCGCGTCGTCGGGTTCATCGACGAGGCGCGGGGGGAGGGGGCCCGGATCCTGACCGGGGGGTCGAAGGCCGACGACCCGACCCTTGCGCCAGGCAATTTCGTGCGCCCGACGGTCGTCGCCGACGCGCCGCCCTCGGCCCGCATCGTCCGGGAGGAGGTCTTCGGCCCGGTATTGACCGTCCAGGAGTTCGACGAGGTCGAGGAGGCGGTCCGACTGGCGAACGACTCCCGCTACGGTCTGTTCGCCGCGGTGTGGACGCGCGACCTCGTGCGGGCGCACTTAGTCGCGCGGCAGCTCGAGGCGGGCATGGTCTCGGTCAACGAGCCGCCGAACAGCTACCCGCAGACCCCGTTCGGCGGGTTCAAGGACAGCGGGATCGGCTTCGAGCAGGGGACCGACACGGTCCGCCAGTTCACGCGCCGCAAGAACGTCCTCATCAACCTCGGCGCGGCCAAGCCGCGCAAGTCGGCCTAGCCGTACCGGGCGTCGCCATGGGTTCATACGAAACGGGGAAAACCCCTCCCCTGGCTGGGACGCCGCGGCCGTGACCGACCCTTCCGACCCGACCTGGAAGACCTGCCGCTTCTGCGGCGGGACCGTCGCGCCCGGCACGGAGACGTGCCCCCGGTGCGGGACCGGCTCCGCCGTCCGGCCCGAGGAGATCCGGCGCCTCCCCGCACGGCAGCGCCGCCACCTCCGGCTGACCCAGGGGGTGCGCTCCCTCATCGTGGTGGGCGTCGCCATCGGGATCGCCTACGCGATCCTGAGCGCCGTCCTCGCCGGGCCGCCGACGTTCCCCGACCCGCTGACGACGCAAGGGACCTACACGATCGCCCCCGGGAGCTACACCTACCTGAGCGGGTGGATCACGGGGGAGGACTACATCGACGGCAACTACACGATCCTGAGCCCCGTCGGGACCGCGCTCACCTTCCAGGTCTACAATTCCACGGAGTTCGTCGCCTTCGCCCACGGCCAGCCGGCGAGCCCGCAGTGGAACAACACCGGCGCGTCCTCCGCCCCGATCGTCTTCGCCGCGCCCTACACCGACACGTTCTACCTGGTCTTCGAGAACCCGTACCTTCCGTCGTCGGGGATCGTCCAGACGATCTACATCGTCACGAACTACCAGTCGAACGTCGTCCTCGGCTGAGGACGGCGGGACGCTTCAGTCGGGCGGGGCCGGCGCCTCGTAGCGCCGAAGGTAGTCGTGGGGGACCTGGTCGGTGAGGAAGACCGTCTTGCCGGCCTGCATGATCACGACGCCGTCCGCCCGCGCCCGCCGCGCGTCGACGGCGAGGATCACGGGCTCGGGGGTCCGGACGGCGCCGGCGGCCCGGGCGTCGCCCGCCGTCCGCGAGAGGTGGACCTTCCGTCGGTCCGAGGGCTTGAGCCCGACCTCGAGGACGATCGCCGCCTCCTCCGGGGTGACGGGGAAGAACAGCTCGTCCGGGATGTTCTCGGTGGGAAGGTCGAGGTCGACCTCGACGGTGTGGCCGTACGTCGCCCGGATCCGGTCGGTCTTGACCTCGTAGCGGCCCTTCGCGTCGCTCTCCGCGATCGCGACCAAGTGGTGGGTCCTGAGCCAGTGGTAGCCGCGGTGATGGCCCTGGATCGCCTGGACGAGCCGGGGCAGCTCGATCCAGCCGTTCGTGTCCACGGTGAGGCCGTACTTCTCCGGGAAGTGCCTTAGGATGCCCGTCATCACCCGGCCCAGGTGGTCCAGCTCCCGGTCGTTCATCAGGAACCGGCCCGAGGCGTTGCAGACCGGACAGCTCTCCGCCCGGAAGTAGCCGTGCTGCGCGCACTCCTTGAGCATCGCCGGGGCGCCCCCTACGACTTGATCTTGTCCGCCTTCTTGTCGAAGTCCTGGAGGGCGTCGCCGTAGACGTCGGCGAGGTCCTTCAGCACGCGCTTGAGGACGGCCTGGGGCTTCTCCCCCTTCGTCCGGAGGAAGAGGCTCGGCTTGTCCAGGAACGGGTGGCCGAGGTTGTAGCGCGCCTCGACGACCTTTTCCTCGGCCTGAAGCGCCTCGACCAGGGGAATGAGGAGCGTCTCCTCCCCCTTCGGCAGCTCGATGCGCAGGGAATCGTGCTCCTTCTCGGCGACGTGGATCTCCATGCGCGTCGGCGCGTCCACGAAGGTCGCCTTCTTAACGGTGGCGGCCCGGGCGCCGGCCGCCGAGCCGGCCGCCAACACGGCTATATGCGGCATCCCTCGTCGGGCGGCCCGATGCGCGTCCTCGTGGTCGGCGCAGGTGCCCGGGAGCATGCGATCGGGGAATGCCTCGTCGCGGCGGGCGCGGAGGTCGTCGTGGCCGCCGCCTCTACGAACCCCGGCCTGAGCGCGCTCGCCCGCGCGTATGCCCGCGTCGACCCGACCCGGCCCGACGCGGTCGTGGCCGTCGCCCGCGAACGGTCGGTCCACTATGCCGTCATCGGCCCGGAGGCCCCGCTCGCCGCGGGCGTCGGGGATGCGTTGCGCGCGGCCGAGGTCCCGGTCGTCGGGCCGTCCCGGGCCGGCGCCCGCATCGAGTCGTCGAAGCGCTTCTGCCGCGAGCTCCTCGCCAAGCACGGGATCCCGGCCGCCCCGCGCGTGCTTCCCGTGATGAACCTCGACGAGGTCGATTCGCGCATCGCCGAGCTCAACCGCCCCTTCGTCGTGAAGCCGATCGGGCTGACGAGCGGGAAGGGCGTCTGGGTCCAGGGCAGCGACTTCACCTCGCCCAGCGAGGGCGCCTCCTACGCGAAGCAGCTTCTCGCGTCGGCGAGCGGGCGCGACGGCGTCCTCCTCGAGGAGCGCATCGAGGGCGAGGAGTTCAGCCTGATGGCGTTCGTCACCGACTCGGGGGTCTACCCGATGCCGGTCGTCCAGGACTACAAGCGTGCCGGGGAGGGCGACACCGGCGCGAACACGGGAGGGATGGGGTCGTACTCGCAGCGCGACCACCTCCTTCCGTTCCTCTCGCCGTCGATGCGGGACCGGGCCGTCGAGATCCTCACGCGGACGGTCGAGGCGCTGCGCCAGGAGGGGATCCCCTACCGCGGGGTCCTCTACGGTGGCTTCATGCTCAGCCCGCAGGGGCCGATCCTCCTCGAGTACAACGCGCGGTTCGGCGATCCCGAGGCGATCAACGTCCTCTCGCTCTACGAGGAGGGCAACTTCGCCGAGCTGCTCTACGGGGTCGCGACCGGCCGCGTGGACCCGACCCTTTTGCGCTTCCGGCTCCGCGCGACGGTCGTCCGCTACCTCGTGCCCCCCGGCTATCCGACCGCCCCGCGCGCGGACGGGCTGCTCACGCTGGACCTGCCGGCGATCGAGGCCGCCGGGGTTCGGGTCCGCTACGGCGCCGTCGAGCCGGCCGGGCCCTCGACGGTGCGGCTGTCGACGTCGCGCGGGGTGGCGCTCGTCGGCGAGGCGAGCGCGGTGCACGAGGCGGCGAGCCGCGTCGAGTCCGCGCTCGAGTTCGTGAAGGGCGAGTACGTCGTCCGCCACGACATCGGCACCCACGACGACCTCGTCCGCCGGACGGAGCACCTGCGCCGCCTCCTCGTCCCGGGGGCGAAGGCGTCACCGCTCCCGCTGAGCGTCGCGGCGCCGGACGCCCCCCCCTCCTCGGCCGGGACGGCGGAGCAGGTGCTTTCGGCCTAGGGGCCGCGCGCCCCCAACCGTCAAATACGCTCCCCCGGCTCGACCGAGCGCATGTTCTGTCCCAAGTGCAAGCGCCTCATGCGCCCGGACAAGTCGGCCGGAGTCTGGCGGTGCGCGGCGTGCGGAACGCGGGTCCCGCTCGGGAGCGGCCGCGTCGTCGGCTCGTCGACCCCGACGGCCCGCGAGATGCCGGTCGTCGAGGAACACGCCGTGTCCACGCTTCCGAAGGCGGCCGAGGAGTGTCCGAAATGCGGGAACCCGGAGGCGTACTGGGTGCTCCGGCAGACCCGGGGGGCCGACGAGCCCGAGACCCGGATCTTCGAGTGCACCAAGTGCGGGCACAAGTGGCGGGAGTACCAGTAGCCCCCCCGGCGTTCGACCCCGTTCACAGCGCGTTCGCGAGCGACGCCGTCGGGAGCCGCCGCCGGCTCCGCGGCTGGCTGCTCCGCTCCCGCTCGAGCGGCGGGATCCTCTTCTTCGTCCTCCGTGACCGCACCGGCACGCTGCAGGTGACGGCGAAGCGCGACCGTCTCGGGGCGGAGGCGTTCGCTGCCGCGGAGCGCGTCCAGGTCGAGGGGGCCGTCCAGGTGGAAGGCACGGTGGCCGCGGACGCGCGCGCGCCGGGCGGGCGCGAGCTGCGCGCCGATCGCATCGACGTGGTCCACTCGGGGGAGGCGTTCCCGATCTTCGCCGACCAGACCGAGGAGTTCCTCCTCGACAAGCGCCACCTCGCCATCCGCTCCCAGGAGCACGTCGCGATCTTCCGCGTCAAGGCGACCCTGCTCCGCGCGCTGCGCGAGTTCCTCGCCGCCGAGGACGTCCTCGAGATGACGCCCCCGGTCCTCACCGGCAACCCGGCCGAGGGCGGCTCCGAGGCGTTCCAGATCGATTACTTCGGGCGGCCCGGCTACCTCTCGCAGACCGCGCAGCTCTACCTCGAGGCGCTCCTCGTCCCGAACGAGCGGGTCTACGCCCTCACCCCCTCGTTCCGCGCGGAGAAGAGCCGGACCCCGCGGCACTTGACCGAGTACCTCCACCTCGAGATCGAGCTCGCCTGGTGCGACCTGAACGACCTACTGTCGTTCATCGAGCGGATGGTCGCCTCCGCGGCGCACACCGTCGCGCGCGAGCGGGCCGCCGAGCTCACCCAGCTCGGTCGCCCGCCCGAGGAGCTCCTCGCGCTCACCCCCCCGTTCCCGAGGATCACGTACCGCGCGGCGATCGAGCGGCTGCGCGCCCAGGGGCTTCCCGTGGAGCTCGGGAGCGACCTCGGGACGGCCGAGGAGCGGGCGCTCACCCTCGAGGAGCGCGCGCCGATCTTCGTCACCCACTTCCCCACCCGGCTCAAGGCGTTCTACATGCTCCGCTCGCCCGGCGACCCCGAGACCGTGGAGGCCGCGGACCTTCTCGCCCCCGAAGGGTACGGCGAGATCGTCGGGGCGAGCGCGCGCGAGACGGACATCGGCCTTCTCATCGAGCGCCTGCGCGAGACCGGCGCGGACCCCGCGACGTACGAGTGGTACCTCGACCTCCGCCGCCACGGCAGCGTCCCCCACGCCGGCTTCGGCCTCGGCGTCGAGCGCCTGCTCCGCTGGATCCTGCGGCGCGAGCACATCCGCGACACGACCCCGTTCCCGCGGACGCCGTCCCGCCACACGCCGTAGCCCGTACCGAAGGGCAAGGTTCATCTGCGCGGGTGCGATGGAACGACGTAGTCCGGGACGTTCGGAGTTCGGCGCGTGGGGACCCAGGGCGATTCTCAACGGGGAGAGGAGCGGCCGCCCACGTCCTCGGGGAAGGCCGTCGCGACGGGCAAGCCGATCGTCGTCGAGCGGCTGACGCACGAGGACGTCAACGACATCTGCGCCCTCTATAAGCGCGTCTGGGACGGCTACCGCAGCGAGCTGCCCGCGGAGCTCGTCAAGGCCTGGCAACCGACCCCGCTCGAGTTCACGAGCTGGATGGAGGGGGTCACCTACTTCGCCGCGCGCCGCGACGGGAAGATGATCGGCGCGATCGGCTGCGAGATCGCGGAGGGGAGCTGCCGCCTCGTCCACCTGGCGGTCGACCCGGAGGCGCGGCGACAGGGGGTCGCGACGGCGCTCGTCGCCGCCGCGGGCGAGTGGGCGCGCCGCAGCGCGGCGGGTTCGGTGTGGGCCGACGCGCTCGCGCGGTTCACGGCGGCCGCCGCGGTCTTCCTTCGGCTCGGGTTCGTCGAGTGCGGTGCCTTCCACCGCCACTACTGGAACGAGGACGTCCGCCTCTTCGAAAAGCTCCTCTAAGGACGCGCGGTCCCGCTCGCCCCGCCCCCGGGACGCGGGGCGCTTCCGTGCACCTGGGCGAGGACCCGGAGCCGCCGGAGCGCCTCCTCGGGATGGCCCCGCGCGAACTCGCGCGCGGCGCGCGCGAGCTCCGCCGCCTCGAGCTCGACCGGGGTGCCGTCGTTGCGCTCGCTCACGAGGAACTCCCCGTAGCGGCCCACGTACTCGGGCAGACCGACCTTGAGCCGGTTGACGGCCTGGAGCCGGACCGCCCGGAGCTCCTGCTTGAGCGCCGCGAGCCGGCCCTGGCGCAGCTCGCGCTCGAGGTCCTCGGCGACGGCGGCCGGCTCGAGCGGCGTCGGTAGCCCGAGCGCCTCCATGTCCCTCAGGAGCGAGACGAGCCGCTCGAGCTCCTCGCGGGCCTGGTCGAGGTGGCGCTCCTTGAGCGAGAGGACCCGGTCGACCTGGTGGAAGATCTGCAGCGCCTGGGCGATGTCGCCGCTGCGGGCCGCGTGGAGGGTGTCGTCGATCTGCTCGCGCTCGAGCCGGCCATCGACGGAGTACGCCTCGAGGCGCGTGAGGCGGTTCTTCGCGAGCCGCTCCCACCCCTCGAGCGCGGCGACGATCTTGAGCTGAGCGAGGCGCTCGACCCCGCGGACGACCTCGAACCAGGCCTCCGGGTTCGGCCCCGTCCGTGCGGCCTCCTCGGCCCACGGGGGGACCGACGGGACGGTGAGCTCGAGCGGCTCGGCCGCCTCGGCCCACTGCTGCAGGCGGGCGATGCGGCGCGTGAGGTCCGCCCCCGAGGGCCGGGCGTCGCCGCGCAGCTCGCTCGTTCCCGGGGCGCGCTCGGCCGCCGGGGCCCCGTCGCCCATCGGCGGCGGCAGCTCCGCGCCACAGCTCGCGCAACGGGCCGCGCCGTCGACGATCGCCGCGCCGCAGACCGGACAGACGCGCGGGTCAGCCGCCACGGACCCCTCCGGGCGGCGGTATGCAGGGGGTGAGATTTGAACTCACGAACTCCTACGAGACCAGGACCTCAACCTGGCGCCTTTGACCAAGCTGGGCCACCCCTGCGGAACCGGTCGGCGCGTACGGCTCGCCGTCCATAACCTTTGCCCCGGCGCGGTTCCGGTCCCCCATCCCTCTCGGGAGCGATGGGGCACCCGGGAAAAAGACTTTTACGTTCCGGTCGCCCTCGAGCTCCCATGGCTCCGGGCGAGCCGGACGGCCCGCCGTCCGCGGCGACGGTCTACATCGGTTCGAAGCCGACGATGACCTACGTCTTCCAGGTCGTCGCCCAGCTCAACAGCACGACGAGCCCGGTCGTCGTGAAGGCACGGGGGAACGCGATCGCGAAGGCCGTCGACGTGGTCGAGGTCGTCCGTCACCGCTTCCTCGAGGGGCATGTCACCGTCGGCCCGATCGCGATCGACACCGAGCGGCTCGTCAATCGCGAGGGACGGGAGGCGAACGTCTCGTCGATCGCGATCTCGCTCACGCGGACGGGACCGCTGCCCCCGCCGGGACCCGCTCCGGCGTCCCCGCCCTGACCACCCAGGTCCCCGCAAGGAGGTCCCCGAGCCGCTGGCGCTCGGGGCTCCCGCGGATGAACAGGACGCTCACGAGCCCCGGCAACCCGACCCCGGCCGCGGCCGCGACCCCGAGGAAGAGGACGATCCCGACGTTGGGGAGGAAGCCTCCCCCCGTCGCGAGCCCCGGCGCCTCCCCGGTTAGGCCCGTGCCCACGGCGACGACGGCCATGGCGACGGCGAGGGTGTTCGCGACGGCCCACAGCGGCAGGATCTTCGGCAGGTCGCGGACGAGGATCGGAAGAAGGCTCGCGCCGCGCAGGCGCCGGTCGCTGACCCGGAGCCCGAGCAGGTACTTGCCCACGGTCGTCGAGAAGGCGGATTCGCCGAGGACGAAGTAGGCGAACCCGATGCCGACGTAGCCGAGCGCGGCCGCGTTGAACGGACGGTTGGAGAGGACCGCGTCGAGCGTCGACCCCGAGGCGAGCGCGAGGACGTACCAGACGAGCGCCGCCGGAAGGGTCAGGACGACCAGGTCGATCAGGAACGCCGCCACTCGACGGCCGAGCGTCCCGAACCGCCGTCCGGCGATCTCCTGCCCGAAGTTGACGAGCCATCGGCCGGCCAGAAAGGCGCGGACCCCCTCCCGGGCGTCCGGGGGCGGGGCCCGCGCGAGGGATTCGAGGTTCTGCTGGTCGGCCTCCACCCACGGGGGGGCGGGAAGGCCGGCCCACGTGGGCGTGCCGGCGGCCGGTTCGGCCACCCCCAAAAGGAGGCGCGCGCGGCGGGCCGCGGCCCGGGCCGCCTCGGCGGAAAGGGGGATCGCCTCTCCCGAGCGGCCGGCCTGGGCGGCGACGAGCGCGGCCCGCAGCGGTCCGTCCGGGCCGTCCGGGTACGGCCCCGACGGCTCGGGGGCCGCCCGCCGAACGGGGCGACGGGACTCGATCACGCGCAGGGCGACGTAGCCGACCGCCAGGGCGAGCAGCCCGCTCAGGTAGAGGAGGTCGAGCACCCCCGCCCCGCCGATGGCGTAGATCTGGGGGTTCGAGCCCCCGTAGAGCGGCGGCTGCCGCAACAGGTCCGCTCCGACGAGGACCCCGAAGGTCGCGGCGGCGTAGCCGAGGGAGAGGCCGACGGGTCGGTCGAGATGGAAGACGCCGGGAGCGATGAGGACGGCGAGGATCCCGATCAGGACCGGGGCAAAAAGGTAGTCCGGGAAGTTCGAGACGATGCCGAAGCCCGGCAGGGCTTCGGTCGTGAGGAAGGTCAGGTACAGCGCGGCCCCGGCAAGGGCCAGCAGGCCCGCCGCGCGGCGGAGGTCGAGCCGGAATGTCGCACGGGGCTCGCCGAGGGCCACGAGCGCGAGGACCACGGCCGGGGCGGCGATCGCGAGCCCCACCGCCGCGCTGAGGACGACGCCGGTCGGCGGGAAGAGGAACAGAAGGGCGAAGCTCGCCCCGCTCTGAACGGCGAACCCGGCGAGGAAGGTCGCCAGGAAGCGCCCGTCCCCCGGCACGCCCCGGTAGAGCAGCGAGACGCTGAGCAGGACCGGGATCGCCCCCCCACCGAGGTTGATCGCGAGGATGTTCCCGGTCCAGCCGAAGAGGGGAAGGTCGGCGAACGAGCCGAGCAGGGCCCCGGGCAAGAGAAGCCAGAACGCGTTGCGGCCGAGCCCCGCGGCCCGGGCCCGGGGGGCGTCCTCCCACACCACGAGCGCGACGAGCAGCCAGAGTAGCGGCGTCGTTCCGAGCACCGCGACGTTCTGGAGGATATCGCTCCCGAGCTGGATCGGGTCGACCACCGCGCCCACTCCGGTCCGGACTCGCCGCGCCGGGCCGACGACGGGCCGATGCAGGACGGTCACCTAAAGGGTTTTCTGACCGCCCCCGCTCGTCGGCGCGATGGCAGCGGTCCGCGTGGAGAAGGACTCCCTCGGCGAGCGCGAGGTCCCCGGGACGGCCTATTGGGGGATCCAGACCCTCCGCGCCCGCGAGAACTTCCCGGTGAGCGGGCTCACCGCCTCGCCGCACCTCATCCGCGCCTTCGGCCTCCTCAAGCTCGCGTGCGTCCGCGCGAACCTCAAGGTCGGGGGGGTCGATGCGGACCGGGGCCGCGCGATCGAAGCGGCCGCGCAGGAGGTCGCCGACGGGCGTCTCAACGCCGAGTTCGTGGTCGACGTCTTCCAGGCGGGCGCCGGCACCTCCTTCCACATGAACGTCAACGAGGTGATCGCGAACCGGGCCCTCGAGCTCCTCGGCCGCCCGCGGGGGGACTACGCTCACCTGAGCCCGAACGACCACGTGAACCGGGGCCAGTCGACGAACGACACGTTCCCCTCGGCCGCCCAGGTCGCGGTCCTCTTCGCGCTCGCGGAGGTTCGGGCGGCGGTCACGACCCTCGCCGACAGCCTTGCCCGCAAGGGCGCGGAGTTCGCGGGGCTGCCGAAGGCGGGGCGCACCCACCTCAAGGACGCCATGCCGGTCACCCTCGGGGCGGAGCTCTCGGCGTACGCCAGTGCGCTGCGGCATGTCCTCGAGACCCTGCCGTCCGTGGAGTCCGCGCTCGCCGAGCTCCCCCTCGGTGGCAGCGCCGTCGGCAGCGGTATCAACTCCCGGCCCGGTTTCCGGGCGGCGGCCGTCCACGAGTACGCCCGCGCGAGCGGACTTGCGTTGCGGGAGGCCCGGGACCCGTTCGAGACGATGCAGAGCCGCTGGCCCCTGGGGGCGGCGTCGGCGTGGCTCCGCACCCTCGCCGGCGAGCTCGTGCGGATCGCGAACGACCTCCGCCTCCTCTCCTCGGGCCCGGCGACGGGATTCGACGAGATCCGGCTCCCCGAGATCCAGCCCGGCTCGTCGATCATGCCGGCGAAGGTGAACCCTTCGGCCGCCGAATGCCTCGACATGGTCGCCTTCCACGTCGTGGGCGCCGACCTCGCGACGACCCTGGCCGTGCAGGCCGGCCAGCTCGAGATCAACGTGATGATGCCCCTTTCCGCCTACGAGGTCCTCTTCTCCGCCGGGATCCTCGCCCGCTACCTTCCCGTCTTCGCCCGGACGTGCGTCGACGGGATCACGCCCCACCCCGAGGCCCTGGAGCGCTACCTCCTCGGCTCGATGGCCCTCGCGACGATCCTTACCCCCCGCTTCGGCTATCTCAAGGTCGCCGAGCTCATCCACGAGTCGGAGCGCACCGGGGTTACGGTCCGCCGGCTCCTCGTCGACCGGCAGCTTTTGACCGAGGCCGAGGCCGACGCGCTCCTCGGCCCGGCCGCCCTCCTCAAGCTGACGGAGCCGGTCCCGTAGTTCCCCCGCCGACACCCACGCTTAAGAGCCCCGGCCCTAGTCCCGGGAGGGCATGGCAACGATCGAGGAGGTGGCCGTCTCCCTCGGGAGCGAGATCTCCCAGGAGTACCGTCGGGCCGTCGAGGTCCTCGGGAAGGTGGGCCTCACCGTGTACGAGGCGCGCGCCTACATCGCCCTCGTCGCCCGCGGCGTCGGGGACGCCGCGACCTTGGCCCAGACGGCCGGGATCCCGCGCACTTCGGCCTACAAGGTCCTCGAGTCGCTGAGCGAGAAGGGCTACGCCTCCCCGACCGGCGGCAAGCCGATCCTCTTCCGGCCGAAGCCCCCCCTCGAGGTCGCCGGCTCCCTCAAGACGGCGATCCAGGAGGTCTTCGAGAAGCTCGAGACCCTGCACCAGATCGTGGGGGAGCACGGCGAGCCCCAGCTCGTCTACCTCCTGAGCGGTCGGCCGAAGGTCCTCCAGAAGATCGGCGAGCTCCTCGACCAGTCCACGAAGTCGTTCATCCTGACGACGCCCCAGCTCAACGAGCTTCGGGAGGAGCTCGGGAAGAAGATCGTCCACGCCGTGAAGCGGGGGGTCGAGGTGACGTTCATCACCCAGCCGCTCCAGCGCACGCCGGACGGCGTCCGTTACATCCCCCGCAACAACCTGCTCGCGACGGAGGTCCTCGCCGACGGGGCCCACGCGCTCATGGCCGCACCGGGGCTCGACGCGTGCGGGTTCACCGACAACCCGATCCTCACGGCGCACCTCAAGCAGTTCCTCGACATGATCCTCGAGACCGCCACGCCGAGCCCCGCGGCGTGACCTTCCCCTCCGCTACCGCCGCCGGGGCGCGTCCCGGCCGGTCCGCCGAAAGGCGGGCGTCGCCCGTGGCCCGCGTGCGCTCCCGGCTCGCCGAACGCATCGGTCCGGGTCCGGCCGCCCTTCTCCCGTCGGGGTACCAGCGGGTCGGGCGCGTCCTGATCCTTTGCCTCCCGCCCCCGCTGCGGCCGCACCGCCACCTGCTCGGCGAGCTCTACCGGGAGGAGCTCGGGGTCGAGGCCGTCCTCGCCCGGCACGGCCCGGTCCGGGGCGAGATGCGCCTTCCGGACCTCGAGACGATCGCCGGCGGATCGACCGAGACCGAGGTCGTCGAGCACGGGATCCGCTACCGTTTCGACGCGGCGAAGCTGCTCTTCGCCCGGGGCAACCGGACCGAGCGGCAGCGGATCGGCCGCCTGACCCGGCCCGGGGAGACGGTGGTCGACCTCTTCGCCGGCATCGGCTACTTCGCCCTCCCGGCGGCCGTCGTCGGCCGAGCGGGGCGGGTCGTGGCGTGCGAGGTCAACCCCCTCGCCCACCACTACCTCGAGGTCAACGCCCGGGCCAACGGGGTGGCGGACCGCGTGACGGCGCTCCTCGGCGACAACCGGACCCTCCCGCTCCCCCGGGGTGGTGCGGACCGGGTGATCCTCGGCTGGCTGCCCGACGCGCTGCCCTGGCTCGCCCGGGGGGTCGAGCTGCTCCGGCCCGACGGCGGGGTCCTCCACGTCCATCTCATCACCGGCACCCGCGGCGGCGTCGCGGAGGCCGAGGCCCGGGTCGCCGATGCGCTGGGCCGGAGGGGAGCGGGGCCCGCGACCGTGGCCGGGCGCGAGGTCAAGGCCTACGGCCCCGGGCGCCTCCACGCCGTCGTCGACGTGACGATCGGCCGGCCGGGGTCGTCCCCTCCGCCCGGCTAGCCCCGGACCGTAGACCCCGTCCGCAGCGCGGCGACGGCCCGGGGGAACGACCGGGCGAACCGCTCGATGTCACCGGGGGGATTCGAGAACGAGACCCGGACGAAGCGCTCCCCGAACCGCGGGGAGAGGTAGCTGCCCGCGCGGATGAAGACGCGGTCGGTGACGAGCATCTCGCGCTGGAGCGCCTCCGGCCCGACCCCGGTCTCGGCGATATCGATGCAGAACATGTTCGCCTGGGAGGGAAACACGGGCAGGTGCGCTCCCGGTACCTCCTGGACGACCGCCCGGATCCGCTCCTGGTTCGCGCGCACTTGGCGGCGGAGCTCGCCGATCCACTCGGGCTTCGTCCGCAGGGCCGCGGTGGCGGCGGCCTGCGCGAGCACGTTCACCCCGAGGTCGTTGGTGTTGAAGCGGGCGACCTTCCGCACCAGATCCGGCCGGCCGGCGAGGCCGCCGAGCCGGAGACCGGCGAGGCCGCAGTTCTTCGACACCGACCAGACCGTGAGGGTCTCCTCCGGCGCGAACGTCGCGGCCAGCGTCGGGCGGTCGGCGAAGTCCCGGTACGTGACGTCGTTGAGGAGGGTGAGGTGGTGGTCGTGGGCGATCTCGGCGATCGCCCGCACCTCCTCCGCCGGGTAGCCGCTCCCCAGGGGGTTGAGCGGGTCGATGAGGAGGATCATCCGGGTCGTCGGCGAGATGGCGTCCCGGACGCGCTCGGCGGTGAGGCGGTACGGGGGCGCGTAGATCTCGAGGTTCCGGCTGCGCGCCCCCGCGAGCTCGACGAACCGGTGGATGATGAGATAGCTGGGGTCGGAGGCGATCACCTCGTCGCCCGGGGCGAGGAGCGCGCGGGTGAGCATGTAGAGCGCCTCGGTCCCTCCGGCGCTGATCTGGAGCCCCGCGTCGTCGGGGAAGCCGAGGTCGCGGAGCACGAGCGCGCGCAATTCCGGGGTCCCGGGGGCGAACGGGTACCCTTCGTAGTGGCGGGCGCGGACGGCCTCGGCGAGCGCCTCCTGGACGATACCCGCCGGCCCGATGTGGTTCGTGTTCTGGCTGAGCCAGGCGACCTCGTCCCAGTGCTCGTGCGCGTAGCGGAAGGCGTCGAACGTCGGTGCGCTCATCGGCGGTCTCCCGCGACGCTCGGCGCCCCGGGGCTTAACGCCTGCGCCGCGGGGGGGACCTCCCCGAGGTAGGAGGTGACGATGCCGAGGGACTGGGGGACCGCCGCGACGCGGCCGAACCCTCGGCCGCGCAGGAGCGCGAGCATCCCCGCCCGGTCGGGAAGGTAGCGGAGCGACTCCGGCAGGTAGCGGTACGGGCCGGCGCTCCGCACGAGGCTCCCCAGGAACGGGACCATGGTGTCGAAGTAGCGGTGGAAGAGGCCGCGGATGACGGGGGAGGCCGGCTCGGTGATCTCGAGGATGAGGATCGTCCCGCCCGGGGCGAGGACCCGGCGGGCCTCGCCCAGGGCGTCCGCCAGTCGGGGCAGGTTCCGCGCGACGAACGCCGACATGACCACGTCGAACGTCCCGTCGCGGAACGGGAGGGTGAGGGCGCTCGCGCGATCGAGGTCGACCCGGCCCCCCGCCGGAGGCCGAAGGAACCGGGGGCGGGCGCGTGCGAGCATCGCCCGGGTGAAGTCCGCCCCGACGACCCGGGCCTGCGGATAGTGGAGGGCGGCCAGGAGCGTGAAATCGCCGGTGCCGCAGCCGACGTCCAGCACCCGGTGAACGGGACGCCCCGCACGGAATCGGTCGAGGTCCCACATCGCCCGGGGCCGCCACAGGTAGTCCTGGCCGAGCGACGCGAGGTGGTCGAACCAGTCGTAGCGTCGCGCGATATGGGCGAACATCGCCTGCACATCGCGCTCGAACTCCGGGCGGGTCCGGTCGGGGTAGGGTGAGCCGTCCGGTGCGGTCCGGCCCGCGCCGTGCGCCGCGCCGGCCGTCACGTCCGGAGAGCGTCCGCGGCGCCCTTAAGCGTGCGGGGTCTCGACCGGAACCTCTCCCGTCAGGCGGGATTCGAGCTCCTCCACGCGGGGGAGCAGGTCGACGTGCACCTGGGCGATGCCGGCCCGTCGCGCCGCCGCGAGCTCGAGGCGGGAGGTCTGCGGGTCGCCCCGGCGGACCGCGAGGGCGGCGAGCCGGTAGTGCATCTCGGCCTCCTCCGGCTGGAGCGAGAGCGTCCGCGCCTCGGCCAGGGCGTCCACGAAGTGCGCCTCGGCCTGGACGAGGTTGCCCTCGGCCCCGGCGATCATCCCGCGGATCATCGTCGCCTGCTGGTGGGCCAGCTGGTCCCCGAGCGGCTCGAGGAGGGCGGAGGCCCGGTCGATCTCCTCCCGGGCCCGCACCGGCGCCCCGCCCTCGACGTGGAACTGCGCCAGGTTGAGGCTGCAGTAGCCGATCCAGATCCGAGAGCGGGAGCGCTCGGCGGCCGCGAGGGCGGCCGTCATGTCGGTCAGCGCCGGCGCGTGACGGCCGGCGAAGTGGTGGAGGAGCGCGCGGTTCATGAGGACCCGCGCCTGGGCGCTCGCGTCCTGGGTCTTCTCGAAGACCCTCGCCGCGCGCTCGTAGAGGTCGAGGGCCTCGTCGGTCCGCGCGCTACCGTGCAGGATGAGGGTGTTGGCGAGGTCGATCATCGCGTGGCCGAGCTCGGCGGGCGTTCCCCCGCTCTCGGCGAGCGCGATCTCGGCCCGCTGGTGGTCCTCGGCCGCCACCAGGTCCCCCATCCGCCAGCAGGCGACGCCGAGGGCGCGGTGCGCCGTCATCAGCCCCCGGGGGTGCTGGAGGCGCTCGAGGATGCGGTACGCCTCGGAGGCGATGTCCCGTGCCGAGACGTACTGGCTGAGGTCGGAGCGCGTGTTCGCGAGCCCGAGCAGGGCGAGCGCGAGCTCGCTCTCCCCCTCGGGAAGCGCGCGGGCCCGGGCGACGGCGTCGAGCAGGACCTCCTCGGAGCGGCGCAGGTCGCCGAGCTCGTCCCACATGCGGCCGAGCTCGATGAGGAGGCGGACCTCGGCCGTCGCGTCGCGGGGGGCGATCCGCCGCTGGCACTCGAGCGCCCGCTCGAGATGGACCGCGGCCGAGTCGAAGGCGAACGCCTGGATGGCGAGGTCCGCGGCCCGCCGGTTGAACTCGACGCCGCGGGGGTCATCGCGGCCGAGGTAGAACTGCCGCGCGAGCTCGAAGGTCGCGTCGGCCCCCCCGCCCCGCTCGAGAAGCGCCTGGGCTGCCTTGGCGTGGAGGAGCCGCCGGCGCGTCTCGGTCAGCCGGGCGTAGACCTTGGCCCGGAGGCTCTCGCTCGCGAACTCGTAGACCTCTCCTCCCCGCTCCCGCAGGAGCCCGCCGTGGACCAGACGGTCGAGGATCTCGCTCAGCCGCTCCTCCTCCTGGCCGGACGCCCGGGCGAGGGTCGCGAAGTCGAACTCCCGGCCGAGGACGGCCGCGTAGACCAGAACCCGCTGCTCGGCCTCGGCGAGCGCCCCCACGTGGGCGTGGAGGATCTCCCCGAGGTCGGAGCGGCCTTCGGCCTCGGGGAGGCGCGGGGCGACCCCCATCGCCGCCCGGACGAGGTACTGGGCGAGGAGCGGATTGCCCTCGGTCTGGGAGAACCAGCGCATGAGGGCGTCGTGGCCGGGGTCGCGGCCCGACAGCAGGAGGCGGACGTACTCGCCCAGCTCGGACTCGGACATCGGCCGGAGCGTGTCGAACGTCACCTCGGGCTGGCCCGCGAGGCCCTCGCACCACGCTTCCGCGTTCGGCGAGCGGTCCGACGACGGCGCGACCGAGGCGAGGATCGCGATCCGTCCCTCGGGCAGCATCGGGACGAAACGGCGGAGGAACTCGAGCGAGGAATCGTCGGCGAGGTGGAGGTCGTCCAGGACGAGGGCGAGCGGGCGGTCCTTCGCGAGCTCGAGGAAGAAGTCCGCGAGGCGCCCGAACAGGGTGCTGCGGTCGAGGTCGACCCGCTCCAAAGGCAGGGCGAGGTGCTCGAGGAGATGGTCGGCCGTCGCCGGTTCCCCATCCGCGTCGGGGGCGGCATCTTCCGCCCCCCGCCGGCGCTCGACGGCGGCGGCGAACAGTGGCAGCGCCATCGCCCGGGGCGCCTCGCGGGATCGGCGGCGCTCCTCCTGCTCGGCCCGCACGAGTTCGCGGACGATGCCGAACGGCGGGGGAAGGTCCGTCGGGAGCGCGCGCCCCGCAAGGACGAGGTAGTCGAGGGCGCGGGCCGTCGCCTCGGCGGCGCGCAGGACCGTGCTCTTGCCGACCCCCCCCTCCCCGACCAGGACCCGCATGCGGCCCGGAGGACCGTCGCGCACCCCCTGGAGGAGGTGGAGGACCCGCTCCGCCACTTCGGTGCGGCCGACGAGCCGATCGGCACTCTCACCCGCGGGGGTCGGGGCCCACACGAGCGTAACTCACGTTAAGGGCGGGTAGAAAAAGCCTACGGCGCCGCGCGGTCCGCCGCGGGCCGGCCGGGGGCCGCCGGCGGGTCGCCGGCGGCCAGCTGGCGACCGAGCTCCTCGAGCCCCCGCGCCGACGGCGGGCTCAGGACGGAGAGATCGACCGCCCGCGCCGCCGCGTACTCGACCCGGGCGCCGGGGAGGTCCCGCATCTTGAAGCGGAGACGGGCCAGATGGAAGTGCGCCTCGGCGGCCTCGGCCGGGAGGTGGTGGCGCTCCGCGCGTTCGATCGCGTCCCGGTAGGCGGCCTCGGCCTCCTCCCACTGGCCGGAGCGCTCGCAGATGAGGCCGGTGTTCGCCGCGACCTGCTGGAGGCCGAGGGCATCGTCGACGCGCTCGAGGAGCCGCCGGGCGTGCTGGTTGTCACGCTGGGCCTCGTCGACCTGACCGAGGGCGAGCCGCATCTCGACCCCCATCGCGAGCCCCCAGCCCGACCAGCGCGGCTCGTGGGCCCGGTCGGCATACTCGCGCCCCCGGGCGAGGTGGTCGAGGCCGTCGAGCGCGTTCGACCGCCCGACGATCGAGGCGAGGTTGAGGTGGACGCGGGCGAGCTCGGAGAAATCCTCCGCCCGCTCGAGACGGTCGATCGCCCGCTCGTACCACGAGACGGCCTCGGGCTGGACGTCCGTCCCCAGCATCGCGAACGCGTTGCCGATGTCGATGCTGAGCCGGCCGAGCGTCCGGTCGTCGCCGGAGTGCTGGAGGAGGTCGAGGGCGCTGATCGCCTCGTCGAGCGCCTCCCGGTAGGCCCCGCGGTGGAAGGCGATCCGGCCGAGGATGCGGTGGACGGAGGCGACTCCCGTGAGGTCCCCGACGGAGCTGAACAGCTCGTGGGCCGCGCGGGCGTGGGTCCGTGCGGCGTCGGCGTCCAGGGTGTCCCGCGCCACCTCCGCGCGGGCGAGGAGAAGGCGCGCCCGGGCCTTCGCGTCCCGCTCGCCGACCCGCTCGAGGGCCTCCACGTAGAGCCGGTCCGCGGAGCGGACGTCGCCCACCGAGTAGTAGAGGTTCCCGAGATCCTCGGCGAGCTCGGTCTCCTCCCGGGCGTGGTCTCCCGGCAGCCCCTTCAGGTCGATCCGGGCGCGCTCGAGGTGGTGGGCGGCGTCCTCGGGAGATTCCTGCTCGCGGGCGTGCGCGGCGGCTCGCCGGTTGTACCGGTAGGACTTCTCCGGCACCTTCCCGAGGAAGAAGTGGCGCCCGAGCTCGGCCAGGGCCTCCGGCGGGGCGTCCGGATGGAGCCGTTCCATCGCCTCCCCGATCTTCCGGTGCAGGACGCGCAGCCGGCTCGCGGTCAGCGACTGATAGACCCGGGCCCTCAGCTCATCGTCGACGAACGCGAACCGGTCTCCGCCCGGCCGCTCCCGGAGCAGTCCCCGATGGGTGAGCCGCTCGAGCTGCTCGGCGAGCGGCTCGGCGGGCGCCCCCATCGCCGCCGCGAGGAGGGAGAAGTCGAACTCCCTCCCGATCGCGCTCGCGTAGGCGAGGGTCCGGACCTCCTCGGCCGGCAGGTCGGGGGGCAGGGCGGACCCCGGCGCCGGCGGGTCGTCGCCCCCCTCGAGGGCCTTCACGCCCCCAAGGACGCCCGGGAGGGACGATAAACCCTCTGAGGGCCCGCAACGGTTATGTGGGCGGGCCCGGGTGGAAGTCCCCCATGGCCACGCCGGAGGAGACGCACGCGTCGGCGCGCTCGGTCTCCGAGCTGCCGCTGTTCCGGCGGATCCAGTTCTACGCCTTCGCCGGCCTGGTCGTCCTGGGGGTCGTCTTCTTCCTCTGGTGGGGGCTCAGCTTCGACGTCTGGGTCGACAACGGCGTCTACGCGATCGTCTCCGTGCTCGTGCTGTTCGGCCTCGCGGGGATGTGGCTGACGATGCCCACCCCGCCGGTGCCGGCCCCGACCCACCCGTAGCGGCGAAGGGGACGCCGATCAGAGCGGCTGGGCCGCGAGCGCCCATCGGGTCCCCTCGGACGCTCCGCACGCGATGCACCCTCCCTCCCCTTCGACCTTGAACGGGAGGGGCCCCTCCGCGGTGCCGAGGAGGGCCCCGTCGATCGCGGTCTCCACCTCGTGCCCGCACGCCTCCCGCCCGCACCAGCGGAGGACACGGACGGACGTCGAGCCCCGCAGCTCCGTCAGCGAGCGCGCCTCGGAGAAGGCGGCCGCGAACCGGGCCTCGGCGGCCGCCCGGAGCGCCGCGCCGAAGTCGGCGAGGGCCGCCTCGACCGCCCCCGGCAGGTCGTTCGGTCCGAGCAGACGCTTCGTGCCGAGCCGGTCGACGGCGGTCGCCGTGCCGGCCGCGGCCTCCCGGGCCCCGATCTCGAGCCGCAGCGGGACCCCGCGCAGCTCGTGGCGGTAGTACTTCGCTCCGGGCCGCTCGTCGGACCGGTCGACCTCGACCCGGAGCCCGCGGGCGCGCAGGGCGTCGGCGAGGGCGAGGGCCGCCGGCGCCGGGTCGGGAGCGCCCGGTTTACCCGGGATCGGGACGATCACGACCTGGTACGGGGCGAGCGCGGGGGGGAAGACGACCCCCTTCTGGTCCCCGTGGACCGCGACGACGGCCCCGAGGAGGCGCTCGGAGAGGCCGAACGTCGTCTGGTGGACGAGCTTCTGGCTCCCGTCCGCCGCCTCGTACCGTATCCCGTACGGACCCGAGAAGTTCTCGCGGTAGTGGTGGATGCTGCCGATCTGCAGGGTCCGCGCTCCCCCGACGGGGATGTCGAGGGCCACGGAGTAGAACGCCCCGGGGAACTTGTCCCACTCCGGCCGGCGGATCGCGAGGAACGGCAGGACGAACGCCCGGGCCATCTCGCCGAACGCGGCGAGGTTCGACTCGACGCGCGCCGTGGCGGTCGCCTCGTCGACCTGGCAGGTGTGCTCCTCGAAGAAGTGGATCTCGCGCACCCGGAGGAACGGCCGCGTCGTCTTCGTCTCGTACCGGAACGTGTTGACGATCTGGTAGACGTTGAGCGGGAGGTCGCGGTGGGAGCGGACCCACAGGGCGAAGACGGGGTACATCGCCGTCTCGCTCGTCGGCCGGAGGACGAGGGGGATGTCGAGTTCCGTCGCCCCGCCGCGGGTCACCCAGTAGACCTGCGCGTCGAACCCCTTGATGTGGTCCTTCTCCTTCTGGAACTCCGTCTGCGGGATCAGGGCCGGGAACTCGACCGGCGCCGAGCCGGTCGCCTCGATCGCGCGGATCATCACCGCGTCGAGCTGGCGCCGCGCCTGGAACCCGTACGGGGTCCAGACGTTCATCCCCTTGACGCCGTAGCGCTTGTCGGTGAGCTGGGCCGCGTCGAGCACCTCGAGGTACCAGTCGATGAGGCGGGTGGACTTGTCGGGAAGCTCGACCATCGCCGGCGGGGCTGGGGGCGCCCGGGATATTAACTCCTCGCGGGGGCCGTGCGCGGCCGGCCGGGCCGGACCGGGCGGTCCCGCGTGCTAGTCGACGAAAGAGGTTATCGTGCCGGGCTCCCATGAACCCGGGCCATGCGCCTCGTCGTGTGTGTCGACCGGGACGACGACCTCGGCCGCAAGGCCGGGGTCGAGGGACCGGTCGTCGGCCGGGCCGCGGTCCTCGACGCGGCCCTCCGCCTCGGGACCGAGGACCCCGAGGACGCGGACACCAACGCGATGCTCGCGGCCGTGCGCCTGCTCGACGAGATCCGCAAGGTCGGCGATGAGGCCGAGGTGGTGGTGCTCACCGGCTCGCCGAAGGTCGGGCTGCTTTCCGACCGCCGCGTCGCCGAGCAGTTCGACCGCGTCCTCGTCCAGATCCCGGCGCAGTCGGCGCACCTCGTCTCCGACGGCGCCGAGGACGAGTACCTCTTCCCGATCCTGGCCTCGCGCGTGCGGGTCGACGGGGTCCACCGCGTCTTCATCCGGCAGAGCGCGAGCCTGGAGTCGACCTACTACACCCTGATCCGGGCGCTCAAGGACCCCAAGCTTCGCGCGAAGACGGTCCTCCCGTTCGCGTTCGTCTCGATCATCCTCGGCGTCGCGGCCGCCGCCGGGGTCATCTGGTGGGGCGTCATCGGCCTTCTGATCCTGCTCGGGATCTACCTCATCTTCTGGACGTTCGACATCGACGAGGCGATCATCGACTCGATCCGCTCGGCGTCGACGGACATCCGCCAGGGGTCCGTGGCCTTCGGCTTCGGGATCATCGCGATCATCGTGGTCGCCATCGGCTTCCTCCAGGGGTACAATGCCTACATCGGGCACCCGAGCGACGAGCCGCTCGCCCGGGTCCTCGACTTCAGCCTCGCCGGCCTCATCTGGTGGCTCGTGGGGTCGGAGGTCTGGGAGTCCGGCCGTGCCATCCGCCGCTACTTCAGCCGGGGGCGGCTGCCGCGGTCGTACGGGATCGCGACCATCTCGATCATCGGCATCGGGTCGGTCTCCTACGGCCTCCTCTTCCTGGTCCAGTACATCGAGGCGTTCACCGGGCCGACGCAGGTCCCCGTCATCGCGGTGACCCTCATGGCCGGGGTCGCCCTCATCCTGGGGGCCGGCGCGCTCCAGCAGTACATCAAGACCCGCGGCGCGTCCACCGGGGCCGGCTCCCTCCCCGGCTGAGCGGACCTCAGGCGGACGGGGTCGTCCGATCGGTGGCCGCCCGCAGCTCCGTGAGCGGCACGCGCAGCCCGCAGCGCTCGTCCAGGAGCGCGGCCGCGCCCTCGAGGCTCCGGGTCTCCGCCAGCGCGCGCTGTCCCAGCGTCGCGAGGTCCTCCCAGTAGTTCCAGGGAAAGATCACCCAGACCCAGGCCTCGCGCGGGATCTCCTGGGCGAAGTAGGTCGGGCGGAACTTCGAGTGGTTGATGTGCAGGCACGTCGCGCTCTCCACCCGACGCGCCCCGGCCGCGGTGACGTGGGCCGTCGCGAGCTCGAGGCTCTGGCCGGTGTCGGTGATGTCGTCGACGACCAGGACGTCCTGGTCCTTCACCGGGCCGCTCAGGCCCTCGGTGAGCTCCGCCCGCCCGCTCGGCGTCGCCGTCACGCCCCAGTGCTGCGCCCGCAGGCTCACGAGGCGCTTGATCCCGAGCCGGTCGGCGAGGAGGCGGGCGGGGACCCATCCGCCGCGGGTGAGCGCGACGATCGTCTCGGGTCGGCGGCCGGCCGTTTGGATCTTCTCGGTGAGGGCGTCGGCCCAGGCGTCGGCGTCGCTCCAGCTGGTGCGGCGGCAGCGGGGGAAGTCGGGCATGCGGTCGGGCTAGGGAAGGGGTTCGCGAAAAGGCTGGCGCCTACGGGTAGATGCCGCGCAGCCGGATCGCCTCGGCGACCCGCTGGATCGCGACCACGTAGGCGGCCGTGCGGTTGTGGACCTGGTGCTTCGCCGCCGTCTCGTGGACCGCGGCGTAGGAATGGGTCATCACCCGCTCGAGCCGGCGGTTCACGTCGGCGAGCTCCCAGAAGTAGCCCTGGATGTCCTGGGCCCACTCGAAGTAGCTCACCGTGACGCCGCCCGCGTTCGCGAGGATGTCGGGGAGGACGGTCACCTTCTTCTGGAAGAGGATCGTGTCCGCCTCGGGGAGCGTCGGGCCGTTCGCCGCCTCGGCGACGAGGCGCGCCTGGATCTTGTCGGCGTTCGCCTTCGTGATCTGGTTCTCGAGCGCCGCGGGGACGAGGATGTCGGCCTTCGTCTCGAGGAGCTCCTCGTTCGAGATCGCCTTCGCGCCCGGGAAGCCGACGACGGAGCCCGTCTTCGCCTTGTATTCCTCGACGGCGTGCGGGTTGAGCCCGTCGGCCTTGTAGATCCCGCCCTGGGAGTCGGAGATGGCGACGATCTTGGCGCCCTGCTCGTCATGCAGGATCTTCGCGGTGACGCTGCCGGCGTTGCCGAACCCCTGGACCGCGACGCTCCCGCCGTGGACCTTGACCCCGGCGTGGGGCGCCGCCTCGCGGATGACGTAGGCGCAGCCCCGGCCCGTGGCCTCGCCGCGCCCCTCGCTGCCGCCGAGGGCGATCGGCTTGCCCGTCACGACGCCCGGGACCGAGTAGCCCCGCTGCATGGAGAAGGTGTCCATGATCCAGGCCATCGTCTGCGAGTCGGTGTAGACGTCGGGCGCGGGGATGTCCATCTCGGGGCCGATGAGCGGGGAGATCTCGCTCGCGAAGCGCCGGGTGAGCCGTTCGAGCTCGCCCTTCGACATGTGCTTCGGATCGCAGATGACGCCGCCCTTCGCTCCGCCGTAGGGGAGGTTCACGACGGCGCACTTCCACGTCATCCAGGCCGCGAGGGCGCGGACCTCATCGATCGAGACGTTGGGATGGTAGCGGATCCCGCCCTTCGTCGGGCCCCGGGCCATATTGTACTGGACCCGGTAGCCGGTGTAGACCCGGTAGCTCCCGTCGTCCATACGGACGGGGAAGTTGACGGTGAGCTCGCGCTTCGGATGCTTGAGCATCTCGCGCACCCCGCCATTGATCCCCAGGAGATCGGCGACGATATCGACCTGGCGTTTCGCGGTCTCGAACGGATTGGCAGCTTCCGCAGCGTTCGGCATCGAGGACACCCCGAGATGCGCCGGCCACGGGTCGTGGCCTACTTGAGGCTAGCGTCAACATTGCGAGGCCGACGCATGGCACGCCGCTTCGAGGGCCTACGGTTCGCGCCAGCGGGACAGGAACATCGCGGCGAGCGCGAAGAGGAATGTCGAGCCGACGAGCCCGGCGAGGTCGAACCACGGCGACCCGAGGGCGGGCGGGGAGAAGCCGCCGGCCGCCGGGAGGCCGACCGCGTAGTCCGCCAGCTGGCCGGCGAACGTCGACGGGGCGAGGAACGCCACCCACCGCCAGCCCGCCGGGATCGCCGCGATCGGGTAGAAGAGCGGCGGGAGAACGCTCAGCGAGGAGAAGACGAGCGTACCGATCGGCCAGATCTCGCGCAGCTGGCGGAAGAACGTCGAGATGAGGAACCCCAGCGTCGTCGCCATGAGCCAGGTGAGGACGATCACTCCGGCGAGCAGGGCGAGGGCCCCCAGGCCGAACGGGTGGACCGTCGCAAGGATCCCGAGGAACAGGACGAGCGCGGGGAGGGCGAAGGCGAGCTCGCTCAGCGCCATGCCGAGGACGTAGGCGAGCGGCCGCACCGGGCTCACGACGAAGATCTGCTGCAGCTGCCGCTCGAGCCTGAGGTAGGCACAGTCGTTGAGCATTCCGTTGCCCGTGAACAGGACGGTGAAGAGGACCCCGCCCAGAATGCCGAAGGGGAGCTCGGCCCGCTGCGCGATCACGTAGAGGAAGAACAGAAAGCTGAACGGCGTGAGGAACACCGCGCCCATCAGGAGCGGCTGGCGCCAGAGCGGGATGATCCCGTTGAAGTAGCAGATCCGCGCGGCCGCCCGCGCCTGGAGGGCGAGGCTCACGTCCCCTCCTCGATCCCCCGGCCCACCAGCTCGAGGAACGCCTCCTCGAGCGTGACCGGGCCGACGGTCATCTCGCTCCCCCGCTCGAGGGCCAGCTCGGTGAGCCCCCGGACCGCCGCCCGGGTCGTGAGGAGGACGAGCCGGTCCCTGTCGGCGTAGACCCGGCCGTGCGGGGCGAGGTCGTCGCGCGTGACGCCCCCCGTGAACTGCAGGCGGACCTCCCGATGCAGGGTCGAGCGCAGCGCCTCGGCGGTCCCCCGGTAGAGGACGTGGCCGCCCTCGATGACGGCGAGCTCCTCGCTGAGCTGCTCGGCCTCGTCGAGGTAGTGGGTCGTGAGCAGGACGGTCGAACCGGCCCGGACCGCCTCCCGGATGACCTCCCACACCTGGCGGCGGGCGAACGGGTCCATGCCGAGGGTCGGCTCGTCCAGGAAGAGGAACGGCGCCCGGGTCGCGAGGATCATCGCGACGAGGGTCCGCTGCTGCAGCCCCCCCGAGAGCCGGTAGCTCGGCTCGTCGGCGTAGGGGCCGAGCCCCATCGCCGCGACCATCTGCTCGGTCCGGTCCCGCGCCGACTCGGACGCGGCACCGCGGACGAGCAGGTACTCGCGGATGTGCTCGCGGGGCGTGAGGTGGAAGAACGGCCGCCCCTCCTGCGGGACGATCGCAAGGTCGGGGCGGACCTTCGCCGGCTCGCGCACGACATCGTGGCCGAAGAGGGTCACGCTCCCCGCGGTCGGTAGGAGGAGCGTCGCGGCGATCTTGATGAACGTCGTCTTGCCCGCTCCGTTCCGGCCGAGGAACGCGAACAGGCGGCCCTTCTCCAGCGCGAGGTCGACCTCGTCCAGCGCCCGGACCGGCCGGCCCCGGGCCGGGTAGTCCTTTGACAGATGGACCGCGGAGAGCGCCTCCACGGTCCGAGGGACGGCCGCGGGGCCAAAGCCCTATCGCGCGGCCCGCCGACGCGCGAACGGGCGCCAGCCCGGCGGTGGCATCGGCCGGAAGCGGCCGGTCGCATCGGAGAGCCAGGCGCCGCTACCCCGCCGGACCTCGCCGATCGGGGTGAGGGGACAGCCGAGAACGGACAGTGCCGCGCGCGCGCGGGCCAGACGGCCCGGGGGAATGGCCGCGAGCAGTTCGTAGTCGCCCCCGTAGAACGCCGAGGCGAGCCGGGCGGCGGCCGTGGAGCGCCGGCGCACGAGGGCCGGATGGATCGGGATATCCTCCGTCCGGATCTCGAGGCGGACCCGGCTCGCCTCGGCGAGGAGCCGGGCCGCCTGGGCGAGCCCGTCGGAGGTGTCGAGCGTCGCGTCAGCGAACTCGGCGAGGACGGGGCCCTCGCGCACGCGCGGGCGGACGTCCAAGAGGGCTCGGAGCGCGGCCGGTGACGGCGACCGGCCGAGCCCGAGCGCGGCGAGGCCACCCCGGCCGACCGCGCCCGTCACCACGAGGAGGTCCCCGGCTCGGGCGGCCGTGCGGGGAGAAAGGCGGCCGCGCCGGGAGATCCCGAGGGCGGTCCCGACGACGGCCCGGGTCCGCGCGGGCTTGGTGTCGCCCCCGACGACGTGGGCGCCGAAACGGGCCATCTCCGCCTCCGCGCCGGTCAGGACCTCCCGCGCCCAGCGCTCGGGGGTTCCGGGGGGAAGGAGAACGGCGACCAGCAGGGCGACCGGCCGCCCGCCCTTCGCCGCGAGGTCGCTCAAGCTCACGGCGGCGGTCGCCCGTCCGATCGCCCGCGGGGGAGAGCGGTCGAGGAAGTGGGTCCCCTCGGTAAGCGCATCCGTCGTCAGGAGCGCGACCCCATCGCCGGGAAGCGCCAGGGCGGCGGTGTCGTCGCCGAGCGGGAGCAGCCCCGTCCGGCCGGCGGCCAGCGCGCGGCGGGCCCAGCGGTGGAACCGCTCCTCGGAGATCGCCCCGCGGTCCGCTCGCTGGGGCATGGCCGATCACTTGTAGGGAACGAACTCCTTGCCGAGGAGCTCGCGACCGAGGATGATGCGCATGATGTTGAGACCCCCCTCGGCGCCGACCATGTAGGACATGATCCCGCGGAAGCCGAGCTCGAGGCCGACGTCCTTGGTGTAGCCCGCGGCACCGAACCACATCATGACGCGTTTGACGGCCTCGAAGGCGATCGGCGGCGCGGTGAGCTTCACCGACGCCACCGCGCGGTCGACCTCGCTGCGGTGGGAGGGGTCGCCCCGGAGCGTGTAGGTGTCGAGCAGCCAGGCGGCGCGGCGGCACTGCCACTTCACCGCCTCGACCTGGGCGTAGAGGTCGACGAGCTCGAACTGGATCCCTTCGAACTTCCCGAGCGGGCGCCCGAACGCGGTGCGCTCCCGGATGTAGGCCATGCCCGTCTCGAGCGCGCGCTCCGCGGCCCCGATGCACGCGGCGGAGACGAACGTGCGCGCGACGGAGAACCCCTCCATCGCCCGGTCGAACCCTCGGCCCTCGGTGCCGATGAGGTAGCGCTCGGGGACCCGGACGTCATCGTAGGTGAGCGCCCCGGTCGAGATGCCCATCCGGCCCATGTTCTCGAACTTCTGCGTCGAGATCCCCGGAGAGTTCGTCGGGATGTAGAGGAGGTTGTACCCCGTCCCCCCCTCCACCCGCGTCAGGGTGAGGTGACCGCCGCCGAGGTGCTTCGCCTCCTCGACGCCGGAAAGGAACGCCTTCTCCCCGCGCACGACGAAGCCGTCCCCGTCGCGGCGGGACGTGGTCCGCATCGCGCCGAGATCGCTCCCGCCGCTGGGCTCCGTGGTGCCGATCCCCAGGAACGCCCGGCCCTCGCAGACCAACGGGAGCACCTCCCGCTTCGCCTCCTCGCTGCCGTAGCGGCCCATCACCCAGCCCCAGCCGGCCTCGAGGAGGAAGAAGACCGCCGTCGCCATGGACGAGTCGCCGCGCCCGATCTCCTCGGCGGCGAGCTCGGTGAGGACCGCCGAGGCCCCCATGCCCCCGTACTCCGTCGGGGCCGGCATGGCGAGCAGGCCCAAGCGGGCCATCTCGGCGAGGATCTCGGGGGGGATCCGACCGTCCGCGTCGATGCGGCGCTCGTTCGGGCGGAGGACCTTGTCGCCGAACTTCCGGACCGCGGCCTGGAACGCCTGTTCCTCGTCGCTCAGCGCGAAATCCATGGCGGGGCGCGGAGGCCCCACCGACCTTATAGGGTCCCCGGGGGCAGGTTCCGACAACTCCTTTATCCCCCGCCACGCTCCGCCGACGGGGCACGGCGCCGATGGGGATTCGGGTCGGGATCAACGGGTTCGGGACGATCGGCAAGCGCGTCGCGGACGCCGTCGCCCGGCAACCGGATCTCGAGCTCGTTGGCGTGACCAAGTCCCGCCCGAGCTTCGAGGCGCGGACGGCCCGCCAGCGGGGCTATCCCCTCTACCTGACCGGGGGCGGGAAGGCGGAGGAGTTCGCGGCCGCCGGCATCCCGCTCGCGGGGACCCTGGCCGACCTGCTCGACCAGGTCGACGTCGTCGTCGACTGCGCCCCGGACAAGGTCGGCCGGGAGAACGTCCGCCTCTACGAGGCGGCCCACCTCCCGGCGATCTTCCAGGGCGGGGAGAAGGCCGACGTCGCCGAGGTGTCGTTCAACGCGCTCGCCAACTACGCGAGCGCCAAGGGCAAGCGGCGCGTCCGCGTGGTCTCCTGCAACACCACCGGGCTCGCGCGGGCGGCCGCGGTCCTCGGCCCGCGCTACGGGATCACGGACTGGGAGGCGACGATCGTCCGCCGTGCGGCGGACCCCACGGAGACCCATAAGGGGCCGATCAACGGCATCCTGCCGACCTTCAAGCTGCCGTCGCACCATGGTCCGGACGTCCGCACGATCTTCCCGGACCTCCCTATCGTCACGACGGCGCTCGTCGTCCCGACGACGCTCATGCACGTGCATGTCAACCACGTCCGCTTCGCCCGCCCGCCCGCCTCGACGGCCGAGCTCGTGGACGCCTTCCGTGCCTCGCCCCGCTTCCATGTCTTCGACGAGTGGGAGCACGTCGAGGGAACCCCGCAGGTCATGGAGTACGCCCGGGACCGGGGGCAGGCACGCCCCGATGTCATGGAGAACGTCCTCTGGGCGAACGGGATCAAGGTCGAGGGGGCCGACGCCTACTTCTTCCAGGCGATCCACCAGGAGTCGATCGTCGTGCCGGAGAACGTCGACGCGATCCGGGCGATGTTCGACCTCGCGCCGGACGCCGCCACGTCGATCCTGAGGACGGACCAGTCCCTCGGGATCCCTCGACCCTGAGGCGTCCGCGCCGCGGGGGCCCGGAGAGGTGCCTCTAAATCCCGCGAACCTGCTGGGTCGCCCCAGGGTCGGGGGTGGAGGGCGCGGGCGCACCGGGGCCGGAATCGCCGAGCTTCGGCCGGACACTGAGGAGTCGCCCGTTCCTCTACCTGTGGGCCTCGCAGCTCATCTCGCAGTCCGGTGACTTCGTCTTCGAGGTCGCGCTCCTCTGGCTCGTCCTCCAGACGACCGGCTCGGTCCTCGCGGTCGGGCTCGTCGTCGTCGCGACGCTCGTGCCGACGGTCGTGCTCGGTCCGTTCCTGGGGGTCCTCGTCGACCGCTGGCACCGTCGGGCGGTCCTCCTCGCGACGAACGTGGGCGAGGGTCTCCTCGTCGCGGCGCTCTCCGGCCTCGTCATCGCCCACGCCCTCAGCCTGGATACCCTCCTCGTCCTCGTCGGGGTCCTCGCGGCGGGGGGCCAGATCGTCCGCATCGCCTCGGGGGCGATGATCCCCCAGTCGGTCCCGCTCGCCGACCTCGGGCCGGCGAACGGACTGTTCTCGTTGTCCGGCTCGTTCAACCAGGTCATCGGGCTGTCGATCGGAGGGATCGTCGTCGCCCTCTTCGGCCCGGTCCTTCCGATCGAATACGACGCCCTGTCGTTCTTCCTCGCCGCGATCCTCGTGGCATTGATCCCCCGGCGCGTGGGGGCGCCCGATGGGCCGAGCGGGGAGGAAGGACCGGGGTTCGCCGAGCAGTTCCGCGAGGGGCTCGCCTTCGTCCGGCGCCAACGGTTCATCCTGGAGGCGATCGTCCTCGGCATCGTCGCGAACTTCTTCGCGAACGCGCTCAACGCCTTGTGGGCCCCGTACGCCGACCTCGTCCTGCACGGCAACTCCGCGACGTACGGATTCATCGGGGCCGCGGTCGCGCTGGGGGCGATCGTCGGGGCCCTCCTTGCCGGCAAGCTCGACACGCGCCGCGCCGCCGGACGCTACCTGTTCGGCAGCGTCGCCGCGCTCGGCGGCGCGGTGCTGGCGCTCGGGGTCACCACGTCCGTCCTCCTGGCGCTCCCGGAGTCGTTCGCCCTCGGGGTCTTCCTCGCCCTCGGCAACGTCCCGCTGATCGCGGCGATCCAGGCGAAGGTCCCCATGCGCCTCATGGGGCGCGTGATGGCGGTCCTCATGGCCCTCATCCTGGCCTCGGCGCCGTTCGGAGCGTACTTCGCGGGCTCCGTCGCCGAGGCCGTCGGGGTGGGGACGGTCTTCCGGCTCTCTGCCGGGGTCATCCTGGCCTCGGCGGCCGTGGGAGCCCTGACGATGCGCGAGCTGCGGGACGTCACCTACTGAGCGGAACCGGCCCGACGGCCGGGCGTCGTGTCTCCCCCCGTGCGTCCCGCGGCCGCGCCGCGACGGCCGAGCGTCGCAACCATCTTATAGCACCCCCGACTCGCGCGGGCCGGATGTATTACCTCGACCACCGGCGCGACGTGGTCCGTATCCCTCCGGAGCGGCTCGGGCCGGAGCTCGACACGGTCCTTACGGAGCTCGCCCAGCAGCAGTTCGAGGGCAAGCTCGTCGACGGCCAGAACCTCACCGTGATGATCCAGGAGGTCACCCCCCTCGGGGAGGGCCACATCATCCACGGCGACGGCGGGGTCTACCAGGAGGTCGAGTACTCGGCGCTCCTCTTCCGCCCCGAGATCCAGGAGATCGTCGAGGGAGCGGTGGTCGAGATCCGCAAGTTCGGCGCGTTCGTGCGCTTCGGGCCGCTCGACGGCCTCCTGCACGTCTCCCAGATCATGGACGACCGGGTGAACATCGACGAGCACAACCAGCGGCTCGTCGGGGTCGAGACCAAGCGCGACCTCAAGGTCGGCTACAAGGTCCGTGCGCGGGTCGTTTCCCTCTCCCTCTCCGAGATCTCGCCGCGGGACAGCCGCATCGGCCTCACGATGCGCCAGCCCGGCCTCGGGCGCCTCGAATGGATCGACGAGGCGCACAAGAAGACCGAGGAGAAGGGCGGGTCGAAGAAGGGAGGCGGCAAGAAGGAGCCCGCTGCCGCCAAGGCCGCGCCCGCTGCCGCCAAGGCCGCGCCCGCCGCCGCCAAGGCCGCGCCCGCTGCCGCTAAGGCCGCGCCCGCGGCCGGGAAGGCGACATGATCCAGCTCAAGGCCTGCCGCAACTGCCGCTCGATCACCGACCAGAACAAGTGCCCGCGGTGCGGGGGGGAGGTCTCCCGTGAATGGCAGGGGTACTTGATCGTCCTCGACCCGGAGAAGTCCGAGATCGCTCGGAAGATGGGGATCCATGCCAGCGGCCGCTACGCGCTCCGGGTCAAGTGAGGAACGCGTCTGGGTCGTTCCCGAGGCGCTCCGGCCGACGTTCGCCGAACGCTACGGGCCGGTCCACGCCGGCGACGACGCCGACCGCCGCATCCGTAGCCTCGGGGTGTTCGGGGCCTGCGGCGACCGCGTCACTGCGCAGGCGATCGCGCTCGGCCACCCCCCGCTCGTCGGCATCGTCGACCTCAAGACCCGGCGGAACGAGCCGATCGACGCGGCCTCGTTCCGGGTGCTGGCCTCGCGCCACCATATTCGCGTCCGTAACCCCGCCGGAATGCTCACCGAACGGCTGCGCCGGGCCGTCCGGGAGACGATCGCGCGGGGGGGCGGGCTCATTGAGGTCGACGGCGAGGAGGACCTCGGCGCGCTCGCTCTCGTCGAATCGCTCCCGCTCGGGGCCACCGTTATATACGGCATCCCGGGTGAGGGGGTCTCCTTCGTGGCGGTCGACGCCGTCGCCAAGGACCACGTTCGCCAGTTGATTGGCCAGATGGAATTGAGGAGGCTCGACCTTGGAACTTAAGATCCTGGAGGAGCGGCCCAACCCGCTCCTGAAGCGCACCGAGTACCGATTCGAGGTCACCCACGGTACCCAGGCGACGCCGAAGCGCGACGACGTGCGGGCCGAGCTCGCGAAGCTCGTGAAGGCGCCCAAGGAGCGCGTCGTCATCGAGCGGATGCACGCGAGGTACGGCACTGCCGTCTCCATCGGCGAGGCCCACGCCTACCAGACGAAGGAGGCGGCCCTCGCCACCGCCCGCGCGCACGTCCTGATCCGCAACGGCCTCAAGGAGAAACCTCAGAAGGGGACTCCACCGGCGGCCGAGCCCACGCCCACGCCCGCGCCCGCGCCGGCGGCCGCGGCGCCGAAGGAGGGCTGAGCGATGGCGAAGGCCCGGGTCGGACTCTACACCACCAAGGGCGACGCCCTCACCCGCACCCACAAGTCCTGCCCGAAGTGCGGCCCGGGGATCTACCTCGCCGAGCATGCGAACCGGCGCTCGTGCGGGAAGTGCGGCTATGCCGAGGCGAAGGCCGCTCCGGCGCCGAAGGGCAAGGCGAAGGGCGGCTGACGCGCCGACCCCAGCGCAAGACTTACCTAGCGCGAGCCTACACCGCCCGGCGCGCGCGCATGGGCCCGTAGTATAGCTTGGATATCACGGAGGCCTCCGGAGCCTCAAACCCGGGTTCGAATCCCGGCGGGCCCGTTCCCTCAGCGCGCTATACTACGGAGGCCGGTAAGTAGGTCCACTTCGGTACGCGCGTCGCCTGACTTCGCCGTCAGAGGTCGATTTCACCTCGAGGATCGTGTAGCTATGTACGGCCCGTTTCAGCCGACTTCTACGCCGAGCCAGGGACCTCTTCGAGCAGCTTGAAGCGTGACGCCAGCCGGGCTTCTTCCATCCCCATCTCTTCCAAGACCCAGGCCGGCCGACCCCCTCGACCCGGGGAGCCCCCCCGACTGACGACCGCCACGCGAATCTTGCCGAGCTGCTCGGTGAGGGCCTTCACCGACAGGTGAAGGTCCCTCGCCTCCCACTGGAGATAGCGCAGCAGCATGAGCCCCATCACGCACAGGAACACGTGGCCCGGGATCGCCGCGTCACTCCAGACCCACACCGGCTTGATCGAGATCACCAGCCGGTCCTTCAGCCACTTGAACTCCTCCTCGATCTGAGAGCGTGCCACCGAGGCGTTCAGCAACTCCTCGTCCGGTAGCTCGCCCTCCGCCACGTCGGTGATGATCGCCGCCTTCCCGAAGGAGGCGAGCAGATCCGCCTCGGCGTTGGGGTCCACCGTACACCGGGGGCGGAAGCGTCGGACCTCCTTGCCCTTCCCGTCCCGTACGAACAGTTCCTCCACCCCATAGTCGAAGATGCCCCGATACTCCCGGGGGATCAGGTCGACCAGCTTCGCCATCGCCACCTTCTGCTTCGCGTTCGGGCGACCCCGACGCCACGCCTCCACCTTCGGGAGCACCCGCGCCTTCGCTCTCGCCCACTGTGCCGCGGCGTGGGCCGCCTCGGCCCGTCGGTAGGTCACCAGCACCCGCCACTCGTCCTCGAACCCCTCCCACCGAGCCGCGTGGCCCAGCACCGGGCCGCCCTCAGTGTCCTCGCCCACCTTGCGGAACTTCTCCAGCGGGACCTCGAACAACTCCTTCGCCTCGTTCCGCTTCAACGAGGCGACCACGTGCATCACGCCGAGGATCGCGTCGAAGTTCTCGACGCTGTTCACTCCCCGGTCGACCACGAGGAGAAGCTTCTCGGTCGCCACCTCCAGGTGCTCGAGGCGCTTCTGGAGGGCGTCGAACACCTCGGGGAAGGTGTCCATGTCGTTCCGGTTCCCCGGGAACACCTCGCTCAGAACGGGAATGGTGTCCATCGTGACCATCCCGAGCCCGACGAGATTCTTGTCGTAGCGACGGGCTTTGCTCTTCCCCTTCTTCGTCCACCGTCCGGTCTTGTGGTGGACGAACTCGTTGGTCCCGTCAAAGAGGAGAAGTCGGGGCTCGAGCCCGCGGGCCCTCAGGGTGCGGAAGACGTCCTCCTGGATGGCGCGGACCCGGGCGCGGGTGATCCCCGGGCCCTTCTCGGTCTCGAGGCCGGTGTCGTAGAGTTCTCGGAGGGCGGAGCGGAGGGCGCGGCCGGACGGTGGTTTCGCCCAGGGCGTGAGCAAGGGCAGGGAGCTCTCGGGGAACCAGCGGGCCATCCCCTCGCGGCTAAGGGGCCGCTCCGCGCGCGCGAGGATCTGGGTGAGGAGGAGCCACGCGGCCCGGGCGCTCGGAGCCGGGAGGCGGTGGAGGAGCGACTCCCAGAGGCCGGTAGCCCGGGCGGCGTGGAGAAGGGCGGCGCTGCGCCCGAAGGGGAAGCTCTTGAGGTAGCGCGGCGGCTGGGTGAGCCGCTCGAAGAGACGGTTGGCGTTGCCGACGTGGATCTGGCGGATGTTGCGCGGGCCCTTCGGGGTCCGGGCCTTCTGGACGAGGTAGAGATACCGGTAGCCGCGGCAGTTGCGGAACTCGAAGTTCCACCCCATTCATAGGCTACAACATGTCCGACTATTTAGCCGGTACGGGTCCTCGAGACGCCATGGCCATGCGGTAGACAGCCGCTCACACGACAGAAGCTACGGGCCGAACCCGTTGGAATACACTTTCGTAGGCTACCACTCTACTGACGGTGGAAAGGCGCCGAACGTCGAAGTCAAGCTCGGCGGTTTCGCGTTCTGGACCATCGTGACCGGCTCCCAGCTCTATCGTATCGGGCGGAAGTCCGTAGCGCCGACGACCAGGGGAGTGGCGGCAGTCCCGCCCGGTCGCGTAGCCTACCCCTCCATCTCCGAGGGCGCCCTTCCGTCCGACCGGGGGCCCTCGACCTCGAGCTCGGTGAAGTCCGATTCGCCGCCGCCAGTGCCGACAAGGCTCAAGGCAGGCTTCCAGTACGGAGGGCATGGGCGACTCGGTCACCGAGTGGCTGCTCGAACCGAGCCAGCCGACGGTCCGCTACCTCACGCTGACCCGACTGCTTGGGAAAACGGACTCACGACCCGAGGTACGGAGCGCGCATACCGCCCTCGCCAAGGACCCCTGGGTCGTGAGCGTCCTCGACCGCCGGGACCCCGCCGGCTGGTGGGGACACCCCCGTAACCGCCTCGAGCCCCGGTTCCTGGGGACCCACTGGAGTCTCCTGGCTCTCGCCGATCTGGGCGTGACGCGCACCATTCCTGAGATCGCGACGTCGTGCGAGTACTGGATGGGGAACTCCCCTCTCGAAGGGGGCGGGGTCGGTGGGCTCGGGAAGGGAAAGGGCCACCACTGCTACACCGCGAACATGGCGCGAGCGCTGATCCGGATGGGCTACGACGAGGACCCGCGCATCCGACGGACCATGGAGTGGCTCGTCCACACCGCGCATCCGAAGGGGGGCTGGAGTTGCCGGTATGCGAAGAACGGCCCCGCCGGGAGTCGGACCCTCGACGCTTGGGAAGGGTTGGCCGCCTTCGCCGAATATCCGCGTTCCCGGTGGACCGCCTCGATGCGCGAATGCGTGTCGCGAAGCGCGGAGTACTTCCTGGAGCGGGAGCTCCACCGTCAGGGGGAGAGGTACGAGCCCTGGTATCGGTTCCACTGGCCGAACCACTACTATTACGACGTCCTGGTCGGCCTCGACTGCCTGACGGCCCTCGGGTACGGGCGCGATCCCCGGCTGGGCTTCGCCCTGGACCTCCTGCGGCGCAAGCGACGGGCGGACGGTACGTGGGCTCACGATGCGGACCAGACCGACCCGGACGCGGACGGCGCGCGATGGTATGCCGAGAACCCGGGGAGGCGGCCCACCCCGCTGAGGTTCGAAAGGCCGGGGCACCCCAGCAAGATGGTCACCCTTCGGGCCCTCCAGGTCCTATCCCGAGTGTCGAGCGCCGGTTAGCCACGCCGCTCACGGTGGATCCCGGTCATGCACTCTCCGAGTCGTCGGGTCCGTCGCTCCTGACAAGAGCGGACGGAGGTTTGACCGGGGCGTTCTCCCTCCGGCACGGCCACGGTCGCGTCCGGGACCCTGCGCCGCGGACCACGGGTCCGCGCCACTCGCAGGGCCCACGCCCCGCGTGCCGTCCCCGTCGCACGCCGGCTCCGCCCATGTCGGCCGGGCTCAGGACGCCTCGCGCCTCGGCTCCGTGCGGAGCAGACCCCGGAGCCCCTCGATGTTCGTCCGTAGGTAGACCAGGTCCGAATGGAACAGCACCACACCCTTCCTCAAGGGGTGAACTCGCGGGCGAACCGACGCGAAGTGCTGAGGCGTTCCAATGCGATCGCGTGCTGGAGCACCGGCTCCACCCGCAGGGCGACCCAGTTGGTCGTGGACTCGAGCTTCGAGAACTCCGTTCGCAGTTCCTCGAGGTCCTTCCTCAGCTGGGATATCCCGCCCTTGTAGACCCGGTCGACCATGAAGACCTCCCTTGAGCGCGTGCCCCCAACCTTCGGGGGGCCCTTAGGGCTGTCCGCGGGATCGGGCTTCCCTTCCGGCGGCCGCTCGAACGGACCCGTGTCGCCGGAGCCCAGGGCGATGGCCGGTCGTGGGGCTCGACGAGGCCGGGCGGCGAGGCCGGTAGTCCGGATCGACCGGGGCCGGGGACCGATGGGAAACGGCTCCGTGGGGAGGCCCCGCAGGCAGTGTCGGTCCCCTGGCGCCCGGGGGCATCGATGCCGGGTCGGCCTATTCCGAACGCTCCACGCCACGGACCGACGCAAGATCCCGAAGCTGGGGCGTGAGTTTGGGGACGAGGTCACCGGCTTCCGCCGACTCGCCCCACCGGAGCTCGGTGGACGAACCGAGGGCCCGAAGGAGCTCGTCGGGCCGAACGGTTCGCGGAAGAGCCGCGCTCGCGCGCGCCAGGACCTCCTCGGGAAGTCGATCGAATCCACGTCCATAGGTCCCCTCGAGCCCGCGGCGACGGCCGGCGAGGATGAGGGCGAGGTCCCGCAGCGAGCGGATCCAGTACTCGGCCTGCCACCCGCGAGCCCGCTCGATGCAGAATCTCCGTCGAACCGCGTGGTGGACCGCGATCCCGAAGATCTCCGACGAGGGCTGGGGGACCGTGGGCTCCCGGTGGACCACCGTACCGAAGAGGAGACGGAACTTCGGTCCGTGCTGGGCGGCGCCTCCTGGGGTGAACGAAAGGTCGACCGGGAGATTTCTCGGGAGAAGGAACACCCGGTAGACGGTGGCCCGGTCCGTCAGGTCGAAGAGAGAGTGGGGGTCGAAGTCACGCGAAAGGTCGTCGGTCCGCCCGGTTAGGACCTCCGTGAGACCGACTCCCGGTCGCCGCCCGAAGGTCAGGTCGATGTCGGCCCATCGGTCGCTCTCTCCGATCGCCTCGGAACCCCGCGCCGCCCCCGCGAGGATCCTCGGGTCCCCCCGGGCGCTCTCGACAGGCTTCCGGCGAATCCGTTCACGCTCTTCGATAGTGAAGAGGGGTCGGGCCTTCCCTGAGGTGAACGTCGCACTCGGTATATTCGCACCGGCCCGCGGCCCGTCCCGGTTCCCTCCCCCCCTTTGATAGCTAGGGAAGCGAACCGCGCGACCTCCGAGCGGGCCCCGGTCGCTCGCCTCCCCTGGGGCAGTGCCCGAACGGCCATGGCTACGACTAATAGCTTGGAACGCCTCCAGGAACCAGCGTTGTGCCGAACCGATTCCACGGACTTCGGCAGCCGTGCAGGTGATCCCAGATGCGGCGTGACGGTCGCGAACTGCTCACCGTGCTCCTCGTCGTTGTGGTGGCGGTCCCGGTCCTCATCGTGGCGTCCGCCCTCTTCATCGCGTCGAAGTCGCTGAGCCCCCCGGGACCCCAGATCGGTCCGGGGGGTCCACCGACTTCTGGTGGTACCGGGGTCGAGTTCTCCGGCCCGAACCAGAGTTGGGCGGGACACGGGATATGGTACAACTTCACCGTCGTCGGCGTCACCACCACTCTTACCTGGGGGCTGGTTCGGGCGACGATCGTTCCCGGGCTCTTCGAGGGTACGGATGCGAACTGGACCCTCTCGGTGACCGACACCCCGAGGTTGACTATCGCGACGTTCCAGCCCCCGGTTTCCCCTACCGGGAACTGGACCACCGATAGCGTGGAACCGGTCGTGAGCGGCGATGTCGTGGTCCTGCTCGTCGACAGTCCGCTGACCGAGGGAGGCTTCTCCCTCTCCTGGGGCGGCAGTTCCCCGGGGAGCTATGGATCTGGGCCGCTGCCGTAGCCTTCGCGTTCCTTCCCGGTCTCTCGTTCGGGTGCGAGACCCATTTCACCTTCCGCGGCCCACCGGATCGCTCGTTCGCGAACCGGGCCGCCGCCCGGATACGGGTCGTGGACTCGTGGAAGTTCGTCTACACGCCGGACTCGATCGCGGGCGTCGGTGGGCCATCGCCACGTCCGGTGCTCGTGGTCTACGCCGCGACCCCGAAGCTCTGCATCCTCTCCTTCGGAACCCACCTCGCCGCCGCGCCGGTCTGAACGGTACGGTGAGGCGACGCGCGGATCGGTCGATGGGGAAAAACGGGGATCCGGGAACATCCTTCGCCTTCTTGGGCGAAGTGAGAGGTTCCCTCAAGCAACCCCCGGGCCATGCGCAACAGGAGCGACCCAGCGGGGTCACTACCTCTTCTTCTTCTTCCCCTTCGTTGGCTTCTTCGGCATGGTCGGATACCCCATGGCGTTCGGTTACTTTAGACCAGAGGGCCGGGCCCCGCGACGGACCGCGCGGCGCAGGATCGATGCGCGAACGCGGCCGCACCGCGGCTATCGCTGAGGGGCCCCGCAGGCCGGGCAGCGCGGAGCGCCCTCGTCCATCAGGTTACCGCAGTAGCTGCAGCGGACCTTGATCACTTCTCGGATCACTTCGTGGACGACGCGTGGGTCGCCGATCGCCGGCGCGGGCCGGCGGACCGATGCCTCCGAGGAACGGCGCCGGCGTTCCCACTCCGCACGCCCGGCCGGCCGCGCCGCCGCGATCTCGTCGCGGACCGATCGGGCGTTCGGCACCGGGACGCGGAGCGTCGCCGGCGCCTCGTCGGTCGCCTCGGCAAGCTCGACGTACCGCTCTCCCAGCACGCGGGGCGGGGCCATATCGTAGAAGAAGACGCTCGGCTCCGCGTGCCAATCGCCGGGAGCGAACAGCAGGCGCCGGCGGTAGACATGGACGCAGCGCAGATTGGTCAGGACCAGGAAGCCCGCGGGCGTGCGCCAGCAGCGGGCGATCCGCTCGTCGGCGAGAAGGCCGATCTCGCCGAGCGCGCCCGCATCGATCTGGTCCGGGGTCGTGACCTGGTTGGACGGCGGGTCCCACTTTCCCGGATTCATCCGCCGGGCCATCGGCGTCGGAGGTAATGGGTTCATCGACGCGGCCGGGCATCGGATGTGCCCGCGACAGCCCAGCCGATGGGAATGGCGCCGGGCGCGCCCCGGCCGCCCTCGAAGCGGGTGAAGGCGCGGACCGAACGACGAACCCGACCGGCGGGGGTGGCCGCTCGGAGAATCGCTCGCGAGAGGTCTCCACCCGATGCCGGAAGCGGTCGTGCCCTTCCCGAAGGGCGGTTCGACGCTCCGTGGCTCGGGGCTTGCTCCGGGCTCAGCGAGGCGTCGGGTCGGCCGGAAGGTTCCGATGGAACCGGATCAGCTCGAAGACGGAAATGTACCCCATGTGCGTGTTCTCCCGCCGGGTGGTCGTGACCGTGAGGCCCTTCCGTCGGGCATGCTCGACGAGCGCGGCCCCCGCCTCGAGGGTGATGACCACGAACGCTTTGCCCCGGCTCCCCCGGCAACTCAGGACCCAGCCCGGTGTCCGATCGGGGTCGGTAGCGGGCACGCGCAGGGCGTGATATAGCGAGCCCTTCAGTCCCGGGTCGTCCCATCGAAACGTCTGTTCCGCGCCCTTCGTGTACGCAAGGCGCATGGAAAAGTCGTCCATGGCAATCGTCTCGAGCTCGCGGGCGAAGAGGAACGCGCCCAAGCCGATCGCGACGAACGACGCACCGAGCACGACGAGGGCCAAGGGCACCGTTACCCGCTGGTCGAAGTTGGGGTGCCCCGAACCGAGCGGGTTCGCGACGAAGAGATAGAGACCGAGCGCGAGCACGGCCGCCCCGATGACGGCGCCGCCCGTCCGAAGGAGGCGCTGAGAGGACGCCTCCCGTTTCCACACCGAACTGACATCGTAGGTCTCGGTGCCGGGGGGCTGTGGTCCCGTTCCCATGGTCCCGGCCATCATCCCGACGAAGGCGAGAACCCAGCAATATTGGTTCGGGCGAACCGGGTGGCTTCGCGATCGGGAGCCGTCGGGCGTCCTGTCGGCGTGGGCGAGGCAACCCCGTCCAGCGATCCATGCGCCGCGCGGACCGGTCCTTCGTGTGACCTAGACGATCCGCTCGCGGCTTCGTCCGGCCGACCCCTCTCCTCGTCTCATGCGGGGAGCCGTGATGAGATTGGCCGGTCGTTCGGGATCGTCGGTGTTGCACCGACGGGACGGGGGGATCGTCCGAAACGAGCCGTGGCGGTACCGATGCGCGGGCCTTCCGTACATGTACTACTCATGGAGGCGAATTTCGTGGGGTTCATAACCCACGGCCGGAGTAGCGGACGGCATGGGACCCGCTGCGCCCCCAGGACCAACGACCGTGTGGACCCCGTATCCCGACCCGCCGGGGCTGTTCTCCTCAGGGATCCCGGCTCTCGACCGCAAGCTGGAGGGTGGATTCCGCCACGGGAGCTTCGTCCTTCTCAACGTGGACGAAACGGTCCTCCCGTCGGACCGCAACCTCGCGATCTTCCCGACGATCCTCAACTTCCTTTATCAATCGCGCGGCATGATCGCCGTGCTCCCGGCCCGGGACTCTCCCCACGAGTTCCGGCAGGCGATGCTGGGAGCGGTCTCGCGGCGCCTGTTCGACTCGCGGGTGCGGATCGTGGACTACGTGGGTGAGGACGATGAGTCGCCGTACGTGACGTCCCTGGTCCCGCACCGGGTGAAGCCGGACGCCGCGATGAAGAAGATGGTCGCGGCCGAGAAGGCCGCCAGCGGCGCCCGCGGCCGCCCGTTCATCGAGCTGAACGCCTTCGAGATCCTCGAGACGATCGTCGGGGTGGAGAGGGCCAGCCGAATGTTCCTCATGGGGATCAAGCGGGCGCGGACGGTCGGAAACCTGGTCCTCGGAATCCTGAGGCCGGGGCTGGGCTGCGCACCGTCCCTCCGGGCGATGATGGACTATGAGCTCGACCTCCAGCGCGACTCCACCGGTCTGCGTTTGTCCGGAGTTCGACCCGCGTTCCCCCCGCATCTCGCTCTTCCGGACCGGAGCCGCGGGGCTCCCCACGTGGAGCTCGTTCCCTCCGGGTGAGCCCGGCGAACGCGACCCGCCCCGCGTGCCGCCGGAGGTCGTGTACCGGGGGCTGCGGCCCGGCCGACCCGCGCGGGAGGACCGGACCGAGCCTGCCGTGCGATCGACCGGTTCAACGTCGTGCTGGGGGGCCGGGCCGGGTCCCCCTCGGCCGGGCGGAGCGCCGCGTCCGGGCCGCCGGGTGCCGCGCGGTCCGGGCCACTGGGGGAAGGGCCGGTAGACGGATCGGCCTCGTGGACGCGCGCGCTCGGGCCCGGAGGGTCGAGTAGCTGTTCTGGATCAACCGGAGCTGGGCCTTTCTAAGGTGCTCGCCGAACGTCGACCGGGAGAGCCCCTCGCGCCGGGCAACGTCCGACCAGCGGGAGCGCGCGGGCACCTCGGGCAGTCCCCCGTCGTGGGCCGCCACGAGGGCGCGGTCGACCCACTCGAAGTCAGGGACCTCGACGATCGCCGACGGCCCATCCCGGAGGAGCGGTCGCCCGTGGAACGATCGGCGAAGCGCTCCGAGGACCGAACGCAGCTCGGATTCGGAGGGGCTCGCGACCAGAAAGACGTCCCGACGGTTGTCGCACCAGAGGAGGAGGAGGGTACGGGGGTAGGCGACCGACAGGTCGCAGTACGGGCACGGATGCCGGACCCGAAGGTGCACGTCGACGACGGTCACAGGGACTCGCACGCTCGGTTCCGTATCACCCTGTCCCTTACGGGGTGGGCGACCGATGCGCCCGGTGCGGGATGGCCCGCGGTGGCGGGCCGGTGGGGTCCGAGCCGTTCCCGTATCTCCGTCCAACCCGGGCCCGCGACGCGCTCGGCGCGGGCGCCAACGCCCTCACCGGTTCGCGAAGTCCCGTCCTCGCATGGGGCCAGCGGATGCCCTCGCGTGTGGGTTTCGGTCCTCGGCAGGACCTTCACTATCGAGGGCGCTCCCGGCGTGCAGTATTAATAGCGCCAATGCACAGCGTCGAAAGAGGTCCGATATGGATTCTCGAGTTTGGCCGGTGGTCGGTTTGACCCTCGTCGTCGTAGCCCTCGTAGTTGGTTCGTTCGGGGGGGCCGTCGTTCCCACCGCCCGGCCAGTGGCACCGGGGTCGAACGGTAGCCCCTCTCTCCTCTCAATCGCTTCGCCCGTGGCCGCGGCGCCGGCGCCGGTGCCTGCTTCGTCGGTCTCCGCGCCCTCGCCGGGTTCGTTCGCGGGATTGGGGCACGCCCTCGCGGGGCTCCCGGACGTCAGCGCGTATGCCCGCCCCGCCTCCTACTCGCCCACCCCCGCGGTCACGACGTACACCTATGCTGCGGCGGCGTCGCTCGCCCAATCGGCCGCTCAGTCCTATCGGGCAGCCAGCTGGAACGTCTCCAACGGCTGGGGACTCGGACTCGACTTTCCCACTACGGAGACCCTTCCTCTTTCCGCCCTCATCCCCGGTTTGCTCGGCTGCGCCATCACCTGGATCGCGTCCTCTTCGGCGAGCCTGACGCTCTCGGCCACCCCCTCCACGGCCCCGGTCGGTACGGCCGCCTCCTACGAATTCTCCCTCGGTTCCGCCATCCTTCCCCACCTCCAGCTCTTCGCCGTCGTGACGAACGGCTCCGCCACCCTCCTCTACACCGAGACCTGCGTGCCGTCCGTCGGCTACAGCCCCGTGGGCACCGTGGGCGTCACGCTCGACTCGCCGGCGGCCGTGGCCCAGGGGAGCCTCGCCGGCGGGGGCGCGTTCTTGGCGGCCCACCCTTCGGCTGTGGTCGAGTGGGAACCGGTCGACGGCTACTCGACGATCGGCGCCACGGGCTCGCTCGTCGCGATTCCCCCGGTCTGGTACATCATCTATATCGCCGCCTGCGCCCCGGGCTCGATCTCGGGGGGCAGCCTCTTCATCGAGCTGGACGGGCTCACCGGCGCCGTCCTCGGCAACTACACCTCCGCCTGCAGCCCGGCCTACGACGTGACCTTCACCGAGAGCGGGCTTCCCGCCGGCACCTCGTGGGCGGTCGGGCTAGGGGGTTCGACCAACTCGTCGACCACGTCGACGATCGGCTTCCTCGAGGGCCTCGGGTCCGTCAACTACACCGTCAGCGCGGCGGCCGGTTATGCCCCGGCGCCGGCGACGGGCACGGTCCAGGTCGCGGGGACGTCGGTCCTCGTGAACATTACGTTCACGGCGGCCACGACGTACTCGGTGACGTTCCGGGAGAGCGGTCTCGCGGCCGGCACGCTCTGGAGCGTGACGGCCGGCAACATCTCTCTGGTCTCGAACCACTCGAACCTCGTGTTCGCGGAGACGAACGGGAGCTACTCCTACGTCGTCACGACCTTCGGGTACGAGGTCATCGCTCCGACCGCGGGGACGCTCACCGTGAGCGGCGCCGGGGTCCTGACCAACGTGGCGTTCAGCCTGCCCCAGCAGTACTCGATCGACCTGACGGAAACCGGGCTTCCCGCCGGGACCCCCTGGGGGGCGATAGGGTACGGGTCCACGTACACCCAGAACGTCTCCAGCTCGACGGAGCTGAACCTGTCGGTGCCGAACGGGACATTCTACGTGATCTCGGGCTCCGGGTCCGCGTACTTCGCCCCCTCGTCAACGACCGGGTTCCTCCTGCTCACCGTGAGCGGGGCCAATGTGACCGCCGTGGTGGACTTCGTCGCCCAGTCCGCCTACGTGATCAGCTTCAACGAGACCGGGCTCGCTCCGGCGACTCCCTGGGAGGTCACGCTCAGCTATGTCGACGTCAACTCCACCGCCACGGGCAGCTCGCTCACGTTCGCCCTGCCGAACGGGACCTATACGTTCACCGACGGGGGCGCCCCGACCTACTCGGCGTCGCCGCCCAACGGCACGATCACGGTGAACGGAGCGGACGTCAGCGTCTCCATCACCTTCTCGGCGATCGGCGGGTCGACCACCTACCCCGTCACGTTCGTGGAGTCCGGCCTCGCCGCCGGGACCTCCTGGTCGGTCACCCTCGCCGGGACCACCTACGCCTCCACGACGACCGCGGTCGCGTTCGCCGAGCCGAACGGGAGCTGGACCTTCGCGGTCGGTTCCGTGAGCGGCTACACCGCGACGCCCGCCGGCGGGGTGACCCTCGTGAACGGGCAGGCCGTCACGGAAGCGATCGTCTTCTCCGTGGCTTCCGCGTCGGGAACCACCTACGCGCTGACCTTCACCGAGTCGGGCCTCCCCTCGGGGAAGAACTGGTCGGTCGTCGTGGCGGGCACCGCCCACAACACGACGTCCGCGTCGCTCGTCCTTCCGATGCCGAACGGGACCTATGCGTTCAGCGTCCCCAAGGTCGCGAGCCTGTACCCGACCCCGGCGACCGGGACGGTGACGATCCAGGGTGGGCCGGTCTCGCGGTCCATCTCGTTCGGCTCTGCCCCGCCGACCCCGGCCCGGTACTCCGTCACCTTCACCGAGACGGGCCTCCCGGCCGGGACGAGCTGGGCCGTCACCCTCAACGGCACGCCCGAGTCCTCGGCCACGGGCACGATCACGTTCTCCGAGGTGAACGGGAGTTACGCCTTCTCCATCGGCGTGGTGTCGGGCTACACGGCCTCCCCCGCCTCGGGGTCGGTCGGGGTCACGGGGACCTCCTCCTCCGTCGCGATCGCGTTCCACTCCTCGGGCGGCTCGGGCGGTACCGGCGGTACCTCGACAGCGACGTTCCTCGGGTTGCCCGCGATCGAAGGGTACGCCCTCGTCGCCCTGATCGCGATCCTGGTGGCCGTCGCCGTGGCCGTACTGCTCCTCAGGAAGCGGGGCCGACCGGGGTCAGCGACCTCCGCTCCCCCGCCCCACGTGGGATAGGCGGGTGTCCCCTCGGCCGAGGCGGCCCGGAAGCCTCCGGGGCCCCCACCCGCTAGGTCCGGCATGGCGGCGTGAGGTCGACGGCAATCCCTTCGGGGGCGACCGCCCCACCGGCCGGGCCGTCCGCCGCGCGCCCCGCAAGCGGCTTGCCAGTCCCGGCGTAGCTTCAAGAGTCCCGCCGGGTCCCGGAGCGATGCCAACCGTTCCTACGGGAGAGCAGGGCGCACAGGGTCCAGCGTGATCGAGGGCACGGAACCGCCGCGCGGGTCGCGGCACCACATCCCCTGGGTCTACCTCAGCACCCTGTCCTTCTTCCTGGCCGGGGCGATCTTCTACCTCTACCTCGCGCGGGTCCTCCCGACCACGGAGCTCGGCTCCGTCGTGGTCCTGCTCGCGATCGGGACCCTCGTGAGCGCGTGCTTCTCCCTGGGGCTCGGCCCGGGGTTCCAGCACTACCTCTCCTACTACATCGGCCGCCGCGATCCCGGCACGGTGCGATCGCTCGTCCGCAGCGCGCTCGTCTCGACGGCCGTCCTCTCCGTGGCCACGGCCGCGACAACGGTGGTCCTCTCCGGTGAGCTCAGCGCGCTCTTCTTCCACTCGGTGTCGGACGCCTCCCTCATCGAGATCCTCGGGCTCTACGCGGGCCTCCTGACGGGCCTCACGCTCCTCCAGTCGATCCTCCTCGGCATTCAGCGGTTCATCATCTACTCGGGGATCTCGACCCTCGCCTACGCGGCCAGCTACGGCACGCCGATCGTCTTCCTCACGTTGTGGCCCGATCTCCGTTCGGTGATCCTCGGCTGGACGGTCGGCGCGGCGCTGGGCTGCGGGCTGTTCCTGGTCTCTGTCCTCTCCCGCGCAACGGGCGGTCCGGCCCCGGACGGGGCGGCCGCGGCACCCCGGGGCGCCTCCCTCTATCGGGCGGTCCTGGCCTACTCGCTTCCGCTCTTCGCCGCGACGGTGATCACGAGCGGGGCGGTCTACGTCGACCGGCTCGTCCTCGCCTCGCTCTCCGACCTCGCGAGCGTCGGGGTCTACAACTACGCCATCCTCGTCGGCTCCGGCAGCCTGATCATCACGAACCCGTTCTCGACGATCCTCGTGCCGAAGCTCTCCGAGCGGTTCGGCAGCGGCGAGCGCGATGCGATCCGGGGGATGGTGACGACCTCGATCACGCTGGTCGTGCTGCTCTATGTCCCGTTCGCGCTCGCCCTCGCCGCGATCGGCCCGGCGCTGCTCGCCCTCCTGGTCGGAGGCGCGTTCGTCGCAGCGAGCACGCCGATGGCGATCCTCCTCGGCCTGACGGCGGTCGCGGTGCCCGCCACGATCCTGACGAGCCTCGCGGCCGGGGTGCGACGGCCCGGGGCGCTCGTCCGCGCCTCGGCGTTCGCCGTCGTCGCGAACGCGGGGATCTCCTTCGTCCTGGTTCCGCGCATCGGGATGGACGGGGCGGCGATCGGCAACTCCGCCATGATCTGGGGCGCCTTCCTGGTCCTCTGGCTGTCGCTCCGGGACACCGGCTTCGTCCAGATCGACCTGCGCTCGGTCGGGCGCATCTGGGCGTCGGCCGCCGTGATGGCGGGCGCCATTGCCCTTCCCCTCTACCTCTTCGGCTATCCCCTCGCCCTCCTGCCGGTGGCCCTGGCCGCCGGCCTCGGGGTCCTGCTCGTGATGCTCCGGCTCACGCGGGCCGTGCCCGCCGAGGTGGTCGCCTTCTTCGAGGGTCTTCTCCCCCGCTGGCTACGCTTCGTCCGCCCCGCGATCGAGTGGGTGGCCCCCGGACCTCGCCCGGCGGCATCGGCTGTCGTGCCCGTGGGGACCGGGACGGCGGAGGAGCCGGCCGGCGCCGGGACCGGTGACCTCGCGGAAGGCGCCACCGAGCCGCCCCCGCTGCCCTCCCGGCCGATGGACCCGGGCCGTGCGACCTCGCTCGGTCCCACGCGCGCGCCCGTATCGGCCGAGGTCGGAACCCAAGAGGGCTTCCGGCAGTAGTCGCCGTCGAGCCGGGGGACCGGGCCCGCGCCGAGCCGCTAAACGCTCCCCCACTTCTTGAGGAACCGGTCGACGAGCCGCCGGGGGATGCGGCGGGCGACGGGGAGGTTCATGATCCGAAGGCCGAGGAGCGAGACGAACATCACCGGGATCGCGCGTCCGATCGGCATGCGCGTCGCCGGGTCGTGGCGCCAGGTCACGGGGACCTCCTGGAGCCGGAGCCCGCTCTTGCGCACGTGGTAGAGGAGGTCGACGTCGAACGCCCGGTTGGTCAGGGCGACGGCCCTGAGGGTAGGCAGCAGGACCGACCGGCGCAGGAACTTCGCCCCGCACTGGGTGTCACGGATCGGCAGGAAGAGGAGGGAGCGCACGAGGAAGTTCCAGAGGCGACCCGCGACCTGGTTGAACCGGGGCTCGGCGTAGAGGATCACGCTGCCCCGGACCCATCTCGAGGCGACGACGCAATCGGCTTCCCGCAACGCGTCGACGAGCCGATACACCTCGCTCGGGGGGATCGGTCCATCCGCGTCGAGGTAGCCGACGTACTCGTACTGGGCGACCTGCATCCCCTCCAGGATCGCGCCGCCCTTTCCGAGCTTGACGGGGAACTCGAGGACGCGAACCCCACGGCCGCCGAACGCCCGGGCGACGGCGGCCGTCCGGTCCCACGACCCGTCGGTGACGACGATCACCTCGAACGGCTGCCCGCGGCTCTCGAGCGCGGGTAGGTAGCGCTCCAGCGTCCGTCGAAGGCGGTCCTCTTCGTTCCAGGCGGGAATGATGATGCTGAGGCCCGGGGTCAAGTAATGCTCCGTCAGGGCTATTCTGACTCATCGTACTAAAGCCCAGCGCTCGAACTTCCCCTGTTTTACGACCGTCCCCATCGTTTTGCGCCCCCCGCCGCCACCCCCAACGCGCCCTCCGGAGCGCCGGACGGCCCCGGGACCGGCCCCGCGCGAAGAGCCGGCGCCGTCTGCGCGGGGTGCCGGGTGCCTCGATGCGGCGGACCCCTCCCCTTCACGGGCCCGGTCCCTCGCTCGCTCCCCGCGGGATTCCCCGTCCCAAGTGCCGGGCGCGCGCCCGCGTCCCTTCCGTCCGCGCTACGACCGCGAGCCCGGAACACCCTGCGGGTCGGGGGAGGGCATGGCCGACAGATCGGTGAGGTCCCGCCGCGGACCGATCGCGCAGTACTGCCGGCGCTCCCGCGGTGCGGCTGACGCGCGTCCCTGCCGCCCTGCCCGTGCTTGCGACGCGGGATACTCCGGAACGGACCAGGAAAGGGTTGGGGAACAATCGCCCGTCCCCGGAGGGGGGCCTCGGGTCCGCTCCGGCCGAGCGGGGCCCTACGCCTTCACTACCGACTTGATCTTCGCGACCAGGTCGGCGGGAGGGTTCGCGATATCGTGGGAGGACTTCGCGTGGGCCGCCGCGATCGCGAGTACCTCGTTCGCGTCCTTCGCACCCTTCACTTCGAACCCGCAGGCCATTCCGAGATCCGCACACTTGAAGCTCGCCATGGTAACCTCGGCGTTCGAGCCGAACGCTGGTAGATAAGGCTCCCCGCAAGCCGGGTTGACTTACGGGACGGTAACCCCGTGCCCGTCGGAAGGGACCGACCACGTCTGGAGCCCGTTCATCTCCAGCGAGAAGTCGACGACGCTCCCTCCCGCCTGGATGACCGCGCGGGCGACCTGGGCGCGCCGCGCGAAGTCGCAGAAGAGCAGGATGTAGCCGCCCCCGCCCGCCCCGACGAGCTTGCCACCGAGCGCGCCGGCCGCCCGCGCCCGCTCGTAGAACGCGTCGATGCGCGGGTTCGAGATCCCCTCGGTGAAGCGCTTCTTGAGCTGCCAGCCCTGATCGAGGAGCCGGCCCATCTCGTCGATCCGTCCCCGCAGCAGTTCGTCCTTCATGTCGATGGCGAGCTGCTTCGTGGCATCGAGCGCGTCGACGGTGTCGGCGCGCTTCTCCGAGTAGCTGCGCTGCTGGCGCTCGATGATGTCGTTCGAGTAGTGCCCGGTGCCGGTGTAGCAGAGGAGGAGACGGTAGGCGAGCTCGTTCTGCGTTTCGGGCGGGATCTTGAGCGGAGTGACGATCGTGGAGTCCTTGCGGAACTCCATGAAGTTGAACCCCCCGAACGCGGCGGCGTACTGGTCCTGGCGGCCGCCCGGGAACGCCTTCTCGACCCGCTCGATGCGGTAGGCGAGCTCCGCGATCTCGTACGGGGTCCACTGCTCGCGGAGGTAGCGCGCGAACGCCCCCACGATCGCGACGCACATCGTGGAGGAGCTGCCGAGCCCGGTGCCGGGCGGCGCGTCGGAGTGCAGGAACAGCTCGAGCGAGCCCCCCCGGCCGTCCCCTTCGCGCGGGGGGTGGAGGACCTTGAGGGCGGCCTTGACGAGGTCCAGTTCGCCGTTGTAGACCAAATCCTCGGGCTTCTGGTAGTTCACGCTCTGGTTGTAGTCGAGCGAGTGGACGGTCGTCGACCCGGGCCCCTTCGGGTCGTACTGGAGCGTCGCGTAGGCGAACTTGTTGATCGTGCAGTTCAGGACCGCTCCCCCGCGCTCCTCGGGGTACGGCGTCACGTCGGTCCCGCCCCCGGCGAAGCTCACCCGAAGTGGCGCCTTGCTGCGCAGGATCTGCATCCGGCGGCGTTTAACCGGGGTCTCGGACTTAAGGGTAGCGCGCGCGCCGAAGCGCCGGGGGGTCCGCGATATCGCTGCGGCCCGGGGGGGATCCGGGAGCGAAGTACGGCTCCCGGCCGCGAACCGGAGGAGACGTTGGGTTCGCGGGAGACCCCCGCGGGGTTCACCGACGCATGGGCGCCGCGGACAGGGGGGCTCGGGATGATTGTTTAAAGTTAACGCGCGCAGACCCTACCGAGTTCGGCCGGCCCGCGGGGGAGTAACCGCTTGGTTCCTTTATCTTGGGGGCCTGCCGTACCATCGGGCGGTGAAGGATGCTGTGCGGCGGACGGGGCGAAGGTCTCGCTCGGGCGGCACCCGTTGCCTCCCTCACGCTCCCTCGCCCCGGCCGTTCGCGCCGGCGCGGGCGTCGGGGCGGCCGAGGTTCGTCTCGACGCGGAGGATCCGTCCCACGCATTGCCACCGGGGCTGAGCGCCGATGAAGGGACCGCTATTGCCCCTCGGCGAGCTCAAGGGCGACTCCGGCCGCCGGGTGTTGGTCCTCGACGGGGGCATCGGATGGGGGGCGCTCGCTGCGGTGCGTTCTCTCGGCGCGGCGGGCTTCGAGACCCACCTGGGGTTCCCCCTCGGGATACCCCTCCGGAACGCCGCCTCACGCTACTGCGCCGGCCACGTCGTCTACCCGGATCCGAGCTACGCCCCGGAGGAGTTCCAGGATTGGTTGGTCTCGGCCGCGAGCGAGTATGCCGCCGTGTTCCCGGTCAAGGAGCCCTCCCTCCTGGCCACCGCCCGCATCAAGGACCGTCTCGCCGCGGCCGGAACGCTCGTGCCGATCGCGGAACCGGCGGTGCTGGAGACGGCGACTCGGAAGGTCGACGTCCTCCAACTCGCCCGGCGGCTCGGGCTGCGCCTGCCGAGGACCGTCGTCACGAGCGAGCTCCCGTCGGCCGCGGAGCTCGCCCGGCTGGTCGGCTACCCCTTCGTGATGAAGACCTCCTCGGAGGGCGACCTCCCGCCGGCCCTGCGACACTTCCTGGTCTCCGCTCCCGACCTCGCGCGGACCCGGGAGCAGTTCGACGAGCTGGCGCAAGGCGGCCCGGTCATCCTCCAGGAGTTCATCGAGGGGATCGGCATCGGGGTGGCGCTCATCTACTCCGACGCCGGCCGGGTGACCGCCATCTCCGGTCACCGCCGCATCTTCGAGCAGTTCCGCGACGGAGGGCCGAGCATCGTGGCGCGGACCGAGGTCCACCCCGACGCGCTGAGCCAAGCTCGCCGACTCCTCGATGCCCTCGGCTGGAAGGGGATCGCGATGGTGGAGTTCCGCCTCCGCCCCGACGGGCAGGCGGTCTTCATGGAGGTGAACCCGCGCGTATGGGGGACGATGTCGCTCGCCATCGCCTCCGGGGTCGACTTTCCGCGGCTGCTCCTCGAGACCTTCCGGGGCCCGGAGCCATCCTCCCCGCACCTCCCGCTGCGGAAGCGTCGCTACCTTTCCTTCGAGGCGCTCGCGACGGCCCTCCTTGCCCCGAAGGAGAAGCGGCCGTACCTCGGAGCGTTCGCCGTCGCGCTCGCCCGCTCCGCCTCGGGCCTCTCCATCAAGGAGCTCCAGGGCTTCGACCTTCGCCCGCAGTTCGAGGAGGCCCTCCACCGCATCCGATCGCAGGGCACTCGACAGCGGCCGTCCCATGTGGCCGGCGTCCGGTTCGGCCCCGTGCTCGACCCGCCGACCCTCGTTCGGCTGGGTATCCGCACGACCCTGGACCTGCGAGCGCCGGACGAGGTCGCCCGCGGCCCCGAGCTGCCCGTGGAGTCGGTACGCCGGATCTCCTTCCCCATCCCGGACGATACGGGACTCCCCCCCGATCGGTTCATCGACCTGACCGACCGCATCGCCGAGGCCGCGCGACCGGGCCCGCTCTACGTCCACTGCCGTCAGGGAAAGGGAAGGGCCCCGATGGCGGTCACCGGCTACCTCGTCCGTCAGGGCCTTCCGGTGGAGGAGGCCTTCGCCACCGTGTACGCGGAACGGCCCTCGGCCCTCCTCAATGGGGTCCAGCGGGACGCGGTCTTCCGGTTGGCCCGACTCCTCCGGTCGCCGCCCTGGACGGCGCCGCGACCATTCCCGGCCTGAACGAGGAAGCCGCTACGCCATCGCCGGCTCGGAAGCCACTCCGCTGGCGAGCGGCTCGGGCTCCGTCTCCCGCTCGTCGCTCGCCAGCGCCGACCGGTCGACCCGACGGCCGAGGATCTCCTTCGCGAACAGGACCATGAACGCGGCGGCCAGCGTCGCGGCCGCCGCGATCAGGTACGCGTCCCGGAACGCCGTGGGGCTCGGGAACGCCTGGCCGTAGGCGACGACCGTGAACGTCGACATGAGCGAGCCGGCGATCGGCGCGCCGACGCTGCTGCCGATGTTGCGGAAGACGGCGTTGAGGGACGTCGCGAGCCCCATCTCGCGCGGCTCGACGGTCAGGACGAGCAGATTGATCACCGACGCGTTCATGGTCGCGATCCCTGCGCCGATCACGAACATGCTCCCGAGCATCTGGGGGAGGGTCGTGGCAAGGCTGACGAGGTAGAACCCGGCGGCGCCGACCACGCAGCCGAGGAACGTCATCGGCCGGGTCCCCACGCGGGAGACGAGGAAGCTCGCGAGCGGGGCGAAGATCAGCATCGGCACCGCGAACGCGACGAAGGCGAGGCCCGTCTGGAAGATGCTCTGGCCGAACCCGACCGGCGACGGATACTCGAGCCGGAACGTGAGCGCCTGGAACGCCAGGAACATCCCGAGACCGCTCACGACGATGATGAGGTTCGTGACGAGGACGTTCCGCTTGCGCAGCAGCCGGACATCGAGGATCACCTCGCGGCCGCGACGGTGATGGTAGAACTCGACGATGGCGGTCGGGACGAGCATGAACGCGCCCCCCGCGAGCAGACCCAGGACCGACAGGCTGCTCCAGCCCCAGACCGGGCCCTCGGACAGGCCGAGGACGACCATCGCGAGGGCGATGGCGAGCAGGCCCGCGCCGGCGTAATCGACGAACGCGTTCGGACGGCGGTAGGGGGACTCGCGGAGGTAGAGGAAGGCGGCGATGGTCACCGCGACCACGACCGGGATCGCCGAGTGGTAGGTGAACCGCCAGCCGTAGGTGTTCGAGACGAACGCCCCGAGGGGAAGGCTCACGGCGAAGCCCGCCCCGAAGAGCCCGCTCAGCAGCCCCTGGGCGCGGGGGACCATCTCCTTGGGGAACTCCTCGCGAACGAGGCTCATCGCGAGCGGGAAGATCGTGAGCCCGACGCCTTGGACCGCCCGCGCCGCCACCATGAACTCGAAGGTCGGGGAGAACCCCGTCACCGAGACGGCGACCGCATAGAACGCGAGGACGGCCGTGAGGACCCGCTTCTTGCCATAGACGTCCCCCAGCTTGCCGGCGAGCGGGCTCAGCGCGACTCCGGTGACGAGGTACACGGACAGGACGAGGCTGACCTGGGAGACGTTGACGTGGAACCCCGCGGCGATCGTCGGCAGCGAGGGAGTGAGCATCCCCTCGATGTACATCACGATCATCACGAGGATCGACATGATCGCCATGATGCGGAGGGCGTAGCGGCGGTCGAAGGTCTCGGCCGTCCGGGCGTGCGGGTCCGCCGGCGCCGGGGCGCGGTCGGCGGCTTCGGTCATGGTCGCGATCCTGCCGGGGGGCGCGCGATGGCCCGGGACGTCGTGACGACGCCCGGGGACCCGGCCTCCGGCGAGCTCCCGACGAGAAGGGGGGTATTTGGGGTCGACCCCCGCGGCGGTCGGCCATGCGCCGCCGCGGCAGCCCCCCCGCCGCGGGGCCCCGCGCAGGAGCCTTATGGAGCCCGCGGCTCGGTCGTTGCCGTGGTCCGCTATCGCAACCCGGCCGTCAGCGTGGACGGCGTGTGGATCCGCGGGAACTCGGTCCTGTTGGTGCGCCGGCGGCGCGCGCCGTTCCGGGGCCGGCTCGCGTTACCCGGGGGGTTCGTCGAATACGAGGAGACCGTGGAGGCGGCGATGGCCCGGGAGATCCGGGAGGAGACCGGCCTCAAGGGTCGGCCCCGGGGGATCCTGGGCGTATACTCCGGGCCGGACCGGGACCCCCGGCATCCGACGACGACGATCGTCTTCGCCATGACCGGACGCGCGGGGAGGCCGCGCGCCGGGGACGATGCCGCCGACGCCCGTTGGGTGCCGCTGTCGGCCGCGCGCGGTCTCGCGTTCGATCACGACCTGATCCTCGCCGAATCGCTGCGGCGGCTTCGGACCGGGCGCTTCGTGCGGTTCTAGCCGGACGGGTGCGTGATCGCCGCCTTCGCGGGGGCGTAGGTCGGCATCCGCAACAGGTGGATCCCGATCAGGAGCGCCCAGAGGAGGATGGGAGCGACGATGAGCCGCTCCATTCCGCCGACGCCGAGCGGCCCGTTGAGGTTCTCCTGGAAGAGGACGAGCGCCACGAGGGTCACGACCCCCGAGAGGAAGGTGTAGCCGCGGTAGCCCTCCCACCGCGTGTCCCGGAACATCGCGAGGGCGAGGATGAGCAGCGCGATCCCCGAGCCGATGAACGTGACCGCGCTGACGATCGAATGGATGTTGCCGCCGAGTTCGGGAGACGTCTCGGGGAAGCTGCCGACCAGGACGGCCCCGAACTCCGCGACCACAAGGAACCACAGGCCGACCTTCGAGGTCAGGCGGTCCTGGAAGGCGGTCCGGATCATCACGACCCCGATGATCCCGAGGACCCCGAGGATGCGGATCGAGTCATTGAAGACCCACGCGAGGGGCGACTGCGGCCCCCCGAGGTCGCTGATGTAGTTGCCGAGGAGGCTGTAGCCCTTGAACCCGAGCTGGGCGATGACCATCCCGGCGATGAACTGAAGGACCCCCACAACGAGGAACGCTCCACCGGCGCGCGCCGTTCGATGCACCAACGGACCGAGGGTCGTCATGCGAGGGCCGTGCTCCGTCCAGTAGGTCTATGCCGTCCGGGGAAAAAGGTTCGCCTTCACAGGAGGGGGGCTCTGAACTGGCCGCCGGAACCGGCGTTATCTGCCAGGGACGACTGGACGGCCCATGCTCGCACTGGCGGACGTCGCAGTGAGTGTCGCCGACCGCAATGCCTCGGCGGCGTGGTGGCGGGAGAAGGTCGGGTTCCGGGTCTACACCCTCCCCGGCGCGGACCATGCGATGTTGGTGGCGCCGCCGGGAGACCGGTTCGTCCTTCACCTGTGCGAGGGTTTCGAGCCGGTCTCTCCCGGCAACACCGGGATCGCGTTCATGACCGATGACCTTCCCGGCACGGTACAGCGCCTGACGGCACGCGGGGTCATGCTGACCGAGCCCCCACAGAAGGAGACGGGGGAGCGGATGGCAAAGTTCCTCGATCCGGACGGCAACATCTTCTGGCTGCTCGGCGCCCCCGTCGGGTTCATCCGTCGCGCCACGTCCCGGCGAGCCGCGGGCTCGCGCGTCGCCGACCGAGGGCCGCCGCGTCGAACGGATCGCCCAGCTCCCCGGGGCGGCCGACGCCCGGCTCGGACCGGCCGCCGTCGCACGGCGGGCGCGCTCGCTCGTCGCTGAGCCCCCTGCGACGACCGATGGCCGGGAGAGTTCCGCCGCCCGACCGCCTCCCCGCAGCCGGGCGGGACCGAACCGATAAGGGGGCGGTCGCCTTCCCGTCGGGAGATGGTTCCCCCGACAGGCCGTGGCCTCCGCCGGGCTCGATTCAACAGCGTCGCCGTCGCTCTTCTGTTCCTCCTCTCCGGCGCGCTCGCGAGCCTGGGCCCGAACCTCGCCCTCCCGGTGTTACGGTCCCTATCCGTCCACCCCCCACCGCCTTCGAGCGGTGCCGGGGTAGCCGCTCGTACCCCGTTCGCGGGGGGCGGGACGCGGGTCCCCCTCGTCTTTACCTACACGGTGACGTTCGCCGAGCAGGGACTGCCCTACGGAACGCCGTGGAGCGTCACCATCTATCTCCCCGGGGGTTCGTTCGACAGCGCGGGCTCCAACACCCAGTACGCGACGATCAGCCTCGCGAACGGGACCTACACCTACTCGGTGCCGCCGCTGACCGCGTACCTGGCGCAGTCGGCGCAGGGCAGCTTTTCGGTCCGTGGGGCCCCGGTTGGCGTCGCGGTCCCGTTCTCCGCGGCGCCGCTCTACCCGGTGACGTTCTCGGCGGTCGGCTACCCCAGCGGGACGCTGTGGACCGTCGCGATCAGCTGGAACGACGTCGCCGCGAGCTGGCAGTCGTTCCGCTTCTCGGGGCAGAACCTCACCCTCTCGCTGCGTAACGACAGTTACTCGTACACCGTCAACGGCCCGGGCAGCTACGGGGTCGACCCTTCCGCGGGAAGCTTCGTCGTCGCGGGGGGCCCCGTTCGGATCGCCTTGACGTTCCACGTCGGCCGCTACGGGATCGATTTCACGGAGAACGGGCTACCGGCCGGGACGAACTGGTCGGTGACCGTGAACGGCTCGACGAACTACAGCGATACCCCCTCGGTCATCTGCCACCTTGGGAACGGGACCTACTACTTCGCCGTCGGATACCTGCCCGGCTACTGGGAGCTCCCCCGCTCCGGTGTGCTCGTCATCCAGGGGAGCGTCGTCGCCCAGCTGGTGGTCTTCACGGTGGCGACCTTCCCCGTCACCTTCACCGAGACCGGCCTCCCGACCGGAACGCTCTGGACGGTGAACTTCAGCGGCGAGGCACGGGCGTCGACCAACGCGACGGTGCGCTTCTCCGCGGACAACGGCAGCCATGCCTACACGGTCTACGGCATCTCCGGCTACGCCCTGCCGGCGTATCGGGGAACCCTTTCGGTTTCGGGGACCGCGAACGGAACCGTGCTGGCGTGGTCCGAGGTCACCTACACGATCGCCTTCCTCGAGCTCGGCGACCCCCCGACGGCCTCTTGGTCGGTCGACCTCAACGGCTCGGTCCTGAAGACCTCGAACGCGTCCGTCCGCTTCCAGATGCCGAACGGCACGTTCGACTTCCGGGTGATCGCCCCTTCGGGGTTCGCGGCGTTCCCGGCGAACGGCTCGATCACGGTCCACGGCCAGGGCTCCGCCGACTGGATCAACTTCACCGGGGTGCCCGCGAACGGCCCCGGTCCCTTCGGCGGGGCGAACCTCACCTACCTGGTCCTGTCGACCGCCGCGGGGGCGATCGCCCTGGCGGCCATCGCGGTCGTGGTGGCGCGACGCCGTCGGGCCCCGCGCCCTCCCGAGGAATAGGGGCCGCGGGCCGGGGGAGCGATCGGGCGCCTCCGGGAACGGTCCCGTCCGGCGGGCTCAGTCCTCGCGCGCGTTCCGCTCGTAGGAGGCGTCGCTCGTCTTCTTGAGACGCGCGCCGTCCCGGTCGCAGAGCGGACGGGCACTGGGCGGCACATCGATCACGTAACCGCCGCCGCACTTCGGACACTCGTAGTAGGGCATCGAGGACCTCATCTTCGGTAGGCTGTGGGTATATAAAGGGCTCCGGGGGGCCCCCCCGCCTTCCACCGCCGCCAATACGGCTATCCGCAGGGGCCGTTCCGACCGGTCGTGGCCGGCGGCGACGGGCGACAACGGCGGCCGCGGTCGCGACCCCGGGCCCCGCATCGCCCTCCCGGCGCGGGAGGCGGCCCACCCGCGGCTCGGGAGCGGTTCCTGGCCGCCGACGCCTACCGGGTCGAGCGCGAGTGGCTGCGCTACGAAGGGACGGCGCAGCGCGACCTGTTCCGCGAGCTCCGCGAGCGGTTCCTCGCCCGCCACGGCCTCGACTCGCCCTGGGCCGTCGATGTCGGGAGCGGACCGGGGCGCTTCACCCCGAGGGTCGGCGGTCCCTCGTCGCGAGTGCTCCTGCTCGACCTGTCGACCGGCATGCTCCGGTCGGCCACCGCGCGGCTGTCGAAGGACCCCGTGCGGTCGGGGGCGTACCGGTTCCTGAGGGCGGATGCCGCCCGACCGCCGCTTCGCCTCGGCAGCTTCGGGGAGGTCGTCGCGCTGGGCAACCCGCTCGGCTTCTCGGGGCTCGAGGCCGAGCGGTTCCTCGACAGCGTCCTCCCGCTCGTCGCTCCGGGAGGCCGGCTCCTCCTGGAGTACGTGGCGGGACGGGGCGAGCGGGCGCGCTACTTCGCCCGCCTTCCCCCGGGCGCGGTCCGCCGGACGCTCGCCGCCCCCTTGAACCTAGTCCGCGCCCGGGTCGAACGGGAGGGGTTCCGCCTCGAGCCGCCGTTGTCGCGGGACCACGGCTTCCGGCGGTTCGCCCCGGGCGAGATCGACGAACGGCTCGTTCAGGGCGGATTCACGGTGCGGGACGCCCTGGCCGTCGCGCCCGCGCTCGGGGCGGACCCGATCCGCATCGCGGCGGTGCGCACCGAGCCCGCTGCCTGGCGGCATCTCCTCGAGCTGGAAGAGGCGCTCGGGGGCCTCGAGGTCCACCGGCGACCGGCCGCCGCGGTACTGGTCGCGGCGGAGCGAGGCCGGTAGAGTCCGGGCGGCGGCGCTCGACCGGCCACGGGCGCGCCCCGGCCCGGTCCCGCCGCATTCGCCGTGATCCGGCAGCGGCGCTCGGGACCGGCCGCCCTCCCCCGTTCGGGGGCCCGGCCCGTGCGAGGTCGGGAGTGCGCCGCGGCGTTGGTGGCGTCGGGCCAAAGCGAGCGATTAAGTAAGCGACCCGACCCTGTTCATGTCGCCAAGGGGTTTCCCGTGGCACGATCGAGGGGTACGAGCGGGGGGGCCACGGCGGTGGCCACCCCACCGAAGGCGGTGGCGCGGGCCGTGGCGAAGGGCCCCGGTGCCCACGGGGTCCGGGTCCCGACGGAGCACGACCTCGACGTGGCGAAGGAGGACGCCCTCCTCCAGCTGCGCATCGGCCAGGCGGCGCACTACTACACGATCATCGTCGCGGCGGCCTTTCTGACCGATATCGCGCTGGTCCTGTTCTTCCAGCCGGACCTCGTGGCCGTCGCCCCGGCAGCGCTCAAGTCGACGTTCTTCCTTCTCTTCCCCATCGTCGGCGGGATCTACCTCTCGGTCTTTGGCCTGCGCGTCAAGTGGGAGGTCTACCAGCTGTGGCCCTGGGAGGGTCACTTCTGGGCCACGGTGCTGGCGGTCGTCTACAACGCCGGCGTGGGCTACGTCTATTTCGCGTCCCTCCTCCACTTCGGTCCGACGGCGCACTGGGAGCTCGTCCCGTGGTTCTACCCGTTCGTGCTCCTCGGCCTCACCAGCTCCCTCGTGGCGCTGGCACTCACCTGGCCGGGCTGGCCGCAGCGCAAGGTCGTGAGCGTCCTCGCTTCGATCCTCCCGATCCCGTTCGCCTTCGCGGTGTATCTCCCGTCGCTCTCCCCGTCGCTGGCGATCGACAATCTCGCGCTCACCCTCGCCCTGAGCGCCGTCCTCTACCTCATCTCGGGCGGGTTCCTTCACATCATCTCCTCGGGCACCCGCGTGCACGAGCGGGAGATCATCACCTCCGGCCAGACGAAGATCTTCCAGGTCGCCGAGGAGGTCCGACAGCGCGAGGAGAAGGTCACCTACCGTGAGAAGACCCTCGATCAGCGGGAGATCGACCTCTCCGATGCCGAAGCGGGCCTTCGGCGCCGACAGGAGGCGCACGAGCTCCTCAAGGGTCAGCTCGACCAGGTCGAGACCGACCTGCGGGCGCGCCAGGAAGCGCTCGCCGAGAAGGAACAGGCGTTCCAGGCGACGAAGGCCTCCGTCATCGGCCAGCAGCACCAGGTCGGGGACCGGGAGACCACGCTCGCCCTCCGGGAGCAGGAGCTGACCGATCGCCTCCCCAAGCTCGCCGAGCGCGAGCAGCATCTCTCCCGCCGGGAGTCCGAAGGCCGCCAGAAGGAGGTCGACCTCCTTCGGCGCGAGCAGGAGCTCGAGCGCCGACTCCAGGGGGTTCCCGAGAGCGAGGCGAACCTCGAGAAGCGGCGCCAGGAGCTCGACCGACGGACGGCGGAGCTTTTCCAGAAGGAGAGCGAACTGCGGACGCGGGCGGCCGCGCCGGCCGCCATGCCGGCCGCCGGGGCCAGCCCTTCGGCGGACGTCGAGCGGCGCGAGGCACAGCTCAACCAGCTCAAGCTCGCGCTCGACGAGCAGAACGCGACCCTAGGACGCCGGTCCCGACAGCTCCAGGACTCGCTCCAGGATATCCTGCGGCGGGAAGGGGAGCTCGCGAAGCGCCAGTCGGACGTGGACACGCGGGAGACGGGGCTCCGCCAGCGGGAGACGGACGCCAAGGACCGGTTCGACCTCGGCGAGAGCCGCCGCAACCAGTACGAGGAGGCGGTCCGGCGCTTCGAGGAACGGGCCGCGGCCGTCGAGAAGCGCGACCTCGAGCTCGCTTCCCGCAGCGCCGAGCTCGACCGCGTCTCCTCCGGTCTCAAGCTGGTCGAGACCCAGCTCAAGCAACGGGAGGAGCAGCTCTCGACCCAGCGCACCGGCCTCGACCGCATCCAGCGCAGCCTCGCCGAGCGCGGGAAGGCGCTCGACGCCCGGGAGGACCGGCTCGCCCTGGCGGGGAAGTCGCCCGCGGGCGGGACGGAGGAGGCCCGGCCGGACTTCTTGTTCGCCCAGCCGGTCGCCCGCAAGCACGCGGACCGTGCGCCGACGGGGACCCCCCGGCTGGACGACCTCCTCGCCGGCGGGATCCCGCCGCGCGGCCATCTCATGCTCGTCGGAGCCCCGTTCGTGGGCAAGGAGGTCGTCCTCCACGGGTTCCTCGCCGAAGGGCTGAAGCGGGGGGAGCCGGCGATCATCGTCACGGCGTCCCGTTCCCCCGAAGAGCTGAGCCAGCAGATCGGCGAGGTCCTTCCCGCCTTCCGCGAGTTCGAGCAGAAGGGGAAGGTACAGTGGATCGACGCCTCGCGGACCTCGCCGGATGGCGCCCGACCCGATGGCCATCCCAACGTGACCGTCGTCAAGAGTCCCGACGACCACCCGGGCATCCTCTCCGCGCTGGTCAGCGCCGCGAAGCGCCTCGAGTCGGGTCGGGGGGAGAAAGGGGCCGCCCCCGCCTCGGCCCCGCTGCGGGTGGGATTCTTCGGTCTCTCCTCGTCGCTCGCCCATGCCGAGGAGCGGGCCGGGTTCGTCTTCCTCCAGAACTTCGTCGGCATCCTCAAGCCCCGCCGCGCGGTCGCGATGTACACCCTCGAGGCGGGGGCGCTACCCGAGGCCCGGGTCGAGCAGATCCTCACCCGGATGGACGGCGCGATCCGCTTCAAGCAGGAGGGGGACAAGACGTTCCTCTCCGTGGCGGGGGTCGACGACGTCCAGACCCGCGAGTGGATCGAGGTGCGGGCGACGCCGAAGTCGCTCGTCATCGGCTCGTTCTCCCTCGAGCGGATCAAGTGACCCGGCCGGCGGCGCCGGGCGCGGCCGGGTAGGGGTTAAGAGTCCCCCGCGGAGAACCGACCCGTGGCCGCGGCGCCGACCGTTCCTGCCACCGGACCGCCTCCGACACCGTGGGCGGAGCGGCTCGACCGCTGGCCGGGGCTACTGCGCCGGGGCGGCCGTCCGTTCGGCCGGCGGGACGCGGTCGCGACGACGATCCTCTACCTGGGGGCCGTCGTCGCGTTCTCCGCGGCCGCGATCGCGGTATCCGTCGGGCTCGGCGACCCCCTCCTCTCCGGCCAGGTGCCGAGCGGAGGGAAGAGCGGGCTCGACGCGATATGGCACCTCCTCACCGCCTTCGTCCTCGTCCTGCCGTTGCGCCGACGCCTCGCCTACCTCCTCGCTCCGCTCCTCTCCCTGGGGATCGACATCGACCACATCTTCGGCTCCTTCCTTCCCTACGTGGTCGGGCGCCAGGCGCACGACGTGTTCTTCCTGGTCCTCGTGACGCTGTTCCTCTACGCGATCGAGGGTCGGCCGGCGGCCTTGCTCGGAGCCGGCGCCGTGGTGACCCACATCGCGGTCGACGGCGGGACGTTCCCGTTCTTCGCCCCGGCGACCCTGGCCCAGTTCCCGCTCCCCTACGGGGTCGAGGTGGGGCTGCTCGTCGTGGCGGCGGTCCTGTTCCATCTCGCCTACCGCCCGGCGCGCGAGCTCGCGTCCCCTCGCACCGGGGGCGCGCTCGCGGTCGTGGTCGTCACCGTGAGCGTGGCGGTACTGTTCTTCCCGCTGCTCTTCTCGTTCAACACCTTCTGACCTCGGCCGGCGGCCCGTGGGGCCCGGCCCGGGTCGGTTCGCCCCGCAGGACTTTTGCGCGTGCGTCCGGTCGGCTGGGCATGCCGAGAGCCGCGCACGTGCGGATCGCGCGCATCCGGGGTCCGCGGGACGTACGGCAGGCGCGACGGCTCATCGAGGAGTACGCGCGCTCCCTCGCCGTAGACCTCTGTTTCCAGGGGTTCGACGAGGAGATGAGGGGGCTGCCCGGAAAGTTCGTCCCTCCCTCGGGCGGTCTCTGGCTCGCCTGGGTCGGGCGACGGGCGGTGGGGTGCGTCGCCCTGCGGCGGTTCGACGGGTCGCGGTGCGAGATGAAGCGGCTCTACGTCCGTCCCCGATACCGGGATCTGGGGATCGGCCGACGGCTCGTCTCGGCCACGGTGCGCGCGGCGGAGCGGGCGGGGTACCGGCGGATGCTCCTGGACACGCTCGGCAGCATGCGTTCCGCCCTAAGCGTGTACGCGAGCTTCGGGTTCCGCGCGGTCCGCCCGTACCGGTACAACCCCATCCCCGGCGCCGTCTACCTGGCCCTTTCCCTTCGCCCACCGCCCGCCCCCTTGCGCCGGCCCGGGGGAACCGCTGCCCCTCGGCCGGCCGCGGGAAGGCCGCGGTAGCTGCGCGAAACCTTGCCCTCCCCCCCGCGGCACCGTTCCCGACGCGGGAGAGGGGAGCCGCACGGCCGACGTCGCATGGGCAGACCCCGTGTCGGGCGGACGCGTGCCGCGTCGACGCACGTCCCCCCGCGTGGTCCACGCCGGCCCCCGCAGCGCGCGGCGGGCCCGGTCACACGGGCCGTTCGGACGAAGCGCTGTGGCCCATCCGCCGGCTCTCGCGGTAGGCCATGAGAAGGCTCCAACCGCCGATGACCCCCACGACCACGATGATGAGGAGGAAAGCGACCCCGATGAAATCGAGGTTCGGGATCGAGGTGCCGGTCGAAAGGCCCGCGGCGAGGAGGGCCGGGAACGCGGTGACGACGGCCCCGATCGCCACGAACGCGAATCCCCCGAAATACAGGGTCCGCCCGGCGGTCTTCTGGCCGATGAAACGGACCTGGTCCGATGTCATGCGACCGCGACGGATGAGGCTCGCGAAGACCGCCCCGAGGATCACCTGCATCGCCATCGTCCCGAGACCGAAGGCCACTCCGACGAGGGGAGCGAGCAGGATCGAGCTGACGCGCGGAGCCAGGACGAAGACGAGGATCGCGGCGTAGCCTCCGATCCCCCAGCCGGCGATGAAGCCGTGGCCGAGCGCCATGCGCAGGCTGACCGGGCGGGGGGTGTCTTCGTCCCCCGGCCGGCGCTCGGCACGCCCGCTGTGGTGCTCCCGGCCGCCGAAGAGGCGGTCGAGCGGGAGGTGGAGATAGCGGCCGTGCAGGATATAGGAACCGGCGATGAACATGAGCGCCCCCACCAGGAGGTAGATGACCCCGTCGAGGTGCGTGGCGAGCAGAACGCTGGCGAGTCCGAGGTAGCCGAGCGTCGTGAGCACGGCCCGCTGTGCCGTGAAGCCCGCCGAGAAGACGAATCCCGAGCGCATCCCGCCCCGGGTCGAGTAGCTCCCGATGGCGTAGCTGAACGTGATGGGCCAGGTGTGCTCGTCGGGCGTGATCCCGTGGAGGAGGCCCAGGATCGCGGCGAGCGCGAGGATCTCGACGAGCGTCAGCCCGGCCGGCGGGGAGAACAAGAAGTCCAAGAGCGACATCGCGGCCTACCCCCTCCGGGGGCCGCAGGGGGGGATCGACTCTCCGTGCGGACAGACCGCGGGGTGACCCTCGGCCGCACAGAGCCGCTCGACGGTGCGGTGGGAGAGCGCGAGGTCGACCTCCCGGGCCGCGCCGCACGCCGCGTCCGCGGAGAAGCCGAACCGTCCGAACAGCCGCTCGGCGACGCGATGGTGCCGGCCGTACTCGGTCAGGCACCCCCGGCCCCGGGGGGAGACGCGGCTCTTCCCCCGGCGCCGCTCGATCAGACCGAGCCGCTCGAGCGGACCGAGATGCTCGAGCGCCGCGGGGGCGCTCACCCCGAGCCGGCGGGCGACGCCGTTGAGGGCCGCGCCCCGGGTCGGGGTCTCCTCCGCCTCGACCGCCCGCAGGGCGTCGAGCTGGCGGCGGGTCAGGCGCTGGAGCAGCTCCATGGCGGACCGAGCGAACGGTTCAATATAAGGGTAGCCCTAATTTTTTGGACCGGCCTACTCCGGTCGTAAGGCGCGGGGGCGTTCCGCGGCCCGTCCCCACCGGCCGGCGGCTTCGCCCCTCGCGCGGGATCGCTCCTCCGTCTCTAGGTCGATGGCGAGCCGTCGCACCCGCACCCTCCGTTCGTACGCCCGGTCGACGACCGAGTCGTAGCGGCCGAACCGGACCCCGTGCAGCCGCGCGAGGCGGCACTCGATGTAGTAGCGGGCCTGGGCCGCCGCGTCCACGCCGAGCGCGGCCGCCTCCGGCGACGCGAGCGCCTCGCGGAGGGAGCCAAAGCGCAGCGGATACGGGGACCACGAGACGATGCCGACCCCCGGGCCCTCGGGCGTCTCGATCCGGGCCGGGAGCGGGAGCCACCCGGCGGTCGCCGGGAGAGCGGGGGTTCGCGGCGGGTCCCCTCGTACCCACCGGCGCCACTGCGCGATGACCGGAACGGCCTCATCCCACCCGGACTCGGCGTAGGCCCGGAGCTGCTCGCCCACGCCGGCACCGGGAAGCGAGGCCCGCCGGGAGACGAAACGCTCCCAGAGCGGCATCGGCCAGCCGTCGCCCCGGCACGCTCCCCCCCGGTCCGTGCGGAGGAGATCGTGTCGTGAGATCCAGTGGACCACGGCCACGGGACCCGCGCCCGGGGCCGCCCGTGTCTCGGTGGTCCGGACCACGACCTGCGGAGAGCTCAGATTGAGCGTGAACCGCCGATAGGCGGCCGACCACGCCCCGAACTGCCGTTGGAGGGGGGGGCCGCTCCCGGACCGGAGCGTCGCAAGGCCGCTGCGATGGGCGCGCGGGAAACGGTCCCCGGGTCGACGGCACCCGACCCAGCTCATCCGCGCGCCGTACGCGACGATCGGCTCGAGCGCGCGGCGTTCCACGATGGAGGTCGCGCGGCGGGCGGCGGGTCCCATCTCGTCCGCGAGCCAGCGGCTCACGAGGCTTATGCCTTGGCCATGGACCGTGCCTCGAGAGCGCGGGCCGGCTCCGGGAACGCGTCAGCGTCGGCCGGGCCGTCGGCTCAGTGGCGGGTACCGGCCGGCGCCGGCCGCTCGTAGCCGATCTCCGCCTCGATGCGGTGGGCCGCCGTCGCGGCGAGCGCCCGGGCCGTATTGATGTCCGGGCCGCGAGCGACGGCGACGCCGAGCCGTCGTTCGGGGTAGGCTTCCGGCTTCGCGAAAAGGTACAGCCGCACTCCCGGTGGCGAGAGCGCCGTCGCAAGGCCGCCGAAGGTCGGCGCCGACCCCTCCCGGGGCGAGAGGATGACGTGCGCGGCCGCCGGGACGACCGGCTCGGGCCCGACGTAGGGGAGTCCCAGGATCGCCCGCGCATGGAGCGCGAACTCGCTGTTCCACTGGCTGCCGAGGGTGACGAGACCCGTGTCGTGCGGTCGGGGGGAGACCTCGCTGAAGAGGACGTCCGTGCCGCGCACGAAGCACTCGACCCCGAAGAGGCCCAGGCCCCCGAGCTCGGTCGTGACCTTGCGGGCGACCGCCTCGAGCGCGCGGACGACGGTCTCGGGAAGGGCGGCGGGTTGCCAGCTCTCGTGGTAGAGCGTCCCGGGTCGAAGGTGGGCGACGGGCGCCATCACCGAGGTCCCGACGGTCCCCCCGGGGCCGTAGTGGCGCAGGGTAAGCACCGTCACCTCGCTGTCGAAGCGGACGAGCTCTTCGATCATGACCCGGGGGTTCGCGACGCGACCCCCCTCGGCGGCGGCGCGGTAGGCCCGGTCCACCTCCTCCGCCGAGCGGACGACCGTCATGCCGTGGCCGGAGCTCGAGGTGATCGCCTTGAAGATCACGGGAAAGCCGATCCCCCGCGACGCGGCGCGCGCTTCCTCGAGGGTATCGGAGAAGGCGAAGCGGGACGTGGGGACCCGGGCGCGCTCGTGGGCGAGGCGACGGATCCGCTCCCGGTCCATCGTCGCGCGGGTCGCCGTGGCCGACGGGATGACGGGCCAACCCTCGGCCTCGAGCCGGACGAGCTCCTCGGTCGCGATCTGCTCGATCTCGGGCACGATGACGTCCGGGCGCTCCCGCTCGACGAGCGCGCGCAGGGCCGCCGCGTCGGTCATCGGGACGACGTGGGCCCGGTGCGCCAGCTGCATCGCGGGCGCGTTCGGGTAGCGGTCGACGGCGATCACCTCGGCTCCCAGCCGCATCGCTTCCAGGGCGATCTCGCGCCCGAGCTCGCCGCTGCCGAGCAAGAGGAGGCGGGGCGCATCCCCGACGAGCGGGGTCCCGATGCGGTCGCGGAAGGCGATCCCCTCCGGATGCGGGCCGGCCATCCGCGCCGACTCCCCGGTGGCCCGGCTACTCGTCGTCCGAGATCTGCTTCGGCTTCGGGATGGACTTGGGCTGCTCGGCGTCGGTCGGCATGCCGGTCTTCCCCTCGAGGACTTCGCAGTCCTTCCAGTTCACCCCGACGGTGACCTTGGGAAAGGCGACCTTGAGGGTGTAGTTCGCGAGGGTGCCGATGACGAGACCCTGCGCTCCTTCGACGAGGTTCGGGTTCATGACCGAGAGATCGCGGGTCAGGATCACGCGGGTCTGGTTGACGACGATCCGGTTGAGGTCGCTGCGGTCCTTCATGGGCGCGTGCGCGCGCGATGGGGGGTTCGGCAGATAAGCGCTCGCCGTCCGGGCCCGGACGTGCCCTTTTTTAGGGACCCTCCCCGTAGGGCGAGCGCGCTTGCGGGCCATGGGGGAGACGGGACGCACGCACGAGAAGCTCGAGAAGACGGTCCATCTGCGCATCGACCCGAACGATGAGACCACGACGCTCGAGGACGTTCTCGCCAAGATCTCGGACCTCCAGCGCAAGCACCCGGACCGCGAGGTCTTCTTTGACGGTGACGAGTACGCGATCTGCTCCCGGCCGAAGCGCCCCCGTGCCGCCGCGAGCCCGGGCCACTAGCGGCGCCCCGCTCGGGGCCCCGCTGTTCCTCCTCAACCTCAAGGCGTATCCCGGCTGTCTCGGCCCGGACGCCCTGCGCCTCGGACGCCTCTTGGAGCGCGCCGGCCGCGAGTCCGGGGTCGCCGTCGCCATCGCTCCGGCACCGACCGACGTCGGGCTCCTGGCCCGGTTCCTGTCGCTCCCGGTCCTCGCCCAGCACACGGACCCGGTCGAGGCGGGGGCACACACCGGTGCCGTGGCCGCCGAGGCGGTCGCCGCGAGCGGGGCCCGAGGCAGCCTGGTGAACCACTCCGAGCATCGCGTCCCGCTCGCCGAGGCCGGCCAGATCGTGGCCCGCCTGGTCGGGATCGGGCTCGTCCCCGTGGTCTGTGCGCGCGACATCCCCGACGCGCGCCGCCTCGCCGCGTACCGGCCTCCCTACCTGGCCGTCGAGCCACCGGAGCTCATCGGAGGAAGCCGGGCGGTCTCGACGACCCGGCCGGAGGTAGTGGCGGGGACCGTCACGGCAGTCGAACAGCGCTCTCCGCGGACCCGGGTGCTTTGCGGGGCCGGGGTCCACGACGCGACCGATGTCCGACGAGCCCTGGAACTCGGTAGCTCCGGGGTCCTCGTCGCGAGCGCGGTCACCCGTTCGCCGCAGCCGGGCGTGGCGATCCGCGAGCTCCTGCGCGGGTTCCGCTAGGTTCGCGACGGACATCGCCAAGTGTTTGACCCGGCGCGAACTGCGCCCCGGCGGGATCTTATGCGAACGCGTTCACCGGAACCCCCTCCTCCCGCCGTCGATCACCCCCCGGCCGCCGGCGCGGCGCACCGACCGCAGGCCCGTCGTCCGCCCGACGGACCCGGCCGACGCGCGGGTCGGGGGCGGCCGCGACCCCGGGCGCGGCCCCGGCCGGCCGGTGGGAGCTCCTCCGCCCGTCGACCGCCCTCTCCCCGTGCGTCGAAACGCTCACGCGCCGAGCTTGAGGCTCTATCCCGCGGGCTCTCCTGGAGCCGTCCCCCGGTCCGCGCCGGGCCCGGTCCATCGCGTTCGCTTCGGGGGCTTCGGATCGTCATGGTGGGGTGGGAGTTCCCTCCCCACCACACCGGGGGTCTCGGGGTGCACTCCCTCGAGCTGACGCGGGAGCTGACCCGGATGGGCCACCGGGTGACCTTCCTCACCCCCTTCTCGGGACCGTTCACTCCCGTGGAGGGCGTCGAGTTCCGGTTCCCGGGTGACGCGAAGGCCCCGGGAGACCGCTACCCCCCCGCCTACTGGTCCGGGGAGCTGTCGGAGAGCCCGTTCCGCGATGCGATGGACGGCTACAACGCGTGGGTCGGAGGGCTCTCGGGCCTCGGTCCCGTGGACATCGTGCACGTCCACGACTGGTTCGGCACCGTCGGGGCCACCGCGCTCGCCCGCCGGCTGGGCACGCCCCTCGTCCTGACGATCCACTCGACGGAATACGACCGTTCGCTCGACCACCCATGGACGCGCATCCTCGAGCGCGAGCAGTACGGGATCGATCACGCGGCCCGGGTCATCGCGGTGAGCCAACACCTCCGCCAGCAGCTCATCCGTCGCTACCACGCCGACCCCCGGCGGGTCCGGGTGATCTACAACGCCGTCCGGCCGCCCGATCGCCTTGCAGCCCTCGAGGAGGCGAAGCGGACCGTCCTCTATCTGGGCCGACTCGCGGCGATGAAGGGGGTGGACACCTTCCTGCGCGCCGCGGCGCGCGTCTCCCCGACGGCGCCGGACGTGCTGTTCGTCGTCGCCGGGGACGGACCGGAGTATCCCCGGCTCCTCACCCTCGCCGCGCACCTCGGCGTCGCCGACCACGTCCTCTTCCTCGGCCACGTCACCGAGGAGGAGCGGGCGGTCCTGCTCGCCTCGGCGTCGGTCTTCGTGCTCCCTTCGGTCGTCGAGCCGTTCGGGATCGCGGCGCTGGAGGCGATGGCCGCGGGGGTCCCCGTGATCGTCTCGAAAACGAGCGGCGTCGCGGAGATCGCGCACAGCCTCTTCGCGGTCGATTTCTGGGACGTGGAGGAGTTCGCGAGCCGGATCGCCGAGCTCCTGAACTATCCGGTCCTCCGGCACGCGATGGGCGATGCCGGCCGCTGGGAGTCGCTCAAGGAAGGCTGGCCGGAACGGGCGATCCAGACCGTGGGGGTCTACGCGGAGGTGCTCCTCGGGTGGCTCGAGGGGTCCGACGTCCCCGTCCCCCCGTCATCGTAGCGTCCGTGTCCCTTTCGGCCGGCGCGCGCCGTGTCCCACCGCGCCAAAGCGCTTCGACCGATTCCCTTTAAGCCGGGGGACCGTCCCGCGGCATCGGGACCGCCCCGCCCGGCGGCCCAGGGGAGCGATGGACACCGTTCATGTTCGCGGCGCGGCGCGCGGGCCGGCCCCGGCGGCGGGCGCGCGGGGTGGGGTGGATCCCGGGCGGCGCGATCGGCCCGGAGGGTTGCGGAGGGACGGATGAAGATCGTCCTCTATCTCCACCTCCACCAGCCGTGGCGGCTCGCGCGCTTTCGCTACCTGGACCTCGGCTCGGGCCGGCCGTACTTCGATGAGGCCCGCAACCTCGAGCTCTTCCGGGGCATCGCGGAGCGATGCTACCGACCCGCCCTCGACCGGCTCGCGCAGTCGCTCGAGAGATATCCGGAGTTCCGGCTGAGCCTGTCGGTCACCGGGACGTTCGTCGAGCAGGCGGACGCGGCCGCGCCCGACGTGCTCGAGCGGCTGCGCCGGCTCGTCCGGACCGGTCGCGTCTCCCTCGTCGCCGAGACGTACTACCATTCGCTCGCGTTCCTCCTCCCCCCGCCGGAGCTCGCCGAGGAGGTCGCCCAGCACCGGCGCATGGTGGCGGAGCGGTTCGGGGCCGCGCCGCGGGTCCTACGGATGACGGAGCTCGCCTACTCGGACGAGATCGCGCGGTTCGCCGAGTCCGAGCGGTTCCGCGGGATGCTGGCCGAGGGCTGGGAGGGGATGCTCCTCGGCCAGCCCCCGACCGCCGTCTACTGCTCGGCCAGCGCCCCGGTCGTGTCGCTTCTCCTGCGCCACTATCCGCTGAGCGACGACATCGGGTTCCGTTTCTCCTCCCGCGGCTGGAACGAGTACCCCCTCACGAGCGAGAAGTACGCCGGCTGGCTCGCGCGCACCCCGGGGGAGGTGCTCGGGCTGTTCATGGACTTCGAGACCTTCGGCGAGCATCACCGCGCCGACACGGGCATCCTGGAGTTCCTCGGGGCGCTTCCCGGCGCCGTCGCCCGGGAATCGAACCTCTCCTGGGCGACGGTCGATGAGGCGATCGACCTACCCCCGAAGGATGCCCTCTCGGCGCCCACCACCGTGAGCTGGGCGGACCAGAACCGCGACCTCGGCGCGTGGCTCGGCAACGACCTCCAGCGCTCCGCCTTCGAGGCCGCGAAGAAGGTCGGGGTGCTCGCCCGACGCGCGGGGGACGCGGCGATCCTGGGCGACTGGCGGAAGCTCCTGACCTCGGACCACTTCTATTACATGTACGTGAGCGGGCACGGCGCCGACCTCGGCGTCCACCAGTACTTCAGCTCCTACGGGAGCCCGTACGATGCGTACGCCAACTACATGAACGCCCTCACCGACCTCCGCCAGCGGGCCCTGGCGCGGCTGAGGTGAGGGAACGGAGCACGGTGGGACTCGGGTTCCGCGTCACGACGGGGAAGGGGCGTTCCCGTCCAGCGCAAGGGTCTTCCGTGGCCCGGTACGGTCATCACCGATGACGGGAGGGGTCGCCGCGTGATCACCCAGCTGACCGGGAACGGTCGCATCCTTCTCACCGTCAACGCCGACGGGGAGTGGAACGACCTCTTCTACCCGTACCCGGGGCAGTTCCAGCACCTGCGCGAGATGCGGCTCGGCCTGTTCGACGTCGATTCCCGCGGCTTCGCGTGGCTCCGGGGAGGGAACGGCTACCTCAACCACCAGGAGGCCACGGGAGAGGAGAACTCCCCCACCTCGCGCTGGACCGGCCACGGGCTCTCGGTCCTCGTCCAGGACCATGTCCATCCCAACCACGACCTCATCGTGCGCGTCATCACCGTCGAGGCCGACAGCCCGCGCCGGCTGCGCCTGTTCGCCTACCACTCCCTGCGCATCGCGGAGTCGATCTACCAGGAGACGGCGTATGTGGACCCGGAGGCGCGGGCCCTCGTCCACGACACGCGTGGCTACTCCTTCGAGTTCTTCAGTGAGCCCGCCTACACGGCCGCAGCCTGCGGCGAGCACACGCTCAAGGGCCTCGAGGGGACCTACGTCGACGCCCAGGACGGCCATCTCGAGGGGCGGACGATCGCCCACGGGGCGGCCGACAGCGTTCTGCAGTGGGACGTCGAGCCGGCCCCGGGCCGCCCGGCGGTGGTGCGCCTCTTCCTTGCCATCGGCCAGGGCCTCGAGGCGACCCGCACGATCCGCGAGTACGTCCGCACCGGCGGGCCGTCGCGCTTCGAGCGCGAGGCCGCCGCCTTCTGGAAGACCTGGACGACGCGCCGCTTCCCCGGGCTCCCTCCCGGGCTCTCCGACCGGGCCCGGGAGGTCTACCGGTCGAGCGTCCTCGTCCTTCGCCACGCGACCGGTACCAACGGCGCGATCATCGCGTCTCCGGACACGCGGTCCCTCGTCATCGGCGGGGACACCTACAACTACTGCTGGTGGCGGGACGGCGGCTACGTCAGCAAGGCGATGGACGAGGCCGGGCTGTTCGAGCACGCCCAGCGCTTCCTCGCCTTTGCCCGGAGGTGCCAGAGCCCCAACGGCTCCTTCCTCCATCGCCACTTCCCGGACGGGGCGATCGGCAGCACGTGGCACCCGCCGCCGTTCCTCCAGATCGACCAGACCGCGACGGTGATCGCGGCGACCTGGCACCACTTCAAGCGCGGCGCCGACCCGGACATCCTCCTCGACTTCTGGCCGATGGTCAAGGGGGCCGCCCACTTCCTCACCGGGTTCCGCGACCCCGCGACGGGCCTCCCCGCCCCGTCCTTCGACCTCTGGGAGGAACGCAAGGGGATCCATCTCTACTCGACGGCCGCGGTCGTCCATGCCCTCGAGCGGGCGGCGCGGATCGCGACCGAGCTCGGCAAGGACCCCGCGGCCTGGGAGCGGGCCGCGGGCGAGATGCGCGCCGCGGTCTCGGCGGCGTTCTGGGACGAGGGGCTCGGCCGTTTCGTCCGCTCGCTCGAGCCGCGCGAGGAGCGGATCGACGCCTCGGTCCTCCTTGCGCTCAAGCTCGGCCTCCTCGCCCCGAGCGACCCCCGCTACTCGATGACCGTCGACGTCGTCGAGCATCGGCTCTGGAACGGGGCGCTCGGCGGACTCGCCCGGTACGAGGGCGATGCGTACTACGGCCGCGAGAACCCCTGGATCGTCTGCACCCTCTGGCTCGCGGAGGCGCGGCTCGCGCTCGGCGACCGGGAGCGCTGCCGGTCACTCATCGAGTGGGCCGCGGCCCACGCGACCCCGACGCTCCTCCTTCCGGAGCAGATCGACAGCGCGACCGGCGAGGCCCGCAGCGCGACCCCGCTCACGTGGTCACACTCGACGTACGTGGACGTCGTCCACAAGTACCAACGGGTGGTGCACGGAGGGGCTCCGGGCGAGGAATGAGCGGCGGCACGCCGGCGAGGGGGACGCGGGCATAATGAGCCGACCGAATCCGTCCTCGGGCCCCGTTTCCTACCTCGGCATCGACATCGGCGCGACCAAGGTGCTCGTGGGGCTCGTGGCGCCCGACGGGCGACTCCTCGCGCACAGCGACCGTGTGGTCCACTCCAACGAGGGGCTCGAGCAGGTCCTCGAACGGGTCCGGGAGGGGATCGCCCGCCTGGGCCCCACGGCCCACCCGGTCGCGGCCGGCGTCGCCGTCGCCGCCCAGGTCGACCCACGGGACGGGTCGGTGCTCTACGCCCCCAACCTCCGCTGGAAGGACGTTCCCCTCGGCGCTCGTCTCGCCGAGGAGCTGGGGATCCCCGTCCGGGTCGAGAACGACGTCCGCGCCGCGGTCTGGGGAGAGTGCCGATTCGGCGCCGGGCGCGGCGGCGGGGAAGTCCTCGGGCTGTTCATCGGGACCGGCGTCGGGGGGGCGGTCGTCATTGATGGCCGGCTCCTGCGCGGCGCGCGCTTCGCCGCGGGCGAGGTGGGGCATTCGACGCTCGTCGCCGGAGGGCGGCCGTGCCACTGCCCGAACCGCGGATGCCTCGAGGCCTACGTCGGCGGATGGGCGATCGCCGAACGGGCCCGGGAGGCTGTCCGGGACGACCCCGCCGGGGGACGGCCGCTTGTGGAGGCCGCTGGCACCGTCGAATCGATCACCGCGGCGACCGTCGCGACATTCGCTCGGGCCGGCGATCCGCTCGCGACGCGCCTCGCGAACGAGACCGCCGAGTGGCTGGCGAGCGGCGCCGTGGGGCTCGTCAACGCCTTCAACCCGAACCGGCTCGTCCTCGGCGGCGGCCTTCTCGCCCACTGGCCCGAGCTCACCCTCGGCGTGCCGGGGGCGGTCAGCGAGCGGTGCCAGCCGCCGGCGGCCCGCGCGGTGACGGTGACGCTCGCGGCGCTGCGCCACCACGCGTCGGTCATCGGGGCGGCGGCCCTCGCCGCCGCGCCGGCGAACGAGACCTGAAGTACTACCTTCGACCCAGGGGGGCCGAACCGGAGCGGAGGGAAGGGCGATGCGGTTCCGTGGCGATCGGACGGCGTTCGGGGCACCGGGGATCGAGCCGCGCTGGACGCACGGCAACAAGGACGGCGTCGGGACGGCCTACTCGCAGGACAGCAAGGTCTGGTACACCCTCTTCCGCGGCACGGTGACCGAGGTCTACTACCCGCTGATCGACCATCCCCAGGTGCGCGATCTGCAGTTCCTCGTCACCGACGGCCGTTCGTTCTTCCACGAGGAGAAGCGCCACGCCCGCTCCCGCACCGAGCGGATGAACGACCATACGCTCGGCTACCGCCTGCGGACGGCCGACCCCGAGGGACGGTACTCGATCTCGAAGGAGGTGATCGCCGACCCCCATCTGCCCTGCCTCCTCCAGCGGACGCGGTTCCACCGCTCCCCCTCGTACGACGGGCCGTTGCGCTTTCACCTCATCTGCGCCCCGCACCTCGATGTCGGGGGCTACGGCAACAGCGGCTACGTCGTCGAGCTCCCCGGGCGCACGATCCTCGCGGCCGAGCGCGGCGGGACGTGGCTCGCGCTCGGCGCGTCGGTCCCGTTCGGCCCGACGAGCGTCGGCTATGTCGGGCGCAGCGACGCGTGGACCGACCTCCACGACGACCTCCGCCTCGACTGGGAGTTCGACCGTGCCCCGGACGGCAACATCTCGCTGGTCGGGGAGATCCCCGAGACGGACGCCCCGTTCACCGTCGCCCTCGCCTTCGGCCGGGGCCTGACCCACGCCGTCGCGACGCTCCTCCAGGCCCTGGGGACCCCGTACGACGAGAAGCTCGCGCGCTTCCGGGAACAGTGGGAACGCGCGACCCACGGTCTCCGCCCCCTCGGCCCCCACGCCTCCGACCGCGGCAACCTCTACCACGCGAGCTACAGCCTCCTCCTCGCCCACGAGGACAAGACGTTCCCCGGGGCGTTCATCGCCTCCCTGTCGATCCCGTGGGGGTACGCGAAGGGCGACCGCGACCGTGGCGGCTACCACCTGGTCTGGACGCGCGACCTCGTCCAGATCGCCCTCGGGCTGCTCGCCTCGGGCGACACCGAGACCCCGCTGCGCACCCTGCTCTATCTCGCGGCGATCCAGGCCGATGACGGCGGCTTCGCCCAGAACTCCTGGCTGAGCGGGGAGCCGTACTGGACGGGCCGCCAGCTCGACGAGGTGTCGTTCCCGATCCTCCTCGCGGCCCGCCTCCGGGAGGCGAAGGCGCTCGGAGAGTTCGACCCCTACCCGATGGTCCTCGCGGCGGCGCGCTACCTGGTCGAGAACGGGCCCGCGACGCAGCAGGAGCGATGGGAGGAGGCGAGCGGCTACTCCCCCTCGACGCTCGCCGTGAACATCACCGCGCTCGTCCTGGCGGCGACGTTCGCGCGGGAGCGGCGCGATGCGGCGACGGCCGAGCTCCTGGAAAGCTACGCCGACTTCCTCGAAGCGCACATCGACCGGTGGACCGTGACGGGGACCGGGACGGTCGTGCCGGGCCATCCCCACCACTTCGCGCGGATCCTTCCGGTCTCGGTGAGCGATCCCACTCCCGTCGAGGAGCTCGATACCGCGGTCCTCCACCTGCAGAACCGGTCGCCGGACGCCCGGGCGGACTGGCCGGCCCGCGACATCGTCGATGCGGGCTTCCTCGAGCTGGTCCGCTATGGCGTGCGTCGGGCCGACGACCGCGCGGTCGTGGACTCGCTGCCGGTCGTCGATGGCCTGCTCAAGGTCGCGACGCCCTTCGGCCCGGCCTGGCGCCGCTACAACCCCGATGGCTACGGCCAGCGCGCCGATGGCGGTGCCTACGCCGACTGGGGCGTCGGACGGGCGTGGCCGCTCCTCACGGGCGAGCGGGGTCACTACGAGCTCGCGGCCGGCCGGGATGCGATCCCGTACCTCCACGCCCTCGAGCGGTTCGCGTCGACGACCGGCCTCCTCCCCGAGCAGGTCTGGGACTCGGCCGACCTCGCCGACCAGCACCTGTTCCTCGGCCGTCCCACGGGCTCCGCGATGCCCCTCATGTGGGCCCATGCCGAGTATCTCAAGCTCCTGCGCTCGATCCACGACGGGCGGGTCTTCGACCGGTTCGAAGCGGTCGCGGCCCGCTACGTCGGGGGCGGTCGCGGACCGGCACGGGAGGTCTGGACGTTCCATCGCCAGCCGGCGTTCGCGCGGGCCGGCGACGGCCTGCGCGTCCTCGCGGCGGCGCCGTTCCTCCTCCACTGGTCCCGCGACGGCTGGTCGACGGCCGAGGACCTCGAGGCCACGATGACCCCGCTCGGCCTCGCGTTCGTCGACCTTCCCCCGCTCCCGGCCGGTGGGCAGTGGACGTTCACCTTCCACTGGAGCGCCCCGGAGCGCTGGGAAGGCCGGGACTTCCGCGTCGTGGCTCGCTAGCGTCCTTCGGGGAGCCGCACGACGCCGCGGGGCCGCTCGAACGCGGCGCGCTCGGCTCGCGCCTAGAGCAGGTCGCGCGGCATCTCGGCCGGCCCCAGCCCGGCCGGCTCGGTGTCGTCCGACGGGCCCGGTCCCGCCGCTCCCTTAGCGGTCGGCCCGGTCGGCCCCGGGGCCGCCGTCGCGGGCGTCGGGCGACCGCGCGTCTCCCGCCAGAGGAACAGCGCCAGCAGCTCGATCGCGATGAGGACGCCGATCGCCCCGGCGACGTCGACGTAGGGGAGACCGAGGACCGGCGGAGGGCCGTGATGCGTGGAGGTCGTGGGGAGCGGGGTCTGGACCGGGGCGAGCTCGACGGAGATGTTGACCTGGTCGAGGCGCGAGGTCGAGCCGACCCAGGCCGTCACGACGACCCATCCCTGCGCGGGTTCCGGGCCGGCCGTGAAGACGGCCGAGGCGCTGTGGTTCGAGGCCAGGGCGCCGAGGTACCCCGACGAGATCCCCCACGTGTAGAACGCTGAATCGGTCAGGTTCGTCCCGTCGAGGGCGACGGCGTCGGCGGTGAGCGCCACCCGGGCCCCGACGACCGCCGTCACGGCCGAAGGCCCGACCCGTAGACGCGCGAGCGGAGAGGGGGCGGTAGCGGCGACCGTGACCGAGGCGGAATCGACGAGCGTCGAGCTCCCGTCGGTGGCGGTCACGGTGAGGGATCCCGTCCCCACGATCTCGCCGGTCACGGTGACCAGGGCGCCCGTCGTGGTGTTGAGGGTCCCGAGGTTGGTGGGGCTCAGGCTCCAGCGGTAGACGGTCGTCGCCGGTGCGGCTCCCCCCGTGAGGTTCAGGGCGAGGGCGAAGACGGCCTGGGGCTCGAGCACGCCGACATCGATGACCGCCGGGGAGACGGTGAGGGAGCCGAGGCCGCTTCCGGCGCTCCCCCCCTGGACGGTGAGGTCGGCGACCGTGCCGACGGTGGTCCCCGCGAGGGTCGCGTTGACGTAGAGGGCCCCGCCACCGCTCGCCGAGCCGGCAGTGAACGCCACCGACGAGCCCACGCTCGAGTTGAGCGTGCCGATCCCCGGAGGAGAGAGGCTCCAGGTGAAGACGACGCCCGGCGGGGCCGGGTACCCGAAGCTGTTCGTCGCGCTCGCGGCGAAGTCCTGGACGGCCCCCGCGGCGAGGTTCGCCGCCGTGGGCGTCACCTGGACGCTCGCGACCGTCGGCGGCGGGACGTTGGGGTTGATGAATCCCACCGCCCCGTTCGTCATCTCGGCGACGTAGACCATCCGGGAGAGGGGGTCGTAGCTCACCCCCCACGGGCCCGGTCCGACGGAGAGGTTCTCACGGATCGTGAGCGCCGCCGGGTCAAGGACCGTGACGTTGCCGGTGACCGAGTTGGTGGCGAAAACGTAGCCGTTGTCCGTGTCGACGGCGAGCCCGCTCGGGTGCCCGCCCATCGCGAAGGCCGCGATGGGGTCCAGCGTCGTCCCATTGAGGACCGAGAGGTTCCCTCCGAACCAGTTCGCGGTCAGGACGAGTCCGCTCGCCGGGTCGCACACGACGCTGTCCGCCCCCCCGCCGACGCTCCCCGTCGCGTTCGTTCCGAACGTCACGGGGTCGATCGCGGCGAGGGACGCGGAGCCCGGCCCGTAGACGACGTAGACCTCCTGGGTCCGGGCGCAGTAGCCGATCGCCGAGGGGCCCGGGAGAGAGAACGACCCGATCGCCTGGTCGTTCGTGGTCGAGAAGACCGCGACCGAGGCGCCCACGACCTCGCCGTTCTCGGTGACGAAGAGCCGGTGAAGCGATGGGTCGATCGCGATCCCGGTCGGGCTGAGGCCGGTCGCGAAGGTCGTGGTCTCCCGGCCGGTCGCCGCGTCGAGGACCGCGACGGCGTCGGCGCCGGTCGTCACGACGAAGAGCTGGCCCGACGCCGGATCGAACGCCTCGGCGGTCGGCAGGTCCGGCACCGGGGTCGTCGCAAGCGAGGTGTTGGTGCTCAAGTTGAGGCCCCGGACCAGGTTCGAGTACTCGTCCGCGGCGTAGAGGCGACCGGTCGATCCGGCGGCGACCGCCGCGACCGGGGCGAACTGCGTCGCGACATGCGCCGATACGATGTCGGTGCTCGCGTTCAGGACCGTCACCTCGTCGCTCGCGTCCACGACCTCGTTGGTGGCCGCATCGACGACGACCCCGTTGCCCGGGCCGGGGAGCGCGATGGAGAGGCGGTTCGCCGGGGCCGTGGCGTTGATCACCGTCAGGTTCCCCCCCGTCTGGCCGCTCGCGTAGAGACGGCGTCCGTCGGGGCCGACCGCGAGGCCGGCGACGGTCGTCGCCACGCCATACGCCCCGGCTACCCGTTCGCTCGCGGCATCGATGACCGAGATGTTCATCGAGCCCATCGTCCCGACGTAGAACCGGTCGGTCAAGGCATCGTACGCCGCGCTGAGAGGGAAGTTCCCCACCGTGAGGTTCGCGGTGGGAGCTCCGCTCGAGGCGTTGAGGATCTCGACCGAGTTGCTGCCCCCCGCGACCAGGAGCCGGTCGTGGACCGGGTCGAAGGCGAGGGCCTGGGGGACCACGTTGGTGGAGAACGTCCCGAGGACGCTCCGGCTGACCGTTGAGACCAGGTCGACGCGCGAGCGAGCGCCCTCGCCGATGAACAGCTCGCCGGCGGCCGCATCGACCGCGACAGCGTCCGGCGAGGCCCCGACCGTCAGGTTTCCCTCGATCGCGGTGCGGGACGCGTTGAGCAGGGCGATCGTCCCCGAGGCCTCGGCGACGTAGACCCACCCGTCCACGCTCGCGACGGGGCCTCCGTAGGCCGCCGGCAGCGGGACGAACGCCGCGACGGCCGGTGCCGTGAGGTTCAGGACGGTGAGGAACGGCGACCCCGCGTTCGACACGTACACTCGGCCCGCGGCCGCGTCGACGGCGATCCCCGACGGCTCAAGGCCGGTGCCCGAGATGGCCGCCCCGGCCACCACACGGCCGCTCGCGAGCTCCCAGGTCGACTGGACGAAGGGGAGCCCCCCGCTCTGGGGGATGGCCCCGAGGGGGCCGGTCGCGGGGGTCGTCGCCGGCCCGGGGAGCGGCGCGAACGGCCCTCGAGGGACCGATAGCGCAAGAACGGTCGGGACCGCGAGCAGGAGAGCGACCGCCACGGCGACGAGCAGGCCCCGGGACCGCCGCATCTTCCCCCGGCGAGCCGGGGGGGCCTCATAATCCTTCACCGCCCCATCTCGCCCGGGGCGCCTCGGTGCGCCCGACTTAGGCGAGACGGTACTCCCGTCGCCGAGAGTCCACGAGAGAGATCCCCTCCCGGACGAGGCCCTGCTTGCGCAGCGACTCGAGACCGCTCTGGACGGTGCGCCGTGGGAGACGGGAGAGGCGGACGAGCTCGCTCTGGTCGAGACCGCGGTACGTCTCGAGGAGGAAGTAGAGGAATTTCGTCGCGGGGGGGCCCTTCACCGTTCGCGACGTGCGCAGGGTGCCGAACGTATCGCCGCGCAGGCCGAGGCGCTCCGAGGCGAGCGGGGCGACGGAGCTGATCGCCACGTTGCCGAGGTTCGTCTCGGCGCCGAGCTCGCGCAGAAGGGCGACCTGCTGCGACTCGAGCGGCGCCTCGAAGATCAGGCGCTCGGGAGGGTAGTCCGCCACGATGGAGCGGACCCAGTCCCACTTGATGGCGCCCTCGCCGTCGTAGATGCCGACCCCGCGGCCGCTCTCCCGGCTCTCGAGGATGACCTTGCGGGGCTCGAGGGAGAGGGCGTGGCCGACCCGGTCGAGGGTCTCCCGGAGCGACAGCTGGTTCTGGGGGTTCTTCTTCCCTACCTCGATGAGGACGTCGAGCCCGTGGCGCCGGGCGTCGGCGTCGATCCGCTCGATCTGGTCCCGCGACAGCTCGATGATGCCGTCCGAGATCTCGAGGAGGTCGAATCCCAGCTCCCGGGCCTCGGTGATGAGCGGGCCGGTCCGATCGCGCGTCACCGCGTACTCGAGCAGGGTGCCCCCGGTCGAGACCTCGACGCCGATGTCGTGGTAGGCCCGGATGCGCCGCTTGAGGTCGTCGCGGGTCAGGAGAAGCGGGAGACCCCAGCCGATCTTGACGATGTCCACGTACGCCGCGAGCGGGCGCAGCTCCTCGGGGGAGAAGCCGTGCAGTCGGTCGAGGACGTGGGTGATCCCGACCGACCGCGGTCGCTCGACCCGCCCCGCTTGGGCCGGGAAGAACGGCGCCCCGCCTCGCTTCTGCGCAGAATCGGCCATCGCGGCCCTCCGCTGGGCGCAAACTACCGCGTCGCACGTATATAGAGGCGCGGGACCGTCCCGCCGCCCCCGAACGCGCCACGCCGGAGGATCCGGCCGGGCCCCGTGCCGGCTACCCTTCGGTCAGGTACCAGGACGCGTTCCAGTCGCGGAGCAATCGCGAGAAGGTCGCCCCGAGCTCAAGATAGGTGGCCCGGAGATCACTGACCACCGCCTGCGACTCCGGGGTGTCCATGGCCTCGAGAACGCTCAGCGTCTCAAGGTAGAACTCCCGCAGGCAGGCGAGCGAGCAGAAGGTCCGGCCTTCGAAGGGCCCGCGCTGGGAGGGGGGAAGTCCCTCGACCCGGAGATAGGAGTCGCCCGGGGGGATGCGGGTCCCGCAGCCGCAGCGGAAGGGCTCCTCGGCCGACCGACGAACGATCCGGGGACTCCTCGGAGACGCGGCCTCCGAAGGTTCGCTCCCCAATGGCGCACCCCACCTTCTCCGCCCATCTACGGCGGCCAGTACGCTTGAACCCTTCGTCGGTCCACACCGCGGAGGCCCCCGATGGTCCCGCTCCGTGGGGCAAGATCTCGCGCTCGCGCGGTCGTCGGGCTCGCTTTAGCCGCGTCGGCCGCGCGGGTCCTACGGGCGCCGGTGGGGGCCTACAGCCAGTCGGCGATCGGGGCTCCCTGCATGCGCGCGGGGCGCTCCGCCCCCATGCGGGCGAGGAGGGTCGGCCCGACGTCCAGGATCGAGCGGTCGGGGCCCGGGCCTCCCGCGGCTCGGCCGGGCTCGGCCATCAGATAGACCCCGTTGAAGGAGTGGACCGAGTCGTCCGGCCCCGTGTCGTTCTCCGAGAGGAACAGGCTGCCGTGGCCGAGCGTGCCGGCCGACCGCCACTTGAGCGCGCTGAAGTAGACCATGAGGTCCGGGGCATCCCCGCGCACCTCCCGGTAGATCTTCGCGGGGACGCGGACGTCCGGCGCGAGGGGTCCACCGCCGGGGAGCCGCACCGCCTCGAGGCGACGCGTGATCTCCTGGGTCAGGGCGGGCACTTCACCCGGCGGGACGATCCCGGACGGTTCTCGCCCCTTGACATTGAAGAAGATGCGGGCGTAGTAGCCCCCGGCGCCCCACGCGCGGGTCCGGCTCCAGTCGACCTCGGATTTCTCCAGCGGTTGGCCGCGCTTGGCGACCGGGTTCTTGAGGGTGAGCAGACCCTCGCGGATGAGCCATTCGTTGATGCAGAAACAGCCGTCCATCGCCATGCTGCCGTGGTCGGAGAAGACGAACGTCGTGACGTCCTCGCCGACGAGCGCGAGGAGCTTCCCGATCTCCTCGTCGAGCATCGCGTAGTAGTCGTCGACGAGCTTCCGGAACGCCGGCACGGCCTCGTAGCGGGGGTGGGTCTCGTCGAAGAACTTCCAGAAGGTGTGGTGGATGCGGTCGGGGCCGATCTCGTGGAGGGCGAAGAGGTCCCACGGCTCCTTCGTCCACAGGTGTCGGGCGACCGCCCAGCGCTTCCGGGTCATCTCGATGAGCTCGGTGCCGATCCGCTGGCGGTCCTCGGCCCGGAACGTGACGTCGAACTCGTAGCCGCCGGCGACCGAGAGGATCTCGGGGATGAGCGAGACGGGGTGGACGAAGTCCTTCGCGTTCCCCGGCGTGAGGAAGTCGGAGATGTAGACCCCGTTGACCGGGGGCGGCGGGTACCCGGGGGGCATCCCGATGACGCACACGCGCTTGCCGGCACGAGAGAGGACATCCCAGGCCGGAGGATGGGGCAGCATCTTCGGCGTGGGCGAGTAGGTGTCCCAGTAGGTTCCCGGCCTCCGGTGGCGGAACCCGTAGATCCCGAGCGATCCCGGGTCCATTCCGGTGAACATCACGGCCCAGGCGGGCACGGTGATCGGTGGGTCACAGCTCTTGAGCGTCCCGTAGGTCGCGGCCCGCTCCATCAGCGCCCGGAAGTTCGGCATCTTGGGGAGGAACTTCCCGAAAAGGAGGTCCGGAGGCATCGAATCGAGTCCGAGTACCAGGGTGCGGGCGCGCGGGTTCGCCATCGGGAAAACCGCGCATCCAACGGGGATAAAAGCCTACTGATGCTGTGTCGCGCCGGGCCCCCGTCGCGGGGCTGCCGACGGCTCTCCCGATAGGTCCGGCGCGCGTGGCTAGGCGACGCTCGCGCCGAGCACGACGTTCGGACCGTCGCGCCAGAGGACCCCAGCCTCTCGGAACCCGGCGGCTCGAAGGATGCGGACGTGATCCGCCTCCGTCACCTCATGCTCGTGGTCGTTGGCCCGGGGAAAGCGGCGGGCGCGCTCCTCGAAGAGCGGCCGCAGGCCCGGCTCGCGCTCGAGCCGCCGCCACCAGCCCTGCCAGTCCGGCGGCGCACGGCCGCGGCGTGCGTCCCGGCGCTGGCCGTCCTTGTACGTCGTCAGGAGGGCGTCGAGGGCTCCCGGGGGCTGGGCCAGGGGGGCGGCATCGCCGTTCAGTACGACCCCGCCCGGGCCCAGGAGCCCGCGAACCTCTCGGTAGACCCGCTGCAGCTGGCGGGGTTCGAGCCAGTGGAGCGCGGTCGAGGAGACGGCGGCATGGAAGCGCCCCCGTGGCAGACGGCTCGCCCACGCGTCGGTCCGCAGATCGGCCTCGACCCAATGTAGACGCGAGGCGAAACGGGCCTGCGCGATCGGGCCGATCGTCAGCATGACCGGGTCGAAGTCGACCGCCACGGACCGGCTCCTAGGGAAGCGGGCCAGCAGCCGGGCGGACAGCGAGCCGGGTCCGCACCCCAGGTCGAGGAAGCGAAAGGAGGAGGGGACGCGCGCGGCCAACAAGGAGGCCATGGCCGAAAAGCGGGCCTCTCGGGTGGGGATGTAGCTCGACTGCATGGCGTCCCACCCGTCGATCCATCGGGCCACCTTCTGTGGGGAGATCATCGGATACCGCGCTCCGGGCGACCCCACGGGTGCGCCGTGTATGAGCTCTCACCCCCATTCCAGACGATGGCGGCACCGCGGCTCACCCGCTGATCCGCTCCGCACGAGGCCGGCACGCAGCCGCTGTGACGCCGCTCGTTGCAAAGGAGGAGATGGATGCGTTCGAGGCAGCCTCTGAAGGGGCCGGCGGTCCCGAGCGCCCGTCGTCCCGCCTCTCCCGCGAACCCGCCCACCCAGTCGGGAAGGGCGTCGATCCTGCTCGTTGGCCGCCCTTGGGCGTAGAGATGGAACGACCCGAAACGCCGTTCCGTGGGGAAGACGGAGAGGTAGGGCTCTCAGACGGGCGAATCGAGCGCCAGGATGCGGACCGGCTTCCGGGCGAGCCCACGGCCCAGCCGGACGAAGAAGGCACACGGTCCGCACCCGGCGTCGTAGAACCGCGTAACCCCGACCGCGTTCGCCACGTCCCCGTACGGGGCCCCTCTTCTCGTGTTCGGACCCCCGCGCTCAATCCATCTGGCGGCGGAACCGCTCTCCGATCTCACGGGCGAACGACGCGAGGGCCTCGGCGTGCGCTTCCCCCGTGGGCCGGTAGTACATTCGGATCTCGGGAGCCGCGGCCCTCAGCTGGAGCGAGGAGGGGGGTTCACGCTCGGCGCCGGCGAGCGTCCGATCCTCCGACCAGGTCAGAGGGCGCGCCGTGAGCGAGTCGTTGACCACCAGGAAGAGGTGGCCCCAGTGTTCCGCCCCGGCCGCGAGGACGCGGCGGAGGACCGCGCGCTTCCACCCGCGCAGTTCGGGACTGCCCGTGGGGAGATCCCACCACGGGCCGAGGTAGACCCGATCGAAACGCTCGTACTCGAGCGTCCCACGGATGGCGAGATCGACGTAGCCCAGGAGGAACTCGGCCCGGACGCGGGTGCGTTCGGCGAGGGAGGCCCGCAGGCGGACCGCCGCCTCGGTCTCGATGGCGGACACCGCCCCCACCGCGGGGGAGGAGCCCTCGTTGGCCTCCATGTCCGTCCTCAGTTCGTCCTCCCTCAAACACTTGGGGGACGGACCCACTTCCAGCCGTGCCGGGCGTCCGGCAGGCTTATGTCCACATATGTAGATGCATATGCATGTCTTCCCGGAACGTGGCGGTCCGCAAGGACGTCTACGATGCCCTTCGGCGGGAAAAGCGCCCCAACGAGAGCTTCACCCGGCTGTTCCTGCGGCTCCTGTCGCAGCGGGGGCCGCTCGAGGATGTGGTCGGCGCGTGGGGGGCCCGGCCCCTGCCGGGGGAGACCCAGGCGCTCCGTCGGATGCGACGGGGACCGGTCGGGGGCCGGCGATGAGGGGGCTCGACACCCCGGTCCTCCTCGACCTTCTCCACGGGCATCCCGCGGCCCGGCGTCTCCTCGAGGAGAGCGGCGACGAGGAGCTCTGCACCACGGAGATCAACCTCTTCGAGCTCGAGGCGATCGCGCGGGCGGAACGCCGTCACGGTCGGGAGCGCCGGCTGGCGGCCCTGGATCGGCTCCGCCACAAGCTCACGGTGCTCCCGATCGACGAGCGGGCGGCGCATGTCGCGGCCGTTCTCGCCTCGTCCCATCCGCGCGCAGGGTCGACCGCGGATTACCTCGTCCTCGGGGCCGCAGAGGTGGCCGGCGTACGGGAGTGGGTCTCGGACTCGATCACGGTCGTTCCGTCGGCCCCAGCTCGGCTCAAGGTGAGGCAGTACGTCAAACGCAGCCATAAGTAACGTAAGTTGCGTGTCGTGCGATTCTCAGCACTGCATATGCATCATCTTGGGGTGGGGCGCCCGGGGGGGCTCGCGGAAAGGGCGTTCCGGGCCGCTTCCGGAGCCGGGGCGGTCCAAGAGGCGGGTCCCCCCGATCTGAGGGCTCGTTTCCAAACATGGTGAATCAGTCATGCCAGATGCGTAACCTACGTGCATCAGTAATTCATGTCTGACATCTGGGCTGTATTTGACGGACGATCGTGGGGCTGCCGGGAACGCCTTCTCCCTCGAGAAGTTGTATAACATGAGTTATACGAACGGCTTTTTGGCCCCCGGCGCCCCCCTTGGGCGGACCCGACCTACCCGCCGACGCCCCTTGGGAAGCGCCCGGTAGGCCTCCTCAGTGATCCCGTAGCAGACATCGTCCTCCCACCGCCCCCAGTGCCAGATGGACTCCCGGAGCCGCCCCTCTCTACGAAAGCCGAGCTTCCGCAGTAGCGCGGCCGAGCGTCGGTTCTCGGGATAGACGCGCCCCTCGAGGCGGTGGAGGCGGAGCCGGTCGAACGACAGGGCGAGGACTGCCTGCGCCGCCTCGTAGGCGTAGCCCTGGTGCCAGTAGGGGGCCCCGATCCAGTAACCGAGCTCCGCCCGCCGGTGAAGGGCCCGGACGTTGTGAAGCCCGATGCCTCCCATGAGCTCGCCGGTTTCCCTGGAGACGATGAAGAAGGCCAGCGCCTCCCCCCGTCGCCGCTGCAGACGGGAGCGGCGAGCGAACGCGACACCGTCCGCCGGACGGTAGGGGTGAGGGACGTTGAGGAGCCAGCGGGCGACGCGGGCATCACCGATGAGCGGGCCGATCGTGCCGGCGCGGCGCTCGGTGGGCGGCTCGAGGCGCAGACGGGGCGTCAGCAGGGGAAGGGGGAGGCCCTGGAGGGAGAGGCGGACCTTCGGCATGGGCGACGGGAATGCCGGGGGCGGAAGAAGCCCAAGCGGGCCGGGCCGCAGTCTTGCCGTATGCGTTACTGAGGCCCCTACTTACGGAACTATGGTGGCAGGGTAACGCAGATGCTGCTGGCACGCACTGCTGACCCCCGTAGAGAAGGCGCGGGCGAGCGGATCGACCGCGACCCCGGTTAGCCCACATATGCATATGTCTATGTGGAGATGAGATGCTGGGATCCGGACCCGGATCCGGCACGGGGCCCGGTCAGGGCACGATGACCGAGCGCAGTCCCTCCCCACGACGGAGAAGGTCGGCGGCCTCCCCGATCCGCTCGAGCGGGAGACGGGAGGTGACGATCGATGCGAGGTCGATGCGGCCTTGCCGCACGAGGTTGACGACCCGTGGGTAGTCGGCCGGCCGGCATCCCAGGGAACCAAGGACGGTCTGCTCCAGGAACATGACCCGGTGCGCGGGGAGCTCTGCGGGCGTCCGGGAGTAGCCGACCAGGCAGAGGCGGCCCCCCCGTCTCAGGGCCGAAAACGCGAGGGCGATGGTCGCGGGGGAGCCCACGACCTCGAAGACGGCGTCCGCGTGGTCGCCCCAGCGGGACTTGAGCTCGCGGGGCACGTCGGCGACCTTGGACGGGTTCACCGTCGCCGAGGCGCCCAGGCGCCGGGCCAGCTCGAGCTTCGCGTCGTTGAGGTCGACCGCGGTCACATCGGCTCCCGACGCGGCCGCGAACTGCACGACGTTGATGCCGACCCCGCCGCAGCCGATGACCACGACCCGCTCGCCCGCACGGACCTCGGCCCGCTGCACGACGGCGTGGTACGGGGTGGTGAGCGCGTCGGCGATCACGCATCCGAGGACCGGGTCGATCTCGGGGGGGAGGGGGATCAGGTCCCGGGCCGGGATGGCCACGTACTCCGCGAACCCGCCGTCCACGTGGTTTCCGACCATGCGGCTGCGCTGGCAGATGTTCTCCCGGCCGGTCCGACAGAGGCTGCAGGTGCCGCAGGGCAGCACCGCGGGGACGAGGACGGTGGTGCCGATCGCCGGCGCCGTCGCGGCGCTTCCGAGCACCTCCACGGTGCCGGAGATCTCGTGACCGAGGATGAGGGGGGGAGCCTTCGCGGTCGGCACCCCGTGGTCGAGATAGTGAAGGTCCGTGTGGCAGAACCCGCAGGCGCGCACCCGAACGAGGGCCTCGTCGGCTCCCGGCACCGGCCGGGGGACCTGCTCGATACGGAGGGGGGCACCGGGTGCGGAGAGGACGGCCGCACGCATGGTGGGGCCGGTCATGCGGGGCTCTCCGGCCAGCGCGGCGGACGCTTTTCGAGGAACGCGTCGAGGCCCTCCTCGGCGCGGGGGAGCGCCATGAGCTCTTGGACGTAGACCGCTTCCGCACGGGCCAGGGCACGGTCGGGGAACGCGACCACCTCGTGCAGGCTCCGCTTCAGCAGAACCAGCGTCTCCCGACGGGAGCGGCGAAGCGTCGCGACGGCGCGCTCGACCTCGCCGGCGACCGCCTCGTCGGGAAGGACGCGGTTCACCAGGCCGAGCTCGGCGGCACGGGCGGCGGGCATGGTCTCGCCCAAGAGAAGCAGCTCCGCCGCCGACTTGAGCCCGATCTCGGCGGGCGCCTGGGCGATCGCGAAGGGAGGGAGGACGCCGAGGCGAACCTCGGGCTGGCCGAAGGTGGCGCTCGACGCGGCGTAGGCGAGGTCGCACGCACCGAGGAGCTCAAGCCCTCCTCCGAGGCACGGTCCCTCGACCAGGGCCACCGTCGGGGCCGGGACCTCCCAGAGGGCTTCGAGCAGGGACCGGAACGCGCGCAGCATGGGCGGCAACGACCCCGCCCGATGGTCCTTCACGTCGAGGCCGGCGCTCCAGCGGTGGTGCGCCCCTTCCAGGCGGACGACGTGCGCCTGACGAACCTCGGGCGAACGGAGGACCGCGGTCAGTTCCTCCATCAGGGGCCGATCAAAGACGTGGACCGGAGGCCGGTCCCACCGCACCGTGACGACCCCGTCCGCGTGCGCGAGGGTGATGGGGGGAGGGTTCGTCATGGCAGGTCCTCAGTTGAACAGGATCGACTCGACGAACGTCTCGAGCTGGAGCCGGGACTGCTCGTAGGCGGTCGAACGCTCCTCGTACTCGAGGTGGAGATACGGGATCTTCTGGGCATCGAGCGCGCGCCGGTAGAGGACGACGTCCTCGAGGGCCGGCTCACAGAACTTCGCGGTCAGGAACAGCACCGCCTGGGCATCGGCGACCCGCACGCGCTCGAGGATCGCCTCCCCCTTGGTGGTCGGCGTCGCGCGCACCCCGATATCGATCGGGGCGTTCACGTACGCCGCGGCGAGGCTCGCGAGCGGGTCGTCCCCCGGCTCGATCGGGCCGTGCCAGCGGTGGATCTGCAGGAACTCGTCGTCGACCGCGTAGCAACCGACCTGCTCGAGCAGGTCGACCAGGTCGAGGGTCGGCTGCTCGCAGAAGGAGCCGACCAGCAAGACCCGGACGGCGTCCTTCGGCCGAGCCGGGCGGCGTTCGAGCTCCGGAAGAAAGCGGTCGAGCAGCTGCAGGTGGAGCTCCCGGGGGAGGAGGCCGCCGAGACGACGCAGGAGATACGACTCGATCAGCGAGACCTTCGCGGGCGAGGTGCGCTTGAGCGCGTTCAGCTCGGCGATGCGCGCCCGATGGGTGTTGAACAGGCGCATCGATGCGGCGAGGGCGTCCGGGTCGTAGGGGCGTCCGCTCAGGCGCTCGAGCTTCACCACGAGGCGGCGGTACTCCGCGGTCAGGAACGGCACGGCCGCCCGCGTGTGGAAGTTCTGGGGAAGGTGGAGCATGTGGGTCTCGGGGCCGGGCAGGAGGCGGGGGAACAGGCCCTCGAGGTTTCGGCTGACATCACAGATGTAGGGGAAGACAAAGCCCTGGAACGGCGCGAGCTGCCGGGTCAGCGCGAGCTCGAGGGTCGACTTGCTGATCGAGCAGAGGAACGACCCCAGCGCCGCATCGGCGTGGCTGATCTCGAGGTGCTCCCCGCCCCCGTGCAGCGACACGGGCAGCAGCCCGAAGGAGTGGATCAGCTCCTGGGGGGTGTACACGGGAAAGCAGCCGACGGCCTTCCCGCCATGGAGCGCCCAGGCGCGGACCGTCGGGTAGCTCGGGTCCTCGACGACCTCGCGGGCGAGCTTGACGACCGCTTCGAGGTTGGCCGCGTCGCGGAACTCCCGCAGATCCTCCGCCAGCTCGAGACGCGGCGCGGACGTTTCGTCGGTGGGCGGGTACATCGGAAGTGGGGTCGCCATGGCTCACCCCGCGGCGGAGGCGGCCGTGGTCGTTGGTGCAGCGAGGCGCTGCCGGCGGGCGTGGCCGAGGATCGCGCTGCCGAGCGCCGCGGCGTAGTGCGCGCGGGGGTCGACGTTGATGTGGGTCTTCGCGGTCTCCTCGAGCGCACGGACCATCGCCCCGCTATGGACGAGGCCGCCGACCAGCGTGACCTCGGGGACGACGCCCACGTAGCGCATCAGCGCGTGGGTGCGGTTCGCGAGCGAGAGGAAGACCCCCATCAGGATGTCGGGAAGCGGGACCCCCTCGGCGACGTTGTTGATGATCTCCGTCTCGGCGAGCACCGCGCAGACGCTCGAGACCATCTTGGGGCGCTCGGCCTGGAGCGCCTTCGCGGAGAGCTCGGGCTGTGGCACCTGAAGGTATTTCGAGCACCGGTCGATGAACCGTCCCGCGCCGGCCGCGCATTTTTCGTTCATCTTGAAGCGCAGGACCCGGCCCGTGTCCGACGTCGAGATCGCCCGGGAGGACTGGCTGCCGATGTCCACGATGTGGCGCGTCCCGGGGAAGAGGAAGACCGCGCCCCGTGCCGACGCCGTGAGGTCGCTCACCTGGAGGTCGCGTTCCGGATAGGCGTAGCGCGCGAAGCCGGTGGTGCACAGGTACTGGACGTCACCGGGGAGGAGGTTCGCCTCCTCGACCAGCGACTCGAGGACCCGCCGGCCGGTCTCCGTCGGCGCGCCGCGGGTCGGGGCGTTCGTCATCGCAAGGACCCGGTGCCCGTCCTCGAGGAGCACCCCCTTCGTGATCCCGGAACCGAGGTCGAGCCCGCAGGTGATCATGCGGACCTCCCGGCGACCCGCTCCGTCCCGAAGAGCGCCGCCCCGATCGCGCCGATGTACTGCGAGAGAGGGCTCACGTTGACCGGCAGTTGCGTCCGGCGGACGAGGGTGCGGACCATCCCCTCGTTGCGCGAGACGCCGCCCGTGAACGTGAGCTGCGGCTCGATCCCGACCCGCTGGAGGAGGGACATGGACCGGCTGACGATGCTTTCGTGCAGCCCCGCCACGATGTCGCGCGGCTCCTTGCCGCGCGAGAGGTAGGAGGTCACCTCGGACTCGGCGAAGACCGTGCAGGTGCTCGTCACCTTGACCGGGTGACGGGCCTGGAGCGCCGCCGGGCCGAGCTCGGCCACATCGAAGCCCAACGCCCCGGCGCAGACGTCCAGGAAGCGGCCCGTCCCTGCCGCGCACTTGTCGTTCATCGCGAAGTCGACGACCTCGCCCTTGCCGTTGATCCGGATCGCCTTCGTGTCCTGGCCGCCGATGTCGAGGACCAGGCGGGTCTCCGGGAAGAGAAAATGGGCCCCCTTGGCGTGGCAACCGATCTCGGTGACCACGAGCTGGCCGAAGCTCACCTTGAAGCGGCCGTAGCCGGTGCCGGTGACGAAGGCGACCTCCTCCCGCGTGAGGTGAGCCGCCTCGAGCGCCTTCTCGAGCGCCTGCTCGGCGTCCTTGACGAGCTCGACGCCGACAGGGTGGAGCGACCGCCCCACGACGGACGTGCCGTCCAGGAGGACGCACTTCGCCGTCGTTGACCCGATGTCGATCCCGGCCACGATCGTCACGGAGCCACCCCCGCGGCGGACGCCGTGGCCCCGCGCTGCTCGAGCGATTCGAAGAACGCGTCCATGCGGTTCTTGATCTGCGCCGGGGCGAAGTAGCGCGGGTCCTCGTGGTCGGACTCGAGGTAGAGGGTGGGGACCCCCTTCTCGTGGATCAGCCAGTCGCGGAGATCGCCCTGCCCCGCCGTGAACGAGCGGCAGGACTTGATCCCGTGGATGACGACCGCGTCGGCGCTGTACTCCCGCACGTAGTCCGCGATCAGCTCCCGCCGGAGCGGCCAGGACTGGTTCACGTAGGCGCCGAGGGAGTACTCGGCGATGCTCTCGAGGGGACGGGCGGGGTCGTGCAGGAACCCCCGGTCGAACAGCCCGCCGACCTTCGGATACGTCGCGGCGACCGAGACGGCCCCCCAGTTGCGGAAGAAATCCCAGAAGGTACGGTAGCTGGGATACGGCGGGACCCCCTCGACGACGACCCGGTACTTCTCCTCGGGGACGGGGTACATGCCCAAACGGATGCGCTCGTCCACCTCGGCGTTGACCGTTTCGTAGAAGTCGGCCGCCGTGGCCGTCCCGCGCAGTACGTTGATCGGGAACATGTAGAAGACGGCCTCGAAGTACGCCTCGATCGGTGAGGGGCGGTGAGTCCCCGAGCGCAGGTAGCGGACCCAGCCCTCCTCGGCGCGGCGGGATTGGGCAAGGACCCGGGTGAGCTCGGCCCGGTCGAACGAGCGTCCCGTCGTCTTCTCCAGGAAGGCGATGAACTCCTCGAGCTGCGTCACCACGTAGGCGAGGTCCTCGGCCTGCGGGGCCCGGTCGCGCATGTACGGCACGTCGAAGACGAAGAGCGGGACGCCGTAGCGCTCCGCGAGCGCCTCCCACCACTTGACGTAGACATAGCAGCCGGAGAAGCTGCAGACCAGGAGGTCGGGCTTGGGGATCTTCCCGAACGGGGTCTCCCCGCCCATCTCCTGGAGCCCGAGGTCGTTCTTGACGTAACCGCAGACGTCGAGGCCGTAGCCCTGGCTCTCGGCGTTCAGGATGTTGGGGAGCGAGACGTGCTTGATGGCGCAGTTGAGGGCGACGATCTCCGGGAAGACGACCTCGTAGCCGAAGGCACGGACGATCTCGGTCAGGTTTCCGCCGACCAGCATGTAGGCGACCGGCCGCTTCGGGCCGCCGGCGGAAGCGAGGTCGCGGTAGTACTGCTCGACCATATCCCGCTGCTCGTCGCGGGCCCGGGCGAGGAACTCGGGGGTCGTGGGTCCGCTCATGCGCCGCGGGCCTTCCCCCCGGGAGCCGCCGACGGCGGGGCCCGCCCCTCGTTCAGCAGCGCCCCGCACCGGCCACAGTAGCGGAACTTGGTCGGAAGGCCCGCCTCCCCGCAGACCCCGCACGAGGCGAGCGGCGGGCCATGCAGGAAGTCCGAATCGTCCCGACCCGCGAGGCGCGCGCGGAGCTCGGCGACCCGGGCCGGCCGCTTGTCGACGAACGCGTTCATGCCCTCGTACGGTTCGACGGTCGCGAAGTGGAGGGCGAGCCACTCCTGCGCGTGGCCGACGCTCTGGTTCCAGGCCCATTCCTTCCAGATGTTCGTCTGGGCCTTCGTGTACCGCAGGCACTCCGGGAACATCCCGAGGAGCCGCCGGGCGAGCGTGTCGACGGTCTCGTCGAGCCGCTTGAGGTCGATGCGATAGCCTCGCTCCTCCTTCTGCGCCCACGCGACCTCCTCGGCCGTCGGGGCGGCGAGGAACTCCCCGTCCTTCACGACGGACGGGGCCGTCGCGGAGACCAGCCCCCAGTCGAGCGCCTGGGCCGGGGAGATCCGCTCGTTGAGGAACAGCATGGACCGGGCCCGACGGTCCCCGATGGTGATCGGCAGCCACTGGGTCGCCCCGCCGGCCGCGACGGACCCGACGCCGACCCCGACCTGGCCGATGTAGATGTGCGAGGCAGCGACGGAGAGGTCGCAGGCGAGGTGCAGCTCGTTCCCTCCACCCACGGCGATGCCGTTGAGCCGCGCGATGACCGGCTTTCCACAGCGGAGGATCGACTCGACGGTCCCACGGAAGACCGCCATGTACTTCCAATAGTCGTGCGGTCGCTTCAGAAAGCGGTCGGCGTACTCCTTGACGTCGCCGCCGGTGCAGAAGGCGCGGGTACCCCCGCCCGTCAGGATGACCACTCCCACCTCGTCGTCGCGGGAGGCGTCCTCCATCGCGCGGGTGATCTCCTTGAGCGTGGCGGTCGAGTAGGCGTTGTAGGCCCGGGGCCGGTCGATGGTGATGCGGGCGATGCCCTCGGACCTCTCGTAGCGCACGTCCTTCAGGCCGAGGGCTTCGGCCGGCGCGGCCGCTAGGTTGTCCTCGGTCTCGGTGGGCACGGGGGCGGGGGCGGCGGCGACTCGGATACGGGAACGCATGTCGGCCTCACGAGTCCTAAGTAGAGTACTCGGGAAGCGCGTTCGCCCTAACCGGTTAGGGGCCTGCCCGCGCACCGAGGCGAGCCACGGCGCATCGACGGCTCGACGGAGGGATCAGCCGGTCTCCCGCTCGATCGCCGCGAAGACCTCGGCGATGGCGGCCAGGTCCCGCTCCGAGAGAAGCTCGCGGGCCATCGGGAACAGGACCGTGTCCTCCCTGGCGATGTGGTCCGTCAGCAGACCCCGGACCGCCCCCTCGGTCGCCCCGAGGGCTCGCACCGTCTCCACCGCCTCGGGGTCGCGCTCCAACCGGTCGGCCGACCGGGTGAGCTCGCGCTCGTGCGTCCGTAGCTCCTCGTGCTCGGCGATGAAGAGCCCGACCGGCCCGCCCTCGGCCGGGAGGTACGGCTCGAGGGCCGGGAAGAGACCGGCCTCCTCCTTCCGGCCGTGGATGGCGTCGACGTCCCGGGCGAGGAAATGAGCGAACGACCGTACGGCACCGACACGGGCCGGCGCGCCGGCCGCCGCCCCGTCGAGCCGCCGGACCTCCCCGTGAAACTCGGAGAGGCGGACGAGGAACCGACGGTGATCTTCCACGAGCTCGGATAGGGGGTCGCGCGGTAGCATCGGGCTCCGGTACCGATCCTGAGGACCGGGTGCCGAAGTCCGGCTCCCTCATCACGTACGCCCGGCGCGTCGGAAATGGCCTTGAACCCCGTCGCGCTGGGGACCGCGTGCCAATCGACTTCCGAACCGAGGGCGCCGTCGCTGTCATCACCCTGAACCGCCCCGCTGCCCTCAACGCCATCGACCCCGAGACCGACCGCGACCTGCTCCTCGCCTGGGAGCGCTACCGGGACGACGGCCGGCTACACGCCGCGGTCCTGCGCGGGGCCGGCCCGAAGGCGTTCTCGGCGGGGATCGACCTCAAGCGGCTCGAGGAGTTCTACCAAGAGGACCGGCCGGGTGGGCGGCGGGAGCGCTGGCAGCGGTCTCCGGGGCTCGGGGGCCTGACCCGGAACTTCGACGTGGGAAAGCCGGTGATCGCGGCGATCCACGGCTACTGTCTCGGGGCGGGGCTCGAGCTGGCGCTCGCCTGCGACATCCGCATCGCGAGCCCGGATGCCGTGCTCGGCCTTCCCGAGGTCCGCTGGGGGATCATTCCCGGCCAGGGAGGAACCCAGCGTCTGCCCCGCACGATCCCGCCGGGCCTCGCCCTCGAGATGATCCTGACGGCGGGAACGATCGATGCGGCGCGGGCGCATGCCATCGGGCTCGTGAACCGGGTCGTCCCTCGCCGTCGGCTCGAGGCGGAGGCCATCGCGATGGCCCAGCGGATCGCCGAGCTTCCGGCCGAGGCGGTCCGCCGGGCCCGCGAGGCCGTCCGGCGTGGTCTCGATCTTCCATTGTCGGACGCCCTGCGCCTCGAGCAGGATCTGGCCGACCCCCTCCGCGGCCAGGGCCCGAACCGGGACGGGGAGCGTTTCGCGCGGCGACGCCGCTCCTGAGCGACTCAGTGGCTGCGCGGGCGGGCGCTCAGCCGCGGGCCGGAACGAGCGGCAGGGTGGAGCGCCGCGACCCCGCGGAGAGCTCCGCACCGAGCATCTTCGCTTCCGCCCGCCGAAGATGCTCGAGGGCGGTCGCGCGGCTGACGTGAAGGATCCGCGCGATCTCCTGCAGGTTCGTCCGCCGCGGGAAGTCGTAGAAGCCGAGTCGGAACGCGGCCTCGATCGTCGCCGCCTGACGGGGAGTGAGGGTCCGCGGCGGGACGAACCGACGCATCCGGAGGAGACCGTCCGACCTCCGGTTGCCCGGCGCTTCGGGTCGGGCGAGCGCCCGGATCAGGCGGGGGGACTGGGGCACCACCAGCGACCAGCGCCCGTCGGACCCCGTCTCGGTCGCGAGGAAACGGCAGGAGGCGCACAGCGCACCGGAGTCGAAGACGCGACGGCAGGCCTCCGGCATCGGGCCGACGACCCGCAGGTACCTCCGGGACGGGGACTGGGCGAGGACGGTCAGCGCATCGACCCCGTCGTGGTGCCTCAGGAAGCGCTCGATCAGGCCGAGGTCGCCGGGCGCCCCGGTGAGCTCGACGACCTGGAGCATCCGATCGGAGGGGCCCGTAAGCGGCCGACAGACCCGGAAGCGCATGCCGACGTTCCAGCGGGTCGTGACGTCGTGGGTCCAGTGACCGCCGGTCTCGATGGGGACCTCGACCTCCACGAGCCGCACGTCGGCGGTCCGGTGCCGCCCGCCCCGGCCGCTCCGCCGGCGCGGGGTCCGGGACCGCCGACGCGCCGCGCGGGTGACCACAGCAGAAGCCTCGCCTTGGGGATACCCCCCGGCACGCAAATACCCCGCGGTGGACGCCGGGGGGGCACCGGGGGCCGGGGCTGAGCCAGCGGCCAGTCCTCTCCACCCCGAAAGCCCCGCACGTGGACGGTCGTCCACGACCGGAAACGGCTATTATCTTCCGGCCCCCATCGGTCCGCAACGAAGGCCGACGGGCCGACGTGCGGGGTTCCACGATCATGATGGCAGCGGCGACCAAGAAGATCTGGATGGACGGAAAGCTCGTGGATTCCGCGGACGCGAAGGTCCACGTCCTCGGACATACCCTCCACTACGGGGTCGGCGTCTTCGAGGGGATCCGCGCCTACCCGACCCCCGCCGGCCCGGCGATCTTCCGACTTCCCGAGCACGTCGCCCGTCTCGTGGCGTCGGCGCGCTTCTACCGGATGCCGCTGCCCTACTCCGCCGAGGAGATCGCCCGCGCGATCATCGACACCCAGCGGGCGAACGAGATCACTCCGTCGTACATCCGGCCGATCATCTACCGCGGCGAGCCCGCGCTCGGGGTGAAGAACCAGAAGGGCCGGGTCTCTCTCGCCGTGGCCGCGATCCCGGCGAAGAAGTACCTGGGGGAGCAGTCCGAGTCCGGCGTCCGGGCGAAGATCTCGCCGTTTCGCAAGCCGCACTCCGATGCGATCCCCTCCTACGCGAAGGCGGACGGCAACTACCTCAACAGCTACCTCGCCGGGATCGATGCGGCCGAGGACGGCTACGACGAGGCGATCCTCCTCGACCAGAACGGGTTCGTGGCGGAGGGAACCGGCGAGAACGTCTTCCTCGTGCGGGGCGGGACGATCTACACGCCCGGCCCCGAGTCGGACATCCTCATCGGGGTCACGCGCGCCTCGGTCCTGCAGATCGCGAAGGACCTCGGCTACCCGGTCGTCGAGAAGCTCCTCTCCGTCAACGAGCTCCTCTCGGCCGACGAGGCGTTCTTCTCGGGGACCTACGCCGAGGTCGCTCCCGTGCGCGAGGTGAGCCACTACGTCCTCGGGAACGGCACGCCGGGACCGATCACGCGGGACATCATGGACGTCTTCTATCGGACCGTCCGCGGCGAGGAGCCGAGGTACGCGAGCTGGCTGACCCCGGTCACCCCGCCGGCGCGGGCCGTTCCCCGACCGGCGCGTCGGGCCGCGACCTCGTAGGGGCTCGACCCGGACGGGGCCGCGCCGTCTACCGGATCCGGTCGCGGGCCGCCGGCCCCGGGGTCGGGTGCGCCGGATGCCGGTGCGGGTCGGGCCTCCAGACGAGCTCGACCTTCAGCCCCTCGGGTCCCTTGAGGTAGAGCGAGCGCGAATCGTCCCGCTCCTTCTCGCCCGTCACCTCGATGCGGGCGCGCCGGACGCGGTTACGCAGCCCGGTCCAGGAGCCGACCCGCAGGGCCAGATGGTCGACCCCGTCCGCGCGGGCGCCCTTGGCCGCATCCCGCAGGCCGAGGACCTGGTCGCCGAAGAGGAGGAAGGTGTGGTCGTCGCCTTCGCCGACGACGTCCAGGCCGAGCTGCTCGACGAAGAAGCGGCGGGCCTTGGCCCGGTTGCGGACCCGAAGGTCCACGTGGTCGAAGCCGAGGATCTCGATGTCCGAAACGGGTGGGGCCATGCGCGCTGCTCCGTCCCGAGAGGGCGGCAGGGCCGCCCGCCTATTAGTTTCCTCGCGTCGCGGACGCCCCTCGAATGAGAGGCCGCGACGGTGCCCCCGTTCCGTCCGCCCCACAGCTATAATACACACCTACGCGCATCAATGCTCGTCACTGATGCGTCGCCCGTTCTCGGAGCGCATCGCGGATGACCTGGCGATTGGAGGGATCGTCCTCCTCCTCTGCAGCGCCGCGGTGCTGGTCACAGAGTTCGTGCCCTCGATCGGTCCGACCGGCCCGAACGCGGGGACCACGGCCCCGGGTCTCCCCCACCATGCCGATGTCCCTCCGGGGAGCGGGGGCTCCAACTCCACCGCGAACGCCACCAGCAACTCGACCGGTGGGGCCGCGGGCAACGGCACCGGCGGCGGGTCGGGGGGCAATTCGTCGGGGAACTCCTCCGGGGGAGGCTCGGGCGGCACGGGCAACTCGACCGGCAACTCCTCGGGCAACGGCTCCGCCCCGCTCAACTCGACGCTGCGCATCGCTCCGGCCAAGGGGAACCTCACCCCGATGTTCTTCGCCCTCAGTTCCCAATCGATCTACCTCGAGTCCCCGACCACCGTCGGGCTCATCCAGAACACCCCGTTCACCTACTTCCGGTGGGGACCCGAAGGGGAGTACACCAACGTCAGCACGGGCATCGTCTACGACGACTCCGGGCAGGGCTCGCCCGTGGGACCGGACAACATCTCCGCGTTCATCTCGTTCGTGCAGAAGGTGCACGGCCACGCGATGATCAGCGTGCCGGGGGAGATCAACGACCCCCGGCTCGCCGTCACGACCATGCGGTACATCGAGGGGACGCTCGGATTCCACCCCGACTACTGGTCGATCGGCAACGAGCCCCAGAACTGGGTCCACTGGGGCAAGCCCTGGACGAGCTGGCGGACCACCGACAACTTTACCGTGACCCCGCTTGAGTACGCCCGCGAGGTCCAGACCTACATCAAGGCGATGCGCGCCTACGACCCGAGCGCCCGGTTCATCGGCATCCAGTCGGCCGGAGGGACCCTCTGGGAGGCGACGACCTGGATCGCGCCGGTCGCGGAGGTCGACGGGCCGAACATCTCGGCCGTGGCCTACCACCCGTACCCGGGCGGCTACGGCACCACCTCGGGGAGCCTCACGGACTTCTTCGCGACGCTGGCCAACCCGGGCCTCTTCCCCAACGGCTTCGCGGCCGCCCAGTCGGCGATCGACACCGCCTGCCGCTGCCGCATCCCGCTCTGGGTCGGCGAGTACAACAGCGCCATCGGAGGCACGTTCTCGAGCTATGTCGGGAGCTATCCCGAGGTCCCCTACATCGCGGCGGGGCTCACCCTCGCCCTCCGCGACCAGGTCCCGATGGTGACCTACTTCACCCTGTGGCCGACCCTGGTCGCGGGGGCGACCCCGAACCCGATCTACTACCTCTACTCGACCTTCTTCGAGAACCTGACGCTGGGGAGCGTCCACAACGTATCGATCACCGGATCGCCGGGCCAGGCCTACGCGGTCGAGACGACGAACGGCTCGCGCGCCTCGCTCCTCGTCGCCGACGCGAACCCCTTCAGCGAGGTCTCCGTCGTCCTGAACGCCTCGACGTTCCCCGACACCGGCAACACGACGGTGTGGTACTGGGACCCCTCGACGAACCTCCCGACGGTCACGGAGTTCGCCCCCGGGATGCTTCCGGCCCAGTGGCTCGTCCAGCCCCAGGGCGTCCTGCTGATCGACTCCGCCTGATCCCCCCGGGCCGCCCGAGGCGGCGCGCGGGGGCTCAGTGGGCGCGCGCCGGCGCCGCGAGCGCCGGCCCGACGGAGATGCGTCCCGTTCGCTCGAGATGGTCGAGGATCGCCGAGGCCGACTGCTCGGGGGTGAAGTGGATCGTGTCGATCGTCAGGTCCGGGTGTTCCGGGACCTCGTACGGGTCGTCGACCCCCGTCATCTCCTTGATCTCCCCGGCGCGGGCCTTCTTGTAGAGCCCCTTGACGTCCCGCTCCTCGCACACCTCGATCGGGGTCGTGACATGGACCTCGACGAACGAGCCGATCTCGGTCCGGGCCCTCGCGCGCGAGCTCGCATAGGGGGAGATGAGCGCCACGACGGGGACGACCCCGTTGCGGACGAGCACCTTCGCGACGTACGTCACCCGGGAGGCATGGATCTCACGGGCCTTCCGGTCGAAGCCGAGGTCGGCGCTGAGACCCTTGCGGACCTCGTCCCCGTCCAGTAGCTCCACGTTCCACCCGCGGGCCCTGAGCTGCGGAACGAGCGCCTTGGCGATGGTGGTCTTTCCCGCGCTCGGCAGTCCGGTCAGCCAGATGCAGAAGCCGTGGTGCGACATCGGGGTCCCTTCGGGCCGACGCACCGGGACGGGCTTATGGCCGTTTCGGTCGTGTCGTGTCGGACGCCCGTAGACGAGACGACCCTACGGCGGCGATCTCGGTCTGCCGGGGTCGGTCGCGGCCTCCGGGGAGGGCGACGGGGGCGGAGAGAGGGCCGGGCCTTCGCTCGCCGTCCCGCTGGGGGGGAAGGGTTCCGGGGAGGCGCCGGGCGGCGGCGCGTCGACGGCCCTCGGTCGGCGTCGCCAGTCCCAGTAGAGCAGGGCCGCGACGGCCACGCCCACGGCGCTGATCCCGACAATGAGGTACTGCGGGGGGCCGAAGAACGGCTCCGTGGAGGTCACGCTGCAGCCCGGAAGATTGGTCGTGAGGTGGGCGACCCCCGTGGCGTTGGCCCCGGTCGAGTCGTAGACCGTCAGGGTGGCGTTGTAGGTCCCGCCCAGGGGATAGGTGTGCGAGACCAGCGGACCGGTCACCCGGGGGGACCCGTCGCCCGGGTCCCAGTAGTACGAGTACGGCGGGGTCCCTCCCGCGGCGCCGCCGCTCAGGTTGAACGTCGCCGTCCCGGCCCCGGCGTTGCAGACGTACCGGGCGAGCGCTCGCGCCGTGACGGTGATGGGAGGGTTGACGAGGAGGTGGAACGTCGCGGTGGCGGTCTCCCCGATGCTGTCGACCACCTGGGCGACGATCGAGTAGTTGCCCGGCAGCTGGGGACTGCAGGTCAGGGTGCCTGCCCGCGCGAGGCATCCGGGGGGCACCCCGCTCCAGGAGTAGGTGTAGGGGCTCGCTCCTCCCGAGGCGTTCACCGTCAGGATGGACGTCTCGCCGAGCGTGATCACCGCGGGGGCGGCGACCACGCTCACGAGCAGCTGGTTCGTGACCCGGATCACGACGGAGGTAACGGCCGTTGCCCCATTGTCGTCGACCGTCACGGCGACCGTGTAGTTCCCGACCTGAGAGTAGCCGTGGGAGACCGTGTCGTTCGTCACGGGGGGGGTCGACACGACCGTGTCGGTGACCGGCGGGGACCCATCGCCGAACGACCAGGTGAAGCTGTACGGCCCGGAGAGGTTGCCCCCGCGGGCATGCGCGGAGAAGGTCACGAGGAGCACCGGGGGACCGGCGAGGGGGACGGCCGTCAGGGCGACGGTGAGCACCGCCTGGGGCGCCGGGGGCTCGCGATGGACGGCGAGGGTCCCGGCACAGGCCGATCCGAGCCCGCAGAGCGGGGGGGGCGCTCCGCCGCTCGGGGCGGCGAAGAACGGGGCCGGGACCGCCACGGCGGGTAGCGCGACGACGGCCGCCACGAGGAGGAGGACGTATCTCCCCGCCATCCTGGAGCCAGCCCGGCGACGCGTCACGCCCGCGCGCCAGCGCGGAGGTCGGTTAAGAGCCCTTCCCCGGTCCGCCGCGGCGCTGCGTGACGGAGCGTAGCGTGTCTCACTCACCCCCGGGATGTGGCTCGCGGTCCGGGGAAGTGAGACAAAATACATGTGGGATATATACCCCGGAACTTGACTCGCTCCGAAGGGCCGCCTCGGTGCGGCCCCGAAACGAACCATGGAACATCCCACGTCCCCCGCATCCGCTTCGCGCCACGTCTCCCTGGAGGACTCGGAGGCGTTTGAAGGCGTCGAATTCGCGGTGGTCCTCCCGACCCTGAACGAGCGCGAAGGCCTGGCCCGCACGCTCAAGGAGATGCCGACGGCCGCGATGCGGGCCGAGGGCTGGACCTATCGCCTCCTGGTCGTCGACGGCGGCTCGACGGATGGGACGGTCGAGGTGGCGAAGAGTGCCGGTGTGCCGATCTTCCACCAGCGCTCCCGGGGGAAGGGGGCGGCGATCCGTGAGGCGCTCGCCTGGCTGAGGTCCCGCGGGGTCCGGTTCGCGGTCGTCATGGACGCGGACTGCACCTACCCCACGTCGCTCGTGCCGGCCCTCATGAGCCTCCTCGACTCCGGCAGCGACCTCGTGGTCGGGGTCCGGCAGCCGGTGTTCAAGCCCACGAGCGCGGCCCGGGACCTCGTCCACCGGGTCGGCAACAGCGCGCTCAACTACGCGGCGAACCAGTTCGCCGGTCTCCCGTTCCTCGACGTCTGCAGCGGCTTCTGGGGCGTGCACGTCGAGATGGCCCAGCGGCTGGCCCTCGAGACGAACGGGTTCGAGATCGAGGCCGAGCTGTTCGCGAAGGCGTTCCGGGCGGGGATGCAGATCACCCAGATCCCGATCCCCTACCGCGAGCGCGTCGGCGTGGCGAAGCTCCAGGCGGCGCGCGATGGCGTTCGCATCCTCCTCACCGTCCTGCGCTTCGGGCGCCGTCCGAGCGTGGGCACCCTCCCGCGGCGGACCGGCTCGGTCGTTCGCAGCCTGCTCTCCCTCTTCCTGATGGACGAGACGCGTGAGCTCCTCGTGGTCGCGGACGGCTCCCGCCGACGCGACGCCGAGACGCTCGTGCGGCGCTTCCGGCTCATCCGACCGGGAGCCAACGTCGTCCTCCAGCTCCGCGAAGGGAAGGCGTCGATCGAGCAGGTGCCGCTGGAAACGCCGGGGATGGGCGGGCGCGCGGTCGCGGTGCTGCCTCCCCTGGTGGCCGGGGCCGGGCCCGAGCGCCCCTCCGCCGTCGTCCGGCTGCCCCGCACCGCGCGGGTCGTCAATCTCGGCGGGGGCCCGTTCCCCGCCGGGTGGAGCTCGGCCACCGGCGTCGCCCCGCTCGACCGCCCCAGCGGGATCTCCGGCGGCTACCGGCTCGAGCTGGACTCGGGGCGACCGGCGCCGCTGCGCTCGGTCCAGATCCTCGTCGCCAACGTGCTCTCCTCCCGCGACGGCAAGGAGCTCGCCTTCATCCGGGCGAACTCGGCCGGGACCGTGACCACCGTCTGGTCGGGCGGCCCCGCCGTGCGCGCCGGCCCCGCGCTCCTGCCGGACGGCGCGGGCGCGGAACCGGGAGAGCCGGACGGTCCGGAAGCGGTTGACGACCTGCCGGCTCATGTAGGTACGCGCCTCCACTGAGCGCACGGGGGCCATGGACGCATCCCTGCCTCAGTCGTCGGCCACCGCTCCCGATGAAGCGCTCGGGCGCACCATCCGCTCCGTCGGACGGTCCGCTTCGATCATGCTCGTCGCGACCCTCTGCCTCTTGGTCTTCCAGTTCCTGACCCGGGTCCTCGTCATCCACTCGATCACGGTCGAGCAGTGGGGGGACTTCTCCCTCGGCCTCGCCCTGACCTCGTTCCTCGCCCTCCTCTCCTCGTTCGGCGTCCCGACCGCCGTGGCCCGCTCGCTCGCCTTCGAGACGACGATGGCCGACCGGTGGAAGGTCGTGCGGACGGCGTCGACGGTCACCTTTTCGGCGGCGGTCATCGCCGCGATCGTCGTCTACTTCTTCGCCTCCCAGATCGCCGGGGTGTTCCACAAGCCGGAGCTGGCCCCGATCCTCGAGCTGTTCAGCGTGACCGTCGCGGCGACGATGGTCAGCCAGGTGCTGGCGGGGTTCTTCCAGGGCCTCGAGCGCGTCGGGCCGAACGCGATCTTCAACCAGATCCTCAACCCGGCGCTGTTCCTCGTCTTCGCCTCGCTGTTCCTGTTCTTCCACTGGGGGTTCGAGGGCGCCCTCCTCGGCTACGTGCTCTCGTGGGTCGTGTCGCTCGCGGCGCTCGGGGTGTACACGGCGCTGCGCCTCAAGCCGGCCCTTGCGACGGCGGCCACGCGCGCGTTCGACGGCGACGCCTCGGCCCGCGTGCCGTTCTTCGAGCTCGCGATCACCCTGTTCGGGGTCGCCGCGCTCGCCTACGTGACGAGCTACGGCGATACCATCATCCTCGGGCTGTTCAAGCCGGCCACCACGGTCGCCCAGTACTCCACCGCGATGACCCTGGCCCGCCTCTTCCTCGTGAGCGCGGGGACGATCACGTACATCTTCCTGCCGGTAGCGGCCCGGCTTCGGCGCCAGCGGGACTTCGGGACCCTTCGGCGCAGCTACGTGACGAGTTCGCGCTGGCTGCTCGCGATCGCGCTGCCCATGTTCTTCGTCTTCTTCTTCGACGCGAGCGAGTCGCTCCGCTTCACCTTCGGCGCCGCCTACGTGGTCGGCGCCCCGGCGCTCCAGGTCCTGACGATCTCGAGCTTTGTCGCCGTCCTGCTCGGGCCGGCTCCGCCCGCGCTCGGGGGGATGGGCGAGGCGCGGCTCATCATGGGCTTCACGCTGGCCTCGAGCATCGTCAACATCGGGCTGTCGTTCACCATCATCCCGCTCTACGGGCTGATGGGGGCCGCCATCGCGTGGTCCGTCGCACGGGTCCTCTACCCGGCGCTCTGCCTCGCGCGCCTGACGACGGCCTACCAGGTGACGCCGTTCCGCAGCCACTACCTCAAGCCGCTGGCCGTCTCCCTCGCGATCCTCGTCCCCGTCTTCCTCTTCGTCGTCCCGCACCCCCACCCGATCTACCTTCCCCTCTTGTTCCTCCTCGCCGTCGGGGTCTTCCTCGGGTCGATCATCCTGACCCGGACCATCGACCCCGGTGACCTCGTCGTCGTCGGCGCCGTCGAGCACCGGCTAAACATCCGCCTGCCCCGGCTGCGGCAGTTCCTCGAGAGCCGGACGATCCCCCCCGCGGTCAACGTCCCGCTGCCGACCGGAGGCTGAACGATGGCCACCGCCCGGCCCCGATCGGGACCGATCGTCGTGATCGCCCCCATGCCTCCGGCCTACCGGGGCGGCACCGAGGAGTACGCCTACCAGCTGGTCCAGCGCTACGCCCGGACCGAGAGCGTCCACGTGGTGACGACCGTCGTCCGCGCCGAGGGAAAGGACCCGCTGAGCATCGGGTCGGCCGAGCTCACCTCGATCTCCGCGCGGGAGGTCTTCGAGCGGCCCCTGGTCTCGGGCTCGGCGGCCTGGAGGACGCTGCGGTCCGCCATCGAATCGGCCCGCGTCGTCCAGCTGCACATGCCGTTCCCGTTCGTTGAGCGGCGCGCCATGCGGTGGGCGCGGCGCGCCGGGGTGCCCACGGTCCTCACCTACCACATGGACGCCGAGTTCGGAAGCTCCCCCTGGGGGCGGCTCGTCACGTCGGCGTATCGCACCATCTCGGGTCGACCGGCGCTCGCGAACTGCGACGTGGTCGTCTCGAACAGCCGGGGCTACGCGCGGGCGTCTCCGGTCCTCTCCCGGGTCCTTCCGAAGGTCCGGGTCATCTACCAGGGGATCGACCCGGGCCGTCTCACGGTGCCGGGCGGCTCACCGCCGCTCCTGGTGCCGACCGACCCGGCGGCGCGCCGGGTGGTCTTCATCGGCCGGCTCGTCGGGTACAAGGGGGTTCCCTACCTCCTCGACGCGGTCGCCGACCTGCGCCGGTCCGGGGAGAACGTGGAGCTGTTCATCGCGGGCAAGGGCCCGCTCCTCGCCCCGCTCACCGCGAAGGCCGCCACCCTCGGCCTGGGGTCCGCCGCCCACTTCCTCGGATTCGTCCCCGATGACGCGCTCGGCCGCCTCTACCGCGAGGCCGAGGTCGTCGTCTCGCCCTCGCTGAGCCTCCTCGAGTCGACGCCCATCACCCTGATGGAGGCGATGGCGTGCGCGACCCCGGTCATCGGCACGACCCTCCCCGGGACCGAGGAGACGATCCCGAACGACGGGGCGCGGGGCCTCCTCGTGCCGCCGCACGACGCGCGGGCGCTCGCCGCGGCGATCCGTCGGCTGCTCGGCGCTCCGCGACCGAGCGGCCCGGCGCCGGTGCGCACCTGGGACGACACCGCCCGCGACTACCTCGCGCTGTTCACGGCCCTCGGCGGCGGGGGGGCGCGATGACGGCCGCCTTGGTGGTCCCCCCGGCCGGCGTGCCCGAGACCCCGCGGATCCGCCTGCGACGGGCGCGACTGCGCGACGTGCGCGCCCTCGTCCAGATCTACCGCGGGCAATCGCCCCAGGCCCGGTCGTTCTACCACCCGTTCCCGTTCGACCCCGTCCGGCTCGTCCCGATCTTCCTCTGGATGGTCGGCACGACCCCGTACGTGCGGTTCTGGCTGCGCCACCTCCCCTCCCGGGCGGCCTATGTCGTCGTGGTGACGGGCCCGGATGACGACCGGCCGATCGGCTACGGCACCGTCCGCTTCGTGGTCGAGCCGGGCCAGGCCGCCTGGGCGAAGTTCGGCTACCTCGTCAGCGAGGGGCGGCGTGGCCAGGGGATCGGCAGCCTCCTCGCCGTGACGCAGGTGCGCTGTGCCCGGGGTCTCGGCCTGCGGCGGGGCGGGGGCTACGTCCTCCGGGGCAACTCCGCCTCGGCCGGGGTCGTCGAGAAGTTCGGTTATCCGCTCAGCGAGACGAGCCCGGACCGCCATACCCCGCCGGGCACGGTCAACCTGATCTCCATCGGCAACCTGGACGAGATGATCGCGCACTTCGAGACCGGGATGGCACGGGAACGGCCCGGGGCCGCGCGCATCGCGTCGATCGACGCGCACCTGCGCACGCTCGGCTGGGGCCCGGAGCCCCCCGCGGACGCCGCCCGTCCGTAGTCAGTGAGCGGGGGCCGGAGAGGCCGCGAGCAGGCCGCGCATCCAGGCGATCGTCCGGTCGACGCCCTCCTCGAATCCGACGGTCTCGCTCCAACCGAGGTCCCTAAGCCGCTGGTTGCTCGAGATGAGCAGGGGGCTTCCGAGGGCGCGCTTCTTCAGGTCGACGATCGGAACGTCCCCGAGCTTGCGCGAGACGAGCTGCGCGAGGTCCCCGACGCTCACCCCTCGGCCGCTCCCGATGTTGAACACCCCGGTCCGGTCGCTCGCCGCGAGCCGGACGATGGCGTCCACGGTGTTGTCGACGTAGGTGAGATCGCGGACGGTCCGCGGGTCCCACAGCTCGATCCGGTGCTCGGTCAGGGCCTGCCGGATCAGCTGCGGGACGATGTAGTCACCGGTCTGGCCCGCGCCGAAGGTGTTGAAGTTGCGCGCGACGACGACGCTGCGCTGGTAGTTCTCGACGTAGTTCTGGCAGAGGTCCTCGCCGATGATCTTCGTGACCGTGTAGGGGTCCTTGCCCCGGCGCGGGTGGGCCTCGTCCAGCGGAAGGTAGAGCGGCTCGCCGTAGACGGCGGCGCTCGACATGAAGAAGAACCGGGCGGCGGGCGGCGCGTGGCGCAATAGGTTCTGGGTCCCGCCGACGTTCACCTCGAAGGCGAGGGGGAAGTCCTGCTTGCACGTCCGCGGATTGGCGACGGCGGCGAGGTGGAGGACGAGGTCCGGCCGCGTCTCGGTGTAGAGCGCCTCGACGGCCTTCGGGTCCCGGATGTCGACGGGGCGGATCTCGGGGCCCCCCGCGCGGTCCGGCCGGGCGAAGGAGAGGTTGTCGACCGCGATGACGCGCGCGCCCTCGGCGACGAGGCGGGGGTGAAGCGTCGTGCCGAGGAACCCGGCGGCCCCGGTGACCAGGACCGTGCGACCGGCGAGGAGGCCCGCCATCCGCCTACCCCTTCATGCCGTAGAACGCGCGCACCGTGTCGATGACGTAGTCCGCGTCGTCCATGGTCAGGGCGTTGCCGATCGGCAGCGAGAGGGCCCGGTCGAACGTCGCGTCGGCGACGGGGCACGCCACGGGGGGGAAGCGCGCGGTGAAGTACGGCTGCCGGTGGATCGGGGGCCACGGGATGCGGGTGTCGACGCCGTGGGAGTTGAGGTGCGTGTTGAGGCGGTCGCGCTCGGTCCGGTCCTTCGCGAGGACCATGAGGATCATCCAGGTCGGACGGGTCGCGTAGTCGGGGACGGCCTGGAACGTCAGGTGGCTGGAGAGCCGGTCCATGTAGCGCCGGGCGATGCGGTCGCGCAGCGCGATGTAGTGGTCGGCCTTCGCGAGCTGCGCGATCCCGATCGCGCTCTGCAGGTCCGTCGGCCGGAAGTTGAGCCCGAGCTCGACGTGGACGTACTTCTCCTTGCCCTCCCCGTGGCTGCGGACGAGGCGCAGGCGCTCGACGACGTCGTCGCGGTTCGTCTGGATCGCCCCGCCTTCGACGGTCGTCACCTGCTTTGCGATGTGGAAGGAGAAGATCGTCAAATGGTCGAAGTTGCCGATCTTCGTCTTCCGGTAGACCCCCGCGAACGCCTCGGCGGCGTCCTCGAGGAGCCAGAGGCGGTGGCGCGCCGCGACGGCGCGGATCGCGTCGATGTCGGCGGGCAGCCCCGCGACGTCGACGAAGATGAGCCCCTTGACGTGCGGGTGCTTCGCGAGCGCGGCCTCGATCTCCTTCGGGCCCACGTTGAACGTGGCCGGATCGCAGTCCACGAGCACCGGTACCGCCCCGAGGGCGATCGCGCTCGACGCGGTCGCGACGAACGTGTACGTCGGGATCAGGATCTCGTCCCCCGGCTTCACGCCCAGGGTCATGAGGGCCGTGAGGAGGGCCGAGGTGCCGTTGTTGACGACGATCGAGTGCTTCGCACCGGTGTACGCCGACAGGTCCTTCTCGAACTGCTTGGTCTTCGGACCCATCCCGAGCCAGCCGGTCTCGAGCGTCTCCAAGACCGCCTTCTTCTCGTCCGCGCCGATGTCCGGGACCGACCAGAAGACCTTCCGCTCCGCCGCCATCGTTGCTTGCCTCCGCTCTCGACCCGTCTTCGGGCGACCCCCCCGCGACCGCCCGCGGCCCCAGGGGGCCGATCGGCCGGCGCGAGGGCGTGCGACCCCCGGACGGGGCGGGGGGACGAGACCCCCGTTATATTACTTTGCAGTGAAGTCTCAAAGACCGGAACGGGTCGGGAGCCCTAGTCGTAGCCCCAGCTCTTGAGCCGCTCGTCAACGTCCTCCGCCAGGGTCGTCGACGGCCCGGCGTCGGGGGCCGCCTGGGCCCTCCCGAGGCGGGCGATCGCGATCTCGGCGAGCGCCGGGTCCGTCGGCGCGCCGGTCTCCTCGGGAAGGATGCGGGGAGCGATCTCGCTCCCCCCGTCCGTGACGAGCGCCACCCCGTCCTTCCGCCGGACCCTGAGGAGACGGTAGATCTCCGAGCGGGCGGGCTGGTAGAGGAATCCGCGGGGGGAGCGGGGGAGGGGCCCTTCCCAGTAGCTCCCCGCCGGTCCCTTCCGTTCCAGGCTCTCGGCGAGGGTCCCCTCGATGGTGAGGGGACTCCCGTCGGGGCCCGCGGACGCGAGAAGGTCGTGCACGTGACGCAGGTCGATCCAGTCGGTCGACGGGGAGGGGTTCTCGACGGGCTGCCCCCCACGGTACTCGAGGAGGAAGCCCGGGACCTCGATGAGCTCGTCGTAGAGGTAGTGGCCGTGGCCGTAGAATCCGTGCTCGCCCAGGCTCTGACCGTGGTCGGCGACGAAGAGGACGACGGCATCGCGCAGCAGCCCCGCCCGCTCGAACGTGCCGAACGCCGTCTCCAGCTGGCGGTCGAGCTCCCGTACCGAGGCGACGTAGGCCCGGCGGAACCGGTCCCCGAGGTCGGCCGGGGCGAGGTAGTCGATGTGGCGCGCGAGATTGATGCTCGGCAGGTGGCCGACCCCGATCGCTCCGTTCTCCCCCCGCTGCCGAAGGAGGTAGGGCTCGTGGGGCTCGGCAAAGTTGACGAACAGGTGGACCGGGCGGTTGTCGCGCCGGCCCCGCAGGGCCCGACGCATCGCCGCATTGATGGCGGCGCCCCGACGCATCTGGTTGATGGCGGAGTACATCCCGGTCCCGAGGAACTCGACCGCGTTCGCCGCGGCTCGGGCCCCGACGGAGGGACGGGGGTGGGTCCGGAGCCGGCGCTCGACCCGGTGAAGGAGCCGCTCGTAGCCGATCGTCGTCAGCGCCTGCTGGACGACGCCGGCGGTCTTCGCGAGGAGGCCGGGATTGTAGGCGTCGTAGCCCGGCGCGGTGCCGATCTCGGGGGCGACCAGGAAGTTCCCCGAGAAGGCGACGGACTGACCCCCCGCCGCCCGCCACTTCTCCGCGAGCGAGGTGACCTTCGGCATCGAGTGGTGCGTCGCGGAGAGGTAGAAGTGGGTCTCCCAGGTGTCGACCCCGGTGAGCAGGCTCGCGTGCGACGGGCACGTCCACGAGGAGCTCGAGATGAGCCGTCGCAGCGTCACGGCCCGGCGCGCCACGCCCTCGAGGAACGGCATCGCCGGTCGGCCGTCGAACGTCGGCACGAACCGAGGGTGGCGCAGGGTATCCCCCACGATGACGATGAGGTTGCGAGGCATGGGGGGCTACCCATCGAAGGCTCCCGGTCAGTGGATATTAGCCTTTCCGCCGAGCGTCCCCGCGAGGGGGCTCCGGTGCGCCGGCGGGCTCCGGGTCGGCGGCCCCGGCGCAGCGAGACGCGCGCGCAAGCTTTACGAGCCCCGCGGTTCCCGCGCGCGCCATGGCCGACCGGACCCCCAGCCGCGACGCGTCCGGAGGGGGGCTCCCGTGACCGTTCCCCCCGCCCCGGTCGGCTCGGAGGGGGCGCCGGGGCCAGAGCACGGGGGCCGACCGAACTTCCTCGTCGTCGTGATGGACTGCGTACGGGCCTCCGATTTCCCCGGGGGCGCCCAGGGCGTGGTCGGCCTCCCGACCATCGAGGCGCTGCGGCGGGAGTCGATCGTCTTCGAGCGGGCCGCCAGCGTCGCGCCGTGGACGATCCCGGCCCATGCCAGCCTGTTCACGGGGCGCTACCCCTGGGAGCACCGTGCGCACGCCAAGGGGCGACTCCAGCTGGACGAGAGCGCCCCCCGGCTCCCGACCCTGCTCCGGCCGTACGGGTATCGGTCCCTCCTCCTCTCGGCGAACCCGCTGCTCAGTCCGACGTTCGGGCTGACGGCAGGGTTCGACGCGGCGGCCTGGTCCGAGTGGTGGGAGCCGTACGTGCGGATGACCCCCTCCTCCCACCGACCGAAGGGGCTTGGCGAGGAGCGGCGGCCCGCCCCCTCCGTCTTTCAGCAGATCCACGACAGTTCGCTCGTGGGGCTGCTGCATCGGTCGGCGGATGTCGTCTATCGCCACCCGTTCCTCGTCGACGGGGCGAACCGGTTCCTCCAGCGGCTCCTGTTCCCCCGGGATCCCTCCTACGCGCCGGTCGCGGGGTGGATCGAGCCGACGCTCGAGGGGTGGCTCCGTAACGTGCCGGAGGACGAGCCCATCTTCACCTTCGTGAACCTCCTCGACGCCCACGAGCCGTACTTCGCCGACCCCGAGGTGATCCGGTCCCTGCGCGACTACCTCGAGTTCGTGCGGACCCCCCAGGACCGCCCCTCGGTCATCTCCGGCCGCTGGGCCCCGACGGCACCCGAGCTCGACCTCATCCGTCGGCTCTACCGGGCGAGCTTCAAGGTCGTGGACCGGCGACTGGGGGCCCTGATCGACGTCCTGCGCCGGACCCGGCGTTGGGACGACACCTATCTCATCCTGACGAGCGACCACGGCCAGGCGTTCGGAGAGCACGGAACGATGTTCCACATGCACCGGGCCGATGAGCCGCTGCTGCGCATCCCGCTGTGGGTCCGGCCGCCCGGGGGCCGCGGCGGCGGCCGCACGGCGGTGGGATGGGCGAGCCTCGTCGATATCGCGCCCACGGTGATGGCCGCCGCCGGGGCGGCGGACGTGGGAGGGTTCTCGGGCGTGCCCCTCTCGACGCTCGACCGCTCACCCCGCCCCCATCCGCTCCCGGCGATGGCCGACGGCCTCGCCCTCGACCAGGAGCGCCGACAGCTCTCCGAGGAACGCCAGCGCTGGGTGGACCGGGTATGGTCCGCCGCCTACCAGGGCGACCTCAAGGTGGTCTTCAACATCACCGACGGGACCCTCGCCGCTTTCGACATCCGCCGGGACCCGGAGGAGGCCCACGACATCTGGTCCGCAGATGACCCGTCGCTCGCTCCGCTCGCGGCGGAGGCGCGCCGGGTCGCCGCGGCGCTCGGAAGCGGCACCGCCGCCGAGCGCAGCGATGACGTCGAGGAGCGGCTCCGCTCCTGGGGCTATATCTAGGCCCAACGAGGCTGCCCCCGCTGGCCCAGTTCGGCTTATGAAAGGCTGCGCGTAGGTCGGCGACGGAGGGCTGTCGGCGCGGTGGAGCTGTCTCGGGCGTGGGTCATCGTCGGAGCGATCGTGGCCGCCCTCGTGGTCGTCGGCGCGGGCCTCTACGTCCTTCACCCGTTCCGCACGGGCCCCGGGGGGACGGGCAACACCTACGGGGGACAGGTGATCCCCTACACCTCCTCGGTCGACCAGACCCCGCTGAGCTACTACGAGTGGCTTCCGACCGGCTACGACCCGAACGCCACGTATCCGCTCGCGGTCTTCCTGCACGGCCTCGCCCAGGCCGGCAATGAGCTCCTGACCAACAGCGGGGGGCCGGGGATCATCCAGGCCGCGCAGGCCGATGGCTTCCTGCTCATCTCGATCAACACGCGCACGAACGATGGCTTCTACGTGAACTCCCCATACTCCGGGCCGCAGCAGCAGGACGTGGTGGACGCGGTCCACCACGAGGAATCCCTCCGCCATGTGGGGAAGCTCTACGTCTTCGGGACGAGCATGGGCTCGGTCGGGAGCCTGTCGCTCGGGCTCAACCACGTGCTCCCCGTCGCGGGGATCGGCGCGATCAACTCCTGCACCGACGCCTACGAGGCGATCGAGTGGCGGATACAGATCGGACTGACCCCCGAACTCGCCGAGATCCAGTCGGTCACGGGCGGGTATCTTCCCGGACAGTCGACCTTCGCGACCGGCCTCGCCTACTACATGAGCCCGGCGCGCTTCTTCCCGCAGAACTTCAGCGGCATCCCGTTCTACATCGTCCAGGGCGGCAATGACAACCGCTGCCCGAACAACCCGAACTTCACCGCCTGGCAGAACGCGAACGATACCGTCCTCACTTCGACCTGCACCTTTGTCCCCTCGCTCGCCGAGCCGCCGAACTGCACGACCCCACTGACCAACCTCAGCGCGGCGGATCCGGCCCTCTATCATTGGCGGTTCGTCTACGTTCCCCGCGGGCCGCACAACCTGAACATCATGAACGGCCCGGACATGTTCGCCTACTTCTCCGGTCGGGTCGGCGACGGCCTCGTTTGGGCGTCGCCGGGTGGCACCCCGTACCCTCCCCCGTAGTCCGACCCAGAGCGTTCGCGTCCGGAGCGGGATCGCCCGCCGCGGGCGATCTTCCCCCCGGCCCGACGCCTCTACGGCCCCCGACGGCCGATGGGCCGGCGCGCGTCCCGAGTCCGCTCATCGCCGCGCTTCCGGGTCGGCGGATCGGCGCGTGAGTTGTCGTTCCGGTGTCGCTGCGGCACGACGAGCGGAGACGTCAACACACGCATTTATACGCAGCGCATGTATGGGGATTCCGCGGTGGACGCGGCCGTCCACCACCCCCGAGGGGGGGTGTAATGGCGAAGGTACCAGGCCGAGTATGGATGAGCGTAGCCGTTTGTCTGATCGTCGCCGTGCCCATCGGGGTCGTCCTCGCCCCGGGCCTCACCGGCGCTGCGGCGCCGGGGACGGGCCCGGGAGCGACGGGGGCGTCCTCGTCCGTCGCCGCGACCCTCAAGTTGGGGAGCGCCGAGGGCAGCCACGGGGGCAGCCCGTTCTTCGCGGTCGTCCTGACCGATGACGCGACCCCCGTGAAGTCGCTGGTCGCCCTCGGCGCCTACCTCAACTCGACGCCGTTCCGCTGGATCCGCTTCGGCGGCGTCGGTGCGGCCTACGACCCCACCATCAGCACGAACTACGTGCCGCCCCCGTCGGGCAACGGGACCTACGTCGCGGTCCACGGCCAGCTCTGGGACCTTACCTGGTTCCGCAGCTGGTGCTACTCCCAGACCCCGCACTGCTCCTGGCTCGGCTACCTCCCCGGCGAGGAGAACAACACCCCGGCCGCGGTGCACACCGCCGAGTGGTACCACAACGTCCTCCATTTCGTCCCGACGTACTGGGAGTTCGGCAACGAGCCGAACGCCTGGACCCATTACGGGAAGAACGTGTCGACCTGGTCGACGGCGGACAAACGGGCCCCGACGGGCCTGGACTACGCGACGATGGTGCACAACTACATCGCCGCGGTCCACGCGGTCTTCCCGGGCGACAGGTTCCTCGGGATCGAGGCGGCCTGCGCCTGCAACTCCGCGCTCGTGACGGACACGGCCCGGGTGGACGGAGCCTACCTCTCCGCGATGGCCTACCACAGCTACCCGACCCAGACCGGGTCGACGACGACCCTGTCGAAGTTCTACGGGCTGCTCGCGTCGACGGCCAACCTGACCCACACGGTGGCGCAGTTCCGGGGGAACGTGGCGAGCGGCTGCCGCACCTGCCGCTCGCTGCCGGTCGAGCTCGGGGAGTACCAGGCGGGCCCGTTCTACGCCTTCAGCCCGCTCTCCGCAACCTACGCGGGCGCCCCGTTCATCGTCGGGTCGGTCATCGAGGCGATCGGAGTGAACGTCTCGCAGTTCACGGTCTTCAACTCGAACTCGCTGTTCGACCTCTCTACCGACCGGCCGACGTACGAGGGACTGGCCTTCCAGCGGATCCTCGACAACCTCACGATGGGGGCGGACACGTCGATCATGGTGAAGGCCCCGGCGACGATGGGCCTCTGGGCGCTGCTCACGACGAACGGCACCCACCGCTCGCTCCTGCTCGTGAACACCAATACGGCGACCGCGCTCTCGCTCTCGATCCCGTCGACGGTGTTCGCAACGGGGGGCGCCGGAAGCTACTGGCAGTGGACCCCGACGTCCGCCACTCCGACCACGGGGTCGACCTCGAGCCTACCGTCCTCGTACACCGTGTCGGCCCAGGGGATCCTGCTTCTGACGGTGTGATCGGCCCCGTTCAGCCGACGTCGACGAGGAGAACCCCTTCCGCCGGGAGGCGGTAGACGATGGGCAGGCCGCCCGAGACGGTGGCGACCGTCGGGAAGGCGCCCGAAGGGTCCCAGGAGTAGACGGTCCCGCCCCCGGCGAGCGGGAAGCCGCTACCGGTGAGGTTGAGCTCGACGTTGACCGACGGGTTCGCGTTGACGACGAAGAGCGAGGTGCGCGACCCGTTCACCGTCTCGAGGGCGTAGACCTGCGCCGGGGCGCCCGGGAGGGTCGCGGGGAGGACCGAGCCCTGGGTCAGGTTCTCCAGGAAGACGGAGTAGAGGTAGTACGTCGGCCGGGGGGTCGTCCCCTCGAGGAGCCCGAAGCCGGGCCCCGGGGTCGAGAGGGTGAAGTAGGTCACCTGGGGCACGCCCTCCTCCATCGCGAGGAGAAGTCCCGCCCCGATGTACGGGACGTTCGGGTACCCGGCCATGTACGGCGCGTACCCCCCGCCGAGGGCACTGTTGAACTCCCCGGCGATGAGCGGGACCGCGCAGCCGCAGGCGGCGGCGATGGTCCGCTGGGCCTCGGGATAGCCGAGGGGGAACGCCGTCGACCGCGTCAGCGACGAGAAGAAGTCGGCGAGGGAGGCTCCGCTCGCGCCGCTGCCGCCGGGGTAGGGGTGGTACGCGACGGCCGTGAGGTTCGGTCCGTTGACCTCGACGACCGGTGCGATCCACTGCGACGCCTCCACGGCGTCGCCCCCCGCGGACTGGATCCCGACGAACTGGGCGTTCGGGTCGACGGTGCGGATCGCGGCGACATAGCGCTGGACCTCGAGGGCGTACTGCATCGGGGAGACGTGGGAGGCGTCGGTCGTCCGCCAGTCCACCCACGGCTCGTTGAAGTGCGACCACGTTTGCGGCTCGTTACCGACCGACCAGTACGCCGGGTGGAACCCGAGAGTGTTCTCGATGTAGCTCACGGTCTCGACGGCGATCGTCGTGTCGTTGATCTCCCCGGGTACCGCGAGGGAGGCCCGGCAGTGGATCGCCCGGCAGAACTCGATGAAGGAGCTGATGTTGTCCGGCCCGATCGGGCCGGGCACCCCGTCGTCCGTGTACTGCACCCCGGCGGTCAGGTTGACGTACTCCCCCTGGGGCCCCCAGCGGAAGACCGTGAGGGGGGTGTGCTCCACGAGGGACTGGGTGACCGCATCGGCGAGGTAGTCCGACTGGGCGCTCACCGCGAAGAACCCCGGACCCACGGTCCCGACGGACGGCCCGACGCGCAGGCTGACGGGGACCGTCGGGAGAGGACCGGCCGGTGGCGACGCAGGGAGCGCGAGGAGCCCGGCCACAACGACCGCGACGGCCACCCCGACCGCGAGCACGGCGAGGGTCCAGCGGGGGGCCCGCCGAACGAACCCCTGGAATCGTCGCCACATCGCCGGCGCGAGCTCGGCCCCCCCTATGAAGGTCGACCCGGAGTCGAACCGGGATCCCGCGTGCCGGCACGGGCGCTCCCCGAGAGAGGCGGGCCGAAGAGTACATATAGGGGGCCCGGATGAAAACGCCCGCTCCGGGGGAGGTCGGACCCGATACGATGCCCGCAGGGCTCCGACGCCGCCGTCCCCTGTTCCCGAGCCACGCGCCCGCGCCGTCGGCCCGCAGGTCGGGCTCGGTGCCGTGACGATGGACGGCGATCCACCGGCCCCTCGAGGGGGACTCTCCGTCCGGCTCCGCCGGCTCTGGGCGCGCCTCGTCGCCGGCTACCGCGCGGTGCCGAGCCCGCTCACCCCGATCCCCGTGGACCGGCGCCACCCCTCGGGGCTCCCCTCGGGCCCGACGCGGTACGAGGGCTGGGCCACCCTCGCAGGGTTCCTGATCGGCCTCGGGTTCGGGCTGTTCTTCCTCTACTACATGCTCCAGGCTCCCGTCCCGCCCGGCGGCGACCCCGGGGAGTGGACGGCCGGCGCAGCCCATGCCGTCGGGCTGCCCTACGCGAGCTGGTACGCGAACTCCGCGAGCCCGCCGCTCCTCGGCCCGTTCCTCGGCTGGGAGATCCTGCTGGCCCATGGGCCGCTCGGGGGAGCGCTCCTTTTCGTCGTGTCGAACTCGATCCTCCTCGGCGGGACGACCTACTACGCCGCCCGCGCGCTCGTCCAGCGGCCGATCACGGCGCTCGCGGCGACGACGTTCATCCTCGCGGACCCGGCGATCATCAGCCTGTACTTCTCCGGGGCGTACCAGTTCCTGTTCTCCTGGGTCTTCCTCAACCTGACGATCGCCTTCGCGCTGCGCTACGTCCGGTCGCACCGGCGCTACCACCTCGTCGCCATGGCGCTCTCCGGCTCCGCGGCGCTCCTCACGCACCCGGCGATGTTCGCCGAGGTCCCCGCGTTCCTCGTCTTCCTCGGGCTCGTCCTCTTGATGATGGGTCAGTTGCCGAAGGAGCTCATCACCACCTGGACCGGACGGCTGTCCGTCGCGCTGGTCGCGGGGGTCGGCCTGTTCTGGTACGAGGTGGTCCCGCACCTCGGGCTCCACCAGAACAACATCGCCGGGACCGGAGCGTACTTCTCCCAGATCTCCACCACCCTCGGGTCGATCTGGATCAAGATCTACGGTCCGTTCGACCCCACGTATCGGTTCGACTCGCCGACGAGCTTCGAGCTCCTCGTCCTCGTGAGCGTCCTCGTACCGCTCGCCTTCGTCGCCGCCCGGTTCCTGCGCCCCCAGTGGCTGACCCTCCCGGCCGCCGCCCTCGGGGTGTGGACCATCTCGATCACCGCGACCGCGGCGGTCCTGTGGTGGCGGGAGATCATCACCCCGTACGTCCGCTTCGGCGAGATCCTGGTCTTCCCCGTCTTCCTCACCGGGGCCGTCGCGATCGAGGCGGTCCTCGAGTACGTCGCCGCGATCCCGGCGGCTCCCGACCGTCCGGGAACCGCCCCGCGGCCCCGCTCCCTCGTCTGGCGGCACCTTCGGACCTCTTCGAGGGCGCGGACCGTCGTTCCGCTGGCCGTCGTCGCCGTGGCGTTGCTGGGCCTCGGCTACTTCTTCGACGTCCAGACGAACCCGGTGACCGCCCACTACGAGGTCGGCGGCACGAAGGTCGCCCACAACGACAGCATGCTCGCGGCGATGGGGGCGCTCGGGGGGTCCAACATCCCCGGCACGGTGCTGACGATCTCCCACGTCACGAGCTGGGGACGGTCCCTCACCCAGCGCGACGTCATCGCGCCGTTCCAACCGGGCTACGCGCTCAACGAGCCGCACATCGTCATCGAGGAGGAGGTCTCGTTCGCCCTGTCGGCCCGCTGGGCCGTGACCAACAGCTACGCCGCCGCCACGGTGAGCGGCAACGACTCGGCCTTCCTGAGCGGCACCCCGACGATCCAGCTGTCCTACTTCGGCTTCTTCGTCCCCGTGATGCAGGTCGTCCCCCAGTCGCTCACGGTCACCCTCGCCGATGGCTCGGTGGTGACGTTCTACCAGAGCAACCGCTCCCTCGCCCCGACGGTGATCCCGCCCGCTCCGGGCGGCTCGACCCTGACCCTCGTCTTCGAGTCCCGGGGGGTCCGCCTCGTGGAGAACGTCACCGCCATCCCGGGGACCCGCTCCCTCGCGCTCAACTTCACGGCCGAGGCGGTCACCTCGGCGGCGATCGAGAGCGTCTCCGCGCGCCTCCAGAGCCCCCCCAAGAGCGGGGGGGCCGAAGTGAACGTGACCGGCCCCGGGACCTTCAGCTGGTTCAGTCCCCGGGTGAAGGGCGGTCTCGGGCTGACCGAAGGCCGGGTGACGCCGGCCGGGGCGCTGAGCTATCTCGGCCACGTTGCCAACAACTCCACGCGGCCGGCGATGGCCGTCCTCGCGGCCAACTCGACGGTCGCGGGCGGTTCGGCCGCCCTCGGCTTCGCGCTCGGGCTCACGATGCCGCTCTCGGAGAACTTCGTCACGGTCCTGCCGCCGTACCTCAACGCTCCGGCGACCTGGCAGCAGCTCTCGGCGAGCTTCTTCCTCTCCGAGGGTACCGGGGCGCGGGGTCCGTTCGCCGCCCTGATCCCGAACATCCTGGCCTACCTCGAGGGCGAGTACGGCGCTTCGCTGTACTGGACGAACAACGACTGGACGATCCTGCTCCTCCCCACGGCCGCCTAGGCGGCGCGGTCGGGCTAGACGAAGATCTCCGGCGGCCCCCCCGGGCGCATCGTGCCGAACGCCTCGAGCTGGAAGAACTGCTTGAGCGCCGCGAGGACCGGCCACG
>DAHUXZ010000029.1 GCA_027315455.1 Thermoplasmata archaeon | reverse complement strand
CCCACCGGGGGCGCTTGGGACGGCGGGATCCACGCGCCGTACAACAACACGCCGCAGTGGGTCTACCAGAACGTCATCGTCAACGGGACGGGCTGCCCGGCGGCGGCGCTGACGAACGCCCACGGCTGCGTCACGTTCCACGTGGCGGGCGGCGGGCTGACCTGGCCGTACTTCCTCGAGCTCCTGTCCGACCCCGAAGGGGCGGCGATCGTTCCGTGCGGCTGGTTCAGCGCGGCGCCGCAGAGCGCGGGGATCCCGTACTGGACGTACGGGAACGTCACGGGAAGCGGCGACCACCCCTGCCCGTACCCGGGCCAGGGCTACGGGGTCGCCCCCTCGGTGACCCCGGCGAAGGGCTGGGACAACTGGCAGCTCTCGGGGAACTCGGCGCCGTACTGGGGCAACGTCCAGTGGGCGATGGCCGGCAGCGGCCCGTACTACATGGCGGACCTCCGCCCCGGCGTGAGCTACTTCCTGAAGACGAACCCGGCGTACACGCCGAACCCGATGTGCACGTGGACCGGCTGCTGGCCGGCCGTCGGGTCGTATGCGGGGAACGTGTCGGTGACGTGGGAGTCGAACCAGGTGCCCGGTGAGCAGGCGTACGCGGCGGGGACGGCGGACTTCGCGACCATCCCGCCGACGGACACGTCGTTCCTGCTGCAGCTCGTGGCGCAGGGCAAGCTGACGGCGACGAGCTTCCCGTCGATCGGCATCTTCTTCTTCCCGTTCAACATGAACACGAGCCTGTCGGGCGCGGCGCAGTACACCAGCAACCCGATCACGATCCCGGCGGACTTCTTCAGCCACGTCGGCGTGCGCCAGACGTTCGTGCACGCCTACCCGTACTCCACGATCCAGAACACGATCAATACGAAGAACGGGATCCAGTACTTCTTCAACTACGGAGGGGCGATCCCACAGTTCATGGCGAACTACTACCCGTCCAACGTGAGCTGGCCGAGCGGGGACCCGGTCAACAACCCCTCGGTGGCCGGCAGCGCCGCGTGGTGGTGGCACGAGACGGTGACGCCGGGGACCCCGTACTACTCCGCGGAGATCGCCGCGGCGTGTACGCCCGCGAACCCCTGCCAGCTGCCGCTCTTCGGGCAGACGGGGGTGCCGGACCTCGACCAGCGGATCGCGCTGTGGATCAGCCAGATCGAGACGATCACGGGCGGCGCGGTGAAGCCGACGGCGATCGACATCAACTTCGTCGACGAGGTCATCCTGTCGACGGGGTCGGCGCCGGGACAGAACCCGCTCCCCATCTACAACCTCGGCTGGGCGCCCGACTACCCCGACCCGACGGACTACGTCACGCCGATGTATCTCCCCGACAGCACCTACACCCACGCCGACGCGGTCGCCGAGCAGTTCGCCCTCGCCCCGTACAACGACACCGCGACGTGCGGCTCGAACACCCAGAACTACACCTACTGGTCGAACGTCGCCCAGACGTCGGGCGGCATTCCCGAGGCGTGCCAGGGCGTGGCCTATCGCGCGATGGTCCACGCGCTGAACCTTGCCGCCCTCGCGCCGATCGGGCCGGGCCGGGTGCTGCTCTACAACGAGGCCGAGCAGATCGCGAACGGCCTCGCGCTCTACGTCTACTGGGGGCAGGAGAACGAGGTCTTCACCGCCGCGCCGTGGGTCAACATCGGCTCGCTCAACGAGAACGTGACGATCGGGGGCGGCACCGACCAGACCTGGTTCACCATCCAGGGGAACGGGGTCGCCTGATGGCCGCGAGCAGGGAACACTCAGGGACGGTCGGCCCGGCCCCGACGGCGATTGGAGCCGGGTGAGGAGCGGATGGGACCCCGACGACGGCCCACCTCCTCCGCGCGGGAGCTCCCCGCCCGGCCCCAGCGCCAGTCGGTGACGATCGACGGGGAGACCCGGACGTTCATCAACCGGCTCCGGGGCGGCGTCCTCGCCGGGGCGGGGCTCGAGCTCGACTTCACCTCCTGCCTGAACGCCCTCGCCCGGGTCGGGATGGACTCGATCCGCTTCCGGTCGTTCACCGAACGGGAGTGGACCGTGCTCTGCGAGTACCTGCGCGACTACCCGCGCTCCCGGGTCTCGGCCGAGGACCGGGAGTGGATCTCCGACTTCGCGCGCTCGAAGCTCCCGCGGCTCGTTCGTTGCCTGGCCGACACCCCACCGGACGCGGAGGAGTGGGGAACCGAAGACCGTCCGGAGCCGGGCGCGCTCGTGGGGGCGGTGCCCCGGCGCGCGACGGCCGACGCGCCGGCACCGCCCGTCGTACGGCCCGGCCCCGGTCTCGGGCACACCCCCGACCCGCGTCGGTTCCGGAGCCGGCCCGCTGAGCCGTGAACGCCGGGGCCGGCGATCGGCGCGACGCCGCCGGTCAGCGCAAAGCGGCGTGCCCCGCGGGGGCCTTTAGCGGGCGTCGGCCGGCCGCGAGCCAGAGCCCGAGGACGACGAGCGCCGCCCCGAGCATGAGGTCGAACGGGTCGTAGAAGTCCCCGAGGCCCTTCACCGCCCCGACGAGGAGGACGACGGCCCCGGCGACCCGGGAGGGCCACGGGCCGCCCGGGCTCCACGGCACGCCCCAGCGGCCGCGCACGAGCACGGCGGCGCCGCCCAGGATCCCCGCCACCCCGACGGGGACGTCCGGAAGGTCCGCCCAGTCGGTGAGCAGCTTGACCACGGCGAGCGCGATCCCGTTGAGCGCGAGGACCGTCTCGACCCCACGCTCCCCTCCGAGAAGCTTCCCCACGCCGAGCCCGACGACGAGCTCGAGGAGGAACGCGTCGGTGAGCCCGGGAGTGAGGCCCGGGGAGAGGGCGAAGGCGCTCACGCCGGGACGGCCGGCCGACCGGCCCCGGCGATCACGCGCCGGCTCCGAGGAGCGCCTCGAGGACCCCGACCGGCGGGGAGCCGAAGCTCAGGAGGCGGTCGTGGAACCCCCGGAGCGAGCCGCCGAAGAGCGGGCCGAGGGTCTTGGCCCGCGCGTCCAGGATCGCGAGCTTGCCGAGGGTGTAGCAGAAGTACTCCGGGTTGAACGTCCCGCGGATCGCCTCCCGCTCGGCGGGGAGCTGCTCGAAGTGGGCCTCCCGTCGGAACAGGTCCGTCGCCTCGGCCAGCGTCATGCCGCCGGTGTGGAGGCCGACGGAGGCGAGGAGGCGGCAGTCCCGGAGCAGGGCGTCGTGGATCTGCGCCACCTCGGCCTCCGGCCCGCCCCGGCCGAGCCCCTGCTCGATCGCGAGCTGCTCGCAGTAGTGCGCCCAGCCCTCGGTGAACGACGCGGAGACGAAGACCTTGCGCGCGAAGGAGTTCGCGCCACGGCGGAAGTGCAGGAACTGGACGTAGTGGCCCGGGTAGACCTCGTGGATCGTGATGTTGCGGAGCATCGGGTCGTTGAACGAGCGCAGCCACTCCTCCTGGCGCTCGGCGGGCCAGGCCGGGTCGACCGGCGTGACGTAGTAGATCCCCTCGTCCCCCGACGCTTCGAACGGACCGGGGGGGTTCATGCTCGCCGTCGAGAGCGCCCGCCCGTAGGTCGGGGTCTCCTCGACCCGGCACTCCGCGCCGGACGGGACGGTCACGAGCTCTCCGCCCTCCACGAAGCGCTTCGTCTCCCCGACAAGCTCCTGGGCCCGCGCGATCAGCCGGTCGGCGCTCGGGTGCTGGCGGAAGATCGACTCGAGGAGCGCCGGAACGGTCGAGGGCGGCGCGAGGCCGCGCGCGATCTCCTCGAGCCGGGCCTGGTTGCGCCGGAGGTCGGCGAGACCGGCGCGCCGGATCTCCTCGAAGGGGGTCCGGAGCCCCTCGCGCACCCAGAGGAGGGTCTGGTAGCGCTCGGGGCCGAGCGCGAACTCGTCGGTCGCATTCCGGGTCCACTCGCCCTCGAGGCGCGCGAGGAAGTCATGGACCGCCGCCTCGGCCGGGGCGCGCGAGCGGGCGAGGCGATCGCCCAGCGTCGCCGAGGCGCGGCGCGCGAACGCCTCCGCCTCCTGAAAGTGCGGCGAGAGCCCGGCGGCCATCGTCGCCGCGAGCCGGACGAACGGCTCGGGAAGGACCGGCTCGAGCCGCTGACGAGCGGCATCGAGGAGGGCCGGGACGCCGTCCAGGAGTCGGACCATCGCGTCCACCCGCGTCGGCAGGGGAGCGTAATCGCGGACCATGTAGGCGGTCAGGGAGATCGGTCCGAGGAACGACATCGGGTTGCGATCGAGGTCGCGGCTCTCATGGAGGTCGAACCGCGGGCTCTCCAGCAACAGTTCGAGGAGCGTGCGGTCGAGCCGCCGCCCCTCGGTCATCTGGTCCGACGGGATCGCCCTCAGCTCGGAGAGCAGGCGGTCCGCACCGGCGGTCCACCCGTCCGTCGCCCCACGGGCGAGGTCCGGCAGCCGCCCGTCGTACTGGTGAAGGCCGAGGAACACCGCGTACCCCGGCTGCAGCGCGAAGACGTGGTCCACGACGCGGCTTTCGATCGGCTCGAGAGGGTCTGCGGTGGGTTGGCCGTGTGCAGGGTGCATTCGGTAGGGACTCGGGACCGGACCTCGGGGTATAAGCGCGCCGGTCAAGCCGGCCGGGCGGCCCCACGGAGCGACACGCCGTCGGGCGGGCTACGAGCTCTCCGTACCGCCGGAGGCCGGCCCCGTCGGCCCCGGGGTCGCCGCGATGGACGGCGTCCAGGCCGGGTCGCGGGAGGCCGGGGCGTCGCGTCCGACGCCGACGCGGGGAGCCGGGGTGGACCAGAGCAGCGGGGCCAGCGCCCGGCGCGGGTCGACCGCCACGGCCAGGGCGAACGCGCCGAGGAAGAGGTGCTGCATCAGCCAGTGGAACACGAGCGCCCAGCCGAGCGGGGAATCGGGGGGCACCGCACCCCACGCCGCGCCGACACCCGCGTAACCGAGCATCTCGTTGACCAGCCCGCCCAGCCCGGCGGAGACGAGCGTCGGGGGGACACCGATCGCCCAGGTGACCCCCGCCACCGCGAGAGCGACCCGGAGGGCGTACGTCGTGAACGAGTGCCCGAGCGCGCGGAACGCCCGCGCGAGCTCCTGGGGGAACAGGGCGGCGCCGACCGCGAGGAGGGCGAGGAGCTGGTGCTCGAGGATCCAGTGGTACCACAGGCCCGGGCCGGCCGTAAGGGGGTCGGTGGTCCCCCACTCGACGAGCATCGCCAGCGACCAGGTGACCCCCGCGATGAGCAGGCCGAGCCGCAGCGCCGCGCCGGCGGCGAACCGCCGGTCGAAGGGTGGGGGGACGGGGCACGCCGGTCCCGTGAGCCGGAAGGCCCGCTCCTGGGCGAGGAGGCTCACGGCGACGACGACCATCTGGAACGCGCCGATGTACCAGTCGTTCACGAGCAGCGCGGAGAGCGTCGTCCCGCTCGTGGCCGCGACGACCGAGATGCCGGCGGCGCCGGCGCACGTCGTGCAGCAGCACGCGCCGAGCGTGGCGAGGCCGGTGACCGCGGGACCCATCCCCGCGGCCGCACCGGCCGTGGCCGTCCGACGGGAGCCGACGGTGAGGCGGCGGAGCCACGGGAGCAGGAGGACGACCGCCGCGGCCCCCCCGATCCCGACCCCGATGCTCACGACGATCATCGCGACCGTCGGGAAGAGCGGGAGGGAAAGGATCCCCCACGAGCCGACGACGAGGAGCCCGGGATAGTCCCAGGCATGCGTCCCGTTGCCCGACCAGAGCACCATCCAGAAGTAGTCGCCGCCGATCGGCTCGAGGATCAGCATACTGCCGACCAGCATCGAGACGACGGCGTACGCCACGGCGATCCCCGCCACCAACCCACGGCCCCGGCGCGTCGCGAGGCGACGACGGGTCTCGCGCAGCGTGGCGAGGGAGAGGAGGGCGCGCGCGGTGGTCCGGATGGCCACGGGGGTTCGACCCGCGCCCGGCCTATAAGTCCGAGGTCCGGATTCGGGTTCGGCCGCGGGACCGGCCCGGTTCAATCGTTCCAGACCATGCGGCACTTGGGGCACCAGGTGCCGTCCATCGTCGTGCCGCAGACGAAGCAGACCAGGACCTCCGGTCGTGGGGCCGCCGAGGGACGGACGGCCGAAGGACCGGCCTCCGGCAATGGCGGTGGAGGCCCGATGGGCACCGGCGGGGGGGCCGAAGCCCGAGGCTCCGGCGCGGGCGGCGCATCCGGGGCCTCCGTGGGCCCGGGTTCGATGGCCACCGGGGCCTCGGCCGGAGCAGGTCCGGGCTCCGGAGTTGCCCGGTCCTCCGGCGCGCCCTCGTGGTCGCCGTCCCCCGGCGCGTCGCCCGGCGCTTCCGGTTCGGCGTCGGGTTCGTCCGGCTTCGCACGTCGCAGGCGACGGAGGAAACCGGCCACGGACCGACTAGGATGCGGGCCGAGATAACCATTGATGCCGGCCCCTTCGGAGGCCCCCTCGCCCGCGGCAGGGTTTTCTCGGTGCGCGGCTAGCGTCCGGCTCGTGGGAACCGACGTGGGTGGCCGCCTGCGCGAGCTCGGGATCACGCTTCCTCCGCCGCCGCGGCCCGCGGGCTCCTACACGCCCGTGATCGTCGACGGGGGGCTCGCATGGGTCTCCGGGCAGATCGTCGTCGAGGGCGGGGCGGCGGCCGGTGCGGGCCTGGTCGACCGCGATGTCCCCGTCGCGACGGCGCAGGACCTCGCGCGGCGCGCGACGCTCCAGGGGCTGGCGGCGCTCGCGGATGCCCTAGGGGGGGTCGAGCGGATCCGGCGGGTGCTCCGCGTCGGAGTCTTCGTGGCGTCGAGCCCGGGGTTCGTCCGGGCCCACGAGGTGGCGAACGGCTCGACCGATCTGTTGATCGCCCTCTTCGGTGAGGCGGGGCGTCCGGCCCGTGCGGCCGTCGGCGTCGCCGGCCTCCCGCTCAACGCCCCCGTCGAGGTCGAGCTGCTCGTGGCGGTGGGCGGGCCGTAGCGGACCGTGGAGCGTACGGAGTGGCCCGGGGTCTTCCGCCGCGGGCGGGACCTCTTCACGCGAAACCTCGACCCCGGCCACCGGGTCTACGGCGAGGAGGTGGTCGACGACGGCGGTGCGGAGTACCGGCGCTGGGACCCGTTCCGCTCGAAACTCGCGGCGTACCTGCTCAAGGCCGCTCCCGCGGCGCCCTGGGGCGGCGCGCGGTCGGTCCTCTATCTCGGCGGGGCGCACGGGACGACGGTGAGCCACCTTTCGGACCTCCTTCCGGACGCCCGGCTCGTGGTCATCGAGAAGAGCCCGGTCGCCTTCGCCAGCCTGCTCGCCCTCGCGCGTCGCCGGCCGAACGTGCTGCCGATCCTCGCCGACGCGCAGCTCCCCGAGCGCTACCGGGCGGACGTGGGCGCCGCGGACCTGATCTACCAGGATGTCGCGCAGCGGGACCAGGCCCGGCTGTTCCTCGAGAACTGGACGGCCTGCCGGTCGGTCCGTGCGCGCGGGCTGTTGATGCTGAAGGTACGTTCCGTCACCCAGTCCCGTCCGGTCGAGCGGGTCCTGGCCGAGGCGCGCGCGGAGCTCGAGCGGGGGGGCGTCGCGGTCCGGGGCCGGACCGACCTCGGACCGTTCTCGCGCGACCACGCCGCCCTCGCCATCACCGAGCCGTAGGCCAGCGTTCATCGTTCATCGGCGGCTTCCGAAGGAAATACCGGCCGCCGCGTCGAGGGCGCGGGTGGTCGACGTGCTTTCCCGACCGTGCGCTGCAGAAGGTCTCCGTCTGGCCGTGACCGTCGCCGTTCTCGTCCTGGGGTGCGGCGTGCCCCTCGCCGGCCCGATGTTGCCGGCGTGGCCCGTCGCCGCTGGGGAGGTCCCCGCCCCCGGGGCTCCGGAGGCGCCGACCGGTGGCGGTCCGCCGCGGGCCGGCCCCCCGATCGTTGGCGGCCCCGCGTCCGCCGCCACGGTGCTCCCGTCCCGGAGCGCCACGGCGGGAGTCCGCGCCACCGGGATCCCCGCCACCGCGGCGAACCTCTCCGCCGTCATCGAGACCGCTCGAAGCGTCGCCGACGTGGGCTCCACGGTCCCCCTCAACCTGTCGATCACCGGCGGAGTCCCGCCCTATTCCATCGAGTGGGAGGACAGCCTCGGGGCGATGGCGCTCGGACCGAACTGGTCGCTCCAGTTCGCCCTCCCGTCGGTCGTCGCCGTCTCGGCCCGCGTCTTCGACAGCGACGGAAGCGTCTACATGGCGAGCCGGGCCCTGACCATCGTCGCGGGTCCGGCGGTCAACGTGAGCTCGCCCGTCGCGGGCGGCGACCCGGGCGTGCCGTTCCCGCTGCTCCTCGATGTCAGCGGGGGAGTCCCGCCCTACTCGCTCACGTGGTCGGTCCTTCCCAACGGCTCGAGCGGCTCGGCCACGCTCGAGGTGCCCACGGACTTCACGACCCCGGTGACGGCCCCCGCGCCCGGCGCGGCCTGGGCCACGGTCACCGTCACCGACGCGGACGGAGGGAGCGCCACGACCACGGCGCGGGTGACCGACATCGCCCCCCCGCCCTCGCTCATCCTCACCGGTACGACGCCCGTCGCGGACGCGGACCAGGGGGTCGTCGTCTCGGGTCTCTGGAGCGGTGGGGTCGACCCGGTCGTGTGGGCCGTGGCGGCCTCGCTTCCCGTCGTCAACGTCTCGGCGCCGGTCGGAACCCTCAGCCGCCCGGGTGCGCTCACCTGGACCGGCACGTTCGCCGTCCCCGGCAACGCGACCATCGCCGTCCAAGCGACCGACGCGGACGGGGTCACGATCCTCCGCACCGTCTCGATCCGGGTCTGCCCTGCCCTGACGGTCGGGCTTTCCCTCGGGGCCGCTACCGTTGCGCCCGCGGCCCCGATCCCGATCTCGGCCGAGGTGGCCGGCGGCCTGCCCCCCTACACGCTCACCTTCTCGGTGACCGGGGGAGGCGCCTTCTCGGGGAACCTCTCCGCCGCCGGCCCGGCCGTAGCGACCCTTTCGACCGCGACGGCCGGATTCTCCATCGTGAGCGTCACGGTGCGCGACGCGCTCGGGGTCGTTGCCGTCGCCCGGTCGACGGTCCTCGTCAGCGCCGCGGCGCCGGTGGGGAACGGCTCGTCCGGGACCGCCGCGCCGCCCTCGGCGCCGGCCTGGGCCGCCTGGCCGATCGCGATCCTGACGATCGGCGGCGCGGTGGGGATATTCCTCTGGCCCCGGCTGCGCCGTCGCCGCTCGGCCGCGGCCGCCCCCAACGCGCTCGCCATCGTGCGCCGGCTCCTCGAGGACGGCACCCCCCTGGACCGGGAGACGCTCGCCTACCTCGCCGAGGAGGAAGGGTCGCCGCCCGAGAGGACCCGCGCGGCCCTCGAGCGATGGGAGCGCGCGGGACGGGTCCGCTCCGAGCCGAACGATGGGGGGACCGACCTCCTCACCTGGGTCGAGCCGGCCCCGCCCTCCTCCCGATCCTCGGAGGGGGAGGGCGCATGACCGTCCGTTCGCCCTTCCCGACGGGAATCTCCTCGATCGTCGCCGTCCTGCTCCTCGCGGCCCCGGCGCTCGCCCCCGTGCCGCTCCCGTTGCCGGGGCACGCGCTTTCGCGGCCGGCCACCTCCACGGCCGTCGGCAACTTCTCGGCGGCCGTGAACCGGATGGTGACGCTGCTCGGGGTCGCGGGCGGGGGGATCCTCGCCCTCGCGTGGGCGCGGGTGGCGCTCAGCTGGTTCTCGAACGACGTCACGAAGAAGGTCCAGGCGAAGGACCGCGCGCGCGATGCCCTCGTCGGTTCGCTCCTGTTCACCGCCGCCCTCTCCGGCCTTCTGTGGGGTCTCGCCCACTGGGTCGTCACGGGCACCTGAGGAGGGCCCATGGACTGGACTTCGGCCACCGTCCAGGCGATCCTCTTCGCGATGTTCGCGGCCCTCACCGCGGTCCTGGCCGCGGTCCTCGGCCCGACGTACGACAACGTGCTGGTCCCCGAGCTGGCGACGTCGGCGCTCTACCCCTCCCTCGGCCCCGGTGGGAGCGGAGGCTCGTTCCTCGCGACCGCGGCCACGTTCTCGAGCTTCCTCCTCACCTCGCTGGTCGACCCGGCGATCGCGCTCGTCGGGGTCGCCGTCGGGGGCCTCTACCTCGTGCGGGCCGTGCTCGGGCGATGGGCCACCCGCCTCGAGCAGCTCCTTCCCCGGCTCGTCTTCGCCGTCGTCCTCGCGAACTTCTCCCTCCCCATCGCCGGGGCGCTGCTGGGCCTGGCGGGGGCGACGTACCCGACGATCGCCGGCTTCGACCACGGGGCGTGGGAGCACTGGGTGAACCTTGCCGGGTTCGGGGAGGTCTCCTTCTCCTGGGACAACGGTGTCCTCGCCTTCGTCGTCACGTTCGGGCTGTTCTCGCTGGTCCTGCTCCTGTCGGCCGCGATCGCCGTGCGCGACGCGCTGCTGGCCGTCCTCCTCGTCCTCCTGCCGGTGCTGACGCTGCTCTGGCCGATCCCGTCGCTGGCCCCGCTCGCCGAGCGGGCGTGGAAGATGTTCGGGGAGCTCGCGTTCCTCCCGTGCGTCCTCATCATTCCTCTCGAGCTGGCCGTCGGCGCGCCGAACGTGCTCCTCCTGCTCGGCTACCTCACCGTCGCGATGTCGACCCCCTCGCTGATCTCGCTCGCCGGGGCGCAGCTCACGGCCGGCGGATTCCCCTCCGGAGGGTCGGCGCTCGCGGGTGGCCTCCAGCGGGGCCTCGCGACCGGCTCGCAGGCGGTACAGGGCTACTTCCGCCCGTTCGCCCGCGGGGGAGCGGCCACCGCGTCGCGGGGCGCGGCCGCGCTCTCGCCCGCGGCCCACCTCTCCCGGGCCGTCGTGGGGGCGGGCTCCACCTTCGGACGGGCGGCGCTGCCGGCCGCGATCCCGGTCCTTGCCGGTGACTTCCTGGGCCGCGGCGCCTCGCACCTCGTGCGCCATCTCCAGCGGCGATCGTCCGAGCCGGGCGGGCGGGCCGGGCGCCACCGCGACCGCTTCCCGGCGGTCCGGAAGGCCCGAGGATGACCGCGACCGAGGAGCCGGAGGCCGCGGGCCCGCCCACCGTCGGCCTGCCGGAGTCGCTCGACCGGCGCCTGCGCCTCGGGCCGTTCCCATCGGCGCGCGACGCGCTCAAGTTCGCGACCTGGGCGGCCGTGGGGGCGCTCGTCGCCGCGGTCGCCGGAGCGGTCTACTGGCTCCCGTTCCTCGGGGGCGGGTTCCTCATCGCCGTCTACCGGCACGACGGAAAGAGCCTCGACGAGGCGTTCTCCGACCGCTGCTCGTTCCACCTCCGCGCGCTCGTCGGCTCCCCCCGGCCGGAGGGCGTCCCGCCCCCCCTGCGGCCGGGCGGCGTCGCGCGGGTCGGGGCCGAGGCGCTCGTCGCGGTGATCGCCGGCGGCGGGGTCCCGGTCGCCTTTCTCCCGCCGAACGAGGCCCGGCGGCTGTTCGACGGCTTCAGGGACCTCCTCGCCCACCTCGGGGACGGCCTCTACCTTTACGTCGGTGTCGAACCGGTCGAGGCCGGCCCCTTCCGGCCGGCGCCCGGCCCCGCGGGAGTCCCCGAGGCCGCGGCGCGCGAGGGGTACCGGGAGATGGTCACGCTCCTCTGCCGTCGACGCTACCGGCGCCGCGTCCTTCTCGTGGTCTTCGACCGCGGGCCCGCCGCGACCGCCGTCGGTCGCGTCGAGGCGAGGGCCACGGCGGCCCTCGACGGACTGGCCCGGCTCGGGATCCCGGCGGAACGGCTGAGGGACCGGGCGCTCGTCCGGGCCCTTCATGAGGTCGGCTGGGAGAGCGGGGGGCGACCGTGACCCCGCATCGCCCCGCGCGGCCACCGGTCCGGTTCGACGCCCTGCCGGTCTCCGCCGCCCTCGGCGCCGTCGCCGGGGCGCTCGCGATCGCCGTGCCCTACTTCAACGGGCTCGCCGCCGCGCTCGGCGGGCTCACCCTCGGGACGTGGCTCCTCCGCGGCGGGCCCCGGGGACCCTTCGGCTACGGGGACCGACGTCGGCCCACGATCCTCGCGTTCGCCTCCGGTCTGGGCGCCTGGGGGCTCTTCCTGGTCCCGCCGCCGTTCCTCTTCCCGTATCGCGGGCTCGTGCTCGGGGCCGCCGGCCTCGTGCTGTGGTGGACCCGTCGCGCCCCGCCGCGCTTCGGAGGCGGGTAGCATGACGGCGGACCGCGCCGGTCCCTCGGACCGGGAGGGGCCGGACCATGTCGTACGGGGCCGACGGGTGGACGCCCCGCTCGTCTTCCCTCGCCTCCCCGGCGAGGTCCCGTTCGGGTTCGTCGGGCGGGTCCTTCCCACCTCCGAGCCCGCCGAGCTCCGGCTGCAGGTCCACCGCATCCCGGTGACGCGGGCCCTCGCCCTCCTCTCCGGCGCCGAGGCCGTCGCGGAGGCCGAGCTCTTTACGGGGGACGACCGGGAGGGAGCCCACCGCTCCCAGCTCGAGCTCGAGGCGGAAAGCGCCCATCTCCTCTCCCGGCGGGTGGCGGCGCGCGAGCAGGAGCTCTGGCGGGTCGGCCTGAGCGTGCACGCCGTCGCGCCGACCCCGGCCGCCGCGCGGCGGCGACGCACCGAGATCGTCCGCCGGTTCCGGGCGCTCGGGTTCCGACCCCGCGCGCCGGAGTTCGAGTCGGCGTGGGCCGCGGGACCGCCGGACCTTGCCGGGACCGAGCGGCGCCCGACCGGCTACTGGCACACGCTGCACTCCGACGGGGTCGCCGCGTTCTTCCCGTACGTCGACGAGGCCGTCCTCGAGCCCGGCGGGGTCCTCATCGGGCTCCTCCTCGACGATGCCAGCCCGGTCTTCCTCGAGCGATGGTCGCAGGCGAGCCATTCCTGGGGGGTCTTCGGCGCGACGGGCTCGGGAAAGACGTTCTTCACCGCGATGACCGTCCTGCGCTCGCTGTGGCAACGGCCGGGGCTCGAGGTGTTCCTCGTCGATCCCCTCGGCGAGTTCCCCGGCCTCGCCCGGGCCCTCGGCGGCACCGTCCTCCCGCTCGGCGACAGCACCCAAGGCCGGCTCAACCCTCTCGACCCCGTCTCGGCGAACGGGGATCGCGCCGAGAAGGCCGGTCGCGTGGCCGCGATCCTGAAGGCGCTCTTCCCCAGCCTGCGCGACGAGGAGGGGGCGGTCCTTGACGCGGCGCTCGAGCGGCTCTACACCGCGGGGCCGGGCGTACCGGTCCTCGGCGACCTCCTCGCCGCCGTGGAGGCCGCCCCGGGTCCCTCGGGCCGCCTCCGATCCCTGCTCGAGGTGTTCGCCTCCGGCTCCCTGCGCCACCTCAACGGTCCGACGACCGTCGACTGGGGGGCGTCGCCCACGGTCGTGACGCTCACCGGGGTCCCCGAGGCCCACCTCCCGTTCCACCTGGCCTATGTTCTCGACGCGGTGTACGGACGGATCGCCTCCACCCCCGGCCCGAAGCTGCTCGTCGTGGACGAGGCCCATCTCCTCGCGCGCGACCCGGTGACGGCCGCGTTCCTTGACCGCCTCGTCCGCCACGTGCGCCACTTCTCCGCCGGGGTCGTGCTCGTCAGCCAGAACCCGGACGATTTCCTCGGGACCGAGACCGGCCGCTCGCTCCTGCGGAACCTGCGCGCGACGCTCCTTCTGCGCCTTCCCGAGGTCTCGTCGGCGGCGCGCCAGTTCTTCGCGTTGACCCCGGCCGAGGCCGACTGGCTCCCGCGCGCCCGCCTTCCCCGGGAGGCCGGCTACTCCGAGGGGCTCCTTCGCTCCGGTCCGTCGCACCTGCCGCTCGCCCTCATCGCCTCGACCCCCGAGTACGAGTTCCTCTCCGCCGCGCTGGCGGGAACATCGGCCGTGCGCGAGCCGTGACGTCCCTTCCCCTGCAGGGGCAGGTTTATGCCCCGCACGGCGGAGGTTCTCCCGTGTCCCAGCCGGAGGCGGCCACAGCCGAGGGTCCGCCGCGTCGGCGCGAGAGCTGGAGCCTCAAGACGCTGGTCGAGGAGGCGGCCGGCCGGCCGATTGGCGACCTCGTCGACCCGGACCGGCCGCTCCACCCGTACCTCCGCGTGAAGATGGGGTCGGAGGCCCCCGTTCCCTCCGTCCGTTCGTCGGCGCCCGGAACGCGGCACCCCCCCGACGTCGACGAGCCGCTCGACCCGGTCGACCGCATCCACCCACCGCTCACCGGCGCGACGGCGCGGGGCCTCCACGGCCCGCAGCACGAGCACCACCCCGAGACGCTCGCGGCGCTCGAGTCGGCGCGCGAGGCGGCCGGCCCGGGGATGCGGCCGCATCCTCCCGGCCCGTCCCGGCAGCCCGAGCGCATCTACCTCCACTACCTCCTTCTCCATCTCGACCGGTTGAGCGACAACGCGCTCCGCTACCTCGCGCAGGCCGTCAGCGAGGAGGTCCAGCACCGTGCGGGGGCGCCCCCCGTGGCGTCCACTCCTCGGCCCGCCGGCGCAGCTCCTCCGCCCTGAGAGCGTCGACCTCGAAGCCGATCGCCTCGCGCCCGAGCGCGGCCGCCGTCCACAGCGTCGTGCCCGTTCCCGCGAACGGGTCGAGGACGGTCTCCCCCTCGACGGAGAACATCCGGATCAGCCGGCGGGGGATCTCCGGGGGGAACGCCGCGCTCCGGCGTCCCTCGGGCCCCTGGCGCTCGGCCCGAACGTCCGCCCAGACCTGCGAGAACCACCGGTCGCGCTCGGCGCGGGAGAAGCGGCTGCGGGTTCGGGCGGGGTCGTTCCTCGCGAGGCGCCGGAGCGAGCCCTTGCGGAAGAGGAGGATCGGCTCGCAGTCGAGCGTGACGTAGGCGTTCGGCGGAAGGAACCCGGAGCCGAGGAAGGCGTTCGGCCGGTTCATCGGCTTCTTCCACAGGAGGTAGGGGAGCGCGGTGAGCCCGAGCGCCCGTACGCGGAGCAGTACCTCGGCGTGGTTCGGCCAGAGGGCGAACGTCCCGTCGACGGTGCGGAGCGCGTCGCCGATGTTGATGGCGATCAGGCCGCCCGGCACGAGGACACGGGCGCACTGCGCCCACACCTCCCCGAGGACGTCATGCATCTCCTGAAACGAGGTCGCCCCGAGGCGGGCGAACAGGGCGTCCCACTGGGGGATCATCGGGTAGGGGGGCGAGGTGACGACCAGGTGGACACAGGCGTCGGCCACCGCCTCCATCTGCCGGGCGTCGCCCGCGTGGACCCGGATCATCGCGGCGGGGGCCCCCTTCGCCGGCGCACAGAGCCCGGCGGGGTTAATACCCCCCGCCCCGGTGAAGGGGGCGATGCGGCTTGACCGGCCGGTCCTGCAGGTCGCCCTCGATTTCGAGAACCTCTCCCGGGCCCTCCTGGCCGCGCGCGAGGCGGTCGACGGCGGGGGGGAGTGGATCGAGGCCGGAACCCCGCTGCTCAAGAGCGAGGGGCTCGACGCGGTCCGCGAGCTCAAGAAGGCGTTCCCCGGCCACCGGATCGTCGCCGACATGAAGGTGATGGACACCGGCGCCTTCGAGGTCGAGATCGCCGCGAAGTCCGGCGCCGACCTTGTGACGGTCCTCGGCGCGGCGGACGACGACACGATCGCCGAGGCGGTCCGCGGCGGGGAGCTCTACGGCGCCGAGGTCGTCGTCGATCTCCTCAACGTCCCCGACCCCGTCGCCCGCGCGAAGCGGGCGGCGGAGCTCGGCGCGGCCGCGGTCTGCTGGCACGTCGGCATCGACATGCAGATGGCCGGCAAGACCCCGTTCGACGTCCTCGCTGAGCTCGCCCGCGCCTCCCCGATCCCGGTGGCCGTCGCCGGCGGCCTGAACTCCGAGAGCGTCGCGGCGGCGACGCGCGCGGGCGCCCGGATCCTCATCGTCGGCGGCGCGATCACGAAGAGCCCCGACATCCGCGCCGCGACGCAGGCGATCCGGCGCGCGATCGATACCCAGACCGAGGTCGCGACGGAGCTGTTCCGCCGCTACGGCCCGAACGAGGTCCGCGAGGCGTTCCTGAAGGTCTCGACCCCGAACATCTCCGATGCGCTCCAGCGCAAGGGCGCCCTCCACGGCCTTCTCCCGCGGCTCAAGGACGCCACCGTGCGCGTCGCCGGTCCGGCCGTGACCGTGGTCACCCGCGACGGGGACTGGGCGAAGCCCGTCGAGGCGATCGACCGGGCCAACCCCGGCGACATCATCGTCGTCGATGCGGGCGGCGGGACGACGGCCATCTGGGGCGAGCTCGCCTCGTGGAGCGCGCACGGCCGCGGCGTCGCGGCCGTCGTCATCGACGGTGCCGCCCGCGACATCGACGCGATCCTCGAGCTCGGATTCCCGGTCTTCAGCCGTACGGTCTCCCCGAACGCCGGGGAGCCGAAGGGGCTCGGCGAGATCGGCGTCGAGGTCGAGGTCGGCGGGGAGCGGGTCCGGCCCGGCGACTGGATCATCGGCGACGCGAGCGGTCTTGTCGTCGTCCCCCGCGAACGGGCGCAGGAGATCGCGAACCGCGCGCTGGACGTCCTGGAGCACGAGAACCGGGTGCGCGAGGAGATCCGGCGCGGGTCGACCCTCTCGGCGGTCCAGAAGCTCGAGCGCTGGGAGCGGGTCGGCTGACCCGGCGGCGCCGAAACGCTATAGGGGAGGGAGGGCCCCCTTCCCCTCGGGCTCCCGTAGTCTAGTCCGGTCAAGGATAGAGGGCCTTCGAGGCGCCCGAACGGGCGCCGAGGACACCCTCCAACGTGGGTTCGAATCCCGCCGGGAGCATACTATACATGGTGTAATACCGCCCGTGAGACACCGCCCGTGAGACACGCCTAATGCGTGCCTCGGTCACCCTTCGGCGGAGTGGAGCTCCGCGACTTTCTGGCCCTCCCGGGCCTGACGACGTGGCACAAGAACGTGAGACGCGGCTCGCGGATCCCGGCGGACGTCTACGCGAGGTCCCTCCGACCGTCCTGCCACCTGACGAAGAGCGAGCCGAGCATGGTTACCTCGTACCAGGGAAGGCTCGGTCAGGGACGACGTTCCCCCCGCCATTGGCGGCCGTCCATCGACGGGTGAACGGCTATCCCCCCGGGAACGCTTTCCGGGTCGATGCCGCTCTGGGAGATCTCCCTCCGGGCCCAGTACGACTACCCGTTCATCGACCTCTCTCGGGAGGTTCCCGAGACGCCGATCTCGATGTGGTGCGTCTGGGACCGGGAGCTCCTCCAGGTGCCGGCCTCCGACCCCGCCACGCTGCGGCGCGTCGAGAAGGCGATCCGCAAGGCGGGCCGGGTCGTCGACCAGTGGGTAGAGGCCGACCGGACGCGCCTCTTCGTCCTCCGGTGCACCTGCTCGCGCTACGACAGCATCTGGAACGTCGTCGAGGGGGCCCAATGCCTCGACCTGCCACCGGTCGTCTACCGGGACGGCTGGAGCTATTTCCGTGCCGTCAGCCTCGACGAGGACCGGTCGCGCGAGCTGTTCCGCGAGTTCCGCGGGCGCGGCCCCGCCGAGCTGCTCCGCAAGCGCGAGCTCCCGATGAGCGTCCTGCCGACGAGCGTTTGGACGCACAGCCTCTTCGGGGACCTGACCGAGAAGCAGGTCGACGCCCTCGCGCAGGCCCATCGGCTCGGCTACTACACCTCGCCCCGCCAGATCACGACCGAGCACATCGCGAAGGCGCTCGGCGTCAGCCGGTCGACCTACGAGGAGCATCTCCGCAAGGCCGAGAACCGCATCGTCGCCGCCCTCATGCCCTACCTCGAGCTGTACACGAAGGGCGACCACCCGGCCTCGCGCCTCCCGCTCCGGGCGCCCCCGCTCGCTCCGGAGCCGGCCAAGGCGGCGTAGCGGCCGGGGGGCCGCGCCGCTACGGTCCGGCGCTCTTCCAGGTGACCGAGAAGCTCGTCTGGTCCGAGGAGATCGCCGACGGCTGCGCCTTGACCGTACTCGCGCTCGAGGTGCTCACCATCGTGATCGCGACGGCCGTCGAGAACGCGCCGAGGTCGGCCGTGGTCCCCCCGACCGTCGCGGTGTTCGTCCCCGATACGGAGGTCGCGTCGTACCCGAAGTGGACGGTGCCGAAGTTCGCGAGCGGCAGGACCCCCGAGATCGACGACGGGGCCTCGGCGATCCATTCCGCCGACGACCGGGCCGCGTGCCGAACGGAGGCGGTCGTCGACGAGGACTTCCCGGTCGTCACGTCCGTGAGCGTGACCTGGAACTTGGCGCCGCCGAGGAAGTGCACGTGCGCGGAGATGGTGTCGCCCGCCGAGATCGTGAGGCCCGAGATGGTGTGCGACGGGTTCGGGTAGAACTCGTACCACGCGTAGTAGACCGGCGTCGAACCGCGGCAGTCGGAGTCGGTCCCGGTCTGCTCGACGGTCCGGGAGCTGTAGCCGTCGATCCCGATCCAGAACGCCGCGTAGCCCGTCGATCCCGAGGAGCAGGTCGCCGTCGGCTCGACCCATGAGCCGTTCACGTAGGTCACGCTGCCCTTCGCGCCGGTGACGGCGTAGCCGGCCCAGTTCGTGGAGCTCGTCGTGCTCGACCGGGCCCCGTGCGTCAGGAAGAACGGCACCGTCACGGTCGGCGCCGCCGCCCCGGCCGCCACGAGCCACGGAAGTACCACCATGAGCCCCACCACGCTCCACACCGCCCCGACCCGCTGCATTCGTCCCGACACCAAGGGAGGCGAGCGGTCTTCACCGCTTAAAGCCGTGTGACAGCGGCTCACGGGGGCTCGACGGGATGCGCGTTCCCCCAGAGCTCGGAAACGACCCTCTCGCGCAGCCGCGCGAGCTTAACCGTCCGCTCGCGCGCCGCTCGCTGCCGGCGCGTCGGCTCGAACCCCGGCCCGTCCCACGGCTCCGGGTAGAGGACTTCCCACAGGACGAGGCCCTCGGCCGCCGCCAGCGGGAGCATGAGGCGCGTTTCCCCCCGCGCTGCGGCGGCGAGGTCCGCGAGGGCGAGAGTCCCGTCCTCCACCGCACGCAGGCCCGCGACGATCTTGCGCACCATCCCCCAGACGAACGACGGGGCCTCGATGTCGACCTCGAGGAACGCGCCGGCCGTGCGGACGTCGACCCGCGTCACGTCGCGCCAGACGGGGGCGCCCGAGGGGAGTCCCCGCCCGAAGGAGCGCACATCGATGCGCCCGACGAGCGCGCTGGCCGCCGTCTGCCAGACCGCGGGGTTCCGGCCTCGCGCCGGCTCGAAGTACCGGTACCACCGCCCGAGCGCGCGGCGCGGGCGAAAGCCGTCCGGGACCTCCCGCGCGTGGGAAAAGAACAGGTCCGGAGCGATCCCGTTGAGCGCTCGGAGGAGCGGACCGCCCGGGAGCGGCGCGGAGAGCGCGAGGGCGTTCCCGCGCGCGCTCACGCCGCGGTCGGTGCGGCTCGCGACGTCGGGGTTCCCTGCCCCCGCCGTCGTCGCGAGACCGGTGCGGACGAGCCCGCGGCGGATCTCGCCCTCGACGGTGCGTCGGCCGGGCTGCCGGGCCCAGCCGGCGTAGTCCGTGCCATCGTAGCCGAACCGGACGAGCCAGCGCGTCGTGCTCCCCGATGCGGGTGCCCGACTATGAGCTCTTGGAGCGGCGGCGGGCCGTGGGCGACGGCGCGGGCGCTGCCGGCTGTGGCGCGGGCGGCTCGACCGACGGCGCGGGGGCGGGCGGGCTCGCCGTGCCGGACGGCACGCCCGCGGCCCGCTCGAGGAGGCGACGGAACGTCTCGAAGTGGGGGAGGAACGGGTCCGCGCGCCGGCGCTCCTCGGATTCGCCGAGGGCGATCTCGAGCTGGGCGCGCGCCTTCGGGTCCCCGCCCTGGGCCCGCACCGCGTAGACGCAGAGGAGCTGGTATGGCGCGAGGATGAGGGCGTCGGTCCGCGGCGTGCTCATGTCGCCCTTGCGGGGTCGGTACACGCGGTCGATCGGGACCTTGTCGGCGACCGCTCGCCGGTGGCTGAACCCGAAGTACCGTCCCGCGCCGAGGACGCGGGTCACCTCGCGGACGCGTCCACCGAAGGCGTTGGTCAAGCGGTCGCACTCTCTCCAGCACCACAGCCCGAACCCGTAGTCGCCGTCGAGGTACTCCTGCCAGGCCTGCTCGTAGAGCGTGCGTTCGCGCTCCTCGTTCCCCAGCTCGGGGTCGAACGCGGCTTTCCAGTCCGACACGAGGGCGTCCACCCGCATCGTGGAGGAGAACTGGCGGAGCGCAGGGACCTCGGGGAGGTCGGCCATCGACCCCCCGAGGCGGGGGGCCTCTTAGCGGCTTGCCGGGCCCTCGCCCCCGACGTACGCGGGCGTCCCCGCGATCCACGTCTCGGCGACGGCGGAGCGGCCGACCCGGAGCGCGGAGGCGAGATCCGGGGCCGACAGGATCACGAGGTCCGCGGGAGCGCCCGGGGCGAGGGTCCCACCCCCAGTGAGGTCGAGCGCCCGTGCCGCGTTCACCGTGTAGAGGTCGAGGGCGGCGTCGAGGGGAAGGCTCTCGGCCCGGGCGGGCGGACCGACGGCGCAGCGCATCCCGGTCCAGGGGTCGATCGGCTCGATCGGGGCATCGCTCGAACCGGCGAGGGTGACCCCGCTCGAGCGGAGCGTCCGAAAGGCGTACGTCCAGCGCGCCCGGTCGCTCCCGAGGCGATCCCGGATCCACGTGTCGCTCTCCACGAACCGCGGCTGGACCACGACGGTCGGGTCGAGGTCCGCGAGCTCGGCGACGAGCGGAGGGGGAGTGAGGGCCGCGTGCTCGATACGCGGCCGCCGACGCTGGGGGACGCGGCGCAGGCCCCGGAGGGCCGTCGCGAGGGCCAGGTCGCCGATGGCGTGGATCGCCACGGTGAGGTCGTCCCGCCGCGTCGCCTCCAGGACCTCGTCGAGCGCGTCGTCCTCGATGAGGGACAGCCCGGTCTCCCCGGGGGCATCCGCGTACGGCGCGCTCAGCCAGGCCGTCCGGGCGCCGAACGAGCCGTCGGCCACGACCTTGATCCCCGCGAGGCGTTGCCGGTGGCCGTCCCCCCAGGACCGGTAGTGCGGGAGCCGGGGAAGGTGCTCCCACCGTAGGTAGGCCCGGATCCTCGGCCTCGCCATCGCCGAGCGATCCGGAAGCTCCAGGGCGGCGAGGTCCTCCGGTCCGCAGCTCATCGCGCCGATCGCGGTGAGGCCCACGGCCGTAGCCTCGGAGAGCACCCGGGCGAGGGTCTCCCTCTCCCGCGCAAGGCGCGGGAGCGCGAGGGCCCAGAGCGGGCCGAGCGCGTTGTCGAAGAGGAGACCGTTCGGGGCACCGTCGGGCCCTCGCCCGATCCGGCCACCCGGCGGGTCGGGCGAACTGCGGTCGATCCCGAGCGCGGCGAGGGCCGCGGAGTTCACGACCGCCGCATGGTGGCAGTGCCGGTAGAGCACGACGGGCCTCTCCCGTGTGAGCCCGTCGAGGTCCGCCGCCGTCGGGTAGCGACCGCCGGGGAACCGCTCCTGGTCCCACCCCCGCCCGAGTATCGGTCCGTCCCCGGGCTGGTCCAGGGCGGGACGGAGCCGGTCGACCAGGTCGGACGGGCGCGCCGTCCCCGACAGGTCGACCCCGACGCGGGCGAGCACGAGGCCGAGGACGTGCACGTGCGGGTCGATCAGGCCGGGGATCACCGCCCGTCCCCCGAGGTCGCGGGTGACGGCGCCGGTCGGACGGGCCCGGAGGACCTCGGCACGGGAGCCGGCGACGGCCACCCGTCCGTCCTCGATCAGGAGCGCCTCGACGCGGCGTCCCCCGGATCGGATGCGACCCCCGATGAGCGCGATCGACCCGGCCGCCGTCGTCCTCCCCTCGGCCGGGGAAAGGCGGGGGGAAGGAAACGGTTGCCGCTGAGGCCCTCAGACGTCGAGGTAGCGGTAGAACTCGAACGGGTGCGGCCGCAGGTTGAGCTGCAGCTGCTCGTCCCGCTTGAGCTCGTGCCACATGTCGAGGACCGAGGAATCGAATACGCTCCGCAGGAAGCCGTCGTCCGAGGTGAGGCACTCGAGGGACTCGCCCAAAGAGCCGGGGAGCTCGCGGATCCCGAGCTCCCGTCGCCGCGTCGGCGACAGCTTGTAGATGTCGTGGTCGACGGGGGGCGGGGGCTCGATCTTCCGCTTGATGCCGTCCAGCCCCGCGAGGGCGAGGGCCGCCTCCGTGAGGTAGATGTTCGCCGCGGAGTCCGGCGTCCGGTACTCGATCCGCTTCGCCTCCGGCCGCCCGCGGTGGTAGAACGGGATGCGCACGTTCGCCGAGCGGTTCGATCGGCTCCAGGCGATGAAGACCGGGGCCTCGTAGCCCGGGACGAGGCGGCGATAGGAGTTGGTCGTCGGGTTCGTGATCGCACAGAGGGCGCGCGAGTGCTCGAGGAGCCCCCCGACATAGTACCGGCACGTCTGGCTCACCTCGGCGTACGGGTCGTTCGCGTCGAAGAACGCCGGGACGCCGCCGGCCCAGAGCGACTGGTTCATGTGCATCCCGATGCCGTTGTCGCCGAACACCGGCTTCGGCATGAACGTCGCGATCTTGCCGTGCTGCCGCGCGACGTTCTTGATCACGTAGCGGACGTCCTGGACGTGGTCCGCCGCGGGGATGAGATCGTCAAAGCGGATGTTGATCTCGCTCTGCCCCGCCGTCGCGACCTCGTGGTGGTGGGCATCCATCCGGACATGGAAGTTGTCCGCGAGGATGTTGCACATCTCGCTGCGCATCCCCTCGAGGTGGTCGGCCGGGCCGGCCCGGTGGTAGCCTTCCTTGAAGCGGATGGCGCCATGACCATCGTTGGCCTGCCAGGGGGCCTCGCGGCTCTCGATGAGATACCCTGCGCCACCCCATGCATCCCGGACCGAATCCGCCGACGGGATCAGCTTGACGCTGTCGAAGACGAAGAACTCGATCTCGGGCCCCCAGTAGGATCGGTCGTAGCCGGCCGAGGCGAGCACTTCCGTCGCCCGCCGGGCGATGCCGCGGGGGTCATGGGAGTAGGGGTCCCGCGACGCGCCCACGAGTACGTCGCAGATGAACCGGGCCGTCCCCCCGTGCTCGGCGCCCCAGGGGACGATACCCATCGTCGTGGGGTCCGGAAGGAGGATCATGTCGGATTCGTAGATCTCCCGGAACCCGCGGACCGACGACCCGTCGAGCTTCGGGATCCCCGAAATGAACATCTCCGGCTCGATCGTCTCCGCCGGAAGGTGGATGTGGTTGTACCCTCCGAGCAGGTCCGTGTAGAACAGCTCGACCCAGCGCAGCCCGGCGGCCCGGATCTGGTCCAGTGCCTCGGTCCCGCGCGCCTCCGCCGTCGCCCCCGTCGCCCGCGTCGCCGCTGCCGCCATGCCCGACCCCACACGGGGGACGCGTTCGGGCTACTTCAACCCTCTTCCCAGGTTTATGGACGTTTGACCAGTTTCATACCAACATTAATTAAATACGTCCCATGCATATCCGAATCTCGGTACATTTGTCCATGCTCGACGAGCTCGACCGGCTCATCCTCCAGGAGCTCAACATCGATGCGCGCCGCTCCCACCGTGAGATCGCCCAGCGGCTCAAGATCTCCCCGACGACCGTGAGCCACCGGGTCGCCCGGCTCGAGAAGGACGGGGTCATCCGCGGCTACGTCCCCCTCCTGGACGATGAACTGCTCGGCTGGGACCTCGCGGCCACGATCGGGATCCGGATCTCGAAGGGGCGCCTGCGCGAGGTCGAGGAGCGGCTGGCCCGCGACCCGCGCGCCTACGCCATCTACGATGTGACGGGCGACTTCGACGCGCTGCTCATCGGCCGGTTCCGGGACCGTCGGGACCTCGACCGGTTCGTCAAGCACGCGCTCCAGGACCCCCACGTGGAGCGGACCAACACCCAGGTCGTGCTTAACCGGGTCAAGGAGGATCGGCGCGTGCCGATCTCGCTCCGGGCGGCGGGAAACCCATAAGAGCGGGCCGGTCGGTGGCCGGGCGGGGTCGTCGATGGACTGGGGAATGCGCAACCGGATCCACCGGATGTTCCGCGGGGAGAGCGGCAACACCGTGATGCTCGCCGTCGACCACGGCTACTTCATGGGCCCCACGCGCCGGCTCGAGAACCCCGGCGCGACGATCCGACCCCTGCTGCCGTACGCGGACGCCCTCGCGCTCACCCGCGGCGTCCTACGGACGTCCGTGCCTCCCACCACCGACACCCCGATGGTCCTGCGCGTCTCGGGCGGAGCGACGATCCTCAAGGAGGACCTGAGCCACGAGGCGATCACGACGACCGTCGCGGAGGCGCTGCGCCTCAACTGCTCGGCCGTCGCGCTCTCGGTCTTCGTCGGGGCCCCCCACGAGCACGAGTCGCTGGTCAATCTCGCCCACCTGGTCGATGACGGCGAGGCGGCCGGACTGCCGGTGATGGCGATCACGGCCGTCGGAAAGGAGCTCGAGAAGCGGGATGCCCGCTACCTCGCGCTGGCCTGCCGCGTCTCCGCCGAGCTCGGCGCCCACCTCGTCAAGACCTACTACTGCGAGGAGTTCGAGAAGGTCGTCGAGGGCTGCCCAGTACCGATCGTCGTCGCCGGCGGACCCAAGCTCGACTCCGATCGCGCGGCGCTCGAGCTCGCCGCGAACGCGATCCGGCTGGGTGCGCACGGGATCGACATGGGCCGGAACATCTGGCAGTCCGACCACCCCGTGGCGATGCTCAAGGCGCTCCGGGCGATCGTCCACGAGAAGGCCGACGCGGATGCGGCGATGGAGATCCTTGCCACCGAGCGATCACGGGCCCGAGCCGGAACAGCGTCGGCGGCGAGCTGATTCCGCGGCCGCGCGCAGGGTTCATTAGCCCGACCCGGCTCGGCCCCCTCGCGCGGGGATTGCCAAGCTTGGTCAAAGGCGCCAGATTCAGGGTCTGGTCTCGTAGGAGTTCGTGGGTTCAAATCCCTCTCCCCGCATCCGTACCAGCGAGACGTGCGTCTCGATTCGCGCCCGCCGAGGGGAGGTCCTCGGGGGCGGGCGCGCGGCCCCCGACCACGGGACGCCAGTCCCACGACACCCCCGAGCGCGAACCAGAGGAGGAGGGTCCCCCCCGTAAGGTCCAGCTCGGGCACCGACATCGTGGCGCCCCACGAGACGACTTGGACGCACAGGAGCACGGCGCTCATCGCGGCCGACCCAAGAGCCAAGGCCAAGGCGCCGATGCGTCGGCGGGTATCCGGGGAGGCGTCGCGCAGCAGGGCCGCGGTCCACGCCGCGGCGACCAGGAAGTAGGCGATCAGCGCGCCCGCCACGACCAGCGCCGGAAGGACCACCGTCATGAACGGGCCGGAAACCGCTTCGGCGGAGGGCACGGGGAGGAACGCCCATGCCGTGGCGGCACCGGTGAGAACCGCGCTGAGGCCCAAGGGGACCCACGGCGCCCGAGCCGTGCCGGAAAGGCGGGAGAACGGCCGCGGAAGAAGTCCGTCCCTCGACATCGCAAAGAGGACGCGCGCACAGGCGTTCTCCACCGCAATCAGCGCGCCGAACGCGCTGACCAGGATGACCAGCCCCACCGCGGACGGTCCCCAGCCTCCCGCGGCGGCCCCGACGGTCGTGACCAGCGATGCTCCCGGGGCCGCCCACCCCGACTCCGGGACCGCCCTCAGGTACGAGAGGGCGCTGGCCACGTAGATCGCCCCTGCGATCAGGATGGACGCGAGCGTCCCGCGTCCGACGTCCCGCCGGGGAGCGTGCGCCTCCTCGGCATACACGGAAACGGAGTCGAAGCCGAGGAACAGGAAGACGGCCAGCGCCGCGCTTCCTCCGAGAGCCACCAGCGCGCCGCCCGGAGGCGCGGGGGGAGGGCTCGCCGACGGGCGGCCGAACAGGGCGACGGCCACGACGAGCAGCACCCCCGCCTCGAGCAGGAAGAGGAGCAGGGCGACCCGGGTCGAAGGACGAAGTCCGGCAGCGTTGATCCCGAAGACCAGCACCGCCACCGCGACCGCCAGCGGGGCCTCGAAGCGAAGGAGGGCGGGGTCCAGCCTCCCGAGCCCGACCACGACGAGGAACAGCGGGATCGCCGGCCCGAGCAGGTAGAGGAGGCAGAGCCCCCAGCCCGCGACCCAGCCCAGCGGCCGGCCGAGTTCCCCGCCGACGAGCGCATACGCCCCGCCGGCCCGCGGATGCCGTCGGGACATCGCCACGAAGCAGCTCGCCGCGAGGAGCGCGGCCAGGGTCCCGAGGATCGTCCCCTCGGGTGCGTAGGCTCCCCCCGTCCGGGCGAGGAAGACGAAGACCGCCGCCAGGCTGAACGCGGGAGCGATGAACGCGGCCCCTGAGGCGACCAGCTCGACGATACCCAGCGAGCGGAGGGGAGCGGGTGCCTCCGGGGGCGAGTCCGAGCCCTGCCTCACCGGCGAGACCGCCACCACTCCCGAGTCCACGCCCCGACGCCGCGAGGGCACGCCGGCCGGGTAATGATCGTGGCGGCGCCCGTGGCTCAGCCCGAGTTCGATTCCCCGCCACCCGACGCCGGGTCGATGAGGGAGACCCGGTCCGGGACTCTACCATCTCCGCGTGGGTTCCGTGACCGGCCCGAGGAGCACTCCCGACGATTCCGCTTCATCGCAACGCTACCATCCTACTTTCCGCACCTTGACTGGGGCTTGAAAGCGAATTTCGGTACCGGGTCTCCGAGGTCGATTCCCACCTGAAGCGACCTTCGATCCGAGGGAGTCAGCCACAGTCTTCGAACCATCACTTTCGCCCCTTCCTTCCGAAGCCATCGGGTCAGTCCGGCCTGATCCTGGGACCGGATGATGACTACCCCCCAGTAGAGGCGGACGTGCGGGATCTCCTCCAGGTTTCCCTTCCGATGATACCGGTAC
>DAHUXZ010000028.1 GCA_027315455.1 Thermoplasmata archaeon | reverse complement strand
CGGCGTCGGGGCGGTCGACCCGCGGCCGAGCCAGAGGGTGTCCTCCCGCATCGGGCCGTACCCCAGCCACTCGACCGGAATGCCGGTCTCGGTCGTGATGAACTTGAGGAAGTCGCGCAGCTCGACCGGCAGGGCGTGGACCCCCTCCCGGCGTATCCGCTCCTTGAGGCGCTCCGTGAACTCCGGCCAACCCGCGAAGTTCCGGTAGATCGGGCGGACCTTCTCGAGGTCCTCGGCGACGGCGGGGGGGTAGTCCGTGAGGCGCTCGCCGCTCGGCGTATCGTACGCCACGGCGACCGGGACCTCATCGAGCCCGCCGAGGACGTCGACCTTCGTGATCGCGAGCGCGCTGAAGCCGTTGAGGCGCGTGGCGTAGCGGAGGAGGACCATGTCGAGCCACCCGCAGCGCCGGGGGCGCCCCGTCGTCGCGCCGCGTTCCTGGCCTTCGCGCTGGAGGTACTCCCCCATCTCCCCCGAGACCTCGGTCGGGAACGGACCGGCCCCCACGCGGGTCGAGTAGGCCTTCGCGACGCCGATCACCTCGTCGAGCTCCTGCGGCGGGATGCCGCTACCGAGCAGGGCGCCGACGCTCGTCGGGTGAGAGCTCGTGACGTAGGGGTACGTCCCGTAGTCGACATCCAAGAGGGCGCTCTGCGCGCCCTCGATCAGGATCGACTCGCCGCGGGATATCGCCGCCCAGAGGACCGGCTCCGTCGCCCGCACGTAGGGCGCGAGCCGGCCCGCCGAGCCGCTCAGCTGGGCGAGGAGCTCCTCTTTGGCCGGGAGGTCGCCCAGGTGACCCTTCGTGGCGTAGAGAAGGTCGAGCCGCTGGGCGAGCAGGTGCGGGCGGACGAGCTCGGCGAAGCGGATCCCCCAGCGGCCGTAGCGGTCCGCGTACGCGGGTCCGATGCCGCGGCCCGTCGTGCCGACGGCCGTCGCCGGGGAGACCTTCGAGCGGACCCCTTCCTCCCACCGGTCCTCGAGCGAGTGGAGCGGAAGGATCGCGTGGGCGCGTTCGCTGAGCATGATCTCCCCCTTGAGGAGATGGCGCGCCTCGAGCTCGCGGATCTCCTCCTCGAGCTGCATCGGGTTGATGACCATCCCCGGGCCGCTCACGCCGACGGTCTCCCGGCGAAGCACGCCGACACTGAGCTGGTGGAGGACCACCTGGCCCTCGGGAAGATGGATCGAGTGGCCGGCGTTCGGGCCGCCGCCGCTGCGCACCACGTAGCGCGCGTGGGCGGCGAGGAAGTCGGTGATCTTGCCCTTGGCCTCGTCCCCGAACTGCGCCCCGACGATCGCGATGACGGACGTGGGTCTCCCCCGGAACCCCTGGAGGACCCCGGGTAGATGGCTCTTGTCCCCGGGATCCGCCGGGCTCCGCCGGCCCGAGTTCCACAACGGTAATGAAGGGTCGGTCGGTCGCCGCGCGCATGGTCGCTCAGCGGGCGCGGGAGGTCGAGATCTCGGGCATCCGCCGGATGTTCGAGTCGGCGCCCCCGAACGCGATCAACCTCGGCCTCGGCGAGCCGGACTTCGAGCCTCCCCCCGAGGTCATCCGTGCCCTGTGCGATGCGGTCCGCGGCGGGATGAACCACTACGGTCCCTCGGCCGGTCTCCCCGCGCTCCGGGAGAAGGTCGCCGAGCGCTACCAGGACCGCGACGCCTCGACGACCTCGGACAACGTCCTCATTACCGGGAGCGGCTCCGAGGGGCTGCTCTCGACGGCCCTCGCGCTCTACGACCCCGGGGACGAGGTCCTCGTACCGAACCCGGGGTTCGTCCTCTACGCCCCCCACGCCCGCCTCGCGGGCGCGGTCCCCGTTCCCTACGACCTCGAGGAGGCGCACGGGTTCCAGCCGAACCTCGAGCAGCTCGAGTCGCTCGTTACTCCGCGCACGCGGGCGCTGGTCGTCAACAGCCCGTCGAACCCGACGGGGGGTCTCTTCCCGAGGTCGGTCGTCGAGCGGCTCGTCGCCTTCGCGGAGGCGCACGACCTCACCATCGTCTCCGACGAGGTGTACGAGGAGATGGTCTACGAGGGCCGTTTCGCGTCGTTCTGGGGACGGAGCGACCGCGTGGTGGTCGTCAACTCCTTCTCCAAGATCCTCGCGATGACCGGCTGGCGGATCGGGTTCCTCGTCGCGCAGCGACCGCTGGCCGTCGAGATCAACAAGATGCACTACCACGTCATGGCCTGCCCGTCGACGCCGGCCCAGGCGGCGGTCCTGGTCGGCCTCAACGAGAGCTCGGCGACGATCCGGGCGATGATCCGCGAGTTCCGGGCGCGGAGGGAGATCATCACCCGGGGGCTCAACCGGGTGCCCGGCCTCGAGTGCGTTCCTCCGGCGGGCGCGTTCTACGCCTTCCCCCGCTTTTACTGGCCGGGGACGAGCCAGGACGTGGCCCTCGCGCTACTGAAGCGCGGTCTCATCACGACGCCCGGTGAGGCGTTCGGTTCGCTCGGCACGGGCCACCTGCGCCTTTCGTTCGCGGCCTCGCGGGACAACCTCCGGCGGGGCCTTGACATCCTGCGCGAGTACGCCCGCGAGGTGGGGACGGCGTGATCGTCCGCCTCGTCGGCCGTCTCTTCTCGGTCCTCGCCCGGTTCCAGCGTGGCCCGGAACGCGAGGAGCTCGCCCGCCTGGCGGCCGAGCTCGTCCGGGTCGATGGGCCTCAGGCGCCGATCGACCGGTAGAGCTCCCGGTGGCGGTCGACGCACCGGTCCCAGGTGAGCTCGCCCACCCGGGCGCGCCCGGCGGAGACGAGGGCCCGCCCACGGGCGTCGTCGCCGAGGACCCCCAGGATCGCCGCGGCGAGCGCCCCCGCGTCCCCGTAGGGGACCAGGACCCCGGCCCCACCCGCGAGGACCTCGGGGACCCCGCCGACGGCCGTCGCGACGATCGGGGTCCCGGCGGCCATCGCCTCGAGGAGGACGAGGCCGAACGCCTCCCACTCCGACGGCAGGACGAAGGCGCGGGCGCGGCGGAAGACGGCCCGGTACTGCGCCCGGTCCGGCACGTGGCCCAGGAAACGGAGGTCGTCCCGGATCCCGAGGGACCGGGCGAGCTCCTCCAGCGGCGCGCGCAGCCCCCAGTCGCGGCCCATGAGCACGAGCGGCCGACGGCGGGGGGGCGGGATCGCCGCGAGCGCGCGGAGGAGCCCCTCGAGCCCCTTGTTCGAGGCGATGCGGCCGGCGTAGAGGAGGAACTCCCCGGGAAGCCCGTCGGGGGGCGCCTCGTCGGGATGGCGGCTCCACTCGGCGAGGTCGACCCCCGGCGGGATGACGCGCAGGCGGTCCCGGGGCGCGAACTCCCCGACGAGCGTCTTTTCCCGCCGGGTCTCGACGACGAGGGCCCGCGCCTCTCGGTACGCCGTCCAGCCGAAGAGGTGGTCCTGCCCTCGAAGAAGCCCCTTCTTCCACGTGGGCTCCCACGGGTCCGCCGGGTGGTAGTGGGTCGACACGGCGAGGGGGATCGCGCGGGCACGGGCCACGGCGGCCGATTCGAGGACGTGGCCGTAGCGGTGGGAGTGGGCGTGGATGACGTCCGGCCGGTCCTGCGCGAGGGCCGAGACGAGGCCGGTCAGGAGCGGGAGGGTGAGGCCGGGGAGGAGACGCCGATGAACGGGGAACCGTCGGACGGGAACCCCGTCCACCGTGGCCGCGAAGTCGCTCCGCCGCTCCCAGCGCTCCTCGTCGTAGAGGTCGCTCGCGTAGACGGTGACCTCCTCGCCACGCTCGGCGAGGCGACGCGCGACCTCGCGCACGTTGGTCTCCACGCCGCCCGGGGCGTCGAACCGGAGGGTCACGAGGGCGACCTTCAATGCCGGATTACCTCCTCGAAGATCGCGTGGAGCCGGTCGACGAGCCGGTCCCACGTGTAGCGCGGGACCACCCGGTCGCGGCCGAAGTCGCCCATGCGGCGGCGCGTCGCCGCGTCGTCCCAGAGGTCGATGAACGCCTCGCCCAGCGCGGCGCCGTCGGCCGGGGGGACGAGGCGGCCCGCCTCGCCGTCCGGCACGAACTCGGGGATGCCGCCGACCCGGGAGGCGACCACGGGCGTCCCCTGGGCGAGCGCCTCGAGGAGGACCAGGCCGAACGCCTCGTACTCGCTCGGCAGCGCGAAGAGGCGCGCCTCGCAAAACGCGGCGGCCAGCATCCGCTCGTCGGCGACGAACCCCGTGAACCGCACGCGCTCGGCGAGCCCGCGGCGGCGCACCTCCTCCTCGATGCGCGGGCGCATCCCCCCGTCCTCGCCGACCAGGACGAGGCGGGCGGAGGGGTCGTGCCGGGCGAGGGCCTCGAACCCCGCGACGAGGGCCAGAAGCCCCTTGTTGGACGCGAGGCGGCCGACGAACAGGACGAACGGGCCATCCACCCCCTGCGCGGCGGCGAACGGCCGGTCCCCCGGGGGGGGCGGGGGCAGCGGAGTGTAGCCGGGCGGGACGACCTCCACGCGTCCCGGCGCGAGCCCCGGAGCCCGGAGGAGCCGCTCCTCCTCCCGCGTCTGGACGACCACGCACGCCGCATCGCGCACGATCGGGGAGGCGAGGGCGCGGTCGTAGACACCGCGCAGGCGGTGGCGGAACCACCCGCCCTCGATCGACCAGATCGGGTGGTAGTGCGCGGTCAGCACGTAGGGGGTGCCGCTCGCCCGGCCGTAGCGGCGCGCGACGGCCGCCTGGTTCGTGCCGTAGGTGTGGGCGTGCACGACGTCGGGCCGCAGGGCCGCGAGCGCGGAGCCGAGGCCCCGGAAGAACGGGTAGTGGAGCTCACCGGGGAGGCTCCACACCGGGAGCCGCCGGATCGCGACGCCGGCGCGCTGCTCGGTCCGCGGCACGTCGGGCGCCAGCCGTTGCCAGGGGAACTCGCGGTAGAGGTCGCTCGTGAGGACGGTGACGCCGTCGCCCCGGACCGCGAAGCGGCGTGCGATCTCCTCGACGTGGCGCTCGACGCCACCGGGGCCGGGGGGATAGCGCGTGGCGAGCTCGGCGATCTTCACGACCGGGGCCTACCCGGCGCGCGCGGACGCAAGGCGCAGGGCGTACTTCTTGAAGACCTCCGACGCCCGCGCGACGGACTCGATCTTCACGTACTCGTTGGCCTGGTGGGAGAGCTCCTCCTCGCCGGCGCCGAAGATCACGACCCGGGGATTGACCTGGCTGTAGTGGACCGCCTCGGAAGCGTGGACGAGGACCGCGGACTCCGCGCTCGAGACCTCCTTGAGGACGCGGAGGTGCTCGCTGTTGGGGTCGATCTGGACCGACGGCATCGACAGGATCTTGCGGATCGTGAACGGCGTCTTGATCCGGCGGAGGTGGTCCTCGATCTCGTGGTAGAGCTGGTCGGGGGAGTAGGGCGGGGGGAATCGAATGTCGACCTCGGCCGTCGCCTTGTTCGGGACGACGTTGAGGCGGGTGCCGCCGTTGAAGGTGCCGATGTTCATGGTGACGGCGCCGAGCTCGGGGTGCGCGATGCGCCCCTTGAAGCTCTCGAGGCCACGGAGGATCCGCATCATCTTCGAGATCGCGTTCTCCCCGAGGTGCGGCATCGCGCCGTGCGCGGCCTTCCCCCGCGTCTCGATCGCGATGTCGAGGACCCCCTTCTCGGCGTAGGCCACGCGCAGCCCGGTGGGTTCCCCGACGACGACGGCCTTCGCCCGCCGCATCGGGAGGGTCTTCGACAGCGCCTGGGCCCCCTGCATCGTCGTCTCCTCGTCGGTGGTGAGGGCCAGGACGACGGGGACCTTGCGGGCGACCAGGTCGGCGGCCGCCTGGAGCATCGCGATGACGGTCCCCTTCATGTCCGCGGCGCCGCGGCCGTACATCCGCCCGCTCGCGAGCTGGCTCTGCGAGAAGCTCCAGTAGTCGCCGATCGGGGGGGTGTCCAGGTGGCCGGAGAGGACGATCCCGCCCTGGCCGAACTCCGCGAGGAGCGCCGGGGTCTGCGGGTCCCCGAAGAGGGTGTTGCGCATATGGATCTGGTCGGTGAACGACTGGACGTAGTCCAGGACCTCCTGCTTGTCGGAGAACGGGTCGCTCGGGATCTTGATCAGGTCCGCGAGCATGTCCACCATCTGGCGTTTCATCGGATGCCGAAGCTCCTCCCCGCCGGACGCGACGTCCTGGATTCGGGTATGATGCCGCCGTAAGGGGAGGGGGACGCTTAATTCTTGCCCCGTGCGGAACGCGGGGCGCGCGCCGCTGACGGGCGGAGCGCGAGGGCCCGCGTCCGGTGGAGCGCCCGGAGATACCCCTCGGGGGAGCCGACGGACCGCCACTCCCCGTCCCGGGAGCCCAGGACCAGCGCCTGGACGCGTCCGCCCTCCCCGATCAGCCAGCGGATCGCGTCGGTGACCTCGAGCTCGGCCGGACGCTGCGCGTCGGCGACGGCGTGGAGGGCGCCGAACAGGCGGGGAGAGAACGCGTAGACGGCCGTCGCGGCCCAGTGCGACCGGGGCCGCTCGGGCTTCTCGACCATGCCGGTGACCTCGAGCCGGCGCAGGCCGTTGCGGGGCGGCATCGGCCGGCCCTCGACGACCCCATAGCGGCGGGGGTCCGCGATGCGGCGGACGAGAAGGACGGCGTCGAGCGCCTCCGCTTCCCGGAGGGCGCCGAGATGCCGCAGCAGCGCGCCCCGCGTGCGCTCGATGAGGATCGCGTCGGCGGCGTGGAGGAGGAAGCTCTCGTGGCCCACGTACGGCTCGGCGTGGAGGACCGCATCTCCGAACCCGCGGGGCGACGGCTGGACGGCGAAGCGGAGCCGCACGCGCGCGAGGGTGTCGTAGAACCGGCGGGTCTCGTGCAGCCGATCGGCCTTGTCCGCGTGCCGGTTAAGGAATTCGCGGTCGACGGTGAAGTAGTTCTGGACGAAGGCGAGGTCCTTCGCTCCGGCGACGAGCGTGACGTCGTCGACGCCCGCGGCGACCATCGCCTCGAGGACGAGGTGGGCCACGGGCTTGAGGACGGGCGCCCCCCCGTCGGAAGGGTCGAAGAGGGGCAGGAACTCCTTGCGCAGCCCCCGGGTCCACGGAAGCATCCGCGTCCCCTCGCCGGCGAGGGTGAGGACGCCGCGCATGGGGACCTACGCGGCCGTCCGGGACGTCGGGACGTCGGCGGCGACGGGCGGGGCGGGAACGGGGGCGGGTGCGGGGGCCGGGCCCTCGGCCCGGGCCGCGAGGGGCGGTCGGTTGTCGCCGCTCCGCCACTGGACGACGGGCCGCAGGACGTGGCGCTTCGCCTCGAGCCGGCGGCGGAACCGGCGCAGGTCCCGGAACAGCTCGCGCAGGACCTCGGAGAGCTCCCGGGTCGCGCGGTAGCCGAGGGCCGCGAGGTGGTCGTGGATCGGCTGGTAGTAGTGCTCCTCCGCCTCGACGCGCGGGTCGGGGGGATGCTCGATCGTCGGGTGAAGGCCGAACTCCTCGGCGACGGCCCGGGTCCGCTCCGCGAGCTCGTTCACGGAGTAGGCGGCGTCGAACTGGTTGAAGACGCGGTACTCCCCCGCCGCGGGGGGGTGCTCGATCGCGAGGCGCAACGACTGCATCGAGTCCTCGAGCGCGATGAACCCGCGCCGCTGGAATCCCCGCCCGTACGGAGTGATCGGCATCCCGAGGATCGCCTGGACGACGAACCGGTTGAGCGCCGTCCCCCAGACCTCATCGAAGTCGAACCGGGTGAGGAGGGCGTCGTCGGTGATCTCCGGGGTCCGGACCCCGTAGATGACCCCCTGCATCACGTCGGTCGCGCGCAGCCCCCAGATGCGGCTCGCGAACATCACATCGCCGGAGTCGAAGACCTTGCTCCAGTGGTACCATGAACCGGCCTGCCGGGGGAACGGGAGCCGGTCCGTGCGGCCCCGGTACTCGATCTCGAAGAACCCCTCGGGGATGTCGACGTTCGGCGTGCCGTACTCCCCCATCGTGCCCATCTTGACCAGGTGGGCCTCGGGGCAATGGGCGCGCATCGCGTAGAGGAGGTGGAGGGTCCCGGTGAGGTTCTCCGCCTGCGTCGCGACCGCGTGGTGGACGTCGATCATCGAGTAGGGGGCGCTGCGCTGCTCGGCGAGGTGGACGATCGCGTCGGGGCGCTCGGTCCGAAGGACCTCCTCGACGAAGGCGTAGCGGCCGAGGTCCCCGCGGTAGAAGCGGAGCTCGCGGCCCAGGAGCCGGCGCACGGCCTCCTGGCGCTTCGGCCACGGAGGGATCGGCGTCGCCGACCAGCTGCCGACCTCCCTCACGCGCCGGCGCGTGACGAAGCTGTCGATCCCCGCCACGTCGTGGCCGCGGGCGAGGAGGTGGAGGGCGAGCGGCCAGCCGGAGTAGCCGTCGATGCCCGTGACGAGGACCTTCATCGCTCCCTCGCTGGTCGGGGGCCGTATTTGACCCTGCCGCGGAACCGGCCCTCCCGCTGCCGTCCTTCGGAAGACGACTGTAACGGTTTAAACCCAACCCCCCCATGGACCCCTCGGGAGGGCGTCGGGGGTTGGCCACGGACCTCAAGATCGTCGACACCCGGGGCGAGTCGCTCCGGGGGGCGATGATGGTGGTCGGGTTCCCGACCCACGGCCTCGTCGGGTCGGTGGCGGCCTCCTACCTGGTCCATACCCTCGACATGGCCCCCGTCGCCTACATGACGAGCGAGGCGTTCCCGCCGACGGTCATCATGGAGGAGGGCGTCGTCAGCGCCCCGATCCGCTTCTACGCGAGCAAGCTCGTCTGCGGGATCGACAAGAGCTGCGAGCAGATCGTGGTCGCGATCTCGGATATCCAGCCGCCGCCCGAGACCCTCGGGGCCCTCGGGCGCGTCCTCCTCGACTGGGTCGAGGAGAAGGGGATCCAGCTCGTCGTCGCGATCGAGGGCCAGCCGCTCGAGGAGGAGGTCCGCGGCGACGCCCGGGTCGTCGCGATGGCGAACCGCGCCGCCGCCCCGCTCCTCAGCAAGTACCACTTCGAGCCCGCGAACGGGGTCGTGACCGGCTTCTCGGGAGGCCTCCTCCTGAGCGCCATCCACCGGGGGATCCCGGTGCTGTGCGTCGTCGCCCAGGCCCACAAGGACTACCCCGACGCCCGCGCGGCCGCGAAGGTGATCGAGACGATCAACCCGATCGTCCCCCTCCTGGTCCTCGACACCCATCCGCTGAGGGAGAAGGCCCGGGAGATCGAGTCGCAGGTCCGGCGCAACCTCGCCCGGCAGCAGGAGTCGATGGCTGCGATGCGGCAGGCCGAGACGACGGGGCCGGGTGAGATGTATCGCTGACACGGCCCCGCGGCCCGGCGGACCGCTCCCAACCTGGCCCGCCATCCGCCTGCGGGAGTTCCGGCCCCGGGACGTCCCCCTGATCGCCCAGATCGTCGCGGATGCCCTCCGCGAGCACTACGACGCGTCGCTCTACGTCTCCCTCTCGCAGCAGTGGCCGGAGGGGTTCCTCGTCGCGGCGTCCCCCCTCGACCGCCCCGTCGGGTTCCTCCTCGGGGTCACCCAGGTCGAGCACGAGGCGCGGATCCTGATGTTCGCCGTCGATCGCGACCACCGCGTCCAAGGGATCGGCTCGGCGCTGATGGAGGCGTTCTTCGAGCGCTCCCGCGCGCGCCGCCTTCGGCGGGTCACCCTTGAGGTCCGCGTGAGCAACGCGACGGCGATCCGCTTCTACACCCGGTACGGGTTCGGAGTGACCGACCTCCTCCGCGCCTACTACTCCGACGGCGAGAACGGCTACCAGATGGCCCGCGACCTCTAGGGGGGTCGCCGGGGGCCGCACGAAACGCTATAGCGCTTCGTGGCCCGGCCGTGGCCGATGCCCGTCGACTGGCCGGTCGCCCGCGACCTGATGACCCCACAGCCGATCACGCTGGCGCCGGACGCGCCGCTCTCTCGGGCGATCGGGCTCATGCGCTCGCGCAGGATCCACGAGATCCCCGTCCTCCGGGGCTCCCGCGTCGCCGGGATGATCACCTTCGAGTCGATCGCGCGCCGCTCGAACCTCCCGTTCTCGACGAAGGTCGAGCACCTCCTCGTCCTCCCGCCGCTTTTGACCCCGACGACCCCCTATCCCGAGATCGCCGAGCAGCTTCTCGCCGCCGGCCTCCGGGCCGCTCCGGTCATGGGAAAGCGCGGCGAGCTGGTCGGCGTCGTCTCCCGCACCGACCTCGTCCGGGTGTTCCCCGACCTCGGCATCGCCCCCCGGGCGCGCGTCGAGGAGGTCGCCAGCCCGCCGGGCGTCCTCGTCCGGGAGAACGAGACGTGCGGCCGGCTCTTCGCCCAGATCCGCCTCCTCGAGGAGCACCCGCTCCCCGTCGTCGACCGCAAGGGCCGCCTCGTGGGGGCCGTCGGCGTCGCCGACCTCGGCCGCGTCCTCTGGCGCCCGATCACGAGCGGGAAGCGCGACGCGCAGCGCAAGGACCGGACGAACGCCTACTCCGTCGAGGTCGGGACGATCATGCACAGCCCGCCCGTCACCGTCGACGCCGGCACCTCGCCGGACGACGCCGCGCGCCGGATGACGCACGAGCGGGTCTCGAGCGTCTTCGTCGTCGAGGACGGCCGCCCGACGGGCGTCGTCGCCCAGGGCGACCTCCTCGGGCTCGCCGTCGGGCAGGCCACCGTGCCCGGCCGCGCGGTCGGGGACGTCTACGTCCAGGTCCACGGCCTGCGCGGCTCGGGGTCCCCCGAGATCCTGAGCGAGATCGACCGGGTCCTCGCGCGCGGGCTCCGACGGATCAGCCGCCACGCGCGGCCGCTCCTCTTGACGCTGAACGTGACCCCGCAGGGGACCCACCGGTCCGATGACGCCCAGGTCCAGGCCCGGCTCAACACCGACCGCGGCAGCTTCTACGCGTCCCGCAGCGGCTGGAACTTCTTCGCGGGGATCGCGGACCTGATGGACGAGCTCGAGGTCCAGACCCGTCGCGCGCGCGAGCTGCGCTCGCCGCGCGGGCGCACCTCCCGGCGCGCGGTCCCCGCCGAGGGGGACCTCTCGGTCGACCCGGAGCTCGACGCCCGCATCCGCACGGCCACGCGGGGGCGGGAGTAGGCCGCGGCGATCCACGGAGGGCGAACGATGATCCCGGGCGGTATCCGCAATCCGCGCCAGATGGAGATGATGATGCGCCGGCTCGGGATGACGAACGAGCCGCTCGAGGGCGTCGAGGAGGTCCTGATCCGGCTCAAGGACACGGAGCACGTCTTCCAGGCCCCCGAGGTCTCCGTCCTCACGGTCCAGGGAGTGCGGACCTACCAGATCGTCGGGAACCCCGAGGTCCGGCCCCGGACGACGGATGGCTCGGCGACCGCCGCCGCGGCCCCGGGGCCCCGCGGCCCGCCCGAGGAGGACGTCGCGCTCGTCATCGAGCAGGCCGGGGTCTCCCGGGACGAGGCGATCGAGGCCCTGGCCGCGGCCGACGGTGCCCCCGCGGAGGCGATCCTTCACCTCCTCTCCCGCCGGGGAGCCCCGGGTGGCGAGTAGCGAACCGCCCGTAGCGCAGGAGTGCGTCGAAGGCTACCTGTTCGTCCGGGCCGGGCCCCGACTCCTCCTCTTCCGGCGCCCCCCGGGTCGGGACCGCATCTGGGTCCCGGTCAGCGGCAAGGTCGACCCGGGCGACCGCGATCTCGACTCCGCGCTCCGACGGGAGCTCGCCGAGGAGACCGGCCTCGTGGCGGCCCACGGCCTCCTTCCCCTCGACTGGCACGTCCGCTTCGACGGGCCCGACGGCCGCCCATGGCGCCTGCACGCCTACGGCGTCGAGCTCGACCGCGAGGAGACCCCGCGCCTCAGCGCCGAGCACGAGGCGTTCGCCTGGGTCGATCCCGGGGAGGCGATCCGCCGCCTCCACTACGAGGACAACCGCGAGGCCGTCCGTCGGCTCCTCCACGTCCTCGGCGGCTCCCCAAAGGTTTAGCGCGGCACCGGGGTCAGCCTCGGCGATGACCGATCCGCCCGGCGCCGCCTCGCTTCCCCCGGAGGCGGCCGCGCTCCTCGACCGGGTCCCGTCGGAAGGGGCGTCGCCGCCGGCCTGGGTCTTTGCCGAGGTCGGACCGCCGCTGTTCGAGGCGATCCGACGCGAGGGGTTCCGCTCGCTGGTCCTCCAGGTCCCGGCCGGCCTCGTGCGCAACGCGCACGATCTCGCGGCGCGCCTGCGCGAGGCGACCGGCGCGCGCGTCGTGGTCGCGGCGCGGCCCTGCTTCGGCGCCTGCGACTTCCCGTCCCGGGACGAGGCGGCCGGCGCGGACGCCGAGGTCCTCCTCGGCCATGCGCCGATCCCCAACGTTCCCCGGCCGCTCCCCGCCTTCTTCGTCGAGATGCGGTCGGCCGGCGGGGACCCCGAGGCGCTCGCGGAGACCGTGGTGCGGGCCGGGCTCCCGTCCCGCCTCGGTCTGGTCGCGTCGATCCAGCACCTCGACCTCGTCGGGCCGCTGACGCAGGCCCTCGCGCGGCGGGGACGGACGCTCGAGACCGGCACCGGCGACCGCCGCCTCGCCTACCCGGCCCAGGCGCTCGGCTGCAACTACACCTCGGCGAGCGCGATCGCGGAGCGCGTCGACGCCTTCGTGTTCCTCGGGACCGGGAGGTTCCACCCGATCGGGCTCGCCTTCGTGGTCGACCGGCCCGTCTACTCGCTCGACCCGCTGCAGAACACCCTCGACCCGCCGCTGGACCGCGGCGCCCTCGTCCGGCGCCGTCAGCTTCTGGTCGCGCGGTGCCGGGACGCGCGCCGCTGGGGGGTCATCGTCTCGACCTTCGCCGGCCAGGACCGGCGGCCGATGGCGGCGGCGCTCGTCGCGCGGGCCCGCGCCCGGGGGCTCGAGGCGGAGGTCTTCGCCACGACGCGGCTCGACCCCGGCGACCTCGAGGGGCGCGACGTCGACGCGTTCGTCAATACCGCCTGCCCGCGCATCGCGCTGGACGACGCGGAGCTCTACGCCCGGCCGATGCTCACGCCGCCGGAGTTCCTGATGGCGATCGGGGAGCTCCCCCTCGAGCCGTATCGCTTCGATACCTTCCACTGACGCCCCTCCCAAAGGACGAAGAGCCCCCCCGCTCCTCGCCATCGGTGTGAAGGGCGGGCGCGGAGGTCTCCTCGCGACGGCGGCCGGGCTCGCGCTTTTCGCCGGCGGGATCGCCCTCGTGGCCGACGCGGTCCGGCGGGGGGAGGCGTCGTTCGGGCTGGTGCTGATCGTGCCGGTCGTCTACGGCACCTCGGCCGAGCTCGCCGGCGGGATCGTCCTCGTCGTGCTCGGGGTCCTCGTCGCGAGCGTGGGCACGGTGGTCCGCCGTGCACCGACCCGGCCGGAGGGCGGGGACGTGGCCGACGCCGAGGAGGCCCGCGGCGGCGTCGGCGGGCTGATCCTCATCGGGCCCGTGCCGATCTTCTTCGGGGCCGGGCGACGCCCCTCCCGGCGCGACTACCTGTGGGCCGTGCTCGCCGGAGGGGCGCTCTTCGCCGTGGCGGTCCTCGTCGTGGCGGTCGGGCTCACCGGGCGCTGAGCCTGCGCGACGAACCGCTCGAGGAGGCGGAGGTCCCCCGAGAGCTCGGGGTGGAAGGTGAGGCCCCAGACCCGTCCCTCCTGGACGCCGACGACCTCCTCCCCGCGGCGGGCGAGGATGCGGGCGCGGGGTCCGATGGCGACGATGCGGGGGGCGCGGATGAACACCCCGGGGAACGGAGCCCCCCGCAGCCCGTCGACGGTGACCGGCGCCTCGAACGACTCCCGCTGGCTGCCGTACTCGTTGCGGTGGACGCGCACGTCCAGCGCCTTCAGCGTCGGCGGGTCCCGCCCTCCGGGGCTGGGCTCGAGCTCCCGCGCGAGGAGGATGAGCCCCGCGCAGGTCCCGAGGACGGGGAACCCGCGGGCGAGGCGCTCGGAGAGCGCCGACCAGAGGCCGGTCTTCTCGAGGAGCGCGGCGATCGTCGTGCTCTCGCCGCCGGGGAGGACGAGGGCATCCACGTCCGCCAGGTCGTCGGCGCGGCGGACGGCGCACGCGTGGCCGGCCCCGACGACGCGGGCCACGGCCCCAAGGTGCTCCGGGACGTCCCCCTGGAGGGCGAGGACCCCGATCTTCATCGGGGCGGATCGCGCCGCAGTTCCTCGACGATCTCGCGGGCGCGGTCGATGCGGATCGCGTGCTCGGCGATGAGTCGCGCCACGACCCGGTCGACCTCACCGGGACGGGCCCCGGCGGTCGCCGCGATGTTCCGGGCGTGGAGCTCCATGTGGCCGCGCTGGATCCCCTCCGTCGCGAGCGCGCGCAGGGCCGCGAAGTTCTGGGCGAGGCCGACGGCGGCGAGGAGTTCGGCGAGCTCGTGGGCGCTCGTGACCCCGAGGACCTTCACGTTCGCCTTCGCGGTCGGATGGACCGCGGTCGCGCCGCCGATGAGCCCGACGGCGATCGGAAGCTCGATCGTCCCCACGAGGTTGCCCTCGCGGTCCTTCTCGTAGGTGGTCAGCGGGCGGACGACGCCCCCGTCCTTCGCCAGGAAGGCCGCATAGGTGTGCGCGCCGCTTTCGATCGCGCGGAAGTCGTTGCCCGTCGCCACGACGACGCTCGAGATGCCGTTCATGATCCCCTTGTTGTGGGTCGCACAGCGGAACGGGTCGACGACGGCGAGCGTGTAGGCGTCCAGGATCGCCTCGACCACCTCGGGGCCGCTCGCGGAGTCCGTCGCCAGCGCCGCGGCGGGGAACGTCGCCGTGGCCCGAGCGAGACGGTGGACCGCGAGATTGCTGATGATGCGGAGGACGACCCGGCCGCCCGCGATGCGGGCCATCTCCGGGGCGAGCGCCTCGCACATCGTGTTGACCGCGTTCATCCCGCCGGCGTCGCGCGCGTCGACGAGGAGGTGCGCGACGACCATCGTCCCTCGGGGCGACGGGATCAGACGGACCTCGAGGTCCCTCGCGCCGCCGCCGAACTTGACGAGCATCGGGTCCTTCGCGTTCGCGGCCGCGAGGAGGCGGTCCGTCGCGGCGAGGAGGCGGAGGCGGGCGGCCGCAGGGTCGACGACGTCGAGGATCTGGATCTGCCCGATCATCACGGGGGCGGTCGTCTGCGCGGTGAACCCGCCCTGGGCGCGGGCGACCTTCGCCGCGTTCGAGGCGGCCGCGACGACGCTCGGTTCCTCGATGGTCATCGGTACGAGGTAGTCCTTACCGTTGACCCGGAAGTGCGTCGCGATCCCGACGGGGAGCGGAAAGGCGCCCACCACGTTCTCGATCATGCGGCCGAGCAGCGCGGGGTCGACGCCCGGCGGGAACTCGTAGGCGCGGGCCTCCTCCTCGGTCAGGCCACCCCAGTCGCGGATGACCCGGCGGCGCTCCTCGACGCTGAGGCGATAGAACCCCGAGATCTCCGACGACCGAGCCTTCATGGACATTGCATCACTCCTCCGACCCCTCCCCCGGCGGCGCGGCCGATGCGGTCTTCGGAGCCCCCGACGGCGGCCGGGCCACCACGACCTTCGCCGGGCGGAGCAGGGCCGACCCCATTCGGTAGCCCTGCTGCACGATCTCGACGATGCTGCCCTCGGGGTGCGCGGGGCCCACGGGAGCCTCCGCGACCGCCTCGTGCAGCTCGGAATCGAACCGGCCTCCCGTACGGGCCACGGGGGCCACCCGGGCCCCGTCCAGGAACGCCTGCCACTCCGTGACGAGAAGGTCGATCCCCCGGCGGACGGGATCCGACGGGCCGAGACGCTCGACCGCCTCGCGCGCGCGAAGGGCCGCCTCGTAGACCGGGAGGAGCCCCCGGAGCAGGTCCGCCCGGACCTGCTCGCGCGCGGAGGCGCGCTCCCGTTCGACCCGGCGCCGGAAGTTCTCGAAGTCGGCGTAGAGATACTTGAACCGGGTCTCCCAACTCTCCTCGGGAGGCGGGGCCGCGGCCGGAACCCCCGCCGACGGGGCTGGAGCCGCCGGGGCCGGTCCCGTTGACTCGGGACCCTCCTCCGGTGCGGCGTCCTTCGACTCGCCCGCCATGGTCCGTCGAAGCCACCGGGGGCGCTTATATGGTGTTTATGCCGGGGCCCCGTCCTTAACGCCGTCACCGAGCCGGTCCGGGATGCGAAACCGGCCCATCTCCGGGGGGGGTTCCGTGGCCGCCCGGGCCCGTGCGACGCCGTCGCCCGGCGCACGGGTCCCGGGCCGTCCCGGCGTCGATCCTCGGGTCCGGACGGCGGGCTCCGGGCCGCCGGGATTTCCACCTCGGCCCAAGGGTTATAACGCATCCCCGGCTCGGTGAGATCGGTCCTCTTTCAGGACGATAGCCGCATGGTTCCGGAGTCGGTCACCCAGGCAGAGTACAACGCCGATTCCATCCAGGTCCTGGAGGGCCTCAGCGCGGTCCGGAAGCGGCCCGGGATGTACATCGGCTCGACGGACGCCCGTGGCCTCCACCACCTGATCAACGAGGTGGTCGACAACTCGATCGACGAGGTGCTGGCGGGCACCTGCACGGACATCTCGGTGACCCTCCACACCGATGGCACCTGCTCCGTGGCCGACAACGGCCGCGGGATCCCCGTCGAGAACCACCCCCGCTACAACAAGCCGGCGCTGGAGATCGTGATGACGATCCTCCACGCCGGCTCGAAGTTCGACCGGAACACCTACAAGGTCTCGGGCGGCCTGCACGGGGTCGGGCTCCACGTCGTGAACGCCCTCGCCGAATGGTTCGAGGTCCGGGTGCGCCGGGACGGCAAGGAGTACGCCCAACGCTACGAGCGCGGCGCGCCGGTGGCCCCGCTCCGGGTGATCGGACCGGCGACGGGGACGGGCACCGAGCAGCGGTTCAAGCCGGACGGTACGATCTTCGAGACGACGGTCTTCGACCGCGACACCGTCGCGCGGCGCCTCAAGGAGCTCTCGTTCCTCAACCCGGCGGTCGCGATCCACTTCGCGGACGAGCGCGACGGGACGAAGGAGACGTTCCACCACGCCGGCGGGATCGTCGAGTTCGTCCAGGACCTCAACACGGCCCAGAACGTCCTGTTCCCCGAACCGATCTACCTCCACGCGAAGCGCGACACGACGGACATCGAGGTCGCCCTCCAGTACAACGACGGCTACAACGAGGCGCTCCTCGCCTTCGTCAACAACATCCACACCGTCGACGGAGGGACCCACGTGGTCGGCCTGCGGGCGGCCCTCACGCGCACCTTCAACGACTATGCCCGCGAGCGCGGCTACCTCAAGGGCGAGCGGGAGGCTCTCGCGGGCGAGGACGTCCGCGAGGGGCTCACCTGCGTGCTCAGCGTCAAGGTCCTTGAGCCGCAGTTCGAGGGGCAGACGAAGGCCAAGCTCGGCAACTCCGAGGTCAAGGGTCAGGTCGAGAGCGCGGTCAACGAGAAGCTCGCCGAGTTCCTCGAGGAGCATCCGGCGGTGGGCCAGGGGCTCATCTCGAAGGCGGTCCAGGCCGCCCAGGCGCGGGAGGCGGCGCGCAAGGCGCGCGAGCTCACCCGGCGGAAGGGCCTCCTCGAGGGCGGAGGTCTACCGGGGAAGCTCGCCGACTGCCACTCCCGCGACCCGGCGGTGAGCGAGCTGTTCATCGTCGAGGGCGACTCGGCCGGCGGCACCGCCAAGCAGGGCCGCGACCGGGAGTTCCAGGCCGTCCTGCCGCTCCGCGGCAAGATCCTCAACGTGGAGAAGGCGCGCCTCGACCGGATGCTCCAGAGCGAGGGGATCCGCAACCTCATCACGGCGATCGGCACCGGGATCGGGGAGGAGTTCGACCTCGCTCGGCTGCGCTACCACAAGGTCATCCTGATGACGGATGCCGACGTGGACGGCGCGCACATCCGTACGCTCCTGCTCACGCTCTTCTACCGGAAGATGCCGGAGCTCCTCACCGAAGGCCACATCTACATCGGCCAGGCGCCGCTCTACCGCGTGCAGAAGGGCAACCGCAGCCACTACGCCTACAGCGACGAGGAACGCGACCGCTCCATCGCCGAGTTCGGGGGGATGAAGGGGGTCGTCCTCCAGCGCTACAAGGGCCTCGGGGAGATGAACGCCGACCAGCTGCGGGACACGACCATGAAGCCGGGGGCCCGCAACCTCCTGCGCGTCACCGTCGACGACGCCCAGAAGGCGAACCAGCTGTTCACGATCCTCATGGGCGAAGAGGTGGAGCCCCGCCGCGCCTACATCCAGCAGCACGCCGTCGAGGTCACGAACCTCGACATCTAGCCGGGGGGACGCGGGGCACGATGGCGGCGCGGTCGCTGCCCGAGGCCCTCGCGGCGCTCGGCCGCCCGACGCATGCGGCGCCGAGCACTCCCGTCCTCCACGGGAGCGCGGGCTCGCTGCTCACCTTCGGCGTCCCGGACGCGCGCGGCCAGGTCGCCTACCTGGGCATCTGGATCGACCCCACGGGCGTCCAGCTTCTCGGGCCGGTCCCCCCGGCCACCGGTGTCGGGGCGGCGCACGGGCTGTCGGGCGACGCGGCCCGCGTCTTCGACCTGTTCGTCGGGACCGCCCGGGCCTACCTCGAGCGGGTCGAAGAGGTCGACGGGTCGCTCGCGGAGACCCAGCAGCACGGACGCTCCGTGCCCCTCAGCGAGATCTGGGCCCTCCAGCGGCGGGTCGCGGGCCTGCGCGCGCAGATCGGACGCGCGCTGGTCGCCGCGACCGAGTGCGGCGGCCGCTTCGGCGAGCGCTTCCCGGGCCTCGGCGACCAGCTCCCGTCGCTCCTCGGGGAGCTCACTCGCGTGCAGGAGCTCGCCGCGGGGGTACGTGCGGCGCTGAGCGACCTGATCCTGCTGCGGAACGCCGAGGAGTCGAACCGCATCGCCGACGCGGCGAACGAGCTCTCGCGCGTCTCGAACCGCATCGCGGCGCTCGCGAACACCTCCAACATCCGGATGCTCGGTCTCTCCTACATCGCCCTCATCCTGGGCCTCGTGAGCGCCGTGGTCCTCATCCCGAACACCGCCGCCACGATCCTCGGCATGCCGTCGGCGGCGTGGGTCCCCGGCCTCTGGGTCGACCTCATCCTCGTCGTCCTCGCGATATTCCCGCTCGCGATCGTCTTCGGCCAGCGCTGGGTGCGCGAGATGCTCGGCGGGATGCGGACCTACGAGGTCCGCGTCTCCGAGGGCGTCGCGGACCTTCCCGAGGGGTCGGCCGAGCCGCCGGCGCCCCGCCGGACACAACGCCTTTGAGCCGGACGGTGCTCGCTCGCCCGTGAGCGCGCCGGCCCCCGTCGTCTTCCGCAACGCCCTCCTTGTCACGCAGGACGCCGAGCGCCGCGTCGTCCGCGGCGACCTGGCCGTGACCGACGGCCGGATCGCGCACGTCGGCCCGGGGGCCGCGGCGGTGGGGGAGGAGATCGACGCGAGCGATTTCGCGATCGTGCCGGGGTTCGTCAATGCCCACGCCCACGTCGCGATGTCGCTCTTGCGCGGGATCGCCGACGACCGTGACCTCGGGGGTTTCCTCGAGCGCCTCTTCGCCGTGGATGCCCGGCGGACCGAGCGGGACGTCGAGTCCGGGGCCGCGGCCGGGATCGCCGAGATGCTCCTCAGCGGAACGACGTCGTTCCTCGACCTGTACTACGCCGAGGACGCCGTGGCGCGGGCCGTCGAGCGACTCGGCGCCCGCGGCTTCCTCGGGTGGGCGGTCCTCGACCCCGAGATGACGACGCAGAAGGGGGTACCCGTCGACAACGCCCGGGCGTTCATCGACCGCTGGCGGGGCCACGCGCGGGTGACGCCGCTCGTCGGCCCGCAGGGCGTCTATGTCTGCGGCGAGGAGACGTGGCTCAAGGCGCGGGATGTCGCCCGCGCCGCGGGGACCCTTCTCCACTATCACCTCTCCGAGACCCGGCGCGAGGTCCACGAGCACGAGGCGAAGACCGGGATGCGGCCGCCGATCTGGCTCGAGCGGATCGGCTTCCTCGGCGCCGACCAGGTCGCCGCGCATGGCGTGTGGTTGACGCGCCGCGAGATCGAGCTGTTGGCCGAGCGCCGCGTTGCCGTCGCCCACTGCCCGAGCTCGAACCTCAAGCTCGCGACGGGCGGGGTCGCTCCGGTGGTCGAGCTGCGCCGGGCCGGGGCGCGCGTCGCCCTCGGGACGGATTCGACGGCCTCCAACAACAGCCTGTCGATGCTTCGCGAGATGCATGTCGCGGGCCTTCTCCAGAAGCACCACCGGTGGGACGCCGCCGCGCTCCGCGCCCAGGAGCTCCTCGACCTCGCGACGATCGAGGGCGCCTCGGCGATCGGCCGGGGCCAGGACCTGGGCTCGCTCGAGGTGGGCAAGCTCGCCGACCTCAGTCTCGTCCGCCTCGACCACCCGACGATGCTCCCGGCCCGGCCCGAGGCCGTCGTCTCGCACCTCGCCTACGCGGCGAGCGAGGAGGCGATCGACTCGGTCTACGTCGGGGGCGAGGCCGTCGTCCGCCACCGCGCGCTCGTCCGCGAGCCGTGGGCCCCGATCCGGGCCGAGGCGGAGACGGCCGCGGCCGCCCTCTGGTCCCCGGCGTAGTTCAGCCGGTCGTCCCCGCCCCGGCGCTGTCCTCCGCGGGGCGGCCCAGCGATCGGGCGAGGTGGTCGAGGAGCCGCGCCGCGAGCCATTCCGACGACAGGGTCACCCCGAGCCCGTCGAGCCCGGCCCGCCGGGAACGCAGGAGGGAGGCGGGGACGTCGAACAGCTCGGACTCGAGGTCGGGCTCGGCGAGGACCCCGATGACGCCGTGATGGAGGATCGCCCGGGCCGTCAGGTGCTGCGCAGCGCCCCCCACCACCCGGGGGCCGGCCGCGAGGACCTCGCCGCGATCGCCGAGGAGACACGCCTCGGGAGAGAGGCCCGGGGCCGGCACCCAGGACGACTCGACCCCGCGTTCCACGAGGAGGCGGACGGCGCCCTCCCCGAAGCGGCCGTAGGCCCGAACGAATCCGCGACCCACGCGGGGGTCCTCTCTCGGCAGGACGACCGACCATGCGAGGTCCCCCGGGAGATGGAGGACGCCGGTGCCGCCGGTGGAACGGCGCACGACCGGAAGCCCGAGCGCCGCGGCCCGGAGGGCGGCCGGCGCATCCGTGGCCTGGGCGACCCCGAGGCTGAGCGCACGGTCCGCGAGGATCGCGACCCGTACGGCCGGACGCCCCCGGCGCAGGAGGGCCTCGTCGCGTTCGACATCGGTCGCCGCGGCGACGCGCCCGTCGAACAGCCGCTCCACGCCGGCGCATCCGCCGGGGTCGTAAAGCCGCCCCCCCGCAGCGGTAAATCCCTCCCGCCCTCTCACCACGGCATGGCCGAGCTCGCGAACTTCCGGCTCCGTCCCGGCGACCCGGCTCCCGACTTCGCGTTGCCCGGGGTCGACGGGAAGGAGCACCGGCTCCACGACGCCGACCCCCAGAAGCTCCTGCTCGTCGTCTTCTGGTGCAACCACTGCCCGTACGTCCAGGCGTGGGAGGGCCGCCTGGTCGACCTCGGCCGGCGCTTCGGTCCCCGCGGCGTCGCCTTCGTGCTCATCAACTCGAACGATACCGACGCCTACCCCGACGACCGGTTCGAGCGGATGCAGGCGCGCGCCCAGGACAAGGGCTACCCCTTTCCCTACCTTTGCGATGGGAGCCAGGACGTCGCGCGGGCCTACGGCGCCCTCGTCACGCCGCACGCCTTCCTCTTCGGACCCGACCGCCGCCTCCTCTTCCAGGGCCGCATCGACGACAATCACCGGGAGCCCGGCGCGGTCCGCCACCGCTACCTCGAGGAAGCGCTCGAGGCCGCACTGGCCGGGCAACCGGTCCCGACGCCGGAGCTACCCGTCCTCGGCTGCTCGGTCAAGTGGCGTGCCTGACCGCCGAGGCTTGCGCGGGCGCTCCCCGGCGGAGCGGATGGCGCGCGCCCGGGTCTCATAGTCGCCCTTGAGCTCGGGCCGGAGCGCCGCGCCCTCCCGGTCCATCCGGGCCGCGATCGCCGCCTTGCCCGCGAGGGCGCGGGCGAGCCGACCCCGCTGACGTCGCGGAGCGCCCTGGATCGTCGGGTGGAGGAACAGCAGGCCGTGGCGCGGGGGCGGTGCCCGACCGCGGAGGTGCTCGAAGAAGGCGCGCTCGGCACCGAGGACCTGGATGGTGCTCGCGGGGAGGCGCGCGAGGCGATCGAGCCCCCCGGCCTGCGAGAGGAGGCGGGCGGCGAGGAGCGCTCCGAGGAGCGCGGTGAGGTTCGGGGCGCGGCGCGGCATCGCGCTCTCGACCGCGGCCTCGAGCTCGCGCCGCGTCCGTTCGGTCTCGAGGTAGAGGCCGGCGAGGGCCCGGCGCGCCCGCGTGAGCTCCGGCTCGGACGGTCCGAGCGGTCCGGCCACGCGGGCCTCGTCGACGAGCCCGTGCGCGGCCCGGCGGGCGGACTCTCCCCCCTCCCCCTCGGACAGGGGGATGTCGTGGGCGGCCCACTGCGCGACCCGCTCGCCGATGAGATTGAGCGTCGCGTCGAGATCCGTCAGGGAGCGCACCGCCTCCTCGACGTGCACCGAGGGGTCCCACTGCGTCGTCAGCGAGCGTTCCGCCACGGCGATGACGGCGGCCCGCAGCCGCTCCGGGGTGAACCCGTAGCCGTTCGGGTCGATCTCGGCGGCGGGGTCACCGCCGAGCGCGACCGTCGGGCCGAGGAGGCGCCGGTCCCGGCTGCGGAGCGCCACGGCGCCGGCCTGCGTAAGGAGCTGATCCTCCTCGGCGGTCCGGCCGCCGGCCCGCCGCACGGACATCCGCTCGGCCAGCGCCTCCGCGTCCTTCGGCGCGGGGAAGGCGCTCACGACGCGCCCGTCCCGCACGAGGAAGGCGCCGAACCATGTGGTGACGATCTCGCCCGCCATGCGGCTACTCCGGGCGCAGGCCGCCGTTGACGTGGATCGTCGTGCCGGTGACGTAGGAGGCCTTCGGGGAGGCGAGGAAGGCGATCACCTCGGCGACCTCGCCGGCGGTGCCGATCCTCCCGAGCGGGATCGCGCGGTTGCGCTCGGAGCGCATCTCGGGGGTATCGGCGGCAAGGATCGCGGTGTCGATCGACCCCGGAGCGACCGCGTTGACGGTGACCCGCGGGGCGAGCTCCCGGCTGAGCGAGCGGGCGAGGCCGAGGAGGCCGGCCTTCGCCGCCGCGTAATGGGCGCCGTGGCGCGACCCGGCGAGTGCGAGGACGCTCGAGACGAAGACGACGCGGCCCGCCCCCGACCGCTCGAGAAGGGGGAGCAGCTCGCGGGTGAGCAGGGCCGGGGCGAGGAGGTTCACGCGGAGGCACTCCTCCCAGTCGGCGTCCGAGATCGCCGCGAACCGGGCGCGCGGATACGACCCCGCGTTGTGGACGATCGCGTCCAGCGAGTCCCAGCGGTCGCGGACCGCGTGGGCGAGGGAGCGTGCTCCGTCCGGTCGGGCGAGGTCCGCCCGCACGCTCCAGGCCTCCCGTCCGCCCGCGCCGAGCTCCCGGACGAGCGCCTCCGCCTCGGCGGCATGCCCCCGGTAGTGCACGGCGACATCGAACCCATCGCGGGCGAGGGCCCGGGCGGTCTCGCGGCCGATCCCGACGGAGGCCCCCGTCACGAGCGCGCGCACGGGCCGAGGTAACGGTGGGGCCGCATTACGGTTGTCGTCAGCGTGGGGCCGCGGCACCGCGACGAGCGCCCGGCGACTCGGCGTCCGTTAAATACCGGGCGTCGGGTGGGCAGCCCGTGGCCCCGAACCCCGAGCGGCCCGTCGTCCGCTACGACCAGCGGGAGGGCATCGCGCGGCTCACGATCGACCACCCGCCCGTCAACGTTCTCAGCGCGGAGGTCCTCGCCGAGCTGATCGTCGCGCTCCACCGTGCCGAGGAGGACCCCCAGGCCCGGGTCGTCCTCCTCGACAGCGCCGCGCCGAAGGCGTTCGCAGCCGGCGCCAACATCCGGGAGATGGCCCCTCTCGATCCCGAAGGTGCCGAGCGCCACGGCGCCCGCGGTCAGGGGGTCACGGTAGCCATCGAGCGCCTGCCGCTGCCGGTCATCGCCGCCGTCCACGGGAGCTGCCTCGGGGGCGGGTGCGAGATCGCGCTGGCCTGCGACCTCATCGTGGCGGCGGACGATGCCCTGTTCGGGCAGCCCGAGATCAATCTCGGCGTCATGCCCGGGTGGGGGGGCACTCAGCGGCTTCCCGCGAGCGTCGGCGTCCAGCAGGCCCGGTACTGGATCCTGAGCGGACGCGCGGTGCCGGCGGAGTCCGCCCGGGCCCAGGGGCTCGTCCTCGAGGTGGTCCCCCGCGCGCAGCTCGCGACACGGGCCGACGAGCTCGCCCGCGAGCTCGCGCAGAAGCCGGCGCTTGCGCTGGCGGCGGCGAAGTACGCCCTCCGGCGATCGATCCGCCCCGGCCTTGAACCGGGGCTACGCTACGAGCTCGACCTGTGGACGGCGCTCTTCGGGACCGCCGACCAGCGGGAAGGAATGGCCGCGTTCCTCGAGAAGCGCCCGATGCGCGTCGCCGACCGGGCGACATGGACGGTCGACTCAGCGCCGTTCCCGTGGGGCCGGCCGGCATCGGGGGACCCTGAGCTCGCGCTGAGGGCAAAACGGAAGAACTAACACGATTGGTGCGTCCGGGCATGCCGCGGTGGCTCAGCTGGCAGAGCGGCTCCTTGGTAAGGAGCAGGTCGAGGGTTCAAACCCCTCCCGCGGCTCTCTCCCTAGGGTTCATACCCGTCTGGCTCCTGTCTGAGCCGTGAGGCCGACCCAGTAAGCGTGACCGTCTACTCACCAATTGGCAAAGGTCACTCGCGAACCGCAGTTACGGGTTCCGAGAGGCGGCGCGAAGGAAACGTAGGCCTCGCGACGTACAAGAAGCAGACAGAGGGAACGGCTACCCCCACGGTGCCGGGTGGACCCCCCAGTGAGGCACTCACATGTACGGTCCCACTCGGCGCCTCCGTTTCGGCCGCAGTAGCCTTCGCTGCGATTGCCGCCGCATCGGCGGTTCAGTTTGCGTTGTACGCTCTGCGAGGGTCGGCGCTGTCGGCTTCAGCATTCGCGGCATTGGCCTCGGTCGGCCTCCTCCTAGTCCTGATGGACATGGTGCTCTCAGGCGGCTTGACGCTCTGGCGATCTACGCACATGATTCGTGCGGATGCCAATGGGCTACGTGGCGGGTTTCGTCCTTCGAGCGCTTATGCAGCCTCGAATGGAGTGTATCGCGTCCGTTCGCCAATCCTGCGAGTCAGCATCGGAAATTTCCTTGCGCCAAACCTGGTGAGTTGGGTTGGACTGGTGGTCAGATTAGAAGGCGAGCGAAGCGGACGGTACTCCCATCGGGGGCGAGTCGCATTCTTTGGCAGGCAGCGGGGCTCGCTTGGGAATCAGCTAGTCTTGGGCCGGACTTGGTTGTTCATTCGGTCAGATCAAGTCGGCGGATTCGGCATTCTGGCGCTCAAAGGCGGAGCTCACATTCACGTGCGGCGGAGGTGGACGCCCGGGTGGATGGGAGATGCGCGCCCATGTCCCCTTCGACCTGCGAACGCGTCTCGTGACAGAGACGACATCTGCTTGCCCCCTGAGGCCACGCCGAGTGAGGTTGAGAAGTGGATGGGCATCTCTCAACCTATCGCGGGAAAGGGGGGAGGGGAGAACTGACACAACCAAGCCCTTCGCGCCCATCCCCCCGGCTCACTTCGGAAGAGACGCGGGGGGTTTTCGAGGCGGAGTTGGGTCACGGTCCCCCGCGGAACCCGAGGTGGAGCTGAACCTTCGGCTCCAAGCCCTCCCGCGGCTTTCCTAACGAGTTCAAATCCTCGTTAGTCCTACCTCAAAGGGATGCGGGCGAAGCTCGCTCCCGCCACTTCACCTCCCGCCCGACCTGACGCGGCCGTGGCCAACGACACCCGAGGGGGCTACGTCCTTTTCGTCGGGGGCGTCGGAGCCAACGGCAAGGTGCTCGGAGAACCCGGGGGGATCTTCCAGGGTAACAACTGGAGGGCCGAGACCTTCCGCAACCCGTTGCCCCGCGCCCCGGTCCCGGCCGCCCGGTACAGTGCGAGCCTGGCGTACAACCTCGCTGGGCAGTACGTGCTACGGGTCGGCGACTGTCAGGATACGAAGATCGCGGGGTGCGGACCCGTGATGAATTCGGCGGACACTTGGGAGTACGCGAACGGAGGGTGGAAGTGGATCTGCTCGAACTGCGATCCCTCCTCCCGGTGGGACGCCGTGCTCGTGTTCGAGATGGTCGACAGCTATCTCCTTCTGGTGGGAGGTTGTTCGACGGCTTCCGTGACGCGCACTACCTTAACGGTGCTCGCCAACGAGTGGAAGTTCGGTGGCGGAATCTGGAGCCCGTTGCCCCCTCCGCCGTTCAACCCACGTGGGGACGCGAGCATGACGTGGGATGGTCGCCCCGGCGACAATTTCGTGCTCCTCTTCGGCGGCCTGGGATGCGCGGGCGTGTGCGGGGACAGCTGGAGATACGTCGGGGGAACATGGACCGCAGTCCCGGTTCCCGCGGGTCTCGCCGGACGGTTCGGGGCCGCCATCGGCTATGACGCAACCCCCGTCGACCAGTATGTGGTGATGACCGAAGGCGAGGGAGCCGGAGCCACCGTCCTGACGGACACGTGGAAGCACACGTTCACCCCGGGCTGGGTACAACTCCTGATCCCGGGTCCGACCGCACCGCGCTACGACGGGGCGATGACCTACGACGCCTCGGACGGATACCTCCTGCTCGTGGGAGGAGTGGCGCCGGGAGGTGTTCCGCTGCCGGATGCCTGGAAGTTCGTCGCCGGAGTGTGGACCCCGCTGGCCCTCTCGACGACGGAAGGCCCACGGTGGGGGATGGGCCTCGTGTACGACCCGAGCGCCGGTCCGGACGGGTTCACGCTCCTGTTCGGCGGGTCGAACGGAACGGCGTTCACGATTCCCGGGGTGGCGGTCGTCGGCGGCACGTCACCGGGGCAGGGAGACTCGTGGGCCTACCTGGGGAACCCGTTGCCCCCGTCCACGCCGACGTGGACCGAGGTGAGTCTCTACGGCTAGGGAGAGAACAACCTCGGCGACCGGGCTGGGCCATCCCCTGAGTGGGGGGCGGTTTCCCGAGGAAACGGCTGGGACCGGGAGCGAACCCACCCCTGAGGGGGCGACGCCTCGCCCCCGAACCGAACATGACGGTTCGACGGGTTACCCGACGTCACGTAAGGGTTCGAGCAGGTGGAGCCGCCCGCCGGGAGTTCACCGGGCCAGAAGGACCGCTCCCTTGGTCTTGCTCCTTGTGGGAATGGTCGTGGCGCCCGGGACCTTGATTCTGGGAGGAGGGGGGAGTGGGGTCACGACGGTCGCCTTCTCGGCTCCGCCACGCGCCAGCGGAGGCAGCCTACCATTGACGGAAGCGTCGCTTCCGAGCGAGATTCCCGCCAGTCCACGGAGCGACGACCTCCCTGCCACCTCCCCCGTCTCGGAGTCGAATCC
>DAHUXZ010000027.1 GCA_027315455.1 Thermoplasmata archaeon | reverse complement strand
GGTCGAGCGGACCACGGGGGCGGCGCGACCGGAGATCCTGGTGGAAGACACCGCGCAGGCCCTGCTCGCCATCGGGCGGGCCGCCCGGCGCCGCCGCCCCCACCCCGCGAACTACGACCTCGCCGAGGAGGACGGCGACGGTGCCGACCAAGAGAGCGGTCGCGGCGATCATGGGGCCCGTCGCGGCCCCGCGCCAGGGGATCGGTCGGGCGCGCTGCTCGCCGGCGGAAGGCCGTCCGCGGAGGCGGGAGACGAACACGAGGTAGGCGAGCGTGGGGGCGAGGAGGACCGCGATGGTGACCGCCGCGAGGACCGCGGCGCCCGCGGGGTCGAGGAACGTCTGGTCGAGGGCGTAGATGCGCACCTCGAGCGTCGAGCAGCGGGGGCCGCAGAGGAGGATCGGCGAGGCGAAGGCGAGCGCCGAGAAGACGAACGTGAGCAGGGCCCCGGCGAGCGCGCCCAGGGCGGAGGCCGGGCCCCACGCGTCGCGGTAGACCCGCGCGGGGGACGCGCCGAGGGTCGCGAGGGACTCCTCGAGCGGGGTCGGGACGCTCTCCACTCCCACGGCCGTGAGGAGGACCACGAGCGGGACGTTGAACACGACGTTGACCGCCACGATCGCCGGCAGCCCCCCCGCGAGCGCGGCCGTGAACGGCAGCAGCGTCCGGATCGGACCGCCGGGGCCGAACAGCAGCTTGACTCCGACGATGACGACCAGGCTCGGGAGGAGGAACGGGACGATGAGGAGGGCGCGCACGAGGCCCCGGCCCGGCCAGCGGTAGCGGCCGAGGAAGACCCCGGCGGGGTAGCCGATCGCCACCGCGGCCGCGGCGCTGAGCCCCCCCTGCACGAGGGAGTTGCCGAGGGCCGCGAGGTTGAGCGGGTCGCCGAGCCCGCGGACGAGCCCGCCGGCTCCCTCCTCGACCAGCACGGCCCCGATCAGGACGGCGACCGGAACGAGGGCGAACAGCGCGACGAACCCGAGGACCGGGGCGAGGACCGCGAGCGTCCCCGCGCGGGCGCTCATCCGTACTGGTTCTCGATCCCCTGCCATGTCGACAGCCAGCCGTTGGGCCCGGTGAGGTTCGCGGCGATCGCCGCCGGACCGATCGCGTCGTTGAGCGGGACGACCTGGGAGATGTTGGCCGCCGCGGCGAAGACCGGCGGGAGGGGGACCGTCGCGTTGGCCGGGTACTCCCACTCGTTCGTCGGGATCTGCGACTGGACGGAACCGTTGAGGAAGAAGTCGATGAGGGCCTCGGCGAGCCCGACGTGGGCGCTGCCGTTGACGACCCCCATCCCGTAGACGGTCCGCCAGCCGTACGCCGTCCCGTTCCAGTGCGTGACGGTCGAGTTGTACGCGCCCGCCGGGCCGTAGGCGGCGGCGTAGGCGGGGTCGGTCGTGTAGCTCACCACCATGGGCGGGCTGTTCGGGGGGGTCGTGAACGCCGAGAACGCCGTCGACCAGTCCGGCGCCGTCTGGAGGTGCGGGGCGACCGTCTTCCACCAGGTGGTCCAGTCCGCGTGCAGGACGGACTGGTAGAACGCGATCTCCCAGAGCAGGAACTCCTCGCCGGTGATGTCGGTGGCCGGGTCCTCGATCATGAGCGAGGAGGCCCACGACGAGTTCGCGGAGAAGTTCTCGAAGGAGGAGTTCGCGACGGCGCCGTGCGTCCGTTCATCGAAGCTCGCGTTGAAGTCGATGCCCAGGTAGCCCCATTCGTACGGCGTCACCGCGTGGTCCGGGCCGAGCTCGCTCGTGAGGGCCGGGGGCACGTCGGCGAGGCGAGGGGGGGCGTACGGCAGGATCAGGTGGTCCGCCTCGGCCTGCGGCGCCGTGACCTCATCGAGACCGATCACGACGTCGGCGGACGTCGCGGACGGACCTCCGAGGAGCGCGTTGACGAGCGTGCCCGACGGGCAGACGAGCGTCACCACCACGTGCTCGGCGGCCTCGAACGGGGCGAGGACGGCCGAGAGCGCGCTCGACGCGCAGTTCGTCCCGCCGAAGAGGCTCGGGTAGGTGAGGACGGTCAGCCGGGTCGTCCCCGGCGGCGGGCGGGAGGAGAGGTAGGCGTAGGTGGCGTAGCCGGCGAGGACGACCACGAGCGCGATCCCGACGGCGACGAGGATGCGTCCGGTCCGCCCGGCCCGGCGGTGGCGGCGTTCGGCGACGGGGGCGGGTGACGGTTCGCTCATCTCCTCTGCGTTCCTGCAGAGGAGGCCCTTACCGCGGCCATCGCGTTCCCTTCGCGGGCATTACCCCGTGCAGGTTCGTGGGGTCGACGAGCGGGGCTCGTCCTCTCAGCCGGTGCACAGCTCCCCCTGCGGCTTAACGCAGGGGGGCCGGGGTAAAGACGTTGCCCCCTACGCTCGGCGCGCCGGACGGGCGCGCCCCTAGCCTATTATACGCTCGCCCGGTCCACTTGGGTGCCCATGGCCGACCTCATGGAGAAGCTGCGCTTCGGCACCGAGCTCGTCAAGCGCGGGTTCGCCCGGATGCAGCAGGGGGGCGTCATCATGGACGTCACCACGGCGGAGCAGGCCGCGATCGCGGAGGAGGCGGGCGCGGTCGCCGTCATGGCGCTCGAGCGGGTCCCCGCCGACATCCGTGCGATGGGAGGGGTGGCCCGGATGGCCGACCCGGTCAAGATCCGCGAGATCCGGGAGCGGGTCTCGATCCCGGTGATGGCGAAGTGCCGCATCGGCCACTCGGCCGAGGCGCGCATCCTCGAGGCGCTCGGCGTCGACATGATCGACGAGTCCGAGGTCCTCACCCCGGCCGACCCGTTCTTCCACGTCGAGAAGAAGGGGTTCAAGGTCCCGTTCGTCTGCGGGGCGCGCAACCTCGGCGAGGCGCTAAGGCGCATCGACGAGGGCGCCGCGATGATCCGGACGAAGGGCGAGGCGGGCACCGGCAACGTCGTCGAGGCGGTCCGCCACATCCGCACCATCAACGGCCAGGTCGCCGAGCTCGCCAAGATGACCCGAAAGCAGATCGCGGCGTTCGCGCAGGCCGAGCGCGTCCCCGAGGCGCTCGTCCTCGAGGTCAAGAGCCTCGGGCGGCTCAACGTCGTCAACTTCGCCGCGGGGGGCATTGCGACGCCCGCCGACGCCGCCCTGTGCCGGTCGCTCGGCGTCGACGGCGTCTTCGTCGGGAGCGGGATCTTCAAGTCCCAGCACCCGGCCAAGGTCGCGCGGGCGGTGGTCGAGGCGTCCCTCCACTTCGATAACGCCGACTGGCTCGCCCGCGTCAGCGCGGGGCTCGGGGAGGCGATGAAGGGGATCGAGGTCTCCCAGATCCCGGCGACCGAGCTCCTCCAGACCCGCGAGTCCGGGCCGGCGCCCCTGCGATCGTCGAAGACCGAGGCGTGAGCGATCCGCCGCTTCCCTTGGGGCCCCGCGCGGACCCCCGTCCGAGGGAGGCGACGTGCGCATCCTCCAGGTGAGCCCGTTCTTTTACCCCCACGCCGGCGGGGTCGAGTCCCACGTCCGCTCCCTCGCCAAGGAGTTCGCGCGCGAGGGCCACGAGGTGACGGTCCTCACCTCCCGCTACGACCGCTCGCTGCCCGAGACGGAGGAGCTCGAGGGCTACCGCATCGTGCGCTCGCGCACGCTGGCGGTGTGGGCGAACACCCCGATCGACGTCGGCACCCGCCGACGGATCGCGACGCTCCCGGCCGACGTGGTGCACATCCACTACCCCCCTCCGATGACCGCCTACTTCGCGACGCGGGGCCTCGCACGGCTCCCCACCCCGGTCTGCCTCACCTACCACTGCGACCTCTACCTCCCCGGGGCGCTCGGCCGGCTGCTCACCGGCGCCTACCAGCGGCTGTTCCTTCCCCCGACCCTGCGGCGCGTCGCCCGGTACATCGTCCACACCCAGAGCTACGGGATCACCTCCGCCGCCCTGCGCGGGCGGCCGCTCGAGATCATCCCGTCCTCGGTGGACCTCGACCGCTTCCGCCCGTCGGTGAGCGGGGCCCGGGTGCGCGAGCTGCTGCACCTTTCCGACCGTCGCGTGCTCGCGTTCACGGGCCGCCTCGTCCCGCACAAGGGCGTCGACGCGATCCTTCGCGCCCTCCCCCGGCTCCCGCCCGACGTCGCGCTCCTCGTGGTCGGACGCGGGCCGACCCTGCCGAACCTCACCTCGGCGGCGAGGCGGCTCGGCGTGGAGGACCGCGTCCGCTTCTGTCCGAACGTCTCCGATGAGGACCTCCCGAGCTACCTGCGCGCCGCCGACGTCTTCGTCTTCCCCTCGCAGAACCGGCTCGAGGGGTTCGGCCTCGCCGTCGCCGAGGCGATGGCCGCCGGCCTTCCGGTCGTCATCGCCGACATGCCCGGGGTCCGCGAGGTGATCGAGCCGGGGAAGGAGGGGCTTCTCGTCGAGCCCCTGCTGCCCGAGGACCTCGCCTCCACGCTTCGGCGGCTGTTGGACGACCCCCCACTGCGCGCGTCGATGGGGGCCGCCGCCCGGCGGCGGGCCGAGGAGCGCTACGGCGTCGAGGTCGTCGCCCGGCAGCTGCTCACGGTCTACCGATCCCTGACCGCAGCTGGTTGATCTGGGTCCTCAGCCGCTCCGCCTCCGCGCCGGCGGCCTTCTGCCAGTCCGTTCCGCTGGAGGCGTAGAGGACGCTGCGCGACGCGCTGACGAGGAGCGCCCGGCCGAGCGCATCGACCCCGTCGCGCACCACCGAGGCGAGCTGGCCGCCCTGGGCCCCCACGCCGGGGACGAGGATCGGAACCCCGTTGCCGAGGGTCTTGCGGGTGGCGCGGACCGCGTCGGCGGCCGTCGCGCCCACGACGACCCCGGCGTTGCCCTGGGCCTGCGCGAGGCGCCGGACCTCCGCCACGACGGCGAGCCAGAGCGGCCCGCGCGGGGTCGGGATCTCCTGGAAGTCGGGCGCGCCGGGATTGGAGGAGTGGGCGACGACGAAGATGCCGTGGGCCGGGTCCGCGCCGAACGGTCCGAAGCTCTCCCAGCCGAACCACGGCGTCACCGTGATCGCGTCGAACCCCAGGGCGCCGAACGCCCCGTCGCGCACGAGCCGCATCGTGTTGGGGATGTCGTTGGCCTTGAGGTCGAGGATCCGCAGGCGGGTCGGGCCGATCCGGCGGACGAGCTTGCCGAGCAGGGCGAGGCCCTCGGGGCCGAAGGCGAGGTAGGCGCCGAGCTGGAGCTTGTACGCCGCCGTCGCGGGGTAGGTGGCCCGGATGATCCCCTCGAGGAACCGGGGGAGCGCCTTCGCGGGGCTCAGCCGCTTAAGCGGCTTCGGCAACAGCGCGGGGTCCGGGTCAAGCCCGACGCACAGTAGGGACTTCCGGGCCGAGAGGATGCGGTCGAGCCGGACCTGGAACCGGACAGCCACTGACCTTCGAGGGAGGGGTTCGCCCCCAAAAGGATTGTGCCGGAGCCGGGACCCCGTCAACCATCGTTCGCCCGCGGGTGGACGGTTTTAATCGTCCGCTCCGCTTGGCCGCTCCGTCATCGTGTCCATGGCCGAGAGCTCGATCGATCCTGCGCTGCCGAAGGAGGTGCGGCTGCGCGACCTTCGGCCCACCGAGGCCCCCGTGATCGTCCTCGGCCGGGTCGTCACCGCCTCCCGCCGGGAGATCACCCGGCGCTCCGACGGCGGCCGTCGGCCGGTCCTCTCCGGCCTTCTGAGCGACGGGACCGCGACGGTCCGCTTCACCTGGTGGGACCCGCCGCCCCAGGAGATCGACCGGGGGACGGTCCTGCGCGCGGGCCCCGTGCAGATCCGCGAGTGGCAGGGCCGACCCGAGATCTCCTTCACCTGGAGGACCCGGGTCGTCGAGGCGAGCGAGGCGGAGCTCCCCCGGCTCATCCCCGAGGAGCTGCCGGCCCGCCGGGTCGCCGACCTCTCGGGGGGGGACGAGGGCTTCCGCCTCGAGGTGCGAATCCTCCGGGCCGAGGCGAAGCCGGTGACCGTGGGCGAGGAACGCCGTCTCGTCCACGAGGGCCTCGTCGCCGACGACACAGGCCCGCTCGCCTTCACCGCGTGGACGGACTTCCACCTCACCGAGGGCGAGGCGGTCCGCATCGCCGGCGGCTACGTCCGCGCCTTCCGCGGCCGGCCCCAGCTCGTCCTCGACGAGCGCTCGCACGTCGACCGCATTCCCGGCGTCGGCCTTCCCCCGGCGGCGGCGTTCGTCTCGGCCCCTCCCCGCGCCATCGCCCTGCTCGAGGCCGAGCGGGGCAGCGACCTCGCCGTCGTGGAGGGGCTGGTGGTCGGCCTCCTTCCCCCGAGCGGCCTCGTCTACCGCTGCCCGAGCTGCCGTCGGTCGGTCACGCAGGGCCTCTGCCGCCTCCACGGCGCCGTCGAGGGGGTCCCCGACCTCCGCGCGCGGATCGCCCTCGATGACGGCACCGGTGCGCTCACCGTCCACGCCGACCGGGCGCAGACCGAGCGCCTCGGGGGCCGGACCCTCGAAGAATGCCTGCGCCGGCTCCGCGACACCCCGGACCCGGGCCGTCTCGAGGAGGAGCTGTTCGAGGCGCTCTTCGGCACCCGCCTAAGGGTCACGGGCCGCGCGAGCGTCGACGACTTCGGGCTTACCCTCTTCCCGCGGGAGATCGCCCCGGTCACGCCCGGCGTCGGGGGGCGCGCGCCCGCGCTCCGCGACCGCCTCGCGCGGGAGGGCCGGCCGTGAGCGGGAGGGAAACGGCGTGGCGCCTCCTCGCGGCCGAGTTCACCGCGGCGATCGAGGAGGAGAAGGGCATCGGGGACCGGGCCGCCTCCTACGTGCTCTCGCCCGGGGGGGCCCGGATGAACCGGGTCGCGGTCGTGGGGGTGATGGGGGCGCCGGAGTCGCTCGGCCGGGAGGAGGAGTCGCCCTTCTACCGCGGCCGCCTCGAGGACCCGACCGGGACGTTCGTCGTGACGGCGGGGGGATTCCAGCCCCGCGCCATGGCCGCCCTCCGCTCGCTCGCGGAGCCGCGGCCGGTGCTCGTGGTGGGGAAGGCCCACCTCTTCCGCGGGCGGGACGCGACGGTCTACCCGTCGATCCGCGCCGAGGCGGTGCGGACGATCTCCGAGAGCGAGTACCGCATGGCGCTCACCGACGCCGTCGCCCAGGGGGTGGAACGGCTCGACCTCGTGCGGGCCTTCCGCGAGGGAGCCGGTCCGACCGAAGCGGAGGCCCGGGCCCGGGGGATCCCCGCGCTCTGGCGCCGGGGCGCGGCGACGGCCGCCGCCCGCTACCCCACGATCGACCTCGGCCCGTTCCGCGCCGCCCTCGCGCGGGCCCTCGACGCCGCCGAGGGGGTGCCGGAGCCCGCGGCGGCGGTGCCGACGCACGGGAAGGTCCAGATCCACCGGGCGGCGCCGGCCGCCCCGCCGGCCCCCATCGCCCGCTCCGCCGCGGAGCGGGCCGAGGAGGCGGCGTTCCTCGACGTCATCGACGAGCTCTCCGACGGGAGCGCGGACGGCTACGCCGACCTCCGCGACGCGCTCGCCCGGGCCGCCGTGCGGGGCCTGACCGACGCGAAGGCGGAGGAGCTCGTCAACCGCCTCGAGGAGGCCGGGGTCCTCGAGGAACCGATCGTCGGCAAGCTGCGTCGGGCCTGACCCGCCCGCCCGGCACCCGCCGCCGGCGTCGCCGCGAGGTCTATATATGAAGATACACACTTATACACACCTACACGCATGTCGACGGTCCCGTCCGCGCCCACCGAACCGAGCCCGAGCCCGGGCCGATGGTCCCGGGTCGGCGGCGGGGCCCGCCGTCTCCTCCGCACCGGCTGGACCCTCCCCGTCGGGGCCGCCGCGGTCGGCTGGGTCCTGAGGGAGACGGTCCCGTTCGGGGGATCCCCGGGCGGGGACCTCGCCGCGCTGCTCGGCGTCGTGGCGCCGACGAGCCTCACCTTCCCCTGCTGGCTCCACGGCGCCCCGTCGCTCCGCCGCCTGCGCCTGCCGCTCCGCCGCCGCCCGGCCCCGACGCCGACCCCGCCGTAGCGGCCCCGGGCCCGTCTCCGCTCGGCCGAGGATTTATATGTCCCCCGGATTCGGGAGCGGGGGGAATGAGGACCACCTGTCTCTCCGATTCCTGTGACGAGACCTGCGACCGGCTGACCCCCCTCCCCTGACAGCGTAGCTATGGCGAAGGCCCCCTCGTTAACCCCGCTCCTCGCGATCATCGTCGTGATCGTGGTCGGCGCCGGCATCGGCAGCGGGGTCCTCTACTACCACTTCCAGCCCGCGACCCCGCCGGGGGTCCTCACCGTGGCCGTCGGCGACAACGTCACGGTCAACTACATCGGGATCTTCGGCAGCGGCCCGGAGCAGGGGAAGGTCTTCGACACCTCGATCTACTCGGTCGCGACGGACAGCATCGCCTACCCGAAGGCGCTCCAGTTCCACCTGCGGGGGTCGGCGGCCAACTACACCCCCCTCGCCGTCCATGTCGGGACCGACGCCCCGTCGGGCGGCTACTCCCTGGGCGGCCAGTCGTTCATCACCGTCGTGACCGGCTTCTGGCAGGGCCTCGTCGGGCTCACCGGCAACGCGACCCGCACCGTCGCCGTCCCGCCGTACCTCGGCTACGGGTCGACCAACCCCGCGTGCGTCGCGGTCCGCCCGCTCTCGTTCACGGTCCCGCAGGTGGAGACGCTCAGCGGGACCGCGTTCACGAAGGCCTACCCCGGTGTCACGGCGGTCACCGGAGCGACGTTCCCCCAGCCCGCGTACGGCTGGCCCGTCATCATCCTGAGCTCGAACGCGTCGTTCGTCACGATCGAGAACGCTCCGAGCCTGGGATGGACCTCGAGCCCGGCCGGTTGGCCGGTCGAGGTGACGGGCATCGGCTCCACCGCGAACGGCACCGGGGCGATCACGCTCACGAACGAGCTCTATCCGTCGCAGGCGGGCCTCCTTCAGGGCAAGGACTACCTCGGCAACGGGCCGTGCACGAGCCAGTCGGGCGGCGCGTTCATCGTCACGGCCGTCGACCTCGCCCAAGGGACCTATACCGAGAACTTCAACCCCGAGGTCCAGGGCCAGACGTTGATCTTCCTCGTGACGATCGTCGACATCTACCCGTAGCGGGCCCGGGCGCCGTCCGCGGCGGGGATACACCGCACTCGGGCGCGGTCACCCGCCGAGCGTGATCTTCCCGCGCTTGAGGAGCTCTTCCAGCTGCGCCTCGGCGTTGCGCGCGTAGGCGCCCTCGACCTCGTTCGCCCGGGAGGGCCGCGAGTACTCCCTGAGGGTCGCGCGCGCCTCGCGCTGGCGTCCGCGGGATCGGGCGACCAGGCGGTCCATCTCCCGCTCGAGGTCCACGACCTCCCGCTGGAGGCCGTCGAGCCGCCCCATCGCCTCCCCCCGGGCCCGTGCCTTCTCCCGCATCTCGTTCAGGAGGCGCCCGACCTCGACCAGGTGGGCCCGCATCGATTCCATGCGGCGATCGCGCTCCGTGCGCAGGCGCGCCGACTCTGCCGCGAGGTGTTCGACCTCGGCCCGGCGGGCGCGCAGCGCCTCCTCGAGCTCGCGCCGGCGCTTCTCGTGCTCCTCGAACTTGGCCCGGTTCTTCTCCGCGTCCGCGAGACGGGCGGTGAGCTCACGGAGGTGGCCGATGAGGGCGTTCTCCTCGGTGAGGGGCAGCGCCGTCGTCTGCTGGCGCAGCTCGAGCTGCTGGATCTCGCGCCGGATCTGCTCCGGGCGCATCGGCTCGCCGCGGGCATGCTCGCCCCGGGCATGCTCGCCCCGGGCGTGCTCGTCCCGGGGGCCGACGGGGGCGAACGAACGGACCGCGGCGAGCGCCTCGTCCATCCGCCCGCGGGCCGCGTCCCGCTGGCGACGCAGCTCCGAGAGCTGGTGCCCGAGGTCCCGGTGCTCGGCATGGGCGTCCTCGACCTTCGCCTGGAGGGGCTGGCGGGCCTCGTAGAGGGCGCGCTGCTGGTCGGAGAGGTGGTGGACCTCGTCCAGGAGGCGGGAACGGCGGCTCCGCAGCTCCCGGAGCTTCGTCTCGAGCGCGTAGAACCGGTCCCGGTCCTCGCGCTCCTCCCGCTCGGCCTCCTCCGAGAGGGTCGGGCGTCCCGGCACGAGCCGAGGAGCCCGCCGGCCGTCAAAAGGCTTCGCTAGCGGGGGGGTGGACCCCGCCCGGCGGGCCGGAGGCGACGGCCGGCCCGCGCCCCCCCCGGCCCGGAACGGGGGACGGCCGGCGGGAGGGAACCCCGCGCCCGTCCCGCGAGCAGCTGGGCCGCGAAGAGCGCCGCGGGGACGGCGGCGTCGATGTTGACGACCGCGAGCGGCGCACACGACTGGAGCATCGCGGTCAGGGCGGCCTCCCCCCGTCCTCCGCGCCCGTATCCGACGGACGTCGGCACCCCGATGACCGGGGCCCGGACCAGGCCGGCGACGACCGTCGGGAGCGCCCCCTCGCGCCCCGCGAAGACGAGGTAGACGACCGGACGCCATCGCTCGATGCGACGGAGCGCGCGGGCGAGCCGGTGGATGCCCGCGACCCCGACGTCGTAGGCGCATATCGGCCGGAGGCCGAGCGCGCGGAGGAGCTCCTCCGCCTCCTGCGCGACGGGGATGTCGGCCGTTCCGGCGGTGAGGATGGCGACATGCCCCGGAACGACCCCGACATGGACGGGGCCGGCGAGACGGACGAGCCGCCCCGCGGCGAGGCTGTGCAACGGCAGTCCCTCCTGAGCGAGCGCGGCCAGACGGCGACGCTGGACCAAAGTGGGCCGCGAGATCAGGGCGCCCCGCCCCCGGCGGGCGAGCTCCCGAACGATCTCGGCGAGGTGGTCGGGGGTCTTCCCCTCCGCGAGCACGACCTCCGGCGCGCCCGTGCGACGGCCCCGGTCGAGGTCGAGGCGGGCGATGCGGCGGGGGCCGGACCGCGGCCGGGCCGGGGACCGCCGGCGGGCTCGAACGCGTTCCACGGCGGCGGACGCCCCAAACATGATATAGCGCATGCCCACATCCGCGCGGCCGGGTCGGTCACCGATGGTGGACTTCTCCCTGACCGAGGAGCAGACGAGCCTCCAGGAGATGGCCCGGAAGTTCGCGCGGAGCGAGATGCTCCCCCGCGCGGCCGAGTGCGACAAGAACTCCCGCTTCCCCGAGGAGGTCTACCGGAAGGCCTGGGAGCTCGGGCTGATGAACCTCAACGTGCCGAGCGATTTCGGCGGGAGCGGGCTGTCGCTGCTCGACCAGGTCCTCATCGTCGAGGAGCTCGCGCGCGCCTGCGCCGGGATGACCACCTCGATCCTGGCCAACTGCCTCGCCCTCGAGCCGATCCTCATCGGCGCGAGCCCGGAGCAGAAGCAGCGCCTCCTCGCCCCGTTCTGCGCCTCCTTCCACCTCGCGTCGTTCTGCCTGACCGAGCCGGCCGGCGGGAGCGATGCCGGCGCCCTCACGACCCGCGCGCGTCGGGACGGGGATGCCTACGTTCTCGACGGGGAGAAGTGCTTCATCACGAACGCTCCCCACGCCTCGCTCTACACCGTCTTCGCGACCGTCGACCCGGCGCTGCGCCACCGGGGGATCACGGCGTTCGTCGTTCCCCGGTCGGCCGAGGGGCTCTCGACGGGGAAGGACGAGGACAAGATGGGCCACCGGGCGAGCGCGACCAGCACGGTGCGCTTCGAGGGGGTCCGCGTCCCCGTCGACGATCGGCTGGGCGCGGAGGGTGACGGGTTCTCCATCGCGATGCGCACCCTGGACCAGACCCGGACCCCGATCGGGGCGATCGCGCTCGGGATCGCCCAGGCCGCGCTCGGCTACGCCGGGGAATACGCTCTCCAGCGCCACACCTTCGGCAAGCCGATCGCCGAGCACCAGGCGATCCAGCTCAAGATCGCCGACATGGCCCAGGCGGTCCACGCCTCCCGCCTCCTCGTCTGGCACGCGGCGTGGCTGATCGATCACGGCCGGAAGGGAACGCTCGAGTCGTCGATCGCGAAGTGCTTCGCCTCCGACGCGGCGATGCGCGTCGCCGACGAGGCGATCCAGATCTTCGGCGGCTACGGCTACATGCGGGACTATCCGGTCGAGAAGCTCCTGCGCGACGCGAAGCTCACGCAGATCTACGAGGGGTCGAACGAGATCCAGCGGATCGTCATCGCCCGCGAGCAGCTCAAGGGCGCGGCGTAGGCGACGGGGTCGCGCATGGAGATCGTCGTCTGCATCAAGCCCGTCCCCGATGCCGAGACCCGCCTCCGGGCGAACCCCGCCGGCACCGCCCTCGACGGCGAGGGGGTCAAATGGGCCCTCGCCGGCTATGACGAGTCGGCCGTCGAGCAGGCGCTCCTCCTCAAGGAGGCGAATCCGGGTTCGCGCGTGCGGGCCGTCTCCTTCGGGCCCGCCCCGCGCACCGAGGAGGTCCTCCGCGCCGCGCTCGCCCTCGGGGCGGACGGGGCGACCTTCCTCGAGCACCCGGCCGAGGTCGTTCCGGACCCTTTGCTCGCGGCCCGCGCCGTCGCCGCGCACCTGGGCCGCGCGACGTGGGACCTCGTGCTCGTGGGAAAGCAGGCCGGGGACGACGAGGCCGGTCTCTTCGGCGGCGCGCTCGCGGAGCTCGTCGACGCCCCGAGCTTCGGGGGGGTGATGGCGCTCACCTACGATGCGTCGGCGCGGCGGTTCACGTTCCGCCGGTCCGTCGAAGGCGGCGCCGAGGCGGCGGAGGTGCCCGGACGCGCCGTGCTCGCGCTCCAGCAGGCGTGGAACGACCCCCGGACGGCGAAGCTCCCGAACATCCTCAAGTCGCGCCGTGCGACGATCGACAAGGTCGCCTGGGCGACGACGGCGGGCGCGCTGGGGCCGCTGGGGACCCCGACCACGCAATCGGTCGGCTTCCGCCTCCCGGCCCCCCGTTCCGGGGCGAAGATGATCGACTACCGCACCCCCGAGGAGGCCGCCGAGAAGCTCGTCCGGCTCCTCCAGGAGGAGGCGAAGGTCTTCCCGTGACGGCCCGCGTCCTGGTAATCGGGGAGATCCGCGACGGTCATCTGCTCGCGAGCAGCCTCGAAGCGGTCGGGGCCGCCCGGGCCTGCGCGGGGCCGTCGGACCGGTTGGAAGGTCTTCTGGTGGGCCCGGCCGCGGCGGCCGCGAGCCCGGCGTTCGCGGCGGCCGGCCTCGCCTCGGTCGCGTGCGTCGCCGACGCAGCCCTCGAGCGGCCGACGCCGTGGGCCTGGTCGCGCGCGATCGTCGCCGCGGCGACGGCCGCCGGGGCCGAGCTCGTGATCCTCGCGGGCACCGCGGCCGGTCGCGACGTCGCGGGCCGGGTCGCGGCGCGCTGGGAAGCGGCCGCCGTCACCGGTGTCACGGCGATCGGACGCGCCCCGGGCGGGCGGCTTCGCCTCTCCCGCCCGGTCTTCGGCGGGCGGGCGACGCAGGAGGTCGAGGTCGCCGCCCCCCGCGCGGTCCTCGCGGTGCGTCCCCACGCGTTCCCCGCGCCGGCCCCCACGGCGTCGGCCGCCCCCGCCACGGAGCTTCCCGGCGGGACGGGGCCCGAGGGCGACGGACGCATCCTCGGGTTCGAGCACGTCGAAGGCGGGGCCGGCCCGGACCTCGGGGACGCCGCGGTCGTCGTCTCGGGGGGCCGCGGGGTGCGGGCCGCCGACAACTTCTCCCTGATCGAGGAGCTCGCCCGGTCGCTCGGCGCGGCCGTCGGAGCGTCGCGGGCCGTCACCGACGCCGGCTGGCGGCCCGTCTCGTACCAGGTCGGCCAGACCGGGAAAAGCGTCACCCCCCAGCTCTACGTCGCCGTGGGGATCTCCGGCGCGATCCAGCACCTCGTCGGGATGGTCAGCTCCCGGGTCATCGTCGCGATCAACTCGGACGCGCAGGCGCCGATCTTCCGGGTCGCGGACTACGGGATCGTCGGCGACCTCTTCGCGATCGTCCCGGCGCTGACGCGGGAAGTGCGCCGGGTCCGCGGGATCGCCTGAACGCGCGACCCAAGAGGGCGTCCGACCGGCGACCCGAGCGCGGCCCCCGGGCCCTGTCGGGGGCGCCGCGCGCTCAGACCGGGGCGGTGCCGCGGCCCCGCAGCAGGTTCTGGTTCGCGTTCTCGATCAGCCGCTGGAACTCGAACGGCCGGGGGATCCCGACCCAGTCCTCGTTGCCGACGGGGCTGCCGGCCTCCGAGCTCACCCGGATCGTTCCGTAGCCCAGAAGGCGGTGCCAGGCCGTCTGGTGCACGTCGACGCCCCGGACCTGGAGCACGGGGATCTCGTCGAACCCGCGGCCGACGATCCCGCTCTGGACGATCACCCGCTGGTTGGTGACGGCGTACACCGTCGAGATCCAGCGCAGGTAGCGGACGATGAACCAGATGAAGACGACGAGCGTCAGGAACAGGAACGCGACCAGGAGATAGGTCTCCGGCCCCGTCCGGTCGATCACGGGGGACTCCGTCCACAGCTTCGTGAGGGCCGGGAACCAGGGAAGACCGACCCGGTCGGCGGCGACGGAGTAGTCGAGGATCCCGAGGACGATCAGCCAGAAGACCGGGCCCGGTAGGTAGGCGAGAACGGTCGCGCGCGTCTCCCGCAGGAGGGCCTCCTGGTCGGCGAGGTACGTCGCCTTGAGCAGCTTCGGCATGTCCCGGTACTCCCGGCGCGGGGCGGCCATCTAGCCCCCGACCGGGGCCCCCCCTGATAAACCCTCGCGCTCGAGGGAAACCGCGACCCCGTCCCCCCACCGTGAGGCGGGGGGTCGGCGCGCGGCCCCAAATACCCGAGGGCGCTGGCCGCGAGGATGGGCGTCACCGACTGCCACGTGCACATCAACCCGGTCTGGGAGATGCGCCCCGAGGCGCGCGCGATCCTGGGGACGGCGGGCCCCGGGGCCGAGATCGAGCGGTACCTTCGCGAGCCCGCGCGATTCCTCGATTACCTCGACCGCTGCGGGGTCGAGCGCGCGGTGCTGGTCAACTACGTCGCCCCGGAGACCGTGGGCTACACCGAGCGCGCCAACGACTTCGTCGCCGAGTACTGCCGGGCCGATCCGCGACGCCTCGTGGCCGTCGGGTCCGTCCTCCCGACCCACCCCGACCCGGGGGCCGAGGTCCACCGGCTCGCCGCGGAGCTCGGGATCCGCGGCCTCAAGATCCACCCGCCGCACCAGCTGTTCGCGCCGAACGCCTACACCGACGGCCGGCAGACCGGGCTGCGGGCGATCTACGCGGCGTGCGAGGAGCTCCGCCTGCCCGTGATCGTCCACACCGGCACCTCGGTCTTTCCCGGCGCGCGCAACAAGTTCGGCTCCCCGCTTCTCGTCGAGGACGTCGCCGTGGACTTCCCGCGGCTGACGATCGTCCTCGCCCATGGAGGCCGGCCGCTGTGGATGGCGGAGGCGATGTTCCTCGCGCGCCGGTTCCCGAACGTCTACCTCGAGGTGTCGGGCGTGCCGCCGGCGAAGCTCCTCGAGTACTTCCCGCAGCTGCCCCGGCTTACGGACAAGGTCCTGTTCGGGAGCGACTGGCCCGGCCCGGGGGTGCGCGACATCGGCGAGAACCTTGCGGCGTTCCGACGCCTTCCGCTCCCCCCCGAGGCCGTCGAGCGTATCCTGACGCGCAACGCCGAGGCGGTCTTCCCCGGGCCGTCCGCTTGAAATACTGAGGCCGTCTCGGCGCGAACGTGCCGGACCCGGTCGAGCCGAAACCCGCGGACGCGGCCCCCGCTGCGCCCGAGGAGGCCCCCGAGCGTCCCGTCGTCGAAGGGGGCGAGGAGGTCGGCCGCCTGCCGCTGCCCCGGCGCGCCCGCGGCGAGATCTTCGGGGTCGCGAACCAGCTCCTCGGCGCGGCCCGCATCCGCGTGATGTGCGAGGACTCGGTCTCGCGGATGGGTCGGATCACCGGCAAGATGAAGAAGAAGATGTGGATCCGCGAGGGCGATCTGCTGATCCTGCGCCCCTGGGGATTCCAGGAGGGCAAGGCGGACATCCTCTTCCGCTACAGCAGGACGCAGGCGACGTACCTCTCGCGCCGCAACCTCCTGCCGCCCTCGATCGACATCTTCTCGGGCGGCGAGGCTCCGGCCGACTCCACGACGGCCACCTCCTAGGGACGATGGCCGGCGAGTTCGGCGGCCCCGTCACCGCCCGCGAGATGGCGGTGATCGAGGAGAACGCCCTCGCCCTCGGTCTCTCGTTCGACGCGCTCATGGAGAACGCCGGGCGGGCCATCGCCGAGGAGACCGCCGCCCACCTTCCCCCCCCGCCGGGGCGGATCGCGGTCCTCGTCGGCACCGGCAACAACGGCGGGGACGGCAGCGGCGCCGCGTTCTATCTCGGGCAGTGGGGCTACGTGCTGGAGCTCTGGCTCGTGCGGCCGCCCTCCGAGGTCCGGAGCGCCTCCGCCCGCCGCTGCTGGGACCGGGCCGCCGCGCATTTCCGCACGCACTTCGGCGCCCCGACGGCGTCGGCCCTCCGGGGGTTCGACCTGGCGGTGGACGCCCTCCTCGGGAGCGGCCAGGCCGGAGCGCTGCGCTCCCCCTACCGGGAGAGCGTCGACGCGCTGACGGAGAGCGGCGTGCCCGTCCTCTCGGTGGACGTCCCGACCGGGCTCGGGACCCCGAATGCGGTCCACCCCCGCTGGACCGTGGCGCTGACCGCCCCGAAAGTGGGGATGACCGAGGAGAACTCCGGGGCGATCACCGTCCGCGACATCGGCATCCCCCCCGAAGCCCGCCGGCGGACCGGACCGGGCGAGTACCTCCTGTTCCCCACGGCCGCGTCGCGCGGGAGCCGCGGGCGGAGCGGCCGGGTCCTCGTGGTCGGAGGGGGGCCGTACTCGGGCGCCCCGGCCCTCGCGGCCCTCGCGGCGCTGCGCTCGGGCGCCGAGCGCGCGACGGTCGTGGCCCCGGCGCCGGCGGCGGGCCACGTCCAGCAGTTCTCCCCGAACCTGGTCGTCGTGCCGACGGGCAGCGGCCACCTGCGGCCGGTGGACGTCCACGATATCCTCGCCACGCTCGAGCGGGCCCCCGTGCGCGCGCTCCTCCTCGGGATGGGCGCGGGAAGCCATCCGGAGACGATCGAGGCGATGCGGGAGGTCCTGCGGGCGGTGCGGGGGCAGCTACCGATCGTCGTCGACGCCGACGCGCTCCGCGCCCTCGAGCCGGTCGGCGACGGCCCGGCGGGCGCCGTCGTGGCGACCCCGAACGAGGGGGAGTACGAGCGCCTCTTCGGGCCGGACCCCGCGACGCGGCCGGAGGAGCGCCTTCAGACGGCCCGGCAGCGGGCGGCCGACTGGGGGGTGACGTTCGTCGTGAAGGGCGAGGCCGACCTTCTCACCGACGGGCATAGCGCCCACCTCAACCTCCACCACCACAGCGCGATGACCGTCGCGGGGGCGGGGGACGTCCTCGCCGGGGTCGTCGGGAGCCTGCTCGCCCAGGGGCTGACACCGATCGAGGCGGCGCGCCTCGGTGCCCACTGGGTCTCCGACGCGGGACATGCCGTCGCCGAGGTCCGCGGCTTCGGGCTCGTGGCGACGGACCTCCTCGACGCGCTGCCCGCCGCGCTCGTCGCCGGGCTGCGCCGGGTCGGGGTGCCGCCGTAGGCCCGGGACTTAAGCGTAGCGGACCCGGCCGCGGATCGCCTTCGCGCGGGCGCGGACCGCCTCGTGGCCCGCGGGGTTGCCCTCGTCGTAGCCGGCGAGAAAGTGGCGGAAGAGCGCCTCGCCCTTCGCGTGGAGCGCCTTGAAGTCCTCCTCGACCAGGTGGAGGTCGATCCCGAGCTCCTCGATGCCGGCGCTGCGCGAGCCCATCGACAGGTCAATGAACGCCGGCGTCCCCGCGGCCCCGTCCGGGAAGAGGACGTTCGAGCTCGTGAGGTCGCCGTGGGAGATCCCGCCGGCGTGCAGGCGGCCGAGCGCGTGGCCGAAGGCGCGGACCGCCGGCGTGAGGGGGGCCGGGTCGGCCGACGACTCGAGGATCTGCCGGAGGGTCGGTCCCGGCAGCTCCTCGAGGACGAGACGGTGCCGGGGCAGGTCGATGTCGTAGACGATCGGGGTCCGGACCCCGAGGCGCCGCGCGTCGACCAGGAGCCGCGCCTCGGTGCGCGTCCGCTCCCGCCGCAGCCGCTCGTCGAGCGCCTTCGGGCGGTAGGACTTCGCATCCCGCTCCTTGAGGAGCGCGGGGAGACCGAGCCAGTCGACGCGGCGGAGCGACGCCTCCGCGCCGCGCGATATGGGGGGGCTCGCCGGCTCCTCCATGGCGATTCACCGGGTCCGGCGGGCGTGCACGGCGCGGACGATCGCCTCGCGCGCGAGGCGGGCGGCGAGCGCGCTCGTGTTGCCGCTGTCGTAGGGCGGGCTGACCTCCATGATGTCGAGACCCGCGAGGCGCGGCGCCACCTGGCCGATCGCGTACTTCACGTCCCGCGGCGTGAGCCCGAACGGCTCCGGGGTGCCGGTGCCGCCGGCGTACGCCGGGTCGATCGCGTCGATGTCGAGGGAGACGTAGACGCGGTCGGCCTTGAGCATGTTGAGGGCGCGCTGGACCGAGGACTCGATCCCCTCCTCCGCGACCTCGTGGGCGGTCACGTAGGCCATGCCGATCGCCCGGTTCTCGTCCACCTCCTCGTGGGAGACCGACCGGACCCCCAGGACGACCACGTTGCGCGCCCCCACGCGTTCGACGATCCGCCGGGACGAGCAGGCATGGCTGCGCGCGTCGCCCAGGTAGCTCGACCGGAAGTCCATGTGGGCATCGATGTAGAGGACCCCGAGCGCACCGGGATCGGGATAGGCCTCGACGCAGGGCGGCGAGCAGGCGTGGTCCCCGCCGAGCGTGATCGGGATCTTGCCGGCCGCGTAGACCCGCGCGACCTCCTCGCGGACCCCCGCGACCATGTCCGAGGCGCATCCGTACTCCTCGGCGTTGCCGAGGTCGTGGATCGCCACCTCGGAAAGGTCGACCCCGGTCTCGAGGTCGTACGACTCGAAGTTCCAGGAGTGCTGCCGGATCGAATCCGGTCCGAAGCGGGCCCCGGGGCGGAAGGTGGTCGTCCGGTCGAACGGGACCCCGAGGATGACGAACTGGGCGTCCTCGAACTCGGCGTTCGCATCGGCGAACGTCCCGCTCCGCTCCACGGACCCGGACCCCGGGCCGGATATATCAGGTTGCGGACGCCGGGGGCTCCCGCGCGGGCGGACCGGGCGACCCCGGCATCCGGGGCACCGGGTCATTTCCCCGGGACCGGCGGCGGGGCACGTAGAGGAGTTCGATCGCCGCCAGGGAGACGAGGGTCACGGCGAGGGCGAAGCCGAGGAGCGCGACCGAGCCTCCCACGGCGAGGAGGATCCCCCCGATGAGCGGCCCCACGCTCCAGAACGTCGAGTTGACCAGCGAAAAGATGCCGAGGTGCTCGGCCCGTCGGCCCGCCGGGGCACGGTTGGCCACGTAGGCGAGCATCCCGGGGGAGAGGAAGGCGAGCCCGAGGCTCCGGACGCCCTGGGCGGGAATGAGGAAGTACCAGCGGTCCGCGACGAGGAACAGGACGATGCCGCCGAGCGTGAGGAGCGTCCCGAGCCATATCCCCCGGATCTCGCCGGCCCGGTCGACGTACCTCCCGCCGGGGACCGACGCGAGCGCGAGGGCGGCCATGCCGGCCACGGCGATGAGCGAGACCCCGAGGGGGGTCGCTCCGAGCGAGATGGCGTAGAGCCCGTAGAACGTCCCGACGGCGCCGACCCCGAGCGAGCGCACGGAGACCGCGACGGAGAACACGGCCAGCGACCGGTATTCCCGGGGCGACGTCCGGACCGCGGGCCGGACCGGGGCGCCCTCGGCGACGAGGGTGAGGAGGACGAGGACGGTGCCGACCATCACCGCCGTCGTGAAGAAGAACAGGGAAGGGTAGCCGAACGCCTCGGAGAGGAACGCGGCGATGAAGAACCCGGCGATGCCTCCGGAGGCCGCGACGGCGTTGAGGAGGCCGAACCCCCGGCCGCGCCCCCTCTCCCCCGTGATGTCGGCCACGTAGGCGCTCAGGGCCGGGGCGCCCAGCGACAGCACGGCCATCGCGGCGACGAACACGAGCCCGGCCGAAAGGGCCGTGGGGAGGAACGGCACCGCGAGGAACAGCGGCAGCGCGCCGGCCTCGGCCCCGAGCAGGAACGGGCGGCGCCGGCCGAGCCGGTCCGACCAGCGGCCGGCGATCGGCCCGAGGAGGCTCGAGGCGACGAACGCGGCGGAGAGGAGGGCGAGGGCGAACGGCTCGCTCGCCCCCCGGGATTCGACCAGGAACAGCGGGAAGAAGACGGTCCAGAGCCCCGAGCGGTTGCTCGCGAGCAGCGTGTAGAGCGCGAGCGGCACGAGCGCGTTGCGCGCCACGCGGGGGCGAGCCCCGGGACCCTTCTTACGTTCTTCCGGGCGGGCCGGTACCGGTCCCCTGAGATTAAGAGGGGCCGGCCGCTCGACCCGGCGGGGAAAGGAGATGGCCGGGGAGGAGCTGGTCCAACGCAAGGTCGAGGAAGACGGGGTCCACGTGCTCACCCTCCGGCATCCGCCGGTGAACGCCCTCTCCACGGCGCTCCTGGCCGAGCTCGATCGGCGCATCGGAGAGGTCGCGGGCGACGCCGGCGCGCGCTGCGTGATCGTCGTCGGCGACGGTCAGTTCTTCAGCGCGGGCGCCGACCTCAAGGAGCTCGCGACCCTCGACCTCGCTAAGGCGCCCGCGATCGTCGCGCGCGGGCAGGCGACGTTCTCCCGGCTCGAGGAGCTGGCCGTCCCCGTCGTCGCGGCCCTCAACGGCCCCGCCCTCGGCGGAGGGTTCGAGCTCGCCCTCGCCTGCGACCTCAGGGTCGCGGGGGAGTCGGCGAAGGTCGGTGCCCCCGAGGTCAACTTCGGCCTCATGCCGTCGTACGGGGGGACCCAGCGGCTGCCGCGGCTCGTCGGGCCGGCGAAAGCCCGGGAGCTCATCTTCACGGGCAACGTCCTCTCCGCCGCGGAGGCGCTCCGGATCGGCCTCGTCAACAAGATGGTGCCGGCCGGTCAGGAACTGCGCGCCGCGCGGGACATCGCCCACACGATCGCCAAGCGGGCGCCCCGCGCCGTACGGGCGGCGAAGCGGGCGATCCGAGAGGGCCTCGAGCGCCCGCTCGCCGAGGGCCTGCGCCTGGAGGCGGCGGCCTTCGAGACGGAGGTCCTCGCGTCGAACGACCTCGGTGAGGGGATCGCCGCCTTCCTGGAGCACCGGCCCCCGAAGTTCACGGGGGCGTAGGCCGATGGGCTTCGACTTCTCGCTGTCGCCGGACCAGGAGGCGTTCAGGGACGCGGTGCGCCGGTTCTGCCGGGAGGAGATATCCCCGATCGTCGTCGAGATGGACGAGAAGGAGGAGTTCCCCCGGGCGACGATCGCCCGGATGCAGGCGGAGGGCTACTTCGGGGTCCCGATCCCGGAGGAGTACGGCGGGCTCGGCCTCGGCAAGGTCGGCTACTGCCTTTTGGTGGAGGAGATCGCGCGCGTCGACGCCTCCCATGGGGCGATCGTCGGGGCGCACACCTCGCTCGGGACGACCCCGCTACTGTACTTCGGGACCGAGGAGCAGAAGCGCCGCTGGCTCGTCCCGGCGGCCCAAGGGAAGACGATCCTCGCCTTCAGCCTGACCGAGCCGGGGAGCGGGAGCGACTCGGGCTCGGTCCGGACGACGGCGGTGCCCGAGGGCGACGGGTGGGTGCTCAACGGCCAGAAGATCTACGTCACGAACGGCGCGGAGGCCGGCACCGTCCTGGTCATGGCCGCGAACGACGTGAAGCTCGGGCCGAACGGCGGCGTGACCTGCTTCCTCGTCGACAAGGGCACCCCGGGCTTCCGCGTCGGCCGCTGCGAGAAGAAGATGGGGCTGCACGGCACGTCGACGGCCGAGCTGATCCTCGACCACGTCCGGGTCCCGGCGGACCGGGTGCTGGGGGGGGTCGGGCGGGGGTTCGTCGTCGCGATGACCGCCCTCGACGTCGGGCGCGTCTCGCTCGGCGCCGCCTCGCTCGGCGGCCTCGAGGCGTCGCTGACGGAGGCGCTCGACTTCGCCAAGAACCGGACGCAGTTCGGCCTCCCGATCAGCGAGTACGAGGTCATCCAGTTCAAGCTCGCCGACATGGCGATGTACGCCCACGCGCTGCGCCCCATGGTCTACCTCGCGGCCGCCCACCAGGACCGGATGGGCGACGACCCCGCGGCGTGGGGGCGGCTCGACCGGCGGACGAAGACCCGCGAGGCCGCGATCGTCAAGTGCCTCGCCTCGGAATGGGCCACCACGGTCATCGACGAGGCGCTCCAGATCCACGGCGGCCTCGGCTACATCCGCGGCACGCCGATCGAGCGCGCCTACCGCGATGCCCGCATCTCCGAGATCTTCGAGGGGACGAACGAGATCCAGCGGCTCGTGATCTCGCGCGACCTCATCGAGCGGGGGCTGTAGGTTCCCCGTCGTGGCCCTCCCGGAGGGCGCGGCGCAGCACCTTCTGGACGCCGCTGCGCGGTAGCTCGGTGCGGAACTCGACGCTCCGCGGGGCCTTGTAGTGCGCGATGCGCTCGCGGACGAAGGCGATGACGTCCTCGGGAGCGAGGGTCCGACCGGGCTTCACCACGACGAACGCCTTGATCACCTCCCCGTGCTCCGGGTCCGGGACGCCGACGGCCGCGGCCTCGGCGATGTCCGGGTGCTGGTAGAGGACCTCCTCGACCTCCCGCGGGAAGACCTTGAGCCCGCCCACGTCGACCATGTCCTTCTTCCGGTCGACGATGTAGCAGTAGCCGTCGGCGTCCACCCGCGCGAGGTCCCCGGTGAAAAGCCAGCCGTCCCGGAGGGCCATCGCCGTCTCCTCCGGCTGCTCGTAGTAGCCGAGCATCACCTGCGGCCCCCGGACGGCGAGCTCCCCCACCTCGCCCGTCGGGAGGGGGCCCACCCCGCTCGCCGCGTCCACGATCCGCTGGTCGGTCCCCGGGAGCGGAAGGCCGATCGATCCCGAGCGCTGCTCGCCTCCGATCGGGTTCGCGTGGGTGACCGGCGAGGCCTCCGTGAGACCGTAGCCCTCGACGAGGGTGGCGCCCGTGAGCTCCTCGAAGCGCCGCTTGACCTCGAGGGGGAGCGGCGCCGAGCCGCTCAGGCACGCGCGGATCCCCTTGAGGTCGTAGCGGCCCACGTCCGGGTGGTGGTTGATCGCCTGGTAGAGGGCCGGCACGGCCGGGAACTGCGTCGGATGGTAGCGGGCGATGAGGCGAAGGATCTCGGCGGGCTCCGGCCGCAGCTCGAGGAGGATCGTCGCTCCCTCGAACAGAGGGTAGTTGAGCGCCACGGTGAGGCCGTAGATGTGGAAGAACGGGATCGATGCGAGGACGACCGAGGTGCCGGGCTCCGCCCGGAACCAGGCGCGGCACTGCTCGACGTTCGCGATCAGGTTCCGGTGGCTCAGCTTCGCCGCCTTCGGCCGGCCCGTCGTACCCCCGGTGTACTGGAGGACCGCCACCTGCGTCGAGGGGTCGCCGCGGTCCTCCGGGAACTCCCCGTCCCCCCGCACCGCGGACCGGTACGGATGCACGGTCGGCCCGCGGGGGAACCCGGTGGGGAGCCCCATCCGCTGGAGGCGGAGGTTGACGAACGGCCGGAGGTACGCCGGGAAGAACTCCCGGAGCCGCGCCACGTAGACGAGGGGCGGGCGAACGTCGGCGTCGATCTTCGCGAGGTTGGGGTAGTGGATCTCGAAGCAGACGAGACCGCGCGGCTTCGCATCCTTGAGGAGGTGACCGAGATCCTGGCCGATGTAGAGCGGGCTGACCTGGACGACGGTCACCCCGAGGCGGAGCGCGCCGAGGTAGGCGATGACGTAGAGGGGGGCGTTCGGCAGGTAGAGGGCGAGGCGGTCGCCCGAACGGAACCCGTCCCGGTAGAGTGCCGCGGCGAAGCGCCCCGACGCCTCCCACAGGCGGCGGTAGCTCAGCCGCGCCCCGCCGAAGACGAGCGCCGGCCGCGTGGGCCAGCGACGGACGGCCTCGGCGACGAGGTCCGGGATGCGGCCGGCGGGGACCTCGATGTCCTTCGGCACGTCCTTCGCGTAGTGCGAGCGCCAGGGACGCTCGACCTCGCCGCTCACGGCGGGCTTCCCCCCGGCGCGGGGTCCGGGTCCCGCTCGAACTGGACGCCGGGCTTGTAGCTCGGCGACCAGCGCACGCGCGTCCCGATCGGGACCGCCGCCTCGTCGGCGACGCCGGCGATCCAGCCGGAGATGCGTCCGCCCTCGTCGAGCTCCACGACCACGTAGGCGTACGGGGCCTCGTTGACGAACTCGTCGCTCGGCACGTGCTGGACCGACAGGGCCACGACCCGGCCCCGCCCGGAGAGCTCGACCTCGGCGAGGTCCGCCGCGCCGCACCGGGGGCAGACGAGTCCCCAGGTGGCGGTGACGAACCCGCACGCCGATCGCAGTCCCCGCAGGCGCTGGCCGTCCGCGTAGGCGCGTTGGTAGTCGGCGATGGAGTGGACCGTGGGAACGGGGGGCTCGATCGTGTTCGCGCCCCCTCCTACCGTCTCCCGAAGATGTGGACCGAGCACGACCCGCCGGTCGCGCCGACGTTGTGGGCGAGCGCGACCTCGGCGTGCGGCACCTGGCGGCCGCCGGCGACGCCGTTGAACTGCTCGAAGATCTCGACGACCTGGGAGGCCCCGGTGGCGCTGACCGGGTGACCCTTCGCCTTGAGGCCGCCGGACGGGTTGACCGGGAGGCGGCCGTCCCGCGCCGTCTCGCCCTCCACGGTCGCGCGGCCCGCCGTTCCCGGCGCGTAGAAGCCGAGGTCCTCGAGGGCGGCGATCTCGGCGATCGTGAAGCAGTCGTGGACCTCCAGGAACTGGATGTCCTTCGGGGAGAGGTGCGCGGCCCGGAACGCGAGCTCGGCGGCGCGGCGCGTGGCCGGCAGCCCGGTGAGCCCCGGGCGGTCGTGCATGTCGGCGATCGACCCGGTCCGCACGCTGGCCCGTATCACCAGCGGCTCGGCGGCCGGAGCGGATATGCGCTCGCGCGCGGCGACGACGATCGCGGCCGCCCCGTCGGAGAACGGGCAGCAGTCGTAGAGCCGCAGCGGAGAGGCGATGACGGGCGAGCGCAGGTAGGTCTCCATCGAGATCTCCTTCTGGAAGTGGGCGTGCGGGTTGCGCGCGCCGTTCGCGTGGTTCTTCACCGCGACGGCGCCGAGCTCCTCGGGCGGGGTCCCGTACTTCTGCCGGTAGGCGCTCGCGATCGTGGCGTAGAGGCCGGGGAACGTCGCCCCGTTGCGGGCCTCGAACGGGTAGTCCGCGCCGATCGCGAAGTAGCTCGTCGCGGTCATCGTGTCGAGGTGCGAGAGCTTCTCGACCCCGACCACGAGCGCCGCGTCCAAGAAGCCGCCGGCCACGTGCACGTACGCCTCATGGAGCGCGGCACTGGACGAGGAGCAGGCCGACTCGATCGTCGCCGACGGGATTTCGGGGATGCCGAGCGCCGTGTTGACCAAGGGGCCCAGGTGGGCCTGGCGCTCGGCGATGCCGAACGCGTTCGACACGAAGGTCATCCCGATGTCCCGCGGGCTGAGGCCCGCCGACTCGATCGCCTGGAGGGCGACCTTGGCGGCGCCCTCCCGGCCGGAGTCGGCCATCTTTCCGAACCGGTTCGATGCGGCGCCGACGACCCACGTCTCCCGCATGGCCCGAACCCGGTACGGCCGGAACGGGGATAATGCTTGACCGTGGCCCGCGGCTCACGCCGGGAGGTCGACGAGGGCCCGGAGCCGGGCGAGGATTTGCCCGGCCTCGACCGCATCGGCGGACTTGATCAGGATGCGTCCGTCCCGGCTGATGGTCACCTCGCGCTCCATCCGGGCGATGAGGAGGACGCGGGCGTCGGTCACCGTGACGCCGGCGTCCTCGAGCCGGCCGCGGATCGCGGGGAGGTCGAGGGCGAGCCGCGGCCGCGGCACGGCCTCGAACGCGGCGCGGCCGGAGCACAGGCGCAGCGTGGAGTACGTCACATCACAACGGCGCGCCGAACGCAGTCGTCGATGAGCGACTCGACGTCGATGCGCTCCTCCTGCTGGAGGATCTGGACGAGGCCGCTGCGGGTGGCCGGCCGGTCCGGGACCGCCTGGCAGCAGAGCCCCGGGCGCGTGGAGATCCCGTAGGTCCCGATCGACTTCGCGACCGCCTCGATCTCCTGCTTGTCGAACCCGATGAGCGGCCGGACGATCGGCAGGCCGACGGCCGCCGTCGCGCTGCGCATGTTGCTGAGCGTCTGCGACGCCACCTGCCCGAGCGACTCCCCGGTCGCGAGGAACGTGGCGTGCTCGCGCTCCGCGATCCGCTCGGCCGAGCGCCACATGAACCGCCGGCACAGCACGCATCCGACGTGTCGGTCGGTGTTGCGCATCAGTTCGATCTGCGTCGGTCCGTGCGGGAGGACGTAGAGGGGGATCTTCCGCTGAAAGCGTTCCCCGAGCACCTTGAGATGGTCGACGATCTTCTCGAGGGGGGTGTCGTCGGTGAACGGACGGTTGTCCATGTGGACGGCCAGGAGCTCGTGCCCCTGCCGCAGGAGGTAGTACATGCTGACCGGCGAGTCGATCCCGCCGCTCATCAGCATCACGCCGCGCGCCACGGCCCGTCGACCGTGCGCGGGCTATTTGAGGCTGCCGGGCGCCGGCTCGCGCGGTCCCGGCGGCGGCGACTCCCGGCGACCGGCTCGCCCTCCTTCCGCCGGAGCATGCTACGAGCCAACGGTGCGACCTCGCGACACCGCCCGCCGGGGACCGCTTCGGTGAGGGGTAAATACGCGACGCCGTTCGCGCGCGGCATGCCGGAACCGGTGAGCCCCCCGGTCGAGCTGTACCACCGGGACGAGGGGCAGGGGCCGATCATCCTCCTCCTCCACGGCCTCGGCGGCGATCATCGGGTCTGGAACGCGGTCTTGCCCGCGCTCGCGAAGGAGTTCCGCGTCCTGGCCCCGGACCTGCGCGGGCACGGCCGCAGCCCGGCGCCGGCCGGCTCGAGCTACTCCTTTGCGGAACTGGAGGGGGACCTTCGCGCGCTGCTCGAACAAAAGAAGGTGGACCGGTGCCATGTGGTCGGCCTGTCGGCCGGCGGGTTCCTCGCGCTCCAGTTCGCGTTGGACGACCCGGCCCGGTTCCAAAGTCTCGTCCTGGTCGGCTCCTCGAGCCATTGCGACGCCCACAGTCGGGCGGTCGCCCAGAACTGGGCCGAAACCTACCGGGACGAGGGCTACGATGCCTACGCGCTCCGCCTGCTCAAGGACCTGTTCTACCCGGACTGGATCGAGGCGCATTTCGACCGGGTCGACTCCCTCCGCGAGGAGATGAGGGGTCGGGACCTCCGGGGCACGGTCGCCTGGGGGCTCGCGGTGCGCACCTTCGACCTCCGCGGCAGGGTCGGGCGCATCCGCCTTCCCACCCTCATCCTCCAGGGGATGGACGACCAGGTCATCGATGCGGCCCACGGCCGACTGCTCCGGCAGTCGATCATCGGGGCCGAACTCAAGCTGTTCGCCCGCACGGGGCACATGGTGCCGATCGAGCGGCCGGGCGAGACGGTCGAGGCCCTCTCCGCGTTCGTCCATCGGGTCGAGTCGGCGGTCCCGCCGGCGTGAGCCCGCGCCCGGCACGGCGTCGGGCGGTCCGCCACCCCGTCGCGCCCGACGGGCCGGACCTTTTCTATCCGCGGGTGCATCCCGTGGGCCGATGTCGACCCCGGACCCGGGAGAGCTCGACCGCCGCATCGCCGAGCTTCAGCGGCAGGTCCAAGCGCTCCGCGCGCGCGTGGAGTGGCTCGAGCAGAGCCTCACCCCCCGGCTGGACCATCCGGTCGACCGCGCCACGGTCCGAGAGAAGGTCGCCTACGACTGGCAGGCGTGACGGCGCCGTCCCCGGTCCCCCCGGCCGGTCCGCCCGTCCCCGGGCTACCGTGGATCGGACGGCTGGTCGACGATAGCCCTCCGGCCTCGAGCGCCGGAGCGGCGGTGCTGATCCTGCTCCGCGAGCTCGATAGCGGGGTCGACACGCTCCTCATCGAGCGGGCCCATCGGCCGGGCGACCCGGCCTCGGGACAGGTCGGTCTTCCCGGGGGCCACGTCGCCCCGAACGACGTTAGCCTCGTGGAGACCGCGCTGAGGGAGGCCGAGGAGGAGGTCGGGGTCACCGCGGCGGACCTCCTCGGCCGCCCCCGGTACTTCGCGACCGAGTACGCCTCTGCCTTCCGTCTGCGCGTCGGGGTCTTCGCGGCGGCGCTCGACCCCTCGGCGCGGGCGCCGCTTGCGCGGGACCCGGGCGAGGTCGCCGAGGTCTACTGGCTGCCGGCGGGGAAGCTCAGCACGGTGCGCCCGGTGCGGCGGGAGACGCGGTTCGGCCCTCGGACGGTCGATGCCGTCGTCCACGACGACCATGTCCTCTGGGGGTTCACCCTCCGCGTCCTCCGGGAGTTCTTCGGGCTCTCCTCCCTGCCGCCGGCCACGGGACCCGCGGCGCAGTAACCCCGTCCCGCCGGGACCGGGCCGGCTATATACCGTGGCGAGAGTACTCGGGGCGGCGAAGGGGGAGGGTCCGGGTGGCGCCGGAACGCGCCGAGCCCGCCGCCCCGAGAAGTAGATGGTACCGATCCCCCCCGGCCTCCCCGTGGTCGACCATCACTGCCACCTCTCCCCCAGCGGGGAGGGGGTCGCGGCCGCCCGCCGCGCCGGATCCTTGTCCGACGGCACCCGGATCGTGGCGACCAGCCCGGCCTTGCCGATATCGATGCCGCACACCCGGTCCCGGTACAGCGGCTCGTCCGTCACCTCATCCACCCGCGACTCCCTCTCAGCTTGCTAACCTGCCCGAAGGTGCCGCCCGGGGAACCGGGGGCAAGCGGAGAAACTGACCCGCGCGCTCGAAGCGCAATACACGGCCCCTCAGGGAAAACC
>DAHUXZ010000026.1 GCA_027315455.1 Thermoplasmata archaeon | reverse complement strand
TCGGGTCGTAGTACTTCGCGTTGGAACTGATGACGAACGTGTAGTTCGTCCCGTCCGACAGGCTGGTGCCGTAGAGGCTCTGGCAGTTGTTCGCGCCCGTCGTGCTCCCCGGCACGCACGTCGCGATGACCGGCACGAAATCGGCCGCGGCGGGGCCGGCCTGCGTGCCGTTGTAGGCGATCAGCGTCTGGTAGACGTTCATCAGCATCTCGTAGCCCAGGGTCTCGTAGTCGATCGCCGGGTCGGCGGAGTTCGCCCCGCCGGGGGCGAGCTCATAGACCGAGAGGGAGCCCTTGTGCGGGCTCGTGGCGATCTGGGCGTTCGCCGCGCCGGCGTGCAGGCCGGTCGGGGCGACGAACACGGTCCAGGTGTAGTTCTGGTAGGCGTTGGTCGAGCCGCTGGTCGCGAGCCCGACGAACGTCACGGTGAAGGTTCCCGGGTTCGGGAACGAGAACGACGCCGCGGCGCTCGAGGAGGTGTTGGAGGAGCTCGTCGCGGCCGACGGTCCCACGATCTTGGGCGGCGCAAGCGAGAACGCGGGGTTCGTCGGGGCGCCCGTGTAGGAGCCCGAGAAGCTCGCGGTGCCGCCCGGCTGCAGGATCGCGGTCGGGTTCGACGTCGACGAGGAGTTCCCGGTGATCGCCCCGGAGACGCCGGGGACGTTCGCCGAGTTCGCCGAGGTGAACGCCGACGAGACCGTGATGAGGATGAGGCCGAAGTAGTTGTCGTGGACGGCCCCCTTCACCACGGCGGTGACGCTGGCAATGTAGGTCCCGGGGAAGGCGTAGCTGTGGGTCACCGACGAGGCGGTGATCGTGCCCGAGTTGGTACCATCGCCATAAGAGAAGTTGTAGCTGGTGGCGGTCTCGCCTCCCGGAAGGGTGGCGGCAAAGGGAACAGGGTTGCCCTGCTGGACGCTGCGGAACGGAACCTGCAGCGTGATGTCATGCGCGGCGGAGCCCTGAGAACATTGCGCGCTGGTCGCGGGCACGCACGAACTCTTCGTGACGACCCCCGGCTGGGCCGAATTGAGGCCGACATAGCCCAGCCCGCCGACCACGAGGATCACGACGATCATGATGATCGCCGCCGTGGGCGTCGAGAGGGCCCGCCGTCCGGCCCAACGACCTACGCTCACCCGATTCAGCTCTTCCATCGATTTCACCCAGAGTTTCCGTCCCCCGGAAACCTCGGCCCTTGACCTCGAAGGTCCTATTTATACTCTTACGAAATCGGCACGCCGTGGCCCTCTCCGTACGCGCCCGCCGGCTCGCACCCTCCCTTCTCAGTGCTGACTTCGCGGACCTCGCGGGGGCGATCCGCGCGGCGGAGGCCGGGGGCGCGGACGCGTTCCACCTCGACGTGATGGACGGCCACTTCGTTCCCAATCTTTCCTTCGGTCCGGACCTCGTACGGGCGGTCCGCGCGCGGACCCGGCTTCCGCTCGACATCCATCTCATGATCGAGCGGCCCGCCCGCTACGTCGCCGCCTTCGCGAAGGCCGGGGGCGACACCCTCGTCTTCCACCTGGAGGCGGAGGATGACCCCGCGGAGGTCGTGCGCGCGGTGCACGGGCTAGGCGTGAAGGTCGGCGCGGCGCTCAAGCCGGCGACCCCGTTCGAGCGCGTCGCCCCGCTGCTCGACCGGGTCGACCAGGTACTGGTCATGAGCGTGGAGCCGGGCTTTTCCGGTCAGCGGTTCATCCCGGGCGTGCTTCCGAAGGTCCGTGCGGCGCGGTCGGCCCTCGATGCGCTCGGTTCGGCGGCCGACGTCTCGATCGACGGGGGGGTGACCCCCGAGACGGCCCGCCCGGCGGCCGAGGCCGGTGCGACCTTCTTCGTCTGCGGAAACTCGGTGTTCGCGGGCGGCCGCGTCGACGAGAACCTCCTCGCCCTCCGGCGCGCGGTAACGGTGGGGGTCCCCTCGTGAGGTTCGCGGACCTCGTCACGTTCTACGACCGCCTCGACGCGACCACGAAGCGCCTCGAGATGCGCGCCGTCCTCGTCGAGCTGCTCGACCGGCTCTCCCCGGAGGAGCTCGGCGAGGTCCTCTACCTGTCGCAGGGATTGCTCCGCCCCGAGTACGAGGGGGTCGAGCTCGGGGTCGCCGACTCGCTGGCCGGCCGGGCGCTCGCGGAGGCGGCGGGAAGATCGGAGGAGGAGGTCACCGAGGCGGTCCGCGTCTCGGGCGACCTCGGGACGACGGGCGAGTCGCTGCTCGCCCCGCTGCGCCCGCATCCTCCCCCCCTCGAGGTGACGGAGGTCTACGCGGGGCTCCTCGCGATCGCGAAGGCCTCCGGGGAGGGCTCGCAGGAGGCGAAGGTCGGGGCGCTGGTCGCGCTCCTCCGCCGCGCCGGGCCCTCGGAGTCCAAGTACATCCTCCGTATCGTCCTCGGCCGGCTGCGCCTCGGAGTCCGGGAGATGACGATCCTGGACGCGCTCGCCCAGAAGTACGCGGGGGGGACCCGCGCCGGGCGGGAGAAGGTCGAGGCGGCGTTCAACGTCTCGAGCGACCTCGCCCGGGTCGCGCGACTCCTCGCGACGGAGGGGATCGAGGGGCTCGCGAAGGTGCGGCTCGAGGTGGGACGGCCGGTCCGCGCGATGCTCGCCGAGCGATCGCCCGACCTCGCGGACGTGCTCTCCCGGATGGACGGGCGGACGGCCCTCGAGTACAAGTACGACGGCCTGCGCGTCCAGGCGCACGTCCGGGAGGACGGGACGACCCGCCTGTTCTCGCGCCGGCTCGAGGACCTGAGCGGGCAGTTCCCCGAGCTCGTCCGAGACCTCCCCCGGGCGCTCCCGCACCGGCCCGTGATCGTCGAAGGGGAGTGCGTTCCGATCGACCCCGACACGGACGAGATCCGGCCGTTCCAGGATGTCTCGCGGCGGCGGGGCCGCAAGTACGACCTCGAGCGGATGCAGGCGGAGGTGCCGGTCTGCCTGTTCCTGTTCGACGTCCTCCTCGCGCCGGAAGGACCGCTCCTCGACCGGTCGTTCCCCCTCCGCCGGGCTCGCCTCGCCGAGCTCCTTCGACCCGACGAGCGCATCCGCCTCGCGAAGCAGCAGGTCGTCGCGAGCGTGGACGAGGCCCAGGCGTTCTTCGACGAGTCGATCGCCGCCGGGTGCGAGGGGGTGATGGCGAAATCGCTCGCCGAGGGCAGCACCTACCGCGCCGGGGCGCGGGGCTTCTGGTGGATCAAGTACAAGCGGGAGTACACCCAGGGGCTGGCCGACTCGATCGACGGGGTCGTCGTCGGGGGATTCTCCGGGCGCGGGCGGCGCGCGGGCCGCTACGGCGCCTTGCTCCTCGCCGTCTACAATGAGGCCGAGGACCGCTTCGAGTCGTTCTGCAAGGTCGGCAGCGGATTCGACGACGTGGGCCTCGCGGAGCTGCCTACGCGGCTCAAGCCGTACGAGCTCGACTCCGCTCCCGAGGACGTGATGAGCGGCCTCACCCCGGACCGCTGGTTCCGCCCGTCCCTCGTGCTCGAGGTCCGCGGGGCGGAGCTCTCGCTCTCCCCGATCCACCGGGCGGCCTTCGGGGCGATCCGGCCCGGCGCCGGCCTCGCCCTTCGCTTCCCGCGCTTCACCGGCCGCTACCGTGACGACAAGGGCCCGACCGACGCCACCACCGCGGCGGAGCTCCTCACCCTCTACCGCTCCCAGGTCAAGCAGCCCGTCCGGGACGCCGGCGGGTCCGCCGAGGCCTGAACCGCCGGGTCAGGGGGGCGCGTACGGCGGACTGCCCATCGCCGACCACCACAGTCCGCCCGGGACCTGGTTGAGGAAGTAGGCGATCATGTCCCAGCCGTCCACGTCGTTGATCGAGTGGACCCCGGTCGGCTCGTAGACGTACCGGTAGGCGTACTGGGCCGGGTCCTTCTGTGCCAGCGCGGCGAACGGCGTCGTGCAGTTCGCGGGCTCGCTCTGGTTCGCCACGGTCAGGCAGGTCGAGTTGAGGATCGTGTTGTTCGCCTGCTGGAACGGGTAGACGGCCGGATTGTTCGGACAGCGGTTGTCGAGGGCCCCCTGCACCGCGTAGAGCCGGACGCCGGAGAGGTTCTGCGGGAAGAAGCGGAAGGCGGAGAGGTAGTAGGTCTGGGCGAGCGCGTAGCCGCCGGCGCTCGGCATCTGGCCCCCGACGGTCTGGAGGTACGGGCCCATCGTGTAGAGGAGGTTCGCGTCGATGCGGTACTGGGCGACCTCGAACAGGTCCGGGCACGCCGAGACGATCCCGACCCCGGCGACCAGTCCCGGGTGATGCTCGGCGAGGGAGAGGGCCCCGATCGTCCCCATCGAAGTGCCCCAGACGTAGACCGCACGGATGGCGTGGCGGGCCTTCTCGGAGGCGATCGCGTCGAGGAGGTCCTGCTCCTGGGGGCCGGTGTACGGCGAGTTGACGTAGAAGCCGGTGTTGGTCCGCGTGCACAGGGACGCGACGATGAAGCCGCTCGCGTTGCCGGCCGCGATCACGCTCTGCCCGCCGGATGTGTTCTCGATCTCCGTGCAGTCGTTCGCCTGCCCGTGGAGGTAGAGCAGGAACGGGTAGGCCCGCGCGGGGTCGTAGCCGGCGGGGAGCCACTCGAGGTAGCTCAGCGGGGTCCCGTCGACGGTCGAGTTGAACGGGACGATGGAGAAGACGCTCGGCGTGGTTCCCGAGCCGTTCCCGCCCGTGCGGTTCGACCCGGTGCCGTTGCCGGTGCCGTTGCCCCCCGTACCGTTCGTCCCGTTGCCGGGGGTCGTCGTCCCGGGCGGGGACCCGCTGTTCGGGGGCGCCGTCGACGTTCGGCCGTCCAGCGGCGAGATACCGAAGAAGGGAAGACCGACCGTCACGAGGACGAGAACGACCGCAACGACCGCAGCCGCCCCTGCGCCGGCCATCGCGGCGAGGCCGGCCCGGCTCATCGGTACCCGGAGGAGGATCGGGCAGGTCCGACCGCGGAGCGCGCCATCCGGGGTTCCCTCGACCCCGTACTAAAAGAGGGTTTGTCCCGCGGAGGCTCCGGAGGGAACCTGCGCCGCGCCGGGGGATGCGACCGCTCCGATGCGAGCAAAGAGATATGAAGAGGGGGATGCGTCTTCCGCCGCAGGAACTCAGACCATGCTGGTCGAGATGACGGAACTTCTGGGTCGACAGCTCTACACGCCCGACGGGCGGCTCCTCGGCGAGATCGACAACGTCGTGGTCGATGTGGAGGGCGCGAAGATGGACGGCCTCTACATCGCGGAGTCGAGCCCGCTCTTAGTCGATGACTCGAAGCCCATCAATGTGCCTTACCGCTGGGTCGCCGCGGTCAACGACGTGGTCCTCCTCAAGTACTTCCCGAAGCGGGTGTCGATGAAGCGCCCCACCCGGGCCGCGAAGGAAGAGGCGCCCCCGACGCCCGTCCCCGCCCGGTAGGGGCGCGGGGATAGCCAAGCCCGGAAACGGCGCGGGACTTAAACCGCCGGGACCCCCCGGCGTGAGAGATCCCGTCGCGCAGGCGTTCGCCGGTTCAAATCCGGCTCCCCGCATCCCCGCGGGGCCGGCCGGCGATGGGGCCTTTAGTCCTCGGAACGGTGGGCCCCGGGCGTGACCGAAGCGACCGACCCCGCGCCCCCATACCGGCGGGCCGCCTTCGTCCGCCGGCTCGCGGCGCTGCGGGGGTTTCCCCACCCCGACCCCCGCCGGGAGCAGGTCGTCACCCCGCCCGAGGCGGCGGCGGCGCTGTTCGAGGCGGCGCTCGCGCGTGACGATCTCGTGGGGCGCAGCGTCCTTGACCTGGGCAGCGGCACCGGGGTCCTCGCGATCGGTGCGGCCCTCCTCGGCGCCGCCCGGGTGACCGGGGTCGAGGCGGACCCGGCGGCCCTCGCCGTCGCCCGGGAGAACGCGCGCGCCGCCGGGGTCGAGGTCGACTGGCGCGAGGGAGAGGTCGGAGCGACCGCGCTGAGGGCCGACACGGTCGTGATGAACCCGCCGTTCGGGGCCCAGCGGGCCCATGCCGACCGGCCGTTCTGGGAGGCGGCGCTCGCGGCCGCTGGGCGGCGCATCTACGCCTTCGCGCTGACCGACTCCCGAAGCTTTATAGCGGGCCGAGCGGTCGCGCGCGGCGCGCAGGTCGAGGCGACCCTGCCGGTCTCGTGGGATCTCCCCCGGACCTTCCGGCACCACCGGAAGGACCGGGTCGCGGTCCCGGTCGACCTGTGGGTCCTCGGCCCCGCGGAGATTCCCCCATGACCCCCCCCACTGAAGGCGAGCTGGTACTGCCCGGCGACCTCCTTGGCACCGCCGAGGAGTTCGTCCCCGGGCACGGGACGTACGAGGACGGCGGCCGGATCTACGCGGCACTGATGGGCCGGCGCACGATCGACCCACGCGACAAGGCGGTCCGCGTCGAGGCCGTCCACCCGATCCCGTCGATCGCCGAGGGCGACCTCGTCTACGGGCGGGTCGACGAGGTGAAGAGCGCGATGGCGATCGTGACGATCCTCGCCCTCGCCTCCGGTAAGCGCGCCATCCCCGGCGCGCCCGAGGGGACGATCCACATCTCGAAGGCGAAGGAGGGCTACACGGAGACCCTCGGCGAGGAGTTTGCCGCGGGCGACATCGTGCTCGCCCGGGTCCTCCAGAGCCAGCCCACCGTCAAGCTCACGACCGCCCCGTCGAACCTCGGGGTCGTCTCGGCGCGCTGCCAGGCGTGCCACGGCCTCCTCACCCTCGGCGGAAAGGAGATCACCTGTCCGCGCTGCGGCAATCGCGAGCACCGCAAGTCGGCGAAGGGCTACCTCGGCCTCGGCACCCCGCCGGCGGAGCATGCCCCCGCCCCCGACTGACGAGGAAGCCCGGCTCGCCCGCCTGGTCGCGGGCCACGAGCGCTGGCGCGGCCGCAGCGTCTTCAACCTCCTCCCGAGCGAGAACGCGGTCTCCCCCCGGGCCCGAAAGTACCTCGCGAGCGACCTTGCGGGGCGCTACACGCTCCCCCTCGACCTGGACGACCACGGCGACCACCTGGACAACAGCTACGCGGGGACCCGGTACACCGACCAGGTCGAGGCGCTCGCCAACGCCGCCGCGGCCCGGCTCTTCCACGCGCGGTTCGCGACGACCCGGCCGCTCTCCGGGCACATCGCCGCGATGGCGGCGCTCGGCCCCCTCGTCCGGCGGGGCGGGAAGATCCTCGCGATCCCTCCCGAGGCGGGCGGGTACGACGGCTACGCCCCCGGCTACCTCCCCGCGCTCTTCGGGCTCACGGTCCGCCCGCTTCCGGCGGACGGCCCCGGCCGGTCGGTCCGGGCCGAGGCGGCGGTCGAGGAGATCCGGCGCGAGAAGCCCGACGCCGTGGTCCTCGGTCAGAGCTTCTTCCTCTTTCCCTACCCGCTGCGGGCGATCGCCGAGGAGGCGCACGCCCACGGGGCGCTCGTCCTCTACGACGCCTCGCACGTCTTCGGCCTCATCGCCGGCGGGGTCTTCCAGGACCCGATCCGCGAGGGGGCGGACGTCCTCTACGGCAGCACCCACAAGTCGCTGCCGGGGCCGCAGGGCGGCCTCCTCGTCACCGACCGCGAGGACCTCTTCGGCCAGATCGACCCCGCCCTCGTCTGGCGGGTCCTCGACAACGCCCACTGGAACCGGATCGCGGGTCTCGCCCAGACCCTCCTCGAGCTCGAGCGCGTCGGCGCCGAGTACGCCCGGACGGTCGTCGCGAGCTCCCGCGCGCTCGGAGCGGCCCTCGCCGCGCACGGTTTCCCGCTCGTCGCGGCCGACGACGGTTACTCCGCGTCGCACCAGCTGCTGCTCGACGCGGCCGAGCTTAGGCGCCGCCACGGGGTCGGCCCCGGCCCCCTCGCCCGTCGCTGGGAGTCCCAGCGGCTGATCACCGACCTCGTCGGCCGCCTCGGCACGGCGGAGGTGACCCGCCTCGGGCTGCGCCCGGAGGAGATGCCGCGCCTCGCCGGGCTCCTCGCCCGCGCGGGGCTACAGCGGGAGCGTGTCGGGCCCGAGGTCCTCGCCTGGCGACGGGAGTACCCCCGCCTGCGCTTCGCGTAGCGGGGACGGCGCGCGCCGTCCGCCTCGGGTAGAAGAAAGGGAAGGAAGGGGTAGGGGGAAGGGGTTGCGCGGGGCCCGGCCTACTGCTGGGTGATCCCGTGCGCGCTCTTCGCGTGCTCCTTGAGCTCGGCCTCGGACGCGAACGACTGGTGGCAGACGCTGCACTCGTTCGCCTTCGCGGCCTGCCACGGCTGGGGGGACGCCGAGGGCTTCGCTCCGGCCCACATCATGCGGCCGAGGAGGAGGGCGACGACCATCCCGACGATCAGCCCGACCACGAGGAGGACGGTGCCGCCGACCGCCGGGGAGAACCCGGGGATCAGGGTCGCGTTCTCGTAGTGCGAGGAGTTCTGGTAGACCGTGATGCCCGCCGGCAGCACCGTGAACGTCGCCGTAATGAGCTTGTAGCCCGAGGGGCCGCTCACGTTGAGGAGGCCGTAGTAGCTACCGGGGGTCGGGACCGACCAGACCGCGGCGGCGACGACGGTGTGCTGGCCCACGCCCGGGGCGAAGACGCTCTGGGTGTAGACGACCGGCCCGGAGGCGCTCGTGCCCTGGTAGATCGTCGCCGAGACGGTCGAGACGTAGCTCCCCTGGTACTGGATCGCGACCGAGACGTTCCCCGTCGATACCGCGCCGAGAGGCGACGGCGACAGCCACTGGCCGCCGAGCGGGGTGGTCACGAGGTAGCTCGTCGTCTCCACGGCCGCGCTCGCGTTGTTGACCGTGTTGTTCACGGAGACCCAGACGAAGATCTGGTACTGGTCGTTGGGGAGGACCCCGCCGTTGTACGAGCAGGGCGCACCGTAGCCGAAGATGTTCGGGCAGACGACGTTGCGGAACTGCGGGGTGAGCAGCGCGTTGTCGTCGATGTACGCCGTGTAGGAGGTGGTCCCGTTCGCGACCGAGCTGTTGAGCGAGATGTTGGCGACGGTCGGGCAGTTGACGAACAAGCCGAGGATCCCCTGGCAGATCGTCGCGACGTCGCGGACCTCGACGCTGATGAAGGTGTTCTGGACCGTCGAGTTCGGGTTGGCCGGGTAGCAGTAGGACTTGCAGACCGTCGCGTTCGTCAGGGTGAGCGAGAACGACAGGTTGAACGGCACCGTCTGGTAGCCGGCCACCGTCGAGGTCATCGCGACGGACACCGAGCCGGGCCCCACGGAGGGGTGCGGCAGCGCCCGGGGCACCGCGGCGGTCGTCAGGGGGGCGGCACCCGAGCTCCCGGCCACCGCTCCGACGTGGCCGACGCGGGCCTGGGACGACGGACCGAAGGCCGCCGAGGCCCCGATCACGCTCAGGGCCGACAGGAGGAAGACCGCCACCGTCGCAATCGTCGCGAACCGATCTCCGAGAACCCGGCGCATGTCGATGGTGACGACTTTCATTACTTAAATGTCACGTAACGAGTCTTGAACCCGGGCCCCCGTCGGCCGGGCGACGGCGCGTCGCCACGGGAACAGCGGGGGCGGAGCCCCGGCGCGTCGACCGGCTACTCCTCGATGCCGTGCACGATCTTGAGGTGCTGGTGCAGGGCGAAATCCGTCGAGAAGCTGTCCTTGCAGACCGCGCAGCGGATCACGGGCGCCGACCCGGGGACCGAACTCGCCTGCTCGTCCCACGGCTTGACCGGAGCCGCAGCGGCAGCCCCTGCCGCGCCGGAGGCGGGGCGGCCGGCCCGCGAGCCCCGAAGGCCCGGGGCGATGAACAGCCCGAGGAGAAGGCCGATGATCCCGGCAACGAGCGCGAGCGCCGTGGCGACGACCGCCGCGTTCATCCCGCCGAGGACGGGGTTCGTCGGGGTCTGGTTGACGTAGGCGACGTTCCCGAAGCTCGAGACGTTGAACCACTGGGTCGCGTTGTAGCTGCCGTACGGCGTTCCGAGCGAGAGGACCGCCCGGTACGTACCCGGGTCGACGGCGGGCCAGGAGGCGGAACCGCCGCGCAGGCCCTGGCCGGGGATGAACGCGCCGATCGTGAAGACCGGCCCGGTCGTCGCGTTGCCCGGGTAGACGGCGAGCGACGCATTCTGGACGTAGTCGCCGCTGTAGGTGTAACCGAGCGTGACGTTACCGAGCGGCACCAGCTGGTTGGCCGACGGACCGGTGATCGCTCCGGTGACCGGGCTGAAGACGAGATACGTGCTCGTCAGCGCCGCGATCGAACCGCTATGGTTCGCGTTGAGCCAGACGATGAGCTGGTACTGTCCTGGCGGGGGTTGGGCATCGCCGGAGTAGAAGTGGTCCAGTCCCAGCAGGGTGAGGTTCAGGCTCTGATTGTAGTTCACGACCCCGTCGAGGATGCGCATCGTGTAGTTCACGACCTGCGGGCACGGGCTCGTGGTCCCGCCGCAGCCGGGGGCGACGTAGCGGATGTCGAGCGACTGGCTGAACGTGTGGTTGTTCATGTCGCCGACCGGGATCTGGTAGGTCCAGTTCATCACGTACGGCACGACCGTGTAGGTGTTCTGGAGCCCCAGGTTGTCCAGCGTGATCGACCCGACGATGAAGGTGTGGGTCCGCGTGAAGACGTGCCCGAGGCTGTCCACCGCGACGACGACCAGGTGGTGCACGCCCGGCGAGTAGTCCCCCGTCAGGTTGCCGTCGGCGGTCCAGTTCTGCCAGTACGGCGGGGTGCTCGGCGTCAGGCTGCCGGCGTAGGCCCCGTCCACGTAGGCCTTGACCGAGACGAGGTGCTCCAGCCCGGCCGGCCAGTTGAAGCCGTAGCCGGAAACGAACGGGTCGGCGGCCGGGAGGTTGACGTTGACGTGCCAGGAGATGTTCGACCCCACGTTGAAGAAGTCCCGGGCCGTGTGCTGCTGGGTCTCGGTCGTCGTATTGACCGGGTTCGGCAGGATCAGGATCGGCACTGCGGAGTAGTTGCGCTGGAACGTGTCGTTGAACTGGCAGGTGATCGTCGTCTTCGGGTTCGGGAGCGTCGGGGCGCACGGCTCGGTGTAGCTGAACGTGCGGTTGTACTGCCCCGGCATCGATGCGGCGAGGAACCCGAAGCCCGCGGTCTCCCCGTTCGGGTAGGCGAAGAAGTTGTTGTGCGACTCGTTGTCGGGGATCTGGATCGTGACATTGCCGCCGTTCTGGGCGGTCGTGGTGTTGTAGGTGTTGTACCACTGGCCGGTCCAGTTCGTGACGCCGACGACCCCGAAGGTCGGCTGGTAGGCGTGGAACTTGTTCTCCCCGCCGACGTCCAGGTTGCCGAACCAGATCTTGATCCCGCTCATCGTCGAGCCGGTCCAGTTGTTGGCCGAGACGTTGAGCAGCTCCCCCTGCCAGCCGTAGAGGAGGTTGTAGTAACCGGACTGGTTCTGCGAGTTCGTCGCCCATAGGTCCTCGGTCTGCGGCGTGATCGGCTGGCGGAGCTGCTGGAGGATGTAGGCGATGGTGTCGAACCGCGAGTACTTCCCGCCGTAGTTGTCCCAGAGCTTGACGTTCGGCCCGGGGGTGAGGTCGTACGTCGTCGACGCCTTGGCGCTCCCGTAGGAGGCGTTGATGTAGTAGATCGTCGGCCGGATGAGGTTCCAGGTGTAGACGATCGCCGTCCCGTCCTGCGAGGTGAACGACCCCGACAATATCGTCGGGGAGAGCTCGTGGGCGTTCCCGAGCGACTGCGTGACCTGCTGCGCGCGGGTCCCCTGCCAGGCGAGGACCGAGGTCGTGGGGACCTCGGCCGTCACGAACGCGTTGTAGACCGGTCGGCCGTCGAACGTCACCTTGACCGTGATCGAGTTGGGGTTCGTGCAGCAGCCTGGGGAGACGATCACGGGTGCGAAGTAGCCGAACGGCCAGGGGTTGAACTGGGGGTAGCCGCTCAGGATCTGCCCTCCGCTCGGCTGGACCACGGAGATCGAGAGGTTCCCCGCCGGAGTCGGGTAGGATATCCAGTCGTAGCTGAACCCGAGGGTGTGGGTCGTGGAGTTGCCGAACTCGAAGATGACGAAGCCCGGCTCGTTGAACGGAGCGATGCCGGTATTCAGGATGAAGCGGTACCCGGAAGACGGGGTGAAGGTCGCTGTCAGAGCAGGCTGGAAAGCCGTGACTGTCCCGTCCGCCCCGTGGAACACCACCGTGACTTTCGGGCTTGACGCCGCGAACGCGCCGGTCGCGTTCATGTCGATGTTGTAGGTTTGGTTGAGAGTCATGTACTCCCAGGCGCCGGTGTCCCAGCTCGTGCCCGCGGAGTTGACCGTCCAGAACGTCCCGGGGAGGCCCTCGAGGTAGTTGAGGTCGACAGCGAAGTTGTAGACGTTGATCGAGCCCCAGCCCGTCGGGAAGTTGTAGCCGGGGGTCGTGTTGCCGTAGGTGACGACGCCCGAGGGGGTCGTCGGGTACTTCTGCCCCGGCGGCCAGGAGTAGCCCTGGAGCACCCCGTAGTTGCCCCAGTAGCTCGTCCCGTTCGAGGAGATCCCCGGGCGGGAGGCGATGTTGTAGAACGGCACGAGGCTGAGGTTGCCGTTGTACCAGGCGTTGGCCACGGCGTAGACCGGCCCGTTCCCCTCGCCGAGGAGCGGGTTGTGGCCGTGGGCGAGCAGGTAGTCCTCGGTCAGCGCGAACTCTCCCGCCGTCGTCGGGCAGGCGAAGCTCGTTCCGCCGTAGAAGAACTGGAAACCGCCGTCGAAGAAGATCGACTCGTTGAAGTCGGCCTCCGCCGCGACCCCGCTGCCCAGCGAGCGCCCGAGGTCGGGGACGGTGTAGCCGTGCTCGACCCAGGTCTGGTTGAACCAGTAGCTGGTCCCGAAGCCGCCGGAGCCGGACGGCGGGGCGTTGTAGAGGGTGGTGTTGGCGATCGGCTCGTACCAGTAGGACTGGTAGGCGATCTTGTCCGCCTGCCCCACGTGGAGCGGGTAGTTGTAGAGGAACGGCTCCTGGGAGTTCGTCCCGAGCGAGACGTTGGCGATCCCGAAGGTCGAGTTCATCGGGAAGACCGTGCCGGTCGCCTGCTGGGCCGCGGTCCGAAGCCCGTTGACCGAGAGGACGTACGGGTCCGTCGCCGGGTAGCTTCCCGAGAGGATCCCCGACCCCGTGTCGAAACCGCCGCCGTCCCCGCTCGACGCGAGGACCGTGGAGCCGCGGGAGGTCAGCTGCATGATGTAGTCATGCATGGTGAGGTCGTTCTGCCAGTTCGGGCCGTAGAGGTTCGGCCATGCGTCCTCGTCCCCGCCCCACGAGTTCGAGACGATGTTCGGGACGCGGAGCATGTTGTTCATCGTGGCGTAGTCGTCGTCGAGGACGTTCGTGCACAGGCACGGGCCGTAGACCGGCATGATGCGGGCGCCGGGGGCCATCGTGCTCGAGTACTCGATGTCGAGCGCCATCTCCCCCGAGGCGCCGTCGGTGTAGGTGACGGTCCCGTTGGTCGTGAACGAGCCGTCGACGGGGATCGCCGTGAGGCGGCTCATGATCTGGTTGGGGTTGTTCCACGCGAGCTGGGCGTAGCCGCGCAGGTCGCTCGGGTTGATCCCGCCGGCCATCACGATCGCGATCGTGATCGGGCTGCCCGTCGAGTTGCCCGTGTAGCCGAGCTGGGTCAGCTGGGTCCCGCCGTAGAGCCAGTTGAGCGAGGCGGGCGTGATGTCCTGCCAGTAGTGGTAGGAGCGGGAGTGGTGCGAGTAGTAGTAGAACCAGAAGAACGCCCGGTTGCTGACGTTGTAGATCGTCGAGATGTTCGAGTACTGCGACTGGGCGAGGGCGGTGGCGAGGGGGAGCGCCGCCCCGGGGATCGGGGCCATGCTCGCCGAGGTGGGGGAGATGCCGAGGTCGGCCGCCACGAGCGGGTCGAGGATATGCTCGGGGTGGGCGACCTGTTCCTGGTTGATCCCGTTGACCGTCGAGATCGCCGACGCGAGGCTCGACGGGAGCGACAGCGGCTGGGAGTTCATCGCGGCGCTCTGGCCCTGGCCATAGCCGACCATCGAGACCTGGGTGCGGAACGCCTGGTTGACGAGGGCCGCGGAGCCCGAGAACGACACCGAGAGGGTCCCCTCGGTCTGGACGTGGAACCCGAGGCTCGTGAAGTAGTTGATCGTGTCCTGGTAGGCGACCGGGTCGGCCCCATACTCGCTGCGGATCTGGTCGAGCGTCAGCCACTGGTGGAACATCGGCGAGCCGGGCGTCGACTGCGCCTGGATGACCTGGGCGAGCTGCTGGGCGTGCTGCATCGGGAAGCCGACGGTGAACGACATGGGATAGTCCGGGGCGACCGGCCCCTGGACCGTCGCGTTCGGCAGCGAGGAGAGGGGGGTCCCCGGGCTCGTCAGGTACGGCTGGGCCGCGAGCGATGCCCCCGAGAGGACGGCCCCGGGAGAGGCGATCGGCGCCCCGGAGACGGCCGTCGGGGCGAGCGTCGCGTGACCGCCGGTGGGGACCGCGAACAGGCTCGTGACCGCCAGGAGCGCGATGACCGCGACGAGGCTCCAGTGGGCGTTCCTGCGGGAAGGGCTCCAACGCGACGCGGCGGGCGCGTCGCCGGCCAAGACACTATTCATCCGTTCTCTCTCCAGCGGCTGGGCTCCGCCGGGGGGGCGGGGCTTTCGTGCCATACTGGGGGGTCTTTAAACACCTTTGCCCCTTTTTCGCCTCGCTTCTCGGCGGAGAACGGCATGCAGCGGCAACACCGGGGTCATCGTCCGATCCGGGGTCGCGTCGGGCCCCGGTTCGCCTTGGGCGGCACCCCCGGCACCGGGAAGAGCGCCGTCGCCCGCCGCCTCGGCGGCCCCCCCCGTTTCGTGGAGGTGGGGGAGCTCGCCGGGCGCCTCGGCTGCGCCCGGGGCCGCGGCCGCGAGGTCGAGGTCGACCTCGCTCGCCTTTCGGACCGGCTCGAAGGGGGGGCCGCCGCGGAGGTCGATGTCGTCGTCGGCCACCTGGCCCCCCTCCTGCCGATCCGGCGGGTCATCCTCCTGCGCTGCGAACCTCGGGAGCTGGCCCGCCGGCTCGCCCGGGCGCGACGCGGGCGGAGCGCGGACCGCGCGGAGAACGTCCTCGCCGAGGCCCTCGACGTCCTCCGGGTCGAGGCCGCCCGCCTGGGGCGGTCGGTCATCGAGGTCGACACCACGGGCCGTTCCGTCGCCGCCGTCGCCCGGGAGGTTGCCGGGATCGTCGCGGGACGTCCGCCCCCCCGGCGCCGGCCCGTCGACTGGCTCGCCGACCCCCGCGTGACCGACTATCTTTTGCGCCACGGGCCGTAGCGGGGCCGATGGTCGTCGAGGGGTACCGGGCGCGGGTCCAGCCCTACCTCGACCGCATGAGCGGCCCGTTCCTGGGCTGGCCCCCGGACCGCCTGAGCGCGCTCGCGCTCGGCCTCGCCGCGACGGCGGCCGCGCTCTGCGCGCTCGTGCCGTGGGGGTCCTACCTTCTGTTCCTCCCGGCGTCGCTCCTGATCTTCTTCGGGGGGGTCTTCGACGTCCTGGACGGGGAGGTGGCCCGACGGACCGGGCGCGCGAGCCGCCGGGGCGACTTCCTCGACCACGTCCTCGACCGCTACGCCGACGTTGCCCTCCTGCTCGGGATCGCGGTCTCCGGCTACGCCTACCCCCTACTCGCCCTCCTCGCCCTGGTGAGCCTTCTCCTCACGAGCTACATGGGGACCCAGGCGCAGGCCGTCGGCGTCGGCCGGATGTACCGCGGCCTCCTCTCCCGCGCGGACCGGCTGGTCATCCTGGCCGTCGCGACGTTCCTCGTCTTCGACCTCTCGCTCCCGTGGCCGTGGGCGCCGACGGCCCCCTTCGCCCGCTTCCACCTCGGGGGCATCGCGTTCACCATCCTCGACCTCGCGCTCGTCTACTTCGTCATCGCGGGCCAGTGGACCGCCCTCTCGCGGGCCAGGGCGATCTACCGCGAGCTTCCCCCGCCCCCCGACGCGCCGCCGTCGGCGGCGGCGCGGTCGACGACCGACCCCCCGCGCAGCCGGTAGTACTGGAGCGGGTGGCGCAGGAACGGCTCGTGGCAGAGCGGGTCCGGCTCCCGGTCGGCAGGGGTCGGGCCGGTGGGGTCCCCGTCCCGGTAGCAGAGCCCGTGGGAGCGCAGCGTCGCGCACTCCGGCGGCTCGTAGCCGCGACCGTCGTCGCGCTGCGTGATGTGCTCGACCTGGTAGCGCGTGATCGATTCGTCGAAGTCCGGGGCGCCGCGATAGGCGTCGACGATCGTCTCGAAGCTCGCACCCCCGCGATGGAGGAACGCGGCGAGCGCGAACCGGCCCGCGTGCGAGAGGTTCTCGCCGGCTTCGAGCAACCGCCGCATCCGGCGCAGGCACGGGGGGAACCGGTCGGGGAGGAGGGGGCCGCCCGTGCTCCCCGGCCGGGACGACGGAGGCGGAACCCGGCGCGCCACCTCGGCGAGGAACTCGGGTTCCCCCTCCGTGAGGGCGGCCCGGGCATCCTCCGCGACCGCGAGCGGCTGGGTCAGCCTCAGGCGGATCCCCTCCTGGAGGAGGCGCGCGGCCCGGTCGCGGCCGACGCGAACGAGGCCGGCGCGCAGGCTCTGGCGGACGAGCCGGAAATCCCCCTCTCGGATCGGGGTCGCGAGATGGAGGTAATCCGGGAGCGGGACGAGGATCCCCTCCCCGTCGCCGCGGAGGGGGAAGCCGAGCCGGCGCCCGACCTCGAGGAACTCCTCGAGCGGGGCGGCCGCGACGCGGCCCGAGCCCTGCTTCGCCTCGGCCACGGCCCAGCGCCGCAGCGGGGCCGCGGCCGGCGCCGCCGAAAGGAGGAGGCGCGCGTAGAGGAACGACAGGTAGCGCAGCTCGGGGGCCGCCGAGGAGAGCGCGGCGACCGGGGTCCCGCCGGTCGGGTCGTCCATCGCCGCCCGGATGCGGGCGCGCCCGAGCTCGCGTGCCGGTTCGTAGACGGGGGACCGGATGAGGTCGCGGAGCGACGGGGCGAGCTCGGTGACGATCGCCTCGGCGCCGGGGAGGAACGGGTAGGCGGCCCCGAGCTCCCGGTCGGTCAGAGCCGCGGGGCGACGAACTGCCATACGAGCAAGAGGAGGACGAGGATCGAGGCGACGGCCGCGGCCCGGCCGGCGAACCGGTCGAGGCGCGCGGCGTCCCAGCTGCGGCGCAGCCGGGCGGCCACCGAGGCGGCGAAGTCCCGGAACAGGAGGCCCCCGTCCAATGGGAACAGCGGGAGGGCGTTCGACAGACCGAGCAGGAGGTTCATCCACGCGAGCCAGTAGAGGAGGTTCGCGCCGATCCAGAACCACCCCGGGTCCATCCCTGAAAAGACGCCCGTGAGGTGGTAGAACCCGGCCGTCGTGCCGGCGACGGGCTCGAGGCCGGCGAGGGGCAGGACCAGCCAGTCGGTGACGCCGACCAGCGGGCCGTAGGGGCTCGCGACGGGGACGGAGAGCTCGGTCTTGAGCTCGGCCGGGGTGAGGAAGGCGAGGGAGATCCCGAGGAATCCCTTTCCCGCATCGGCCGGGTCGTGGGTGTACCAGGCGAGCGAGGTGAGGGTGATCTGCGCCGATCGGGGGGCGTTCGCGCTGGCGCTGAAGTAGTCGACGCGCACCGTCTCCCCCGCCCGGGACGATTCGAGGGCGGTGAAGAGGGCGGCGTTCGTCGGCGTGGGCGTGCCGTTGATCGCGGTCACGATGTCCCCGGCCGCGAGGCTCGCGTTCGCGGCCGGCGTGCCCGGGAGGACGTAGCCGATGCCGACCCCGACGGCGTTCGGCTGGATGCCCGTGGTGAGGACGAGGGAGAGGACGAGGAAGAAGCCGAGGGCGAGGGCGAAGTTCGCGAGGACCCCGGCGGCCGCGACCCGGTCGCGCTTGCGGCGGGGGGCCGCCTGCATCATCTCGTCGTCCTGCTCGACGAACGCCCCGACCGGGATCACGAGCCAGAGGATGCCGAGGCTCTTGACGCCGATCCCCTGGGAGCGCGCGACGATCCCGTGGAACAGCTCGTGCAGGACGACCCCGACGATGAGCGCGACGAGCCCGTAGCCGATCGGGATGATCGGGTTGATCCCGGGAATGCCGAGCGCCTGCTGCACGGTCGGGGCGGCGCTCGCGGGGACCCGGGTCGCGACGATCGCGTCGAGGACGAGCAGGGCGACGATCGTCACCATCGCGAGCGCGGCGAGGACGATCCCGAGGTCGGCGGCGATCGTCCAGAAGCGCGCCCGTCGCCCCCAGCGGTCGAGGAGGCCCCGGCCACGCTGGGTCTTGACCATCAGCGCCGGGCCGAAGAGCGACAGGCTCTTCGTCGGCCCGATCCATCCGCGCCGGTAGAGCAGGTAGACGACCCCGGCGTAGGCCACGACCAGGACCAGCGCGATGTCCCAGCCGCTGACCTCGTACGCCATCGCCGGGAGTCCCGGGGGGTGGGAGCGGACTCGCCTTATAGGCTCTGACCCCCGGCGGGCGATGCCGGGCGGGTCGGGGATGTACGGGGGGTTGCCTCCCTAATAGTACCCCCTCTATTCGATGCCGTGGAGGGCGGGCCGCGCCAAGGGCGTCGCCGCCGGCGCAACCCCCCCGCCGTCCTCCTCGCTCTCGCCCTCGCGCTCGTGGTCGTCCTCTCCGCCGGCGCCGAGCTCGGCGTTCCTCCCGGCGGCGTGCGCACCGTGGCGCGGGCGCTGGGCGACAGCGGCGTCGCGGTCGCCCCGGCGTACGTTCCCGGGCCCGGCGTGGAACCGGTCCGGCTCCTCGCGGCGAACACCTCCCTCTCCGTCGCCGTGGCGCTCGCTTCGTCGGACCCCGTGGGCCTTCAGGCGCGGCTCGCCCTCACCTACACGCCCGGGACCCCGCAGTACCATCAGTTCCTCGCCCCGTCGCAGATCGCCGACCGGTTCGGGGCGGACCCCGGCGCCTACGCCCGGGCGCTCGCGTACTTCACCGGCTACGGCCTTACGGCGACCCCGAGCCCGGACCGGTGGTGGATCGGGCTCCGGGGTCCGGCCGACTCCATGGCGGCGGCGTTCCACACGTCCTTCTGGCTCTACCGCGACGGGGGGCGGGAGTTCTACAGCCACCCCACCGCCGCGACGCTCCCCGCCGGCCTTCCCTGGGCCGGCGCTCTCGGCCTCGGCAACGACTCCGTGCCCCGTCCGGCGACCGCCCCGGTCGGCCCCCTCCCGGTCCCGTCGGCCCCGACGTGCGCGGTCGGCTCGTCCCTGCATCCGTGCAACCTCGGCCTCGCCTACAACCTCTCCTCGTACTGGTCGGCGGGGGACAACGGCACCGGCTACCGCATCGGCATCGTCGACACCTACGACGGCGGCGAGCCCGAGACGACCCTCGCGAGCGACCTCGCGACGTTCACGCGGCTCTACGCCCTACCCCCCGGGGGAGTCAGCTACCTCTACCCGATCCCGACGACCCGCAATCTCAACGCCACGAGCACGGGCTGGGGGACCGAGGAGGCGCTCGATCTGGAGTGGGCCCGCGCGATCGCCCCCGGGGCCCACCTCGACATGACGTTCGCCCCCGACCCGACCTCGGGTCTCTACGGCGCCGTCGACTGGCTCGTCGCCCACCATGCGGTCGATATCCTCTCGCTCAGCTGGGGGGAGCCGGACGTCGGCGCCTACAACACCTACGCCGGCGCCTGCAGCTATGCCTGCAACGCCTCGGCCGACGGCTCCTATACCCTCCTCCACCCGGTGCTGGTCGCCGCCGCCCTCGAGGGGATCGGCGTCTTCGTCGCGAGCGGGGACTGCGGCTCGGCCGACGGGACGGCGGGCTACTCGACGGACTATCCGGCCTCGGACCCGGCGGCGACGGGGGTCGGCGGAACGAACCTCACCCTCTCGAGCTCGAGCGGCTACGCGCACGAGACGGCCTGGTCGGGCAACGCCCTCGGCACCCGCGCGCCGGGCTGTGTCAATCAGGGTGGCTCGGGGGGCGGCTACGCGCCGTTCCCCCGGCCGTTCTGGCAGAGCTCCCCCGGTCTCCCGACCTCGGGGACGCACGCGGCGTACCGCGGTGTCCCCGACGTCGCGCTCGTCGGGGGGCGGCCGGGCGTCAACGTCGTGTACAACGGGATCAACCTCACCCTCTCCGGCACGAGCATGTCGACGCCGATGTGGGCGGGGATCGAGGCCGTCGCCGACCAGGTCCACGCCGGCGCCCTCGGCTTCCTCGACCCGTCCCTCTACGCGATCGCGCGGGGAAGCGCGTACGGCCGCGCCTTCCACGACATCACGACCGGCTCGAACGGCTATCCGGCCGGCACCGCCTGGGATCCCGTGACCGGTCTCGGCAGTCCGAACGCGAGCGCCCTCATCCCGCTCCTCGCCGCGCCCTCCCTCGCTTCCTCGAACCTCTCCGTCGCCCTCGGGGCCTCGCCCCGCTTCGGCGCCGCGCCGCTCGACGTCACGTTCTACGTCTCGGCGACCGCGGGCGGGACGACCGGGTCCGTGGCCGCTTTCGACGTCGACTTCGGCGACGGGAACGCGACCTGGACGACCAACGCCACCGTGACCCACCGCTACTCCTCGGCGGGCGTCTTCGTCGCGCGGGCCGTCGCGTTCGACCCTTCGGGCAACTCCTCGGTCTCGCCGCCGCTCGCGGTGGTGGTGGGCGGGGGCTCCGCCCTCAACGTGACGCTCACCGCCTCGACCTCGGCCCCCGCCGTCGGCGCGAATGTGACGTTCAACGTGACCCTCGTCGGCGGGACCGCCCCGTACGACCTGACCTACGCCTTCGGGGACGGGACCTACGCCTTCAACCAGACCTCGACGACGATCACCCACGTCTACGGGACCGCCGGGGCGTTCTGCGCCGCGGTCGTCGCGAGCGACGCGGCGTCCCCGCCCGACGGCGGCGTCTCGCCCCGGGTCGGCGTCGCCGTCGGCGGCGGGAGCGCGCCCACCTGCGGCAACCCTCCTCCGCTCACCGCGACCCTCACGACCAACGCGAGCGCGTTCGACGTCCCGGGCGACGTCCCGCTCACCCTGCACGTCGCGGGAGGAACCCCGCCGTACGCGACGCACCTCGTCTCGACCGACCCGTACGTGACCGCCTGCCAGTGCGGGATCTTCCACGCTCCGGGGACCGAGACGGTCCGGGCGTTCGTCAACGACAGCGTCACCGACGAGACCATCACCTCGCTCACGGTCACAGTGTACCCGGCCCTGACGGGCAACTTCACCGCGTCACCGGCGACCGGCCCGGTCCCCCTGAACGTCGCCTTCACCGCCGCGGTCACGGGGGGCCACGCCGCGAACGCTGCGACGACCCAGTGGTCGTTCGGCGACGGCACCTCGGCCGTCGGGGCGAGCGTCGCCCACACCTACACGAGCGCCGGCGTCTACGTCGCGCTCGCGACGGTCGTCGACGCCTACGGCGGGGAGGCGAGCCGTGCCTTCCTGATCGATGCGCGGCCCTCGGCCGGCCCGGGTCTCGCCGTGTCGGCCGAGATCGGGCCGGCCGTCGGCGCTCCGGCCGGGACGCCCGTCACGTTCGCCGCGAGCGCCACCGGTGGCGCCGGCGGCTACGCCTACCGCTGGAACGTGAGCGACGGGACCTCCGCGTTCGGCCCCGACCTCACCGAGACGTTCACGCCGGCCGGATGCCTGGCGGCCGGCACCTGCCCGCTCAACGCCACCCTGACCGTGACGGACGCGGGCGGCAACGTCACGACCGCGGCGTTCTCGCTGCCCGGGGCGATCGTGGGGCGCACGAGCGCGCTCGTCCTCTCCGACTCCGTGCCGACGGCGGGCGGGACGACCCCGTACCTCCTGTCCGTCCAGGCGAACGCGTCGGGGATGCCGGGGGCGTCGATCGCCTGGACGTTCGGGGACGGCGGCCGCGCGACGGGAGCCGCGGCCAGCCACCAGTACCTCGTCCCGGGCAACTACACGATCGTGGAGGTCGCGACGGACCCGGCGGGCGACCGCCTCGTGCGGGCCCACGCGATCGAGGTGAGCGGACCGCCCCGGGTCGCGCCGACGATCCTCGGGGGGCCGAACACGACGGGAGGGCTCGTTCCGCTCGCGGTGAACTTCTCCGCCGTCGCCTCCGGCGGTGCGGGAGGCCCCTACGCGTACGCCTGGTCGTTCGGGGACGGGACGACCGCCGCCGGGCCGATCGCGCTCCACACCTACGCCCACGCCGGGACGTTCGTCGCGAACCTCACCGTCGCCGACCGGATCGGGACCCGCTCGTCGGCGTCGTACGCCGTCCGGGCGTACACCGTGACCCCGGTCACCCTCGCCTTCGCCCGCGTCGCGAACGCGACGGCCGTGGGCGGGGAGGTGAACGGCACGCTCGAGGTCGCCCCCGCGTGCGGGGCCGACAGCGCCCCGGGCTGCGCGCCATCGGCCGTGACGGTCGACCTCGGCTGGGCCGAGCTGGGCGGTCTCGCCAACCGGACCGCCGTCACCGCGCATCCGAACGCGACCGGCGTCCTCGACTTCCTCCTCGTCGCGCCCTCGGCCCCGGGCGCCTACGCGCTCTACGCGATCGCGCTCGGCCCGAACTTCACCGGCTTCATCTCCTTCGGCGTGACGGTCGCCCCGGCGCCGGGCGGCGCGGGAACGGGGGTCTCCCCCGGCCTGCTCCTCGCGGCCGGTGCCGCATTCGGCGTCGGGAGCGGCGCCCTGGCCGCCGTTCTCGAGAGGCGGGCGCGGCGGCGCGCTAGCCCTTGACGACGCCCAGGGGCACGAGGCGGGCGACGCGCCGGGTGAGGCCGGCGCCCTCGGCGACCTTGACGACCTCTTCCACGTCCTTGTAGGCGCCGGGCGCCTCCTCGGTGACCCCTTCGCGCGACGCCGAGCGGACGACGATCCCGCGGCTCGTCAGGTCGCGCGTGACGTCATCGTAGCGGAAGCGGCGGACGGCCGCGTGGCGCGAGAGGAGGCGGCCCGCGCCGTGGCAGGAGGAGCCGAACGACCGCTCCATCGCCCCGGGCAGGCCCACGAGGACGTAGCTCGCGGTGCCCATGTCCCCGGGGATGAGGACCGGCTGGCCGTGCGGGCGGTAGGCGGCGGGGACCTCGTCGCGCCCGGCGGGGAAGGCGCGCGTCGCCCCCTTGCGGTGGACGAGGACCCGCCGCGGGGCGCCGTCGACGCGGTGCTCCTCGAACTTCGCCATGTTGTGGGCGACGTCGTAGATGACGGCGAGGTCGATCTCCGCGTCGCTCCGGTGGAAGACCTCGCGGAACGAGCGGCGCACCGCGTCGGTGATGAGCTGGCGATTCGCCCAGGCGAAGTTCGCGCCGGCGGCCATCGCCCGGAGGTACCGCTCCCCCTCGGCCGAGGCGATCGGGGCGCAGGAGAGCTGGCGGTCGACGAGCGCGACGCCCTCCCGGGCGAGGCGGGCGTCCATCGTCTGGATGTAGTCCGTCGCGACCTGGTGGCCGAGCCCCCGCGAGCCGGTGTGGAGCATCACGACGACCTGCCCCGGGGCGAGGCCGAGGACCGGCGCGAAGTCGGGGTGGAAGATCTCGTCGACGGCCTGGACCTCGAGGAAGTGGTTGCCGCTGCCCAGGGTCCCGAGCTGGCGCAGCCCCCGCTTCCGGGCGGAGTCGCCGACGGCCGCCGGGTCCGCGTTCCCGAGGCGTCCCTCCTCCTCCTGCACCGCGAGGTCCTCGCGTCGGCCGTGGCCGCGCTCGACGGCCCAGCGGGCCCCGTTCGCGAGGACCTCCTCCATCTCCGAGGGGGTGAGGGCCGCGCCGGCGCGCGAGCCGACCCCGCTCGGGACGTTGCGGTAGAGGGTATCGATCAGCGGCTTGAGGTGCGGACGGACCTCGTCGACGCGCAGCGACGTCCGGAGGAGCCGGACGCCGCAGTTGATGTCGTAGCCGATCCCCCCCGGCGAGACGACCCCCTCGGCGAGGTCGAACGCCGCGACCCCCCCGACGGGGAAGCCGTAGCCGAAGTGGATGTCGGGCATCGCGAGCGAGTTGCGGACGATCCCGGGCAGGGTCGCGACGTTCGCGAGCTGCTCGAGCGACGGGTCGTTCTGGACGGCGGAGAGGAGCGCCCGGTTCGAGAAGAGGACCCCGGGCACGCGCATGCCGGGGACGGAATCGATGGGGATCTCCCAGGTGAACTCGTCCCGCGGGACGAGCGAGGGGGCCGGGGTCACGCGCGGCGGGAGAGGGCCCGCCTATTAGAGGGTGCAGGCGGCCGCGGCGGCGCTCCCGCGGGGCCGGCCCCGGGAAGACCTAATACCCCTGCCCGGTGGACGGGAACGGGGCCATGCAGGTCCGGGCGCTCGTCATGTACGTGAGCCTCGCCGCGTTCGTCGGGCTCATCGTCCTCGAGTTCTTCCTGCCGCAGGTGTCGACCTACGTGCTGTTCGGCCTGCTCGGATGGTTCGTGGCGAGCCTGTTCATCTACCGGCTGCCCGTGATGTCCCGCCACGTCGGGCGCTCGGCCGGAACGGCCGCCGCCCCCGGCCCGGTCCCGGGCGGCCCGGCGGCCCCCGCCCACGCCCTCCCTTCGGGCCTCGACTTCTGCCTCTACTGCGCGAGCCCGATCGAGCGGGGCGCCGCGCAGTGCCCGCAGTGCGGGCGCACCCTTCCGCTCGCGGGTTGACGGGGCCGGGATGCGTTCGTTCGGCGACCTGCCGTTCCCCGTCGCGCTCGGGCTTCTCGGCGCCCTCGCGGTCGTCGGCGTCGCCTCGCTGGCGTCCCTTGGGGTGGGGCCCCTCGCCCTCGCCTTCCTTTTGATCCCGGGGGCCCTCGCCGCCCTCTACCTCCACGGCTACGCCGCGCGTTCCGGCCCGGAGGCGGCCCGCGCTACCCCCCGCCCGTCCGACGGGGGAGCGGACGACCGCCCCTCCGAGGACGCGGCGGACGACGGGGACGACAGCTGGGACCCGCTCATCGAGCGACCCGAGGGTTCGGCGCCCGACGAGGCGGAGGACGGCCCGGGCTACTCCGCGACGAGGTAGAGCATCGGCTCGCGCGCCGGAGCGCTCGCGCCCGCGCTGACGCGCAGCCCGTCGACGCGCCCCGCGACGGGCGCCGTCACCTCGTTGCGCATCTTCATCGCCTCGAGGACGAGCAGGACCGCGCCGGCCTCGACACGCTGCCCGTTCTTGACCCGCACCTCGACGACCTTGCCGGGCATCGGCGGGAGGACGGGGATCCCTCCGCCCGGCACCGACGGCCTTGCAACGGCCGGAGCCGGCGGGCCGGCGGCGCGCGCGGCGGCGCCCGCCGACGCGGGCGTCGGCGCCCCGCCGCGCTCCTCGACCTCGGCGCGGAACCGTTCGCCGTTCAGCGCGAGCGGACCGGGGGGCGTCGGCTGGCCGTCGGGCCAGCCTTCGACGACGACCTTCTCCCCGCCGATCTCGAGCTCGACCCGGAGCGGCGATCGGGCGACGACGCGCAGCGGGTAGCTATGGCCCCGGAGGAGGACCGTGCCGGCGTCGAGGTCGACCTCGACCGCCTCCCGCTCACCGTCGAGCGCGACCTCGAACCTCATCGACCCACCTGCGGCCGCCGTGGAGGCGGCTGCGTCCCTCGTGCGCCCACGCGCTGACCCCGGCCGCCGTCTCCGCCCGCGCCGCCGCCGATGCCGGGGCGGCCGCCGCGGGGTGTGCGGCGCGCAGCGCCCCGACGACCCCGACGGCCGCGACGTTCAGGACCTCGGGCGCGAGCCCCTGCGCGAGCGCCGAGCGGTACGCCCGGTAGACGAGCGGGAAGAGGGCGTAGGAGAGGACCTCGGCGGTGTCCGCCGCCGGGACGATCCCCCGGACCTCGGCGGCGGCCCGCTCGAGCTCGGGGGGAAGGAGGTCGGCCGGCCGCCCCGTGAGCGGCCGCTCCGCGCCGAGGACCGTCCGCGCGAGGGCCGGGTCGATCGGGCCCGGAGGGCTGCCGTAGAGCCCGCGGACGTAGTCCTGGACCTCCTTCGTGATAGTGCGGTAGCGGGCGCCGGTGAGGACGTTGAAGACCGCCTGGATCCCCACGATCTGGCTGGTCGGCGTGACGAGCGGAGGGTAGCCGAGGTCGGCGCGGACGCGGGGGATCTCCGCGAGGACCTCGGTCAGGCGGCCGAGGGCGTCCTGCTCCTTGAGCTGGGAGAGGAGGTTCGACAGCATCCCCCCGGGGACCTGGTGGGTCAGGATCCCCGGGTCGGTCTGGAGCGAGCGCAGCTCGAGGAGGGGGCGGTAATGCTCGAGGACCCCCTGGAAGTACTCCGAGAGGTGGGCCAGCGCCGCCAGGTCGAGCCGCGGGTCGGCCGGGGTCCCGCGCATCGCGCCGACGAGCGTCTCGGTGGGGGGCTGCGACGCGCCGCCCGCGAACGGGGAGAGGGCGCTGTCCACGGCCGTCGCTCCCGCCTCCGCCGCGGCGAGGCAGGTGAGCGTCGCCATCCCGCTCGAGGAATGGGTGTGCACGACGACCGGCAGCCCGACCTCGTTAACGAGCGCCCTCACGAGCGCCCCGCCCTCCACCGGCGGCATGAACCCGCCCATGTCCTTGACGCACAGCTCGTCGGCCCCCATCTCGGCCAGGCGGCGGCCGAGGGCGACGAACGCCGGGAGGGTGTGGACCGGCGACTGGGTGTAGCAGATCGTCGCCTGGCACCGGGCGCCCGACGCGCGGACCGCGTCGATCGCCGTCGCCATGTTCGCCGGGTCGTTGAGGGCGTCGAAGACGCGGAAGATGTCGATCCCGGTGCGCGCCGCCTCGGCGACGAACGCGCGGACGACGTCGTCGGCGTAGTGGCGGTAGCCGACGAGGTTCTGCCCGCGCAGGAGCATCTGCAGCGGGGTCCGGCGGAACCGCCGCTTGAGCTCGCGCAGCCGCTCCCACGGGTCCTCGCGCAGAAAGCGCAGCGCGACGTCGTACGTCGCCCCGCCCCAGACCTCGACGCTGCGGTAGCCGATCCCGTCCATCGCCTCGGCGATGGGAAGCATGTGCCGCGTGCGCATGCGCGTCGCGATCAGCGACTGGTGCCCGTCCCGGAGGACCGTCTCGGTGATGCCCACCATCGCCGCCGTCCTCCGGCTACAGCGGGATGTTCCCGTGCTTGCGGGCGGGCCGGTCCTCGCGCTTCGTGACGAGGATGCGCAGCCCCGCGAGGAGCCGGGAGCGCGTCGCGGGCGGGTCGACGACCTCGTCGATGTAGCCGCGCTCGGCGGCGAGGAACGGATTGAGGAACTCGGCGCGATAGTCTCCCACGAGCCGCTCCCGCAGCGCGGCGCGCTCCCCTTCGGGCGTCCCCTCGAGCTCGCGGCGGAACAGGATGTTCACGGCGCCGTCGGCGCCCATCACCGCGATCTCGGCCGTCGGCCAGGCGAGATTGAGGTCGCCGCCGAGGTGCTTTGAGCACATCACGTCGTAGGCGCCGCCGTAGGCCTTGCGCAGGATCACGGTGAGCTTCGGGACCGTCGCCTCGGCGAAGGCGTAGAGCAGCTTCGCCCCGTGGCGGATGATCCCGCCGTACTCCTGGGCCGTTCCGGGCAGGAACCCCGGCACGTCGACGAACGTGACGAGCGGGAGGTTGAACGCGTCGCAGAAGCGGACGAAGCGGGCCCCCTTCTCCGACGCGGCGATGTCGAGGCAGCCCGCGAGGACGCTCGGCTGGTTCGCGACGACCCCGACCGGGTGGCCGGCGAGGCGCGCGAGGCCGATGACGAGGTTCGCCGCGTACGCCGGCTGGACCTCGAGGAGGCTCCCCGGGTCGAGGACGCGGTCGATGACGCCGTGGACGTCGTACGGGGTGTCGGCCGCGGGCGGGACGATGCGGGCGAGCTCCTCGGTCGCCGGGCGGGTCGGCTCGACCGTCGGGGCGCCGGGCGGCTCCTCGAGGTTGTTGAGCGGGAGGTAGCCGAAGAGGCGCCGCGCGAGCGCGATCGCGTCGCGGTCGCTGTCGGCGGTGAAGTGGGAGACCCCGCTCGTCGCGGCGTGCGCGTCGGCCCCCCCGAGCGCCTCGGCGCTCACCTCCTCGTGGGTCACGGCGCGGATGACGTCCGGGCCGGTGATGAACATCTGTCCCTGACCCCGGGCCATGATGACGAAGTCGGTGATCGCGGGGGAGTAGACGGCCCCGCCGGCGCACGGGCCGAGGATGAGGGAGACCTGAGGGACGACGCCGCTCAAGAGCACGTTGCGGAAGAACACCTCGCCGTAGCCGCCGAGGCTCATCACCCCCTCCTGGATGCGGGCGCCACCGGAGTCGTTGAGGCCGAGGACGGGGACCCCCGCCTTCCGCGCGATCTCCTGCAGCTTGACGATCTTCTCGGCGTGGGCCTCGCCGAGCGCCCCGCCGAAGACCGTCGCGTCCTGCGCGAAGGCGCACGCGGGCCGACCATCGATCTCCCCCCACCCCGTCACGACGCCGTCGCCGGGGATCCGACGCTCGCCGAGACCGAAGGTCGATACCCGGTGCGTCACGAACGCGTCGATCTCGACGAACGAGCCGGGGTCGAAGAGCGCCTGGAGGCGCTCGCGGGCCACGAGCTTGCCCTGCTGGCGGTGGCGCGCCGTGCGGTCGGCGCCGCCGCCCTCGGCGGCGACGCGGCGCAGCTCCTCGAGCCGGGTGCGGGCGTCGGTCACTGCGCCTCCAGCACCGTGAGATCGCCGGCGTAGATGTGGACCGCGGCCGGTCCGTCGGCGAGGAGCAGCGCGCCGTCCTCGGCGACGGAACGCAGGATCCCCATCGGCCGGCCGTCGACGAGCGCCGGCCGACCGACCCCGAAGAGCAGGCGGCGGCACCGCTCGAGGAGCCGGGCGGTCCCCCCCGCCGAGGCGAGGAGGTCGACCGACGCGCGGACCGCCCCTACGGCCTCCTCGCGGACCGCCTCGACGGCCGGCGGCTCCGGCAGGAGGTCGGCCAAGGTCGCGACGCGGGGCTGGAGCTCGGGCGGGAAATCGGCGACCCGGGAGCGGACGTTGACGCCGATCCCCACGACGAGCCGCGGGCCGGCCGGGCCCTCGACGCGGTCGACGAGGATGCCGGCGAGCTTGCGGCCCCGGCCGGTCGGGTCGGGGACGAGCAGGTCGTTCGGCCACTTGAGGCGCGCGCGGATGCCCCAGCGCGCGGCGAGGCGGGCCCCGAGCTCGGTCCCGACGGCGAGGGGGAAGAGCGCGGGGGGCGCCGGGGGGGACGGTGCGACGACGGAGCAGTAGAGCCCGCCGACCGGTGAGGCCCAGACGTGATCGAGACGTCCGACCCCGGCCGACTGGAAGCGCGCCGCGACGACCGTGAAATCCGGGGTTCCCGAGCGCGCGAGGTCCACGGCGCGCCGTTGCGTCGACCCGAGGACCTCGTGCGTCTCGACGGGACCCACGCGCTCTCCCTGAGCCGCGGGGAGGCCGTCCGCCCCTTAACTCCTTGCGATGGGGCGGGCGGCGATATAACCCGGGGCGCCTCGCCCGGCCGTGTCCTGCCTCCTCGGTCTCCTTCGCGCGATCGCCCCCGAGATCGACGCCCGCCTCGCGCCGCAGGTCCGCGGCCTCTTCGGCGGGTTCCTCTCCGCCTACCTGCCCCAGGTCTGGGTCTTCGAGACCGACGACGGGACCGTGAGCCTCACGATCGACCGCGCCGGGCACGCCGCGGCCGTCGCCGGGGCCCTGCCCGACCCGGACGTCCGCGTCGTCACGTCCCACGCCCGCCTCGCCGCGGCGCTCGCGCCCAGGCCCGAGGAGCGCCCCGACAAGCACCAGCGGCGCGCCCTGCGCCGTCTGCGCGGGCGGGACTGAGACCCGCTGCCCGCGACGAGCGCGGGCGGGCCGTCGATAATACGCAAAGAGGCGCCGGCTG
>DAHUXZ010000025.1 GCA_027315455.1 Thermoplasmata archaeon | reverse complement strand
TGGACCAAGGGAGGGACCGAAGCCCCGTAATGCGTGCGGGTCGCAAGAAATATGACGAGCATCGCGGCCAGGGCACTGAGGAGAACGGCAAGGGCGGAGTAGACCCGGGCTGCTCGGCGAACTTGTGCACCAACCGGGTTCGGCAGCTTGCCTTCATTCATTGCGGTACCAGAATCCTTTCGAACTACACGCGAGGCCGCGCTTAACTTGGGGGCAAGTCTGCGGGTCTGCCGCGAGCGAACGGGCGCCCGCCCTTCCCCACGCGATCATTGCATCGCACGACTCATTCGAGCGATAGGTACCGTCGGGATCTGTAGAACACGACGGCGAGAGGGAGGGCGATCATTCCGAGCACTACGAGAGCGAGCCCCTCCACGGGGTAATCGCAGGGGGTGACCAGAGCTGGACAGGTTCCGGTGCACGGTGAGCCCGGTGGGCAAAGGGCGGGGGTGGCGATCAGCAGCGCCAAGCCCGATGCCAGGAGACCCGCCGGGAATAGGAACGCCAGCTTCGCATACTGGCCCACACGAACCCGGGAAGCCGCCACACGTCGCTAACGGTTCCCGAGGGTTAGAAACCGTAGCCTTAGGACGATTCCGGGCCCCGCCTGCCTCGGCCTGTGTCGTCCCTCGGCCGTCGGTCCCCTGTGACCGCGCGCTACGGCTGCTCTTCGGAAAGGATGTCCAACGAGTCCGGGAGACTCCCTAAACCGAGAGGGTCCTTCGGGAGTCGCGCCCCGCGAGGTCTGACTCCACCGATCCCGCCACGATGGCGCCGATGCCGATAACCACCGCCAAGGGGAGCGTGAAGTCGGTCGCGCGGTTTGCGGTTTCGTCGTAGCCGTGGGGCCCGACCGGCGATCGCATTACGGAAAGCGGGCGGATTCGTCAGAATCAGGTCATGCCGGTACGTCAAGTCTTTCTTCGTCGTGGCCGCTATCTCGAGCTTCGAGGAGGTCATCGGGACAAGTGCGGCCAGGCTCTGACGGGTGGACTTGGGTTCCAACCCACCGACGTCCACCGAATGTGCTGATCGCGTGGGCGATCTGGCTGGGTTTGGTGGTCGCACTCTTCTCCGAATTGGCGTTCTTCGCGGGTCCCGGGGCCCTGCTGGACGGGCTGCTGTTCCGCCCTGTTGACGGCCTTGCGGACAACATCGTGTTCGTCTGGATGCTGGGCGTCGGAATGCCAGTCGCCCTGTACGTCGCGAACCTCTGGATCAGTCCCGTGCAGGTCGGTTTCTCGGAAGACGCGGTTCGCGTAGTCTGGAGGTTGAGAACCCTGGAGTTCCCGTGGCACGAATTACGGCCGGGGAATCGCCTTCCCTCCAAGGGCTGGACGACTCTTGAACGAGGCGTTGGCGGGCCGCGCGAGCAACCCTGGTTCTGGGCAACGGTCGAGCAAGCCCGGGCCTTGCTCTCCAACCCCCGGGCGCCGCGGCACCTGTTCCCACCGGAGTACTGGGCGAGATTAGGCCTCCCCGCCCCGCTTGCTCCGTAGGGCCGACAGACCATGAATCGGGTAGAGTGCAGGGAGGACGGGCTCGTCCGCCCGGGGGGTCTTTGTGCTGCGCTCCACGACCGCGGATCTGCACCTTCACGCGAGATGGAGCGAACGCCACGTCGCCGATCGGACACCTGGCTCCTTCCCGCAGGACGGGCAACGAAGCAGAACCTTCACGCCAGTCACCTCGATGGGCTCGTCTTGAGAACTCGGCAGCACTTCAGGTCGGTCCCCGCACCCGCTGCACCGGAACTCTCCGCTCTTCGGCACAGATTCCGGATCGGCGGGACCCGAATAGGTCGGCTCCAAACGGTGCCTTCTCCACACGACCGGTGGTCGAAGGTCTTTGACGGAAAGCCCACCTCATCAACACTTCGGGGTCGCCCTTCCACGGTGAGGCTGAAGGATGCAGGAGAAGAGTCGGACTACGAATCGCTACGGGCGTGGGGGGATTCGAACCCCCGGCCGCCGGGTTAGGAACCCGGTGCTCTATCCAGACTAAGCCACACGCCCGACCTCGAGCCGCTGTCCAGACATATTAACTGAGCGCGCGGCCCGAGATGGGTCGGGGCTCAGCTCGGCCGGGCGGCCGGAAGGATCCGGTCATAGCGGTGGTCGACGACCGGGGAGAACCGAGCGGCCGCTTCCTCGACGATCTCGATCCCCTCGAGCGCGGCCTGGAGGGTCGGCATGACCGGCCGACGCGCGGGCTCGGCGCGCGGCATCTCCTCCGCCGGGAGCGGCCCTCCCCGACCGAGGGCCCCGATGAGCAGACGCCCGGCGTGCGTCGCGTAGAGGAACGGAAAGACGCGGCACTCCCGGGTCAACGTCGCGAAAAGGGCCTCCGGCCGCACGCCCGGCCGAAAGTCCCCGAGGACGAAGACGACCTCGTCGGCGGCCCGCCCCCGGTACGGAGGGAGGACGGACGGTTCGAGGAAGACCCGATGCGTCACCCAGCCCTGACGCAGCATCTTGACCTGGGAGAACGGAAGACCGAGCGGCCCGACGAGATGCCCGCCGCGCCCTTGGGCCTCCGCGACGAACGGCCGGTGGATGAGCTCGGTCGCCGCCCAGCGCTGGTGCGAAGTGAGCGGCGGCGGCTCGTCGTCCGATTCGGCGAACGATCCGCCCAGCCCGTTCGGGTAGCTCGCGGCACCGGGGATCTCGGCGAGGTGCGTCCAGAGGCCCTCGTAGTCGAAGTAGACGGGGACCTCCGGACCGGAGACCCGGGCGGTCACCCCGGTGAGCGTGCTCGCGAGCCGCGCCGAAGCGACCTCGTCGCGGAGCCGGGCGGCCCCCTTCTCCGAGGCATGGAAAAAGACCCCGAGGGCGGTCTGCGGGCTCGCGGAGATGACCACGTTGCCGGCCTCCTCCTTCCACCGTTGGATCAACGCCTCCCCGCGGTCCGCGAACGGCCGCGCGATCAGGAACGAGACCCACCGCAGGCCGAACCGGACCGGGTCGGGGACGTAGCGGTCCCGCAGCCACCCCTCTTCGTACGCCCGTCGCCGGGCGGCGTGGTAGGTCGACCGCGGTACGCGGACCCGGCGCAGTCGCTCCCGCTCGCTCTCCCCGGCGCCCCCCAGGAGGACGGCGATGACCCGTCCCTCGGCCTCCGTCAGGGCGCGCACCCGAGTTCCACCCTCCCGACGACAGACCGTAGCACGGGGTCCAATGCCCCGCGCCGCGCAATGTACATTAGATTATGAGCGGAAGGCTTCATCGGTTCTCTCGGGAGCCGGCCCGGCCCCCGAACGGAGCACATGCGGAACCGAGGACATCTCGCGGTGGCGGCGGCGGTCGTCGCGGTCGTCGTCCTGCTCGCGTGCCCCGCGTTCGCGGGCTCCGCCCGGGGATCCCCCCCGGTCACCGGTTCCCCCACCCAGTCCTGGGCGTTCGGCGCCCACGTCAACACGACCTTCTCCGGGACGGGCGAGCGCAGCTCCTACGTCTACACGTTCCACGCCTTCTTCGGCTGGGACACGATCCTCACCCAGACGAACACCTCCGCGACGACGTTCATGCTCGAGGCGCAGCGGACCGTGGCCGCCGACTTCTTCGTGACGGAGTGCCGCCCGACCTGCACGCAGCCCATCGGCAACCTCTCGACGGCATATCGGGCCTGGGAGGTCGACACGGGCTTCGGCAACTACACGACGGCCGGTGCGGTCTACGTTTCCGGCCAACCGGTCCCGGCCTACGCGATGGCCAACGGCTCGTTCTCGGTCCGGGCCAACGTCACCACCTCGGGCAACTCGACCTACCGCGGCACCCTGGGCCTCCTCCAGGGCTCCTTCGCCTCCTCGGTCCGCGCGTCCGCATCGGCCGCGATCGCGTTCACGCCCGCGCTCGGGCTCTACCCGATCTCTCCGACGGTCGGGGAAGCCTGGAACGCCTCCAGCGCGTACGCTTCGAACGGCACCTGGGCGTGGGCGTTCGTCGTCCACCAGTCGAAGATCGATGGCGCCGTGTTCGACTACGCGAACCACTCCTCCGGGAGCCTTCTCGCGAGCGGCAACGTCTCCCTCTCCGGCTCGGACGCCGGCACCCTGTCCCTCGACGGCGGACTCCTGACGCATGCGATCGCCCTCTCCACGGGCGGCGGCTTCCCCTTCCACCTGGGGGACGGGGTCTTCTTCCTTCCGCAGCCGACGGATGTCTTCGGTGATAGCGGGCAGGCCTGGCAGGAGCCGCAGCCGGGCAACACCTCCGCGGCGACCAACGCCGTCAATGTCGCGGCCGGCGATCGGGGCCACTTCTCCCTCTTCGCGTCGGCGACGACCTACATGCCGTCCGCGACCGATGTCGCTCCGGCGAGCCCCACGTCCCTCGCCCCCGCGGATGGGCCGGCCCCCGCGACCCTTCAGGCGCAGCCCGAGGCCGTGAGCTTGGCGCAGTCCAACCAGAACTGCCTGATCGCCGGCACCTGCCCCGCGCAGGGACCGGGAGGCCCGGGCGCGCGGGTCCTCGGCCCCGCGGGCCTCGGGATCGTTGTGGTCGCGGTCGCCGCGTCGACCCTCGCCGTCATCGTGGCCGTCGAACGCCGGCGCGAGACCCCGCCCCGCCACCCGAACGCGCGGCTCTACCCTCCCGCCTCCGGCGGCGCCCCGGTCACTGCCGCGCCCCCGGTGCCCCCGCGGGGAGCGCTCACGGGCCGCGCCCCGGAAGAGCCGGAACCGGACCCGCTCGGCCACCTCTGGTAGCCCTCCGGGATCCGGGGTGCGGGAGCGGCGGCCTACCCCGCCGGCCCGCCTACAGGTACTGAGCGCAGCGGTAGCAGTAGTAGCGGGAGTACTGCGCGACGTAGCTGGCCGTCTGTCCGCACCGCGGGCACGCCGGAGCGCCGGTGGCCCCGGCGGGGGGGCTCGGCCCCGAGGGGGAACCCGCAGCCGCTGGGGCCAAGACGGGAGCCGGCGCGGCGGCGGGGGGAGGCGCCATGGCGCCCGGCGGGGGGGAGGGCGCGGCGGGGGTCGGCGGGGAGGCAGCGCCGCCAGCGGGAGGCGGGGGCGCGGCCGAGCGGCCGCTCAGCTGGTCGAGGCGCATCAGGGCGAGGAGGAGGAGGATGCCGTTCACGATCCCGAAGATCCAGCCGAGGATCATCCACAGAAGGAGCTTCTCGCGCGCGGCGGCGTACTGCTGCTGGTCGACCTGGGCGCGGATCTCCTCGAGGCGCTGCCACATCACGAAGTTGACGCCGGTGAAGAGGATCTGGTAGACGAAGAGGCCGGGGCTGAAGGCGAAGATCCCGAAGATCAGCAGGAACAACGAGATGATCCCGATGAGGACCGCGATGCCCCCGATGATCCAGAAGATCAGCGCGAAGATGCGCGCGACGTTCAGATAGGTCCGGATCGAGCCGAGTTCGGGCGGTTCAGCGGCGTAGCCGGCGGGGGCCGCCGGTGCAGGGGATGCCATGGCCACGAGCTTCACACCTCGGGTGACCGACGGCGGCGAGGGGTCTTAATCGTGACCCTTCGGAGGAAGTGGCCCCGTTTCACGGTGGGGGGCTCGCCCGGCTCACGCGCCGGGCCATCGGGTAGCGGAGCAGCGCGGCCACGCCGCCGAACGCCTTGCGCAGCATCTCGCCCTCCTCGCTCTCGGCCGAGATCAGGCGGACCTTCGCCCCGGACGCCTGCGCCCGCGCAAAGAGCCCCTCGACGTAGTCCTCCACTCCGCTGAGCGTGAGCGGCGAGGCGCCGCAGGTCGGGCAGGTGCCGTCCCGGGCGGCGTCGACCTCCTCGTCGGCGACCGAGCGGGAGAAGGCGGCGCCGCAGGCGGGGCAGCTGAGCGCGACCCGCTTTCGCCGCAGCCCCTCGGACATGAGAAGGGTATCGACGGCGCCGACGTCCAGGGCCCCGGCCACGTCCCGTTCCCCGTACGCCGCGAGGCCCTCCTCGGCCCGGCGGATCTCGGCCAGGAGCTGCTGGACGATCCGCTTCTCCTCGGTGAGCTCGAGGCCGTGCAGGGTCTGGGTCGCCTTCTCGACGAGCTCCTTGAGGCCGTGCTCGTCGGTGTAGCCGGTGTCGAAGAGCGGCTGGACGACCTTCTGCTGGATCTCGTAGTGGAGGAACCCCTCCTTGAAGAAGAACTCCTTCGTCGCCCCCGGTCCGCCGAGCAGGACGCCCCGCAGATTGTCTTTCTTCGGAAGGAAGATCTCGGTCGCCATCTCGGCGATCCGCACGAAGAAGTCGTGGGCCGCGTGCTCGATCATCCGCTCGAACCGGTGGGCGGACTGGCCGCCGCGCCCGTGCTTGCTCGGGACCTGGGACTCCTTGTTGCGGAGGACCTCGATCCGCTTGCCGCGGAGGACGCCGATCGTCACCTCGGCGCGGTCCATCACGATGAGCCCCCAGAGCTCCGGCTCGTGGACCATCGCCAGCAGCGGGTCGAGGAAGAACGTCGAGTCGCACCGGTAGAGGTACGTGTTGAGCGGCTCCGGCGGCTCGACGATGAAGGTGACCGGCTCGGACTTGTCCGCCCCGACGGCCTTGCTGCCGACGAAGAAGGCGAGGCCGCTCGCGGGCGGCTCCTTGTACTGCCGGACGCGGCCCATCAGCGACTCGATCGCCCACATCACGTTCTTGCGGGTCGTCCGGCTCTTGATGTTCGAGCTCTGCGCGTACTCGTTGCGCAGGTAGCCCATCACGTCGGAGATCTGCTTGCCCGGCGGGACGTACAGCGAGATGAGCTCCGTGGCGCGGCCGCGCGCCAGGGCGATCTCATCGAGCTTGCGCTTGAACGAGTAGCGCGCGAGCTGCAGGTCCGCGGAATCGACCATTCAGGCCTCCGCGGGGGATCGCGCCGGGTCCGTCGTACGCTTCGAGCCGAGGCGCCCGTGCCCCGGGCGGGAGAGTCAGAGGAGCTTCTGGATGTGCTCGTCGATGACCTCTTCGGGGTACGCCCCCACGATTCGGTCGACGAGCTTTCCCTGCTTGTAGAACAGGAGCGTGGGAATGCTCATGATCCCGAGCGCACCGGCCTTCTCGCCGTTGTCGTCCGAGTTGAGCTTGCCGAAGGCGACGCGGCCGGCGTAGCGGCCGCTCAGGCGGTCGACGATCGGCGAGACCATCCGGCAGGGCCCGCACCACGGGGCCCAGACGTCCACGACCGCGACCCCGTTCTCCGATGCGAAACGGTCGAACCCCGCGCCGTCCAGTTCCTTCACGACCATCTGCGCCCCTCGCGTATATTTTGATGGGCGAGCGGTATTAAACGGTTCGCGCACGGCCGCGCCACTGCGGGTCGTGGGACCACCCTCCGGTATCCCGACGCACTATCTATGTAGCCGCCGGCCATCGGTGGGGCATGTACTGGAACCTGAGCCCGGGCGCCGCCGCTCCGGCACGGGGCCGGGCCGCCCCGACGGCCTCCGGGGAGGCAGTCCCCGTCCCGGCCATCGCGCGCCGGCCGGTGCTCATGAGCCGAGCGACGCGCAAGGCCGTCCGTCACCGGATGCTGCTGCTCCGCCAGGCATCGGTCGACCGGTTGGCCGCCCTGACCGGCGTACCCGCCTCCGCCCTCCGGCAGCTTCGTCGGGAGCTCGTCGGGTCCCCGCTGCCGGACACGCTACTCTCCCGAGGGGCCGGCCTCGCGTTCGCCCGCGAGCTCCCCCAGGCCGGGCTCCTCTATCTTCTCGTGCGGGCCCTGCGCCCCGGACGGGTCGTCGAGACCGGTGTGCGCCCCGGCTACTCGACGGCCTGGATCCTCGCCGCCCTCGAGGCGAACGGGGAAGGGGAGCTCACCTCCCTCGGCCCGGGACCGACGGCCGGCCGGGCGACGGGGGTCCGCGACGTCACCGTCGGCCAGTTCGTCGCGCCGTCGCTGCGCTCGCGCTGGACCCTGGTGCTCGGCAACACCGAGGAGCGGGTCCGGGAGATCCTCGAGCGCCAGCGGGGGGTCGACCTGTTCTTCTACGACAACGGGCCGGAACCCAACCGCGCGCGCTTCGAGCTGCGGGCGTCGTGGGGCGCCCTCTCCCCGCGGGGGATCCTCGTCGCCCACCACATCGATGCGAACCCCGCCTGGAACGAGTTCTGCCGCGTCCAGGGGCTGACGCCGCAGGTGCTGGACGCCGGCCCGCCGCCGATGGGGGCGCTCGCGGCGCGCGCCGTCCGGGGCGAGCTCCCCGCCTAGCGCTCGAGCTCCTCGACGAGGTGCTGGACGCCCGGGAGGATCAGCCGGTCGATCGCCGTCCGGACCGCCCGCTCCGAGCCCGGGAGCGCGAAGACCGGCTTTCCCTTCACGAGGAAGAGGCCGGCCCGGCTGAGCATCGCCAGGGCGCCCACCTCGGCGAAGCTCACGGTCCGATAGAGCTGGCCGAAGCCCTCGAGGGGCCGCCCGCCCATCACCTCGAGCGCGTTGACGGTCAGGTCGCGCGAGCTGACCCCGGTGCCCCCGACGGTGATCACGGCCTCGACCGGTCGCTCGGCGAGGTACGGCTCGAGCCGGTCGCGTACATCCGCGACACTGTTCGCGACGAGGTCGTAGTGGACGACCGAGTGGCCCGCTTCGGTAAGGAGGCGTTCGGCCAGGTGGCCGGAAACGTCGTCCTCCTCGGTGTGGGTGTCCGACACGGACAGGACCACGAACCCGAGCGAGCGGGAACCGCCGGTGTGGTGCCGGCCGGCCGACGCGCCCGTTCCGTTCATCGGGGGGACTCCTTCGCGGCCGCCTTCACCTTCGTCACGACCTTCACCTGTTCGATCCGGGTGGCCGGATACTGGCCCCGCGCGTCCTTCTCCAAGTACTTGAGCATGTCCCACACCGTCAGCAGCGCGACGGCGACCCCCGTGAGGGCCTCCATCTCGACGCCGGTCCGGTAGATCGCCTCGACCTCGGCGGTCGCGCGGAGGCCGCCCCGAATCGGTCGGATCTCGACCCGGCTGCCGGTGATCGGCACGGGATGGCAGTGCGGGAGCAGCAGCGGGGTCTGCTTGAGGGCGACGAGGCCCGCGATCTCTCCGGCGGCGATCGGGTCGCCCTTTTCGACCCGATGCTCCCGGACCGCCCGCAGGGTCGCGGGGCGCAGTCGGATACTCCCCGACGCGACGGCCCGTCGGTAGACGAGGGGCTTTGCGTGCACCGGGCGCTGACGGGCCACGGGGTCACCGGCTCGCCGCGGGGCCGGCGCTCAGGCGCGCCAGCACGGTCTCGAGCTGGAGGCGCTCGGAGGCGCCCTCGGAGATGCGGAAGTCGATCTCGCCAAGGTAGTCCACGAGCCGGATCTTCTCCTTCGGGGGGACGAGCGCGTCGGGGATGTCGGGGAGGTAGCTGTGGATCGCCTTGAGGATGTCCTCCCCGCTCGCCCCGCGGTCGGTGAAGAGGCGGAACAGTTGCGCCCGCGCCCCGAAGAAGTCGCCCTTCAGCGCCGCTCCGACCATCCCCTCGACCTCCGCCTTGAGGGGAAGGGTGCCGACCTCCCCGACGGTCGCCTCGGTGACCGGATCGGCGAAGGTCGCGGCGAGCTGGAGGAGGTTCTCGGCCCGCCGCTCGTCGCCCGCCGCCGCCATGACGATGGTCTGGAACGCGGCCGGCTCGACGGTCCTCCCCTCGGCCCGCGCGATCCGCTCGAGCTTCGTGAGCATCTGCTCCGGGGAGAGCGGACGGAAGCGGAAGACCGCGCAGCGCGACTGGATCGGCTCGATGATCCGGGAGGAGTAGTTGCACGAGAGGATGAACCGGCAGGCGGCCGAGTAGCGCTCCATCATCCGGCGCAGCGACGCCTGCGCCTCGGAGGTCAGGTTGTCGGCCTCGTCGAGGAAGAGGATCTTGAACCCGACACCGCCGATCGGCGCGGAGCGGGCGTAGCCCTTGATCGTCGTGCGCACGGTCTCGATGCCGCGCTCGTCGGAGGCGTTGAGCTCGAGGAAGTTCTGCCGCCACTCCTCGCCGAACAGGTCCCGGGCGAGCGCGAGGGCCGCCGTCGTCTTCCCGGTCCCGGGGGGCCCCGCGAAGAGCAGATGCGGGAGCGAGCGCTTCTCGGCGTAGGCCCTCAGGAGGGGGACGATCCCCTCCTGGCCGACCATCTCGGAGAGGGTCTTGGGCCGGTACTTCTCGACCCAGATCGCCTCGTACGCTCCGTCCGCCATCGGCCGTTCCTCCGCGGAAGGGACGGGCGCGCTACTAAGGGTTTGCCCGCCCGCTGGCCGCGGCGGGCCCGGCGGCCGCGGGAGCGGGCGGCCCGACCGGCACTGCGGCCGATCCGTGTCCTCGCGTCGCGGGCCGGGGCTAAACTGCGAGGCTATATCGGGCGGGGGCCTCGCGCCGGCATGCGCGAGCGGCTCGCCCACGTCCAGTTCCGCGGCGCGATCCGCGAGCAGAGCGTCGAGCCGTACCTGGCGCTGCTCAAGTCGCTGCGCCAGCGTCGCCGGGTGCGGGGGGTCCTCCTCGACATCTCCAGCGGAGGCGGCGGCGACATCGCCTCGACGGACTTCTACCTCGCGGTCAAGCGGCTCGACCAGGTCAAGCCCGTCTTCGCGAGCATCGGTGCCATCGGCGCCTCCGGCGCGTACATGGCCGCCCTCGGCGCGCGGCGCGTCTTCGCCTACCCCGACTCCGAGGTCGGGTCGATCGGCGTCATCTTCCCGCACGTCGCCGTCCGCGACCTTCTCGGCAAGCTCGGCATCCAGGTCGAGCTTCTCCACGAGGGGCGCCACAAGGACGCCTACCAGGGACTTCGGCCGCTCTCCGACGAGGAGCGCACGAAGCTCCAGGCCGTGGCGGCCGACAGCTACCAGTCGTTCGTCGAGCTCGTGGCGCGGGAGCGGCGGCGGCCGGTCGAGGAGATCCGCGCCCTCGCGACGGGCGAGTTCTGGAGCGGGAAGCAGGCGCTCCGGCTCGGGCTCGTCGACGCCTTGGGCGACCGCGAGGACGCGCTCCGGGCCCTCGGCGAGGTCGCCGGCGTCGCGCCGGAGCGGACGGTCCGATGGCAGCCGCCGCGCCCGTTCCTCCAGCGGGTGCTCTCCGGGGGCACGAGCGTGTTCGGCGCGTCCCTCGCCGCGGGGCTGCGCGACGGGCTCGAGGACGCGCTCTTCGAATCCGCGCTGCGCCGTCGGTAGCGCGACCGCCCCCCCCGCGAGGGCTAAATAGCGCCGCACGGCTGGCCGGGGGCGATGCCCCAGGACAACAAGCGCAGCGGGTTCCACTCCGCGGCGGGCCTCATCCAGTACTACGACATGGAGGAGACCCGGGCGCTGAAGATCGACCCGTACATCATCCTCGTCATGGGGATCGGCGCCGCCGTCGTCGTCGAGATCCTCAACTGGAAGTTGGTCTAGTCCGGGCGGCTACGCGACGGCATCGGCGAGGGCGACCGGCGCGCGGCCGGGAAGGTAGCGGTCGCCGGCGGACCGACCGAGCAGGCAGACCTTCGATTCCGGCGACTCGTCCAGGAGGAGATAGCCGGTCCGCTCGGCGAGGGCCCGGGCGAACGCGGCGATCTCGGCGTGATCGGGGACGTGGTCGCGACCCAAGCGCTGGCGCGACCGGCCCATGTAGACGTACCCCTTCGGCTCGACGAAGTCCGGCCGGGCGAGAAGGTCGAGCTCGGCGTAGTGGTCGGCCCAGCCCAGGTTCCAGCCGCGCACGAGGGTGTGCCGGACGACGCGCCGTGTCTTGAGCCCCCGCACGATCTCGAGCGACTCGAGCAGCCGGTCCCACGCGTGCGGGTCGGTCGGGAGCGTCAGCCGTCGGAACACCTCGGCGTTCGGGGCGGTCACGCTCACGTAGAGCTGGGTCGGGAGCGGGTCGAGCGAGCGCAGGCCGTCCGGGTTCGTGCCGTTCGTGACCAGGAAGGTCGTGATCCCCCGCTCCGCGCAGAGCTCGAGGAAGCGGTTCATCTTGGGATACAGCGTCGGCTCACCGGTCAGCGAGATGGCGATGTGCCGCGGCGCCTGCGACTCCTCCCACCGGTCGCGGTCGACCTCGGCCTCCCCCTTGAACCCGGAGAGGATGCGACGCTGCGCCTCGATCGACCGGTCGAGGAGCGATTCGGGGTCGTCGTATTCGGTCATCATGTCGTCGTTCTCCCAGCCCTGGTTGCGCCAGCAGAAGCGGCAATGCAGGTTGCACGCGTCGATCGCCGGCGACATCTGCAGGCACCGGTGGCTCTCGATGCCGTAGAAGCGGCCCTTGTAGCAGTCGCGTCCATGGACGAGCGACTCCCGGGTCCAGTAGCAGAGCTTGACCGCGCTGTGGCGGCCGGTCAGCTGGTAGCCCTGGCCCGCGAGCTCGGTCGACAGGTCCTGGTCGCCCATCCGGCGGGTTCGACCCGGCCCCGCTCCATAAGGCTTCCGGTCGGCGACCGCGCCCTTCAGCCCGCGGCCGGCGCGCCCCGACGGTCCCCGCCCGACCGGGCCGGCGCGGTCCGCCGTCCGAGCCGGATCCACCGCAGCGAGAAGGAGTTGAGCACGACGCTCGTCGAGGAGAGCCCCATCGCGATGGCCCCCGTGATCGGGAGGACGTCGTAGACCCCGAACCCGAGGAACGGGACGAGGACCCCCGCGGCGATCGGCAGGAGCACCGCGTTGTAGCCGAGCGCCCAGAGCAGGTTCTGGCGGACCTTCGCGACGGTCCGCCGCGCGATGCGGAGCGCGAGGGGGATGCCGGCCGGGTCCGATCGGACGAGGACGACCCCACCGGCCTCGCGCGCGACGTCGGTCCCGGCCCCGATCGCGATCCCGACGTCGGCGGCGAGGAGCGCGGCCGCGTCGTTGACCCCGTCCCCGACAAAGGCGACCCGGCGGCCCGCGCGCTGGAACTCGCGCAGGACCTCGAGCTTCCCGGCGGGGGAGACCCCCGCGCGGACCTCGTCGACCCCGACCTGCCGTCCCACGGCCTCCGCGGCCGACGCGTGGTCGCCCGTCACCATCACGACCCTCAGGCCGTCCTCATGGAGCGCCCGCACGGCGTCCGCCGCTCCGGGGGAGATCGGGTCCTCGAAGGCGACGACGCCGACCGGACGTCCGTCCTCGACCAGCACCGAGACGCTCCGCCCCGCCGAACGGGCGCGCTCGAGGGCGCTGCGGATCGTCGGCGGCGTCTCCCCCCACGCGCGGCCCCCGTCCGAGCGGGCCTCGAAGTGGTGGCCGTCCACCGTCCCCTCGATCCCCACGCCGGGGAGGGCGGTCACCCCCTCGGCCGGCCGGGGGGCAACGCCTCGCCGCACCGCCTCCGCGACGATCGCTTTTCCGTAGGGATGCTCCGAGCCCGTCTCGAGGCCCGCCGCCCGGGCGAGGAGCTCGGCGTCGCCGCGCCCCTCGACGATCGTGAGGTCCGCCACGGCGGGGAGTCCCTGCGTGAGCGTCCCGGTCTTGTCCGTGAGGACGATGTCGACGGCCGCCGCCCGCTCGAGGGCGTCATGGCCCTTGAAGAGGACCCCCTCCTCGGCCGCCCGCCCGGTCCCGACGACGATCGCGGCCGGCGTCGCGATGCCGAAGGCGCAGGGGCAGGCGGTGATCGCGACGGAGACGAAGACGAGCAGGGCCACGGTCAATCCCGCGGCGCCGAAGGCGTACCACGCGAGCGCGGCGAGAACGGCGAGCGTGAGGATCGCCGGGACGAACACCGCGGCGATCCGGTCCGCGAGCCGCTGCAGGGGGACGCGGCTCGTCTCGGCCTCGGTCATGAGCCGGCCGACCTCCGCGAGGAACGTGTCCTCGCCGACGCGCGTCGCCGCGGCCTCGACGACCCCTTCGCCGTTGATCGACCCGGCCAGGACCCGGTCGCCGGGCCCCTTCGAGACCGGGACGCTCTCGCCGGTCAGGATCGCCTCGTTCACGGTGGTGCGGCCGGCCGTGAGGCTCCCATCGGTCGGGAACCGCTCACCGGGTCGCACGCGGAAGAGGTCCCCGACCGCGACCTCGGCGAGGGGGACGTCGACCTCCCCCGAGGCTCGGACGACCCGCGCCGTGGACGGGAGCATCTCGCGCAGCTTGCGCAGCGCGCCCGTCGCCCGGTCCCGCGTCAGGTGCTCGAGGTAGTTGCCGGTGAGGATCAGGGTGACGATGAGCGCCGAGGCATCGAAGTAGTACGCCGCCGGCAGCCGTCCCGGAAGGAACAGGGCGACCGTGCTGTAGGCGAACGCGGCGGACGTCCCCACGGCGATGAGCACGTCCATGTTGCCCATCCGGGTGCGGAGCGCATCCCACGTCCCGCGGTAGAACGGGAGCCCGGGATAGAACTGGACGATCCCGGCGAGGACGAACGCCAGGAACGGCCAGCCGTCGAAGGGGACCCCGTAGGTGAGGATCAGGATCGCCACGGAGGCCGGCCAGGCGACGGCGAGGCCCCGACGCAGGCGCGCGAGCTGCGCCCGGGGCTCGGCGAACTGGATGCGGCACCCGCTCGAGCAGAAGTAGTACATCCGGTTGTCGCGGAAGAGCTGGAGGGCCTCCGGGCCCTCGTCCACATACATCCCGCAGACCGGGTCCGTCGGCATGGCTCGGACGAGCGACGGTCGGGGATGCCGCGGCGAACGACCCCGAACGGTTCGGCCGCGCTACGGGCGCGCCCGCCGGGACTCGTAGGTCTTCCGGCAGCTGTCCGCACAGAAGTAGACGACCTTGCCGTCGTACGTCCCCTTCGCGGGGGCCTTCGCGCTGTCGATGGTCATGCCGCAGACCGGATCCTTCACCATCATGGCCCGACCTCGGGGGCGGCAGCGCGGGAAGGCTCTTAGCCTGTCCGGGGACGGTGGCCTCAAGGTAACCCGCGCTCCCGGCGGCCCCCGGGCGCCGGGTCGCGGGCCGAAAGGGCTATCCCCCCGTCCTCCTCGCGCCGCCGGTGGTCGAGGAGCTCTCCCCGCGCGAGGTCGCGTCACGGCTTCGTCAGCGCCCGCCGTCGATCCTCCTTCTGGACGTGCGCGAGCCGGACGAACGGCAGTACGCACGCATCGACCCGAGCCTGCACGTCCCGATGTCCGACGTCCCGCGCCATCTCCCGCGGATCCCCCGGGACCGGACGATCGTCGTCTACTGCCACCACGGGTCCCGATCGGCGCTGGTCGCCGGGTACCTGGAATCGATCGGCTACGAGTCGATCGCGAACCTCTCCGGAGGCATCGACGCCTGGTCCGCCGAGGTCGACCCGAGCGTCGCCCGGTACCGCTGAAGGACGGGCACCCCGGCCGGGGTCGCGGCCCGGCGCCCTCACACGACCGGGGGGTCGGCCGCCGGCTCGAACATCGCCACGTACGCGCGCATCCGCCAGTACGTCGTGAGAAACTCCTGGCCACGCGTCGTGACCTCGTAGACGGCGTAGCGGTCGAGTTCGCGACGCCGCGCGAGCCCGAGTGCTACGAGGCGGTCGAGGGCACTCCGCAGCCGGTCCACGGGCATCCCGGCCCCGTAGGAGACGCGGGTGATCCGGGCCGCCCCCGGCTGGCGTTTGATCACCTCGAGGATCGTCGCGTAGAGGTCCGTACGCTCCCGCCGGTGCGGGAGGGCGCCGGGGGAATGGCGCGCGGCGGGCACCATCGGGCCTCAGAGAGGGCTCGGCGGGAGCGTCGTCCGCTGGACCGCCGGCCGCACGAGCCGGACGTTCCGGCCCAGGTCGAGGCGAACGCGGTACTCGACGGTGTCGACCTCAGAGTCCGCGCCGATCTCGACGACGTCCCCGACCACGCTCCCCGCCCGCACGTGGGCCCCGAGCTCCACTCGCGCGCCGAACACCGACTCGACCGTCGAGCCGCGGCCGACTAAGACCTCCTCGCCCGCGAGCGGGCCGTGGACCTCGGCGCCCCGGCCGATCTCGAGGCGCGCGGCCCGGAGGCCGGCCGAGGTCCGGACCGTCCCGGAGAGCTCGGCGGAGCCGCTGAACCGCGCGCTGCGGGCCACGAAGGTGTCGCCCACCTCCGCGCTCGTTCCGACGACGTCCCCCACGACCTCGAGCCGCCCACCGACCTCTAGCGGGCCGGTCAGCGTGACCCCGCCACCGATGCGGAGCACGCCACCGACCTCGGTCGCGCCGGCGGTGAGCGAGCCGGTGATGTGGCACTCGCCCCCGACCTCGAGCCGCTCCACGACGAGGTCCCGGGCCGCCGAGAGGAGGCCCCCGACCTCGACCCCGTGTCCCCGCCCGGTCCCCCCGAGGGTCGCGGTCCCTCCGACCTCGAGGTCCCCGAACGAGAGTTCCTCGCGCGAGGAGAAGACGCCCCCGACCTCGATGCGGCCGCGGACGGCGCCCCGGTCCAGGATGACCTGCCCTCCCACCTCGATTCGATCGAGGTCCACCTCGGCGACCTGCGCGTCTCCCCCCACCGAAAGCCGTTCCCCCGTGAGCCGCCCGGTGGCCCGGAGCGTGCCTCCCACCGACAGGCTACGGAAGGTCGCCGCGGCACCCACCTCGAGGAGACCGCCGACCTCGCCCGCGCGGAACGTCGCCGGCCCTTCGAGCCGCAGGACGGGGCCGACGTCCAGGTCCGTCGCGAAGAGCGGTCCGTGCAGGGTCACCGGGGCATCGTCGGCGCGAAGATCCTTCGCCACGCGAAGCTCGCTGTCCGCCTCGAGCGGTCCGCCGTCGACCCGAAGCCGCTGGCACTCGAACGGCGCCCGTAGCCGGGCCGCGCCGTCAAAGCGCGCCTCGCCCGTCACCACGATGCGGCCGCTCTCGTCGGCCGTGAGCTCGACATCGCCCTCCGCGCGGAGGTCGCCCTCGACCCGGCCCAGCCGCGCCGTGCTGCCCCGCCGAACCACCGTTTCGACCATCCAGGGATCATCGGCCGGGCTCGCTAATAGGGTAGGTCACGCCCGGTGACCATCGGAAGGGAGCACGGGCCGGCCGTGGCGATTGCGACCATCGACACAATATATACGCTGATATGGCACATCGGCATCGTCACACTGCGCGGAAAATGTACCCCTTATGCCCGCGTGGCTTCCTCGTGACCGATGACGTCCCACCGGCAGCCCTTACGGTCCTACTCTGACGGCACCGCGGCTGCCCGCGCGATCAACGTCCGGCTCGCCGCGCTCGGCGTCCGGGCACGGGTCGAGCTGCGAGCGATCACGGGGACCGCCGGCCCCGGTCGTATGGAGATCGTCCCGGTGGACGACGAAGGCGCCGGCGCCCCGGGCCTCGCGATCCCCCTGGACGGGGACCGCTCGCCGGGCTGGGTCGACCGGGCCGTCGAAAGGATCCTTGAGCGCCGGGCGATCGCCGATGCGACGCCGGTCGACGCCGACGCCGCAACGGAGCCGGCCATCTTCAGCTGGTGTGATCCCGCCTGACGCCGGTCGCCTACGTTAAATCGGTGGGCTCGGGTCGCCGTCGCCGTGTCCGAAGCCGACTCCCTCGCCCGGCTGCGCGAGGCGGTCGTGAACTGCCGTCGGTGCCCGCGGCTCGTGACGTACCGGGAGCGGGTCGCACGCGAAAAGAAACGAGCGTACCTCGACGAGAGCTACTGGGGCCGGCCGGTCCCCGGTTTCGGGGACCCGACGGCCCGGCTCGTGGTGATCGGGCTCGCTCCGGCCGCCCACGGGGCGAACCGCACCGGCCGTATGTTCACCGGCGACCGGTCCGCGGCCTTCCTCGTGGAGGGCCTCCACGCGGCCGGCTACGCGAACCAGCCCACCTCGTCCCGGCGCGGGGATGGGCTCCATTACACGGACGCCTACATCACCGCCGCCGTCCGGTGCGTCCCTCCCGACAACCGGCCGACCCCTCAGGAGCGGCTCGCCTGCCTCCCGTTCCTCGAGCGAGAGCTCGCGCTGCTGCCCGAGGCGCGCGCGCTCCTCGCCCTCGGCGGTTTCGCCTGGGAGGCGACGCTCGAAGCGGCCGGGCGGCGGTACGGGGGGGAGCGGCGGCGGGTCCCGTTCGCGCACGGCGCCTGCGTCCCGCTCGGGCCCGGCGCGCCCCTCCTCTGGGGCTCGTACCATCCGAGCCCCCAGAACACCAACACGGGACGGCTCACGGCCGCGATGTTCGCCTCGCTGCTCCGTCGCATACGGGACAGCTACTCCCCCGGTGTGCCGGGCCGCCAACGTTAACGTTCCGACCCCGTCCGGAACCTCGATGGGAGAGTTCGAGCTGCTCGAGCGGGACGGTCTGGCCCGGCTCGGGCGGTTCGCGACGCCCCACGGCACGATCCAGACGCCCGCCCTCCTGCCCGTGGTCCACCCCGACCCGGCGCGCCAGCCGATCCCGCCGCGGGAGATCCGCCGCCGCTTCGGGCTCGGCGCGGTGATCACTTCGGCGTACATCACCTTCCGCACGCCGACGCTGCGCCCCATCGCGGAGGAGAAGGGGATCCACGGCCTCCTCGACTTCGACGGGCCGGTGATGACCGACTCCGGGGCGTTCCAGCAGCACGCCTACGGCCACGTCGAGGTCGGACCCGAGGAGATCGATGCCTTCCAGCGGCGCATCGGCACGGACATCGCGACGGTGCTCGATGTCTTCGTCGAGCCGGACGCGAGCGAGGAGGAGGCCCGTCGCGGGGTGGAGGCGACGATCGAGCGCGCCCGGGCCGCCCGGCCGCTCCACCGCGGGCTCCTCGCCGTGCCGGTCCAGGGCGGTCGTTATCCCGACCTGCGCCGCCGCTCGGCGGCCGAGGCGTCGCCGCTCGGGGACGTCCTCGCGGTGGGCGGTGTCGTCCCGCTCATGGAACGCTACCGCTTCGCGGAGCTCGCGCGCGCGATCCTGGCGGCCCGCCCGGCGCTCGCCCCCGAGCGGGCGGTCCATCTCTTCGGCACCGGTCACCCCATGACCTTCGCCTTCGCGGCGCTGTTCGGGGTCGACCTGTTCGACTCCTCGGCGTACCTCAAGTTCGCCCGGCGGGGCGATTTGATGTTCCCCCACGGGACGGTCGCGATCGGCGACCTGCGGGAGCGGACGTGCCGCTGCGCCCTGTGCGAGGCGATGCCGCTGACGGAGGTCGCCCATCTCCCGCCGGTGGAGCGGGAGCGGCGCATCGCCGAGCACAACCTGTTGATGAGCGCCGCCGAGGTCTCCGAGGTCCGCCAGGCGATCCGGGACGGGAGCCTCTGGGAGCTGGTCGAGCGGCGGGCCGCGAACCATCCCGCGCTCCTCGCGGGACTCCGGGCGACGATCCGGGGGACGCGGGTGTTCCTTCCGACCGAGCCCGAGAGCCGGCGCAGCTTCCGGGTCGTGAGCGCGACGAGCGGTCTGCGCCCGTCCGTGATCCGTTTCCTCGCCCACAAGGACGGCTGGCAGGAGGGGCGGGGCCCGTTCCGCGCCCACCCCCGGATCCCCCTGGTGCCGGCCGCCCTGCGCACGACGCCGACCCGCACGCGCGACGGGGCGGAGATCTGGTGGCAGGTCCTGACGAGCTTCGGTCCGGTCCCCCTCGAGCTGACCGAGCTCTACCCGGTGGGATGCGCCGTCGGGTTCGAGGAGTTCGAGGGCGAGGAGACGCCCCCGACCCGTCCGGATCTCGGCGATCTCGAGGTCGAGCCGGACCGGGACTGGAGCGACGCGTGGACGGTGCGGCACCGCGACGCCCTCCTCGAGTGGCTCTACGGCCGGGAGGCGGCCGGGGAGCTCGCGGCGCGGGGGCTTTCGGGGGAGCGTTCGCGGCGCACGGGACGGCTGCGGGCGCTCACCCTGGACGCCCGCAAGGCGTTCACGATCGGCAACGACGGCGTGCCCCGCCCGACCTGGCACGGCGCGCAGGTCCTCCACCGCATCCTGCGCTACCCGGCCCGCCGGATCATCGTCCAACCGGAGGCCGAGGAGTTCGTCGCCGAGGGCCGTAGCCTCTTCTCCCGGTTCGTCGCCGGCGGCGACTCCTCGCTCGTGCCGGGCGCGAGCGCGCTGCTCGTCGATGCCGACGACGACCTGCTCGCCGTCGGCCGCCTTCTGCTCGCCCCGCCCGAGATGGGCCGCATGCCGCGCGGCGTCGCCGTCCGGGTGACCGCGCACGCGCGGGCCCCGGAAGGGCCCGAGGACGCCGAGGCACCGGCCGGCCCCGAGGAAGGGACCGGGCTTCCGCCGAACCTCCAACCTTAAGGCCCGAGGGCGGGTCCCGTCGTCCGAGAGGGCGCTCGGCCGGATGAAGACCTACCTCCTCCTGCTCTTCGACAGCGAGGGCGCACCGTACTCCGAGGTCGCCGAGCTCCTCGAGGACCTCGGGTTCCGTCCCCACGGGACCGGGTACGACTTCGTCTACGACTGGGGCCGGGCGGCGACCGTCGGGGAGACGCTCGAGTTCGGCGACCGGATCCAGGCCGCCCTGCGGGGCGCGAAGGTCGGCTTCCGCATCGAGTCGACGGAAGAGGAGTAGGGCGGTCCGGGGGCTTTTATGCCCCCGGTCCGCTTGAGCGGGGATGGTCGTCCTCGGGATCGAATCGACGGCCCACACGGCCTCGGTCGGCATCGTGACCGAGCGGGCCGAGGTCCTCGGCATGGCCACCGACATGTTCCGCCCGGTCCGCGGGGGGATCCACCCGCGGGAGGCCGCGAACCACCATGTCGAGGTCCTCCCCGGTCTCGTCCGGTCCGCGCTCGAGGCGGCCCGCGTGCGCCCGAGCGAGATCGACGCCGTCGCCTTCGCCCAGGGGCCGGGGCTGGGCCCGTGCCTGAGGGCCGGGGCGACGGTCGCGCGCACGCTCTCCCTGGTCTGGAACCGTCCGCTCGTCCCCGTCAACCACTGCGTGGCGCACGTCGAGATCGCGCGCGTCCTCTCGGGAATGGACGACCCGATGCTCCTCTATGCGAGCGGGGGCAACACGCAGGTGATCGCCCACCACTCCGACCGCTACCGCGTGCTCGGCGAGACGCTCGACGTGGGGGTCGGCAACTTCCTCGACAAGCTCTGGATCGCCCTCGGGGGGACGTTCCCGGGCGGCCCGGCCCTCGAGAAGGAGGCGAAGCGCGGGGAGGAGCTCCTCCCGCTGCCGTACTCGGTCCACGGGATGGACGTCGCGTTCTCGGGGATCTACACGGCGAGCCTCGCCCACGCCGGGCGCGGGGCGCGGAGGGCCGACATCGCCCTCTCCGTCGAGTCGACGGCGTACTCGATGCTGACCGAGATCACCGAGCGGGCCCTCGCCCACCGCCGGCGCGAGAGCGTGGTCCTCGGCGGGGGGGTCGCGTGCAACGAGCGCCTGCGGGGGATGGTCCGGTCGATGGTGGAGGGACGGGGCGGGACCTCGTTCGCGCCCCCGGCGTCGCTCTGTGTCGACAACGGGGCGATGATCGCCTGGACCGGCCACCTGGCCCTGGGCGCGGGGCTTTCGGTCCCCGTCGAGGCGTCGGCCATCGACCCGCGCCAGCGCACCGACCTCGTGCCGGCGCCGTGGCGCCGCGGCTAGCCCCGCGTCAGACGACGCGGAGGGCGAGCCACAGCAGGCTCTGCGCGGTCGCGTGGGCGAGCGTGTCGAGCTGCCCCACCTGGTAGGTGATCTTCGCCGCCGGGCTGCCGTAGGCCGTGGCCATGTAGCCGTCCGAGGCCGCCGTCGTGAGGACGGGGGCGGCGAGGCTGCTGCGGATCGCGGCCGGCGAGGCGACGTGCCAGGAGAGGAGCACCGTGTGACCGGTGCCGTAGCGGCTCTCCATGCAGCTCGGGTACGGGCTCGGGAGGTAGTCGAGGGTGTTGAGCACGAGGGACGGGCCGGCGTTGCTCGGCTGGTTGTCGACGAACAGGGTGAGCGGGTGGGTCGCATCGACGGGCAGGCCGAGGAGGTCGTTCGAGGTGTACTCGATCGTCCGGGTGCTGTAGCTGGAGTTGATGTAGGCCGAGACGTAGGAGTCCTGCCAGACGGAGAAGAACGTCGAGAGGTTGTAGTTGTACGCCCACGGCGACTCGATGTGGAGGATGCCGTTCGGGTAGCCCGGGGACGCCGGATGGGTATGGATGGGGAGGTCGCACTCGTAGTTCGTGAAGTTCGTGCTCCGTCCGATGCTCGGTGGGAACGAGACGAGCTGGCCGTTGATGCTGACCTGGACGTAGGGGTGGACGTGGATGAGGAGGTTGACCCCGGACGGGCACCACGTCTGGCTGAAGTCGGTCGTGTTCGACGCCGGGAACGCCGGCGTCCCGCTCTGGGAGGGGATCGGCGAGAAGACGAGGCACGGGGCCGAGACCGACTGGGTTAGGAACAGGACGGCGATGGCGACCACGACCGCCGCGGGAATGCCGATAACGGCCGCGCGGCGCCACGGAGACGAGAACGCGCTCCGGGGCTTCTTGCCCCTCGCCTCCCGCTCGCGCTGCTTCTTGCGGAGCGCCCGGCGCTCCTCGGGGGTCTGGTCCTCGGGCCGCTTGTCCTCGGTCTCGGAGCGTAACCGGCGCTTCGCCACGGCGCAGGGCCAGAGCCGTGCCCGTCATAAGCGTTCATCGACCACCGGCTCGCCCGTCCCTCCTCTCCCCGCCCGTTATTAGCGCCGCCCGGGTGGCGGGCCCCGGATGGAGGCGGAGGTCCTCGTCATCGGGGCCGGGCCGGCGGGCTCCACGGTGGCGGACCGCCTCGCGCGCGCCGGTCACGACGTCCTGGTCGTCGAAGAGCACGCGCGGGTCGGCTACCCGGTGCAGTGCGCCGGGCTCGTTTCGGACCGGGTCCTCGAGCTCGCCGGGACGCGCTCGATGGTCCGGACCGCCGTCCACGGCGCGACGGTCTACAGCCCCAGCCTGCGCCCCGTCGCGTTCCGCGCGCCGGACCCGAGGGCCTTCGTCATCGACCGCGCGGGCCTCGACATCGCGCTCGCCGACCGGGCGGCGAAGGGGGGGGCCCGGTTCGAGACCGGGCTGCGGTTTGACGGCGCGACGCGGGGGGAGAACGGGTCGATCACCGCCCGGCTCACCGCGGCGGACGGAGGCGAACGGACGATCTCGACCCGGCTGGTCGTCGGCGCCGACGGGGTGACGAGCGCCGTCGCGCGGGCGTTCCGGCTCCGGCGGCCGGTCGAGATCCTCCCCGCGTTCGAGGCGGAGTTCCCGCGCAGCCCGGGCGACCCGGACCAGGTCGAGGTCTACCTGGGGCGCGCGATCGCCCCGGGACTGTTCGGCTGGTGGATCCCCGACGGCGAGGGTGGGGCGCGCGTCGGCGTCGCGGTCAGCGCCGGGCCGGTGAGCGCGCGCGCCTACTACGAGCGGCTCCTCGCCCACCGGGCGCGCCGCTTCGGCGCGCCGCTCACCGGGGCCACGGCCTTCCTCGTCTCGGGGATCCCGATCGGCCTGCTCCCGCGCGCCGTGGCCGACGGGGCGCTCCTTGTCGGCGACGCGGCCGCCCAGGTCAAGCCGCTTTCCGGTGGGGGGATCTTCACCGGCATGCGCTGCGCGGAGCTCGCGGCCGACGTCGCCCACGCCGCGCTGGGCGCCGGGGACCTTTCGGCCCGGCGGCTCGCCGAGTACGACGAGCGCTGGCGCCTCGAGCTCGGCGGCGAGTTCTCGCGGGCCCTCTACCTTCGGCGGGTGCTGCGCAGGCTGAGCGACGACGACCTCGAGCGGGTCATCGCCGCGCTCGACGAATCGGGGATGCGCGAGACGATCGTCGCCTTCGGGGACATCGACTTCCCGAGCCACGTGGCGCGCAATCTGCTGCTTCAGTCCCCGTCGCTCGTCCGTCTCTTCCCGAAGGCGCTCGGGGCGCTGCGCACGTCCCGGGTCGGGCGCGTCCCCGAGGTCGAGCCGGGGCGCTCCCGCGCCGCGAAATAGGCCCCGGCACCGACGACGGCGGCGCCGACGCCCGCGAGGAGGACGAGGACCAGCGGGAAGGGGTTCGTTCGGACGAGGACCGCGGTCTCGGGCACGACGCCCGAGACGCCGAGGCGGCTCACGTTGAGCTCGGTCGTCCCGTTCGGACCGGACGTGGCGGCCGCCCAGGCCGCCGCGTCGAAGTACCCGCGCGACGCGAGGCGGTAGGCGGTCCCGTTCTCCGTGAACGTGATCGCCGTGCGCACCGCGTAGGTCCCCGTCGGGCTCGCCGACGACGACGCGACGGCGACGGAGATCGCCTGCGCGGCACCGGGGGAAAGGTCCGGCAGGCTCACGTTGCTCGCGGGCGTCCCGCTCCCGCCGAGGGTCACCGAGCCCGGGGGGACCGGGCCGGTGGCGTTCCCGGGGTAGGCGTTGAACGCATAGACCTCGAGCGAGACGACGATCGAGGTGAGGGGGAGGGGCAGCGGGTCGTGGACGGTCAGGGCCACCTCGCCCGCGCCGCCGGGGGCGAGCGAGGGGGCGGCGAGGCTCTCGAGGAACGCCCCCTGGTCGGCCGGCGGAACCGGCGGGTAGCCGGCCGCGCGAGCCGCCGGGAGCGCTCCCGCCGCCGCGAAGAGGAGGAGAACGGCGACGACGATCGTTCGGGGGAAGGGAGAGCGGCCGGGAGGGTTACGCACCCTTCCCCTCCCGGAACTCGGGGGAATCGGCGAGGTCGACCAGGCGCCGGATCCGTTCGAGCAGCTGGCGCTGCCCCCGGGGTCCGTCGCGCCCGATCAGCCCGACGACGGAGGGGCTCACCTCGCCGGGGGAGAGCGCCGAGACCTTGTAGAGCGCCCGCGCCAGGGCGAGGGGGTCGCGGGTCATCCCCACGGCCGCGAGGTCGGCCCGGATCTCCTCCCGCCGGGTAAGGGTCGCCGCGAGGTAGGCGAGGAGCGGGTCCCACCGCATCATCCGGGCGAGGGTCCGTACGAAGGTGAGATACCGGCCGTCGAGGCCGTTGAGGTGGCCTACCTCATGGGCGATCACGGCGACGCGCTCGTCGGGGGAAAGATGCCGCCAGAGTCCCTCCGAGACGAGGACGATCTCCTTGCGGTGGAGCCCGCCCCGGAGCCCCACCAGGGTGAACGAGAACGCCCGCGCGGCATCGTTCGGATAGACCAGGAGCGCCGTCGCGACCCGAGGGCGGGGGAGGCGGGCCGGCCAGATGAGCGGCCGCGGGCGAAGGAGCCGGAGGAAGCCGTGGCCGACCGCCTGATTGAGGAGGAAGGCGATGACGAAGACGAGGGCGGCACCGAGGGCGCCGAGCGCCCAGACCGGGGCCCACCGCGGGTCGAACATGAGGAAGGGCGAGCGGACCAGCGCGAGGATGGCGCGGCCGCCGCCGTTCGCGACGACCCAGAGCAGGGTGGTCGTGGCGAACAGCGCCCACAGGGCGAGGAAGACGGCCGAGAGCCGGAGGACGAGGACCGGCGCGGAACGGCGGAACGCGGCGATCAGACCGAGACCCACGACCACCCAGAGGGCGACCGGCAGATAGAGGGCGCCGATGGCCGCCGGGACGCCCATCGCCCCCGCCCTCAGACGTGGAGCCGCCGGCGGAGCTCCTGCTCCTCGGACGGATCGAGCTTCGCGAGCTCCTCGTTGAGATGGACGACCCCGGCCGGACCGAACAGCGAGACGACGCCGCTGAGGAGGCTGCGGAGGTACTGGCGCTCGAAGTCCCGGACCCGGTAGACGTAGCGCCCCCCGCCGCGGCAGGGCTCGCGACGTCGGCGGACGAGCCCCTTCGACCAGAGGCGGCCCAAGATCGTCCCTACCGTGGTATAGGCGACCTTGACCCCGCGCGCCTCGAGGGCGTCGCGGACCGCGCGCGCGGGGGCCTCCTCGAGGTCGGCGAGCGAGGAGAGCACATCCGCCTCGAGCGGCCCGAGCATCTCCCCCTCCCGCATGGTCCTTTTAGCGGCCCACGCCCTTTAACCGTGACGGCCGTAAAGCACGTACGGGACCGTACGTTCGAACTTTTCGCCGCGGGGGGGTCGTACCCCCTCCCGGGTTGCAAGCGTTTATTCCCTTCCCCCCCTCCCCCGGCCCGTGGCCGACGGCCGACCGAGCCCCCAGTCCATCCTCGACCTGGTGGGCAACACCCCGCTCCTCCCCCTCCGCCGGGTCGGCAAGGGCCTCCCCTACCGCCTGCTGGTCAAGCTCGAGTTCCTGAACCCGGGAGGGTCGGTCAAGGACCGCATCGGTGCGGCGATGATCGACGATGCGGAGCGGAAGGGACTCCTCGCCCCGGGGGGAACGATCATCGAGGCGACCAGCGGCAACACCGGAGTGGGCCTCGCCCTCGTCGCCGCGGTCCGCGGCTACCACTGCGTGTTCGTGCTGCCGGACAAGATGAGCGCCGAGAAGATCCGGCTCCTGCGCGCCTACGGCGCCCGGGTCGTCGTCACCCCGAGCCAGCTGCCCCCGGAGCACCCCATGAGCCACTACTCCGTCGCCCGCCGCCTGGCCAAGGAGATCCCGAACTCCTACTACCCCAACCAGTACGACAACGCGAACAACCCCGGCGCCCACTACCATACGACGGCCCCCGAGATCGCCCGCGGGGCGGGCCCGGGGCTCTCCGCCGTGGTCGCGACCATCGGGACCGGGGGGACCGTGAGCGGGATCGGCCGCTACTTCAAAGAGCACGCTCCGTCCGTGCGCATCGTGGCCGTCGACCCCAAGGGGTCGGTGCTGGGACCTTACTTCCGGACCCGGGAGCTCGCGCGGCCCGTGCCGTACCAGGTCGAGGGGATCGGGGAGGACATGATCCCGAAGACCGTTCACTTCCAGTACCTCGACGAGTTCGTCGAGGTGGAGGACCGAGAGTCGTTCCTCATGGCACGGCGCCTGGCGCGCGAGGAGGGGCTGTTCGTCGGCGGCTCCTCCGGCTCGGCCGTCGCGGGGGCGCTGCGCTGGCTCGCGACGCGCCCGGTGGCCGAGGGCTCGACGGTGGTGATCCTCCTGCCGGACTCCGGCGACCGCTACCTGTCGAAGTTCTACTCCGACGAGTGGATGCGGGAGAAGGGCTACCTCGATCCGGGCTCGACGGCCGGGGACCTCCTCCAGGCCAAGGAGTTCTCCCCCGCGCTCGTGAGCGCCGAGCCGACGACGGTCGTGCGCGAGGTGCTCGCGACGCTCCGCCGTCTCGGCATCTCGCAGATGCCGGTCCTCGCCGGCGCCGAGAACCTCGGCAGCGTCCAGGAGGAGGAGCTGCTCCGGGCACTGCTCGAGGACCAGACCGTCCTCGACCGGACGGTCTCCTCCGCGCTCGCCCCCCGCTTCGGCGAGGTGGGGCTCGACACGAGCGTCGGCGAGATCGTCCGTCGGCTCCGGGTCGAGCGCGCCCTCCTCGTCCGCGACGCCGACGCGCGGCCGGTGGGTCTCCTCACCCGCCACGACCTCCTCGCCTTCCTGTCCCACCGGGGGGAGCCCCATGCGGTTTGACACGAAGCTGATCCACGCGGCCCAGCCGCCGGACCCCCTCACGGGGGCCGTCAACGTGCCGGTCTACCTCTCGAGCACCTTTGCCCAGTCGGCGCCGAACCGCCACAAGGGGTTCGTCTATGGGCGTAGCGGCAACCCGACGCGGGCGGTCCTCGAGTCCGCCGTCGCGGCGATCGATGGCGGTGCGACCGGGCTGGCCTTCTCGAGCGGCCTCGGGGCGCTGGCGACCCTCCTGGAGCACTTCCCTTCGGGTTCGCGCATCGTCGCGGGCGAGGACCTCTACGGGGGAACGTGGCGGCTGTTCGAGCACCACCGCCGGCAGTTCGGCATTGAGGTCGAGTACGTCGACGCCCGGTCGAACGAGCGCCTGGCGGCGGCGCTCGAGCGCGGCCCGACGCAGATGGTCTACCTCGAGACGCCCACCAACCCGCTCCTCACGCTCGCCGACATCGCCGCTACCGTCCGCCTCGCGCGACGGCAGGGGGCGCTCGTCGCCGTCGACAACACCTTCGCCTCCCCCGTCTTCCAGCGGCCGATCGAGCGGGGGGCCGACGTCGTCCTGTACTCGACGACGAAGTACCTCGGGGGCCACTCCGACATCATCGGCGGTGCCCTCGTCGCGCGGGAGGCGAAGCTCGGGGAGCGGCTCACCTGGCTGCAGAACGCCGTCGGTGCGGTCCCGAGCCCGTTCGACTGCTTCCTCGTGCTGCGGGGGCTCCATACCCTCGGCGTCCGCATGCGCGCCCACGCCACGGCCGCGCTCGCCGTGGCCCGGGCGCTCGAGGGGGACCGTCGCGTGCATCGGGTCCACTACCCCGGCCTCGCGAGCCACCCGCAGCACGCCCTCGCGCGGCGCCAGATGGACGGGTACGGCGGGATGGTGAGCGTCGAGCTCAACGGGGGCGGGCGCGGCGCGCGCCGGTTCCTCCGGGGCCTGCGTCTCTTCACCCTCGCCGAGAGCCTGGGAGGCGTCGAGTCCCTGGTCGATCACCCCGCATCGATGACCCACGCGTCGGTCCCCCGGCGCGAGCGCGAAGCGCACGGGGTGACCGACGGCCTCGTCCGACTGAGCTGCGGGATCGAGGACCCCGACGACCTCGTGGACGACGTGCGACGCGCGCTGCGGGGGATATAGTCCGTGCGCCCGTTCGAGGTGTACGACACGCTGAGCCGGTCGGCGCGGCGGTTCCAGCCGATCACGCCGCCGAAGGTCGGGCTGTTCGTCTGCGGCCTCACGCCGTACGATGACGCGCACATCGGCCACGGCCGGTTCGCCGTCGTCTTCGACATGGTCGCCCGGGCGCTGCGCCGATGGGGCTACCGGGTCTTCTACGTCCAGAACGTGACGAACGTCGAGGACAAGGTCATCCAGCGCGGCGCGGAGCTCGGCGTCGACCCCCTCAAGCTGTCGGACCGGTACTTCCGCGCCTGGCGGGACGCGATGGAACGGCTCGGCGTCCGCTCGGTGAACTACTACCCGCACGCCACGGACTACCTCCCCGAGATCATCGAGCAGATCCGCTCGCTCGTCGACCGCGGCTACGCCTACGCGTCCGAGGGCTCGGTCTACTACTCCGTCGCCCGCTTCCCGGCCTACGGCCAGCTCTCCGGCCAGAAGACCGAGGCGCTGCGTCCCGGCGCGCGGCTCGAGCTCGACGCGAGCAAGCGCGCCCCCGAAGACTTCGCACTGTGGAAGGCGGCGACGCCAGGCGAGCCATCGTGGGAGAGCCCCTGGGGCCCGGGGCGGCCCGGCTGGCACATCGAGGACACCGCGATCACCGTCCGGCTCCTCGGGGCGCGCTACGACATCCACGGCGGGGGAGTCGACCTCAAGTTCCCCCACCACGAGGCCGAGATCGCCCAGGCCGAGGGGGCGACCGGCGCCTCTCCCCTCGTCAACTACTGGATGCACAACGGCATGCTGACCCTACGGGGGGAGAAGATGGCCAAGTCCGTCGGGAACGTGGTCGGGCTCGCCGAGACGCTCGACCACTTCGGTCCCGACGTCCTGCGCTTCTACTACCTCAACGCCCACTATCGCAGCCCCCTCGACTTCCAGCCGGGCAAGAGCCTCGAGGAGGCGCGCGAGGCGTTCGCGACGCTGGCGAAGCCGGCCGAGGCGATCCGCGCCGCCTTCGCGCGGGCGCGCGACCCCGGCCCCGCGGAGCTTCCCGACGCCGTGCGCCGGGAGAGCGGCACGGTCGTCGAGCGGCTCGACGCGGCGCTCTCCGATGACTTCCACACCCGGGAGGCGATCGCGCAGCTGTTCGGCTGGGGCCGCAGCGTGGGGCCGTGGCTCGAGCGACTCCACGAGCTCGGAAGCACCGACCTTGCGATCCTCGCGGCCCCCTACGACTGGGCGACGGAGGTCCTCGGCGTCCCGGGCGAGGTCGCCGCCCCGGCCGCGGACGTCGGACCGGTGGTCGAGGCCGCGCTCGCCGCGCGGTCCCGGGCCCGCGCACGGGGGGATTACGCCGAGGCCGACCGCATCCGGGACGACCTCGCGGCGGCCGGCATCGGGCTCGAGGACCGGGCGGGAGCCACCCGCTGGAGCCCGGCGCCTCGGTCCCCGCCATGAGGGGGTTCGGGTTCCGCGAGCACGGCGGCCTCGACCGGCTCGCGTATGTCGAGGTCCCGACGCCGGTCCCCGGTCCCGGCGAGGTCCGCGTCCGGCTGCAGGCCGCCGCGTTCAACCGGCTCGACCGTTTCGTGCTCGAAGGGATGCCCGGCGTCCCGATCGCCCGGCCGCATATCCTGGGGTCCGATGGAGCCGGGGTGGTCGACGCCCTGGGGGAAGGCGTCGACGACCTTCGACCGGGCGAAGCCGTCCTCCTCAACCCGGGGCTCTGGGACGGCACCTGCGAGGCATGCCGGGCCGGCCGCGAGGCCCTCTGCCGGCACTACCAGATCATCGGCGAGCACACCCAGGGGACCGTCGGCGAGTTCGTCGTCGTGCCCCGCCGCAACATCCACCGACGTCCCGAGCGCCTCTCCGTCTCCGAAGCGGCCGCGGCACCGCTCGTCTTCCAGACGGTGTGGCGGGCCCTTCGAACGATCGGGGCGCTGGCGGCCGGGGAGCGCGTGGCGGTCATCGGGGCCGGCGGGGGAACGGCGACCGCCGCGGTCCAGGTCGCGCGGTACCTGGGCGGCCGCGTCGCGGTGGTCTCCCGCTCTCCGGAGAAGGCCGAGCGGGCGCTCGCCCTCGGGGCCGAGGCGGCGTTCGTCCCGACCGACACCCGACCGCTCGACCGCCTCCTCTGGGAATGGAGCGACAGGAAAGGGGTCGACCTGATCTTCGACTCGGCCGGGACCGCGACGCTTCCCCTCTCGGTCCGGTCGCTCGCCCGCGGCGGACGCGTCGTCGTCATCGGGGCGACGTCCGGCCCGCTGGTCGAGATCGACCTGCGCACCCTCTTCTGGCGCCAGGCATCGATCCGCGGCAGCACCATGGCGAGCCCGGCCGAGTTCGACGAGGTCCTCGCGGTCCTGGCCCGGGGCGAGCTGCGGCCGGTCCTCGACTCCGAGTGGACGTACGCGCGGGCGGTCGAGGCGTTCGAGCGGCTCGGCTCACCGGAGCTCTTCGGGAAGGTGGTGGTGACCCTCCACGACCTCGCCGGATCGGGCGAGAGGTAGTCTCCGTCCGGCCCCGCCGGGCGCCCGGTGGCCCTCCGGGGCAAGTCCCCCGGCCCCGACCGCACCGCCTCTCGCCGTGACCTTGTGTCGTATAACCGGAAGGGGAGGACCGTCTCACCGGCAGGCGCCGGAGCGCGTCCTATGATTTTTATACCTGTAATCCACCTTAATTTCGTCCGTGGACCGTTTTCTGCGTACCCCTCCGACGCGCGGAGGGATCCGTCCATGGATGAGGAACGCTGGTCGCCCGCTCGTGTTGGGCCTGCTCCTGACCGTGCTCGTGCTGGGGGGCTTGGGCCTCGTCATCGCGACGCCGGGGGCCCCGACCTTGGCGGCGCCGCACGCCCCGGCGGCTACGATGCCGGCCGTCCGGACCCTTGTCGGGACCACCCACGGGGACCTGGTCGTCGCCTCGGGCCAGATTGTCGTGCTGAGCCCGGCGACCACCGGCAGTTCGGTCTACTACCAGGCCGGGAACATCTCGGTCCTGCCGGGCGGGACGCTCCTCGTTTCGAATGAGTCGATCTCGTTCGTCCAGTTCGTCGCCGCGACGGGGACGCTGACCTCGCGGTTCTCCCACATCTACTCGTTCACCGACGAGGGCAGCGTCGTGCTGACCGGCTCGACGGTGACGACCGACACGACCGTCCTCAACGCCTACGTCAAGCTGACGCTCACCGTCTCCGCCGGCGGCAGCCTTTCGCTGCAGTCGAGCGCCCTGCTCTTCCCCGGCTGGCTGACGGTCACGGGGAGCGGGAGCTCGCTCGTCCTCAACCAGAGCCGGGTCACGGCGAACCCCCTGGTCGCGAACCTGGTCGAGAACGCCTCGCTCCGCGCCGACACGGTCTTCGCCCCGACGGTGGAGGTCCTCGCGGGGGCGCACGCGGCGCTGTACAACAGCTCGATCCTCAACTACTACAAGGACAACATCTCGGCCGACGGGCTTCCCGGCCCCGCGCCGGCGACGAACTCCACCACGATATCGATCAGCTCGGCCTCGGGCGGCACCTACACCCGGTTCAGCTTCCCGACGGACACCGAGAACCTGACCCGCGCGGTCGCCTACCCGACCTTCGCCGGCGGGACGATCACGGTGTACTACAACACCCCGGTGGCCGCTACGGCGACCGGCAACACCTTCACCTTCGGCTCGTCCTACGCGCTCCCTTCGACGTCGTTCGCGCCGACGTACGGCACGGTCAGCCTCCCGATCCCCGCCGCCGCGATGTCCGCGATCAACGCGGTCGGCCCCCTCGGATGGCTCCAGGCGACGGGCGCCTTCGGCGGGCCGTCGACGATCGCCGTCCACTTCGGCACCACCAACTCGGCGACCCCGGTCAACCTCACCTACATCGAGGTGACCCTCGTCCCGGTCCTCGCCTACAATCTCTCGGTCGACGGGGCCGGGAGCGTCTTCACCGCCGCCGACTCGACCCTTGACCTCAACTGGAACCTGACCCCGGGGACGCCCGTGGTCCCGGCGACCCCCTACCCGACGAACTGGGGGTCGAACAAGCTCCTGCTGACGAACGGCGCCGCCGCCTACCTCGCGAGCCTCTCGGTGACGCACGGCCGCAACGGGATCTTCTGGAACGACTCCGCGGTGATCCCGGACGCGACGAGCACGGCGACGTTCTACCGCTGGGCCGAGGTCCCGGTCCTCGCGGCGGCCGGTTCGCCCGTCGTCGGCGCGCAGGTCTCCGCCTTCTACGCCTACAACGCCAACCAGTCCAACAACGCCACCGCGACCGCGCTCAACGACCTCGCGTCGGCGGACCCCGCCCTCGCCAGCTTCGTGGCGGCCTGGGACGCCGTCCACCACCTCGCCGGCTACGGCGTGACGGACGTGAACGGCAACGGCTGGCTCCTGCTCGCCACGACCCAGCTGACGCAGGCGACCCTCCCGACGGGCAACTACGTCGGTGACTACCACGTCGCCGCCACCCTCGCCGGGGGCGGGGCCAACTCCGTCCAGTGGGGCTACGCGACCCTCACGCCGTACCCGGCGGGGATGACCCCCGCCACGCCGGACGTGTCGGCGCCGTTCGTTTACGCGAGCTTCCGCCCCTCGCTCGGGATCTGTGGGATCACGGTCCGCCTCGACGGCGCCGCCGTGACCGGTCCGGCGACGGCCGACATCGGCAGCAACCTGACGATCTCGGCGGTCGTGTCGGACACCGGCACGGGGCCGGTGTCGAACTTCACGGTCGGCCTCGGATTCGTCCTGCCGGCGCCGTTCCAGCCGGCCGCCGTGGCGCCGACGCAGCACTTCGGCAGCCTCGCCGGCGGTGCCTCCCAGACGGTCAACTTCTCCTGGATCATCAACGACTCGGTGACGGGCCTCCACGGGACGTTCGCGGCCCAGTTCGCCCTCACGGCCATCTGGGACGGGGGCACGCCCCCGCTCGGCGGGAACGTGACCGCGCTCGTCAACGTCACGATCGCGCCCTCGCCGATCTCCCTCACCTTCTCCTCGCCGTCGGGTACGCTGGTCACCGGGGTCGAGTACATCGGCACCGGCAACGTCAGCTTCTTTGGCTCGGGCTCGGCCCAGGTCACCGTGACCGCCACCGGTCCGGGCGGCCCGTACCTCCTCGGCCAGGCGACGGACCCCAGCGGGCCGTTCCAGATCGCGGTCGTTCCCCCGGACACGATGGGGCCGGGTACCTACACCGTCGTCGCGAGCGCCACCTACAACGGCCGGACGACGAACGTGACGATCCCCGGAGCCTTCTCGATCGGCGGCACCGTCCCCTCTACGCCGTGGTACGACCAGAAGGTCCCCTTCCTCGGCCTCCCGCTCTGGCTGCTCCTCGTCATCGTCGCCGCGGTCGTCGCCGCCATCATCGGCCTGCTCCTCGTCTCGAGCCGCTCGGCGCGCGGAAAGCTCGTCGAGTGCGGCGAGTGCGGCAACCTGATCCCCGAGACCGCCACGGCGTGCCCGAAGTGCGGCGCCGAGTTCGAGGCCGACCTCGTCCGCTGCAGCCGCTGCGGGTCGACGATCCCCGCGAACTCGAAGGTCTGCCCCGAGTGCGCGGCCCCGCTCCTCGGTGACGTCGAGGCGGAGGGCCGCGACCCCGAGCGCCAGGGCTACGACGACTACATCGAGCGCTTCCGCGCGGAGTCGAAGAAGGACCTCGGGGAGAACTACAGCGAGGGCGCCTTCTGGGACTGGTGGAAGCGCCAGGCCTCGTACATCTCCTTCAGCCAGTGGCGTCTACAGCAGGCGCAGGGATCCCGCGCC
>DAHUXZ010000024.1 GCA_027315455.1 Thermoplasmata archaeon | reverse complement strand
GGTGAGACGCACGTGGACATGGCGGTCCGTCTCGTGGGCCGGGGGCGCGGCGGCGTCGGCGGGGGACATGCCGCGTTCAGTTCGGTCCCCGCTATAACCCCTCGGAACCCCAAAACGGCTACGGTATCCAATAACGGTCATGGACATTCGGCCGGTTGAGTAGGGGCTGCCAGCCCCACCGAGGCGGCCCACGCCGACAGTCCGGGCTCCAGCGGAGTCGTCCCACTGAGCAACTGGACCAGTGCCTCCAGTCGTTCCTGTCGCTTCCCGGTCGCCACCGCCACTCTCGGCCGATGCCCGTCCCGAGGAAGCGCTCGCAGGCGTCGGGCCACTTCCTTCGGATCCTGGCGGGCGAATGCCTCCCGCAGGTTCACCCCGACCAATCCCTCCTCCACGAACCATCCGCACCGCGCGTTCGACCAGAAGGCGAGCAGCGCGCCCAGCCGTCCCATCTCCGCGCCTGTCGCCGACTGCCCCGTCCGATGCCGCACCCCTCGCCGATCCTCCCGATGCGCCCGCTCGAGCGCCACCGTGCTCCGCACCACCTGCTGGAGCTCGAGGACGACTACCCACAGATACGGTCGGTGCGCCTCGAACCGACTCGCCACCTTCGCCCAGATCGCCTCCGCCCACTCTCCGTAGAGGACGAACCGCCCCCCGGCTTCCACGATTGCCCGCTGCACCTCGACCACTTCCCCGTCGGCCAAGTTCGGCAGGTCCCCGGCCGTTCGTCGGTTCCGCTCCGCCCGCATCGCGGCCCGGAGTTCCATCCTGAAGACCTACTCGATAGCTCCCGCAGGTCAGGTGTTCTTGATTCGGACCTCGGTGCCGGTTTCGCGACGGCCGCCACAAGCAGCGCGTGCCGACCTCGCGACTACGCCGAGTGGATAGCGCCTACCACCAAGGCGGGTCACCGTCTCGGCGATCGCGCGACCATGGACCGAGCGAGCGCAACGGCACGCCCTTGACGTGAAGTGCCTGGAGGCGGGGGTCGCAGCAGACTCTCATCGACCGAGTCAGGGTTTCGCCAGAGTAGTGAGGGTTACGCCCCATCCCTTGACCCGCCGACCCCGTCCCGTCCGACGCGTCCAGGACGGGACACACCTTCATATCCGATGAGCCGAACGGGAGGACCGCATGGGGGCCTCGGGTCGTACGAGCGAAGGGAACGGGACGGTCCGCCGGAGGGCGGACCGCGCCGGTTGCCTTCCCGGGGGACGTGCAGGGGTTGAATCGAGTGCCGATTAGACTTTGGAAGATCGCCCTGACGCTGATCGTCGTGAGCTCCGTCGCGATGGGAACGTTCCTCTACCTTGGAGCGAGGCCCAGCGGGACCGGTAGCCTGGCGGTGGCGGTCCACGACGCGCCGTGCAGTGACTGCTCGCACGTCTGGGTCACTTTCACCTCGGTCGCCGTCCACGAGTCGAACTCGAGCGGCAGCGGCTGGACGACCCTCAACGTGACCGGAACGACGATCGACCTCGCCGCCCTGAACGGAACGGCCATGGCGAAGGTCATCGGAGTGCTCTCGCTCCCGGCGGGACACTACGAACAGATCCGGCTCAGCGTGACGAAGGTGCTGGTCGACTTCGTGGGAGGGACGAGCGCGACCGCACAGATCCCGAACTCCACCGTCGACGTCAACGGCGCGTTCAGCCTCGCGAGCGGGTCGACGACCACCGTCTCGATCGACATCGACCTCGCCTCCAGCCTGCACCTCAGCGGCGGGGTCGGGGGAGCGGGCGTCGTGTTCACCCCGAACATCGGGTCGGTCGTCGTCTCGTAGGCGCGCACGGCACCCGTCAGTGGCGCACGAACCCGTTCCTTAGCCCAGTATAGCCCCCTTTCTCCTGGCACCGCTCCTCGCACGCGGGGGGGTCGCGTCGGGTTCCGCGGTGGGCGCCCACGGGCCGGCGCGGTCGCGGTCGGGCGGGTCATGGCCGCGAGCGGAAACCTCTTTTGCCGGAGCGTTCCGCGGTGTGCGATGGACGCCGGTCCGACGCGGGAGGCTCGACGGCCGGGGGTGCACGCCGCGCTCCTGCTCTGCGAGGTGTGCGGGACGGAGACGCTCCACCGCATCCTGCGCCTCGACCCCGCCCGGGCGCACGAAGCCCGGGAGCGGGTCAGCGGCCTCGCCCGCTGCGGCGTCTGCCGACTCGTCCATCGCTTCCGGTCCGAAGGCGCACGACCGGTCGAGGTGAGGACGGTCCTCTCGGAGGGCGGGCGCTCGCAGGCGGGCGCGACGATCCTTCCCCGCGACCTCACGGTCCGCACGGGAGAGCGCCTAAACGGATCCGACCCGCCCGTCACGGTCCGCAAGATCGAGCGGAAGGACCGCGCCGCGGTCTCCGCCGCGAAGGCCGACGAGATCGCCACGCTCTGGCTCACCCCCGACGTCGGCGCCCGCGTGCCCGTCTCGATCGTGGAGGGGCGGCGGACCCGCACCGTCAAGCTGGCCCTGCCGCCCGAAACCACGATCGAGGTCGGGGGCGAGATCGAGGTCGAGGGTCGGCCGCTCTGGGTCGCCGGCGTGCGCGCCCGCGGACACACCTGGCGGCGCATCGGCGACCGGTTCCCGGCCGGCGAGGTCCAGCGGGTCTACGCCCGTCGGACCGCGATGCCGCCCGCGGGCAGGATCGACTGGAGGAGCGAGCGGGAGACCCCGAGCTCCCGCGCGAGCTCCGTCTCGCGCGCGGGTCGGTCGCGCTCGTCCGCCGGCGTGAGGACGACGCGCACCCGGGCCGGCTCGCGCCAGGCCGACGGCGGCGCGACCATCCACTTCTCCTCGCCCTGAACGTCGATCGTTCCGACGGCGAGCTCCGTCGGGAGGTCGCGGAAGAGGTGCTTCGTCCCGTGGATCACCCACGCCCCGCGGGCGACGAACTCCCCGCTCGCCCCGGCTTTCGAGACCTGGTCCGCCGTGACCCAGAAGGCGTCGGCCGACGCGAGTCCCGCGCGCCACGCCTTCGAGAAGCAGACCCCCCAGGCGGCCGCCTCCCGCATCGTCGCCTCGCCGATCGGACGGTCGGCCTCGGGCGGGTGCTTGACGATGACGCTCGGCGCGCCGTGGATCTCGGCGTGGACGTAGAGGTCCTTCGGCTTGAGGTACCGCCGCACGACGAGGTCGTTCGTCGCGGCGTCCCGGCCCCCGATGACCAGAATGCCCTCGGAGGAGAGGAACCAGCGGTACCGCTCGAACCACTGCGGGGCCCGTCGGCGGCGCTCGGACGGGGAGGAAGGACCTGAGGTGGACGCCGTCGCAGCGGCCGGAGGGGGCCGCGAGGTCGTCAGGCGGGCCTCCGTCTCCGCGGCGGCCGTCCGGGCCCCGGCGAGCTTGGCCTGGGCGCGCTTTGCGAGATCGTAGAGCGACTGCGCGTTGGCGGTCAGGCTCGCGTCGACGCGGAGCGGCACGACGTCCTCGCCGAGCGTCGCCTCGACGACCCCGTCGGGCGCGGTCCCCTCCCGCCGGGCGCGCTCGACCGCCTCCTCGGCCGCCGCGTAGTGGACGTAGATGGCGTGCCCCTTCTGGAGCAGCCGCGCCGCCTCCTCCTCGAGCGCGGAGACCGCGACCCGCTGGCGGGCGAGCTGCCGCTCGAGCTCCTGGCGCGCCGTGTCCTCGGCCCGCGGCGGCGGCGCCACGGCGCCGACCTCCGCGAAGAAGCGGGCGGCCCCCTCGGAGAAGGTCGCCGTGGACTCCTCCACGACCCCGGGCGTCGCGCGCCAGCGCTCGGAGGGGTACGGCTCGACGTCCACGAGGACCCCGTCGCGCCGGTAGAGGAATCCCCGCGGGACCTCCCCCACCTCGACCAGCAGCTGGTCGAGCGCCGAGCGCAGGCGCCGGCCGGCCTCGGCCGCATCGGTCGGCGCGGCGACCGGGCCCTCGAGACCGGCCCGCGCGAGGAGCTCCTCGGCGACCGGCCCGCCGAGCGAGAGGCGGGCGGCGAGCGTGCTGGTCCGGTCGGTCCGGGAGGCGAGCAGCGCGGCCGCGACCTCGCTCGCCGAGAGCAGGAACGGATTGCCGCGCGACGGCGGCGGCCGGTACTCGGCGCCGACGCGCACCGCCCGGTGGGCCCAGGTCTTCGGGCTCGCGACCGCGACGAGCCGGTCGCCGCGGACGACGAGGAGGTTGCCCGTCCCGAACAGTTCGACGACCAGCGCGAGCGGCTCCGGCACATCGCCTCGGGCGAATCGCAGCACGAGCTGGCGTTCTCCGGCGGGGTCCGGCACCTCGGTGAGCCGGGCCCCGCTCAGGAGCCGACGGAGCTCGCGCGCGATCGGCGAGAGCTCCTCGGCGTGGTCGGGGCGCTCGGCGAGCAGCGCCGCGTAGCGGCCGGGGACGAGCACGAGCTCCGAGCGGCCCCTCGCGGCCGAGCGGAAGACGAGGCTCACCCCCCCGCCCGGCAGATCGAACGCCTTGTCGAGATGGCCCCCGGTGAGCGCACGGACCTCCCGGCTCACGGCCAGGGTATCGAGGGAGGTCAGGCGGTCCTTCCCGGCGGGCGCCTGGACCCGATCCATCGGCGGGGCCACGGACGGGGCGGCATCCATTAAGCCTTCGTGGAACTGCCCGCGCGCGTGACGGCGACGGCTGCCGCCTCCCACCCGCCCGGCAGCTGGCGGGAGAGGGCGCGCTCGCTCGCCCGCGGGATTGTCGCGCCGCACGTGGGGGAGGAGGAACGATCGGGCCAGACGCCGCCCACGGTCCTCGACGCCCTGCGGGCCGGCGGCTTCTTCGGACTGGGGGTCCCCGCGCGGTGGGGCGGGTCGGGGGGCACGGCCGCCGACGTCGCCGCGGTCCTCGAGGAGCTCGCACGGGAGAGCGCGGCGACCGCGACCCTCCTTTCGGTCCACCTCTCCGTCGCGGCGGCGCCGATCCTCGCGCGGGGGACCGACGCCCAGAAGGAGGCGCACCTGCGTCCGCTGGCCGAGGGCCGCGCGCTCGGGGCGTTCGCGCTCACGGAACCGGGCGTCGGCTCCGATGCGGCGCACCTGACCTGCCGCTACCGACGCGACGGGGAGGGATTCCGGCTCACGGGCAGCAAGATGTTCATCACCAACGGGGCCCGGGCGGACCTCGTCGTGGCGTTCGCGACCCGCGATCCCGCGCTCGGCCACCGCGGGATCTCGGCGTTCCTCGTCCCCAAGGGCACCGCCGGCTTCACGACGTCCCCCCCGCTCGCTAAGCTCGGACTGCGCGGCAGCGAGACGTGCGAGCTCGTCTTCTCCGACCTGGGGCTCTCCCCGGGAGCGCTCCTCGGAAGCGAGGGCGAGGGGCTTGCCATCGCCCTCGGCGCGCTCACGGGGGGACGCGTCGGGATCGCCGCGTGCGCCCTCGGCGTCGCCCAGGCCGCGTTCGACACGCTCGCCGAAGCGGCCCGGACGCCGCCCGAGGACTGGAAGCAGGTCGCGGTCGCCCGCGCGTTCACCGAGGTGAGCGCGGCCCGGGCGCTCGTCGCCGAGGCGGCCCGGCTCAAGGATGCGGGAGCGGAGTTCGTCGCCGCGGCGAGCGCCGCGAAGCTCTTCGCCAGCGAGACCGCCGTCCGCACCGCCTACCGCGCCGCGGACCTCGTGGGATGGGCGGGCCTGCGGACCGGCTCCCGTGCCGAGCGGCTGCTCCGCGACGCGCGCGTCTTCCCGATCGTCGAGGGGACGACCGAGATCCAGCAGCTCATCCTCGGCCGCGCGCTCCTCGGGCGCTGACCCCCGGCGACGAAAGGCTATCTTGCCGGCCCGGTGTCCCTCAGCGTGACGCGCGGGGGCTCGACGGCACCGGGGGGCGTCGTCCCCGACCCGGCGACCTACATCCCCGTGAGCGATCTGCCGATCGCGCCCGAGATCCGGGAGATCCTCGCCGCCCAGGGGATCCGGACCCTCTACCCTCCCCAGGCCGAGGCCCTCGGCCCGGTGCTGGGCGGGAAGAGCGTGCTGCTCGCCTGCCCGACGGCGAGCGGGAAGTCGCTCGTCGCCTACCTCGGCCTTTTGCGGGCCGCGCGGGCCGGGCGGACGGGCCTCTACCTCGTTCCGCTGCGCGCCCTCGCCCAGGAGAAGTTCGAGGAGCTGGGCGCGTTCGCCTCCCTCGGCGTCCGGGTCGGGATCTCGATCGGCGACTTCGACCTGCCGCCCGCGACGCTCGAGAAGCTCGACCTCCTCGTGGCGACGAGCGAGAAGGCGGACGCGCTCCTCCGCAAGGGCAGTCCCTGGCTGGACCGCCTGGGCTGCGTGGTGGCGGACGAGGTCCATCTCCTGCGCGACCCCGACCGGGGCCCGACCCTCGAGGTCACCCTGACGCGGCTGCGCGCCGCCCACCCGGACCTGCAGGTCCTCGCCCTCTCCGCGACGGTCGGCAACTCCGAGGAGCTCGCGGCCTGGCTCGGCGCCCGCCACGTGGCGAGCGACTTCCGCCCGGTGCCGCTGCGCTCGGGGGTCTACCGGGACGGCCGCATCGTCTTCACCGATCTCTCGCTGCGCCCGATCGCGGGCGGGGGCGAGCCGGTGCCCCGCCTCGTGAGCTCCGTCCTGCGCGACGGGGGCCAGGCGATCGTCTTCGTCAACTCCCGCCGCGCGAGCGAGCAGGTCGCCCAGATGCTCGCGCCGACGGTCTACGCCCTCCTCGCCCCCGAGGAGCGGGCCGCCGCGGCGCGCATCGCCGAGGAGCTCGGTTCGGTCGGCGAGGAGGACACCGAGGGGATGCGCCGGCTCACCAGCCTCGTCCCGCGCGGGGTCGCCTTCCACAACGCCTCGCTCACGAACCCCGAGCGGCGTGTGGTCGAGCGCGCGTTCCGCGACCGCCGCCTGAAGGCCCTCGTCGCGACCCCGACGCTCGCGGCCGGGGTGAACCTACCGGCGCGGCGGGTGATCGTCCGGGACACGAGCCGCTACGACGACCGGCTCGGCATGCAGGCCCCGATCCCGACGATGGAGGTCCAGCAGATGCTGGGCCGGGCCGGCCGTCCCCGCTTCGACACCGAGGGGGAGGCGGTGCTGATCGCCCGGTCCCCCGAGGACGAGGACCGCCTCCTCGACCGCTACCTCTCCTCTTCGCCCGAGGAGGTCCGCTCCCGCCTCGCGGCCGAGCCCGCGCTGAGGATGCACCTGCTCGCGCTCGTCGCGAGCGGCGTGGTCCGCTCCGACGAGGAGCTTGAGACGTTCCTGCGCGGCACCTTCTTCGGCCACACGCTCCCGCTCTCGGAGATCGGGACGATCGTCGGCCGCGCCCGGGAGTTCCTCGAGGAGCACGGGCTCCTTAAGCGGGGCGGCGGGCTCGCCGCGAGCCCGTTCGGCGAGCTCACGAGCGAGCTCTACCTCGACCCGATGAGCGCCGTGATCCTCCGCCGGGCCCTCGAGCGGGTCCCGATCGGGGTCCGCCCGTTCGCGCTGCTCGCGGCCGTGGCGGCGACCCCCGACCTCCCCCCGCTGTTCCTGCGGCGGGGCGAGGAGGCCGACCTCATGGCCCGGTTCGTCGACGAGGAACCGGAGCTCCTCGTCAAGCCCGAGGAGGACGGCCTCACTCCGGACCTCGAGACGTTCCTCTCCTCGCTCAAGACCGCCGAGGTCCTCGAGGCGTGGATCGACGAGACCCCGATCGCCGCGCTCACCGAGCGCTACGGCATCGGCGCCGGGGACCTGCGCTCGAAGGTCGAGGACGCCGACTGGCTGCTCTTCGGCGCCTCCCGCATGGCCGCCCGGTTCCACCGGACCGCGGCCCGGGCGATCGACGCGGTGTCGCTGCGCGTCCGCTACGGGGTCAAGGAGGAGCTCCTCGACCTGGTCCGCCTGCGGGGGATCGGGCGGGTACGCGCCCGTGCCCTCTTCGACGCCGGCTTTGCCGACCGCGATGCCCTGGTCGGCGCGAGCCCGGACCGCGTCGCCCAGGCGCTGCGCTCACCGAAGCTCGCGGAGATGATCCTCAGAGACGTACGCCACCCGCGGGCGGCCGCCGAGGCGCGGGCGCCCACGCATTCGGGATCGGACCCCGCATCGGCCCGGGGAGCGCCAGCGACCGCGGAGCGGGGGCGCCGACGTGCGCGGCGACTGGACGACTTCCCGACGGAGCCGGACGGACCGACCACTCGGTGAACGGTCGCGCGAGCTCGAGGACACAGCGGGTCCCGCCCTCCCCGCCCATCCGGACGGCGCGCCGAAGGAAGCCCTCGGCCTCCAGCCGGACGAGCCGGCGCCACAGGGTGGTCGCGGGGAGCGGACGGACCCCGTCGAGGTCCGCGAGGCGCGCCTCCCACCGCTTGAGCTCGCCGAGGGTCACGGGACCGGCCGCGAGGGCGCGATGGAGCGCCTCGAGGACCCTCGGCTCGACCGAGAGCCGGTCCCGGCCGACGGCCGGCGGGGCGAACCGCGGGACGCCGCCGGGTTCGAAGAGCGCCCGCCGCAGGATGTCGAGGGCCCGGGAGGCGCTCGGGGACTCTCCGTGGGCACGCTCGGCGATCTCCGCCGCCATCCCCGGCGGGGCCGGCCGGCCCAGGGCACGGACGAGCCGATCCTCGACGATCGCCTCCAGCGTGAGGTGGGAGTACGGCCGAAGGGTCACCCGGGCTCGCTCGGGAAGCCCCGCCCGGCGCGCGGCGAGCCAGGCGCCCTTGGCCTCATCTACGCCGGCGAGGAGAAGCCAGATCGGCGGGAGGCCGCTCTCCCCCTCGGGGAGGAACCGGTCCGGCTGGGAAAATCCCCTCAGGATCAGCTCGAGGTCGGGCGAGGACGGCCCGAGGTCGTCCAGGACCACCACGGCGGGGCGCCCGTCGCGCCGTAGCCGCCGGAAGAACCCGGCGAGGACCTCGGCGGCCGGGAAGCCGTGGCCGTCGAACCCCTCATCGAACGTCTGGACGAGGGCGGCGGCGACCCCGACCGTCCCCCGGCAGCGACGGACCCTCACGGCCGCGAGGAGGGGGGGTGTCGGCGCCCCGAGCCGCCGGATCCCCTCGAGGAGCCGGCGGGCCGCGAGCCGGGCGACGGCGGAGGTCCCGGCGCCGGCCGGCCCGACGACCTCGGCGAACCGGGCTGTCCACTCCGCGGGACCTCCGGCGCCGAGGAGCTCGGAGAGCCGGGCGAGCTCCGCATTGCGTCCCAGGGCGACCGGTGGGACGAAGTCGGGGGCGAGCACCTCGGGGTGGGGGACGGACAGCATGAGAACCCGACTTTCTTCGTAATATAAGAAATCTTAGATTCGCATCGTTCACGGCGGCCCCCCGGCCGGCCCCGGACGTAATGTACCGTTCCCGCCTCGGCGGGGCGTGTCGAGCCCGAACGGACCGTCCCCCAGCCACCTGGCGCGCGACCTCGGTCTCGCGCTCCTGGGCGCGATCGGCCTCACCGTCGCGCTGTACGTCGGGAGCACCTACGTCCCGAGCGTCACCCCGCTCGAGCTGATGCTTCTCGAGGCCGCCGCCGTCGCCCTGGTCGGCTACCTCGTCGCCCGGGCGTTCACGTCGGCGGCCCGCCGCTTCCTGCGCACCGGTCGCCTCGCGCGGCACGCCCCGAGCGTCGCGCTGTTCATCAACACGCTCATCGGGCTCGGGGTGGTCCTCGCCGTCCTCCTCGTCTTCCACGTTCCGCCCGACAGCGTCTTCCTCGGAAGCGCGTTCGCGGCCGTCGTTCTCGGTCTCGCGAGCCAGACGGTGCTCGCGAACCTCTTCGCGGGCTTCCTGATCGTCACCGCCCAGCCGTTCCGGCCGGGGGGGCGGATCAGCATGGTCTCCTCGAGCTACCCGGTGGTCTGGCCGACGTACCCGCACGAGCTCACGCTTCCGACGTACACCGGCACCGTCCGCGACATCTCGCTGTTCTACACGGACCTCGAGCTCGACGACGGACGCTGGGCGAAGATCCCCAACTCGGTGGCCCTGACCGCGCTCATCGTCGACCTCGAGCCGGCGCGGCCGCGCTCGCACCGGGTGCGTTTCACGCTGGCGCTCTCGGTCCCCACGACGGTGATCCACGAGGCGGCGCGCGCGCTCGCCGGCGCGCCGATCACGGCGCCGGGGTCGCCCGCCCCGGTCGTGCTGGTCGCGGACGTCGGCCCCCAGAGCTGGGACGCCGTGATCGTCCTGTGGAGCCGGGAGACCGACGAGGACCGGGTCCGCTCCACCGTCCTCGCCGAGGTGCTTCCCCGGCTCGTCCCCCCGGCCCCTCCCTCCGTTGCGCGTGCGGCCGGGCCGCGTGAAACGCTATAGGCGAGGGCCCTTCCCGGGGCCGGGGATAGTGCATGGGCCACCGAGTGACGCTCATCCCGGGAGACGGGATCGGACCTGAGGTGACGGACGCGGCCCGACGGGTCGCCGAGGCGACGGGGGTCGGCTTCGACTGGGACGTCGTCGAGGCCGGGGAGGCGGCGATCCGCACGTCGGGGAGCCCGCTACCCGAGACGGTCCTCGAATCGGTCCGCCGCCACCGGGTGGCGCTCAAGGGACCGATCACGACCCCGATCGGCAGCGGTTTCCGCTCGGTCAACGTCGCCCTCCGCCAGCAGCTCGACCTCTACGCGTCGGTCCGACCCGCCCGGGCGATCGCGGGCGAGGGCACGCGCTTTCCCGAGACCGACCTCATCGTCGTCCGGGAGGCGACGGAGGGGCTCTACGCGGGCGTCGAGCACTGGGTCGACCGCGACCACACGGCCGCCGAGACGGTCAACGTGATCACCCGCAAGGCCTCCGACCGCATCGTCCGGTTCGCCTTCGAGCTCGCCCGGCGCGAAGCGCGCCGCAAGGTGACGGCGGTCCACAAGGCGAACATCATGAAGACGACGGGGGCGCTGTTCCAGACGGCGTTCCGCGAGATGGCGGCCCAGTACCCGGACATCGCTTCCGATGAGCGCCTCATCGACAACATGTGCATGCAGCTCGCGAAGAAGCCGGAGGAGTACGACGTCATCGTGACGACGAACCTCTTCGGCGACATCCTCTCCGACCTCTGCGCCGGCCTCGCCGGCGGGCTCGGGATCGCCCCGGGCGCGCTCTACGGCGAGGGGATCGCGGTGTTCGAGCCGGTCCATGGCTCGGCGCCCAAGTACGCCGGCCAGGACAAGGCGAACCCGGTCGCGGAGATCCTCTCCCTCGAGCTCCTCCTGCGCCACCTCGGGGAGACGGAGGCGGCCGAGCGCGTCTGGCGCGCGGTGTGGGAGACGATCGCGGAGAAGAAGGTCGTGACCTACGACCTCGCGCTTCCGGGGTACACCTCCCGTCCCGTGCCCCCCTCGAGCTGCTCGGCGATGGCGCGCGAGATCGCCCGTAAGGTGCCGCTCGTCGATCTCGCGGCCCCGCGCCCGGCCCCGCGAAGGACCGCCGCGGGCGGTAGCGGCCTCGACCGGAACCTCGAGGGCTGACCGGGTCACTCGCCGAGGACCTTCACGACGACCCGCTTGCGCCGCTGGCCGTCGAACTCGGCGTAGAAGACGGCCTCCCAGGGCCCGAGGTCGAGGTCGCCCGCGGTCACCGGCAGGATCACCTGGTGGCCGAGGAGAAGGTTCTTCAGGTGGGCATCGCCGTTCGTCTCCCCCGAGCGGTGATGGCGGTAGTCCGCCGGCGGGGCGAGGCGGTCGGCCCAGGATTCGATATCGGAAAGGAGGCCGGGCTCATCGTCGTTGACGTAGACCGCCGACGTGATGTGCATCGCGGAGACGAGGACGAACCCCTCCCGGACCCCGCTCCCCCGGACCACCGCCCGGACCTTCTCGGTGATGTTGAGGAACGCCCGGGGGCTGGGGGTCTCGAACCAAAGGTAGTCGGTGGCGACGCGCATGCGCCCGCACGCGTTCCCATCAGGTTTAAGCCTTCGCGCCCCCGGTCGTACGTCGAGGGGGAAGACGGTGGCGAGCCCGCGGCCGGTCCGCATCGTGCGCGTGCCGGCCCGCGCCGCCACGGACCCGATCCACCCCACGCGGACCGCCCGGGACGCCGAGTTCCGCCCGAACGTCGGCGGCCGCGCGCGGGGCTCCCGGCTCTTCGCGGGGTTCCTCGGGATCCTCGTCGTGATCTACCTCGCGTTCGCCGCCCTCGCCCTCTCCGCCACGACGCCCGGGGCGCGGGAGAACCCGGTGACGTGGGGGCTCTTCACGGCCGTCGCCGCGGCGCTCGCCGTCTGGGGCTGGACCCTTACCCTCGGCCGCGTCCCCCGCGCGGCCCGGGTCGCGGCCGGCCACCTGCTCGTCGAGGAGCGCCCGGGGCGCGTGCGCCGGTTCGACCTCTCCGCGGGCGACCGCCGGGTCGTCCTCCAGCACTACGGGGAGGGCTTCCTCTCTCCGCGGCCCACGGAGCTCGTCGAGCTGAGGGGGCCGGAGGGCCGGCGCACCTACCTCGTGGAAGCCGGTCTGCTCGAGGGCGGAGCGGACGCTCCCGGCGCCTGAGCCAGCGGGCCGCTATTCCAGGAGGTCCTCGAGCTCGCCCGCGACCAGCGTGAGCAGCTGGTCGAGCACGCGGTTCTTGAGCTCGGTGATCTGGCCGCTGTCGCTCTCGATGCGGGCGAGGAACTCGTCCCCGTCCCGGAGGAACGACAGCGACAGCAAATGCTGCCGGCCGAGCGGACGGGGCGCCGGCGGGGCGGCCGCCTCGGGAGGGGCCGCGTGCTTGGGCGCCGGGCGATGGGCCGCGGGGTGCGGCGGGCTCTTCGCCGGCGGCCGCGCTTTCGCCGTCGGCTTCGCCGACTTCGCGGCGGGACGCTTCGGGGCCGTGGCCCGTCGGGACGGGCGCGCCGGCTTCGCGCGGGAAGGCACTGGGAGAACCTCGCTTCGGCCCCCACCGAGGCCCCCTATTTAGAGATTGGGACGCGGCCACCCGGGGGGGCCCGCGCGAGACGGATGGAACCAATCGCCTTTTGCCCGGCGAGGGTCTTCCCGGACCGTGCGGGGGGCCCCGAGGACGTCGGCCGGCCGGCGCGGGGCCGAGGAGCCCGGATGAACCGCGCGACGGGTCTCCTCCTGCTGGGGGCCGCGATCCTTTCGGTCGCGCTGCTGCTCGAGCCGCTCGCCACCTACGCGATCTTCGGCTCGGACACGGGGGAGTACTACCGTCTCACCGCGGCGCTCCTCGCGACCGGCCACGACCCGCTCGCCTCCTACGGGGGGTGGGGCTTCGCCTACCAGGACTTCCCCGGGATCTTCCTTCTCTCCGCCGGCGCGGCCGGCGCGCTCGGCGTCGACCCCCTCGCCGCGCTCGAGACGGTGATCCCCGTCCTCGCGGCGCTCTCCATCGTCCCCCTCTTCCTCCTGTTCCGGCGGCTCTTTCCGAACGACCGCGTCGCCCTGCTCGGCGCCGCGCTCGCGACCGTCGCCATGCCCCGCGCCTTCTCGATCGCCCATCCGGCCCCCCTCGCCCTCGGCGACCTCTTCGTCGTCGCGGCGCTCTGGATGTTCCTCGAGGGGCGGACCGATCCCCGGTTCTACCTGCCGCTCAGCCTCACCGCGGCGGCGCTCGTCGTGACCCACCACCTCTCGAGCTACTTCTTCCTCGTGAGCGCGCTCGGCGGGCTCCTGCTCATGGAGCTGTGGCGTCCCGGGGCGTGGAGCCGGCGGTTCCCCCTGCGCGAGCTGCTCTTCCTGGGCGCGTTCGCCGTCGGCCTGATCGCGTTCTGGTTCGACTACGCGCACCAGTTCGGTGCGATCCTCGAGGAGGGGATATTCGGCATCGCCCCCGGGTTCGCGGGTCTTTCGGCGGCGGCGGTCGGCGGGATCGTCCTCGCCGGCCTCCTCGTGCGGGTGCGCCGGGCCCGTCCGCGCCGACGCCGCCCCTCGGTGCGCCTCCCGTCCGACCGCAGCGCCCTAAGGGACTTCGTCCTCCTCCTGGTCGCCGGCCTCGGGGGAGCGCTCCTCCTCGTCAGCGTCGCGCTGCCGGGGACCCAGCAGAGAACGACCGTCGGCGCGGTGCTGTTCTTCCTCCCGCTCTTCCTCCTCATCCCGTTCGCGGCCGGTTCCCGCCGGCTCGTCACGATGGCGCGGACGGCGCCGTTCGCGATCACCTGGCTCGGCGCGGTCGGGGCCTCCGCCCTCGTCGGCATCGCCACCCAGAGCGCGGTCCTTCTCCCGGCCCGCCACGCCGAATACCTCCTCATCCCGCTCTCCTTCCTGGTCGCGCTCACGCTCGGCTGGCTCATCGGACGGCTCGGGGCCGCGCGGGGCCGCAGGGCGATGTGGGCCGGGGCCGTGGCCGCGGTCGTCCTGATCGCGGCGAACGCCGCGATCGTCTATCCGCCGCCCGCCGACCTCGGGGGGTTCAACGAGGGCCTCACCTACGGGGACGCCGCCCTGTGGATGTGGATCGGGATCGGGATCCCCGGGAACCTGACCGTCGGCAGCGACCATCGCCTGAGCTCGATGGTGTTCGGGTTCGACGGCAACAACGCGACCTGGGACTCGACCCCGGGGCTGTTCTGGGGGTCGAACTGGAGCGCGGCGGCCGGGGAGCTCAGCTCGAGCCGCGCGCCGCACAGCTACTTCCACGCCATCAACGCGGTCGCCGTCGACTCGGTCATGCGCTCGGGCACGGCGCTCGACCCGGGGCAGCTCGCCCAGCCGATGAGCCCGGCGGCGATCGCCTGGTTCGCCGGCCCGCCGTTCGTCCCGCTCTACGAGAACGGGGCCGCGGCCGTCTACTGGGTGGTCTTCCCGCTGCCGGCGAGCGTCGGATAGGGGACGAGCGTCCCGTCGGCCCGCCACAGCTCGATCGGGACGTCGGTCGAGCGCGCGAGCATCTCGATCAGTAAAGCGGCCCAACCGAGCTTGCGCCGCTTGACGTCGCCCGCCGGCCCCGACCCCTCGTCGACCCGGGCGAAGTCGAACCCCCAGAGGAGGACCCGGCTCGCCCCGGTGTGCTCGGCCAGGAACGCCCCGCGATCGCCGTCGGTGAACCCCCCCACATCGAGGAGCCCGTCCCCGGGAGGACCGGCCCAGGAGCCGGCGAGCTCGCCGGTGAACTGGGGGACCCACTCGTCCACGGCCGCGAGGTTGTCTCCGTGGGCGTGGAGGACCGCGAGGGCCCCCCGGGCGTTCGCGCTGATCTCCGACGGGACGGGCCCGTCGAGGTCGGTGACGAGGATGTCGGGGACGAGCCCCGCGCTGAGGCACCGTTCGGCCGCCCCGTCCGCCGCGACGATCGACGGGCGGCCGACCGTCGGGGGAAGGCGCCAGAGCGGCGGGGCGCCCGCGCGCGGGGCGAGGCCGACCACGACGGCGGGGCGCCCCCCCAGCCGCGCCGAGATGCGGCCGAGGGGGTCGTCCCGCGCTCCCGGGGGCAACCGGCGGCGCAGGAGGGCGGCGGCCGCCTCCTCCCGCTCGAACCGGAAGCCGAAGTCGCTCAGGATCCGGGCGTACTGGGGCGCCCACCGGGCGTACTCCACGGTCTCCCCGCGGCACTACCGAAGTACGCTTTATAAACAGGGTGCTGCTCTCCCGCCACCGAGGACACCGACCGATGCGACCGCTCGCCCAGGAGATTCTCGCGCACCTTCCGGGAGAAGCTCGACGCGCCCCCGAAGGGGCCCCCGCGCCGTCGAACGACGATCAGGAGCTCGAGGCGGTCCTCGCCTCGCTCAAGACGAACATCAAGGTCGTCGGGTGCGGCGGCGGCGGCTGCAACACGATCAACCGTCTCGCGGAGGAGGGGCTCACCGACGCCGAGATGATCGCGTGCAACACGGATGCGCAGCACCTGCTCGCGATCCACGCGCCGAAGAAGATCCTCCTCGGGCGGCGCCTCACCCGCGGCCTCGGCGCCGGCGCTCTCCCCCAGGTGGGGGAGCAGGCGGCCCACGAGGCCGAGGACGAGATCAAGAAGGCCCTCAAGGACTCCGACATGGTCTTCGTGACGCTCGGGCTCGGCGGCGGGACGGGCACCGGCTCGGCGCCGGTCGTCGCCCAGCTCGCGAAGGACTCCGGCGGCGGCGCGCCCTTGACGATCGCGGTCTGCACCCTCCCGTTCACGAGCGAGGGGCTCGTGCGGACGGAGAACGCGATGTGGGGGCTCGAGCGCCTGCGCGCGACGATCGACACCGTCATCACGATCCCCAACGACCGCCTCCTCGAGCTCGTCCCCCGCCTGCCGATCCAGACGGCGTTCAAGGTCGCCGACTCGGTCCTCGCGCGCGCGATCCGCGGGATCACGGAGATCATCACCCGTCCGGGGCTCGTCAACCTCGACTTCAACGACCTCCGCACGATCATGAAGGGCGGCGGCGTCGCCCTCATCGGCATCGGCGAGTCCGAGAGCGAGAACCGCGCCGAGGACGCGGTCCTCGAGGCGATCCACTCCCCGCTCCTGCGCGTCGACATCGCCGGGGCGACGGGGGCCCTCATCAACGTCACGGGCGGCCCCGACATGACCGTGAGCGAGGCCCAGAAGGCCGCCGAGGTCGTCCAGAAGACGATCTCGCCGACCGCCCGCATCATCTGGGGGGCGGCCGTCGACCCCACCATGCAGAGCACGATCCGGGTGATGCTGGTGGTCACCGGAGTTAAATCCCCCCAGATTTTCGGCTCGGGCCCGGGTGCCCCGGGTCCGGCCCACCGCACGGGCCCGGACCTGGACGTCGTCCGGTAGGTCCCCATGGCATTCCTCGATCGGGCGCGACGCGTCCAGGAGAACTTCGACGGCCGGCTCAAGAACGTCGGCCACGGCAAGTACGGGCGCATCCTCAGGATGGCCCGGCGGCCGGACGTCGACGAGTACGTCCGCGTCCTCGAGGTGACGTGGCTCGGCGCCGTCCTCATCGGCATGGTCGGGTTCATGATCTACATCTTCTTCACCCAGGCCGGGCCGTGGCTGTGGACCAACCTCTTCTCCCAGCTGCACCTCTGAGGCGCCCGGAGGTTCCCCGTCATGTCCGATCAACCCCCCGAGGAAGGCATCGGTCTGCTCACGGGCGAGGAGCCCGCGGCCCCGGTCGCGCCGGCGAAGCCGGCGCCCGGGATCCCGGCCGCTCCGACGCCCCCCCCGCCCGCCCCCCGGCCCGAGGTCCCGGGTCTCCTCACGCTCCGGGCCGCCGACGAGGGCGCGCGCGACCTGACCGCCGGCACCGACGCGACCCTCGATGTGGTCCTCACGAGCGCGCACCCCGCGCCGGGGACGGCGCGCGTCGGCGTCGAGATCACCTACACCTCGACCTACCCCGGCGAGGGCGCGGAGTGGCCGGTCTCGTGGCACCCGCCCGGGAAGCGCTCGATGATCGAGCTCGTCGCGCGCAAGGAGCGGATCGCCGTCCCGCTCGAGCCGAACAAACCCGTCAAGTTCTCCTTCTCGGTCAAGGCGCCGGTCGGGGTCCGCTACGGGGACCGGGTCGAGATCCAGCTCAGTGCCCAGTGGGAGGAGGAGAGCCGCGCGACGAAGCTCACCCTCGCCTGCGTGGCGCGGCAGGCGGTCCTCGCGATCAAGACCTCGCGCAACTACGAGCGGGAGGTCGCCGACACCCTCCTCGCCCGCGCCGAGGAGAAGCGCGATGTCGTCTTCGCCCTCCTCGTGCCCGCCGCGCTCCGCGGCTACGTCTTCGCCGAGGGGATGAGCTTCGAGGGAGTGCGCGAGATGCTCAAGGGCATCCGCAAGGCCCGCGGGCTGGTCGCCGGCGAGACGACCCTGAAGGAGGTCGAGCCGCTCCTCGTCGCGAAGATCACCGTCGAGGGCTTCGTCGAGGGAGCGATCGTCGAGCTCATCGCCGGGCCGTTCAAGGGCGAGAAGGCCCGGGTCAAGAAGATCGACCAGGCGAAAGAGGAGATCACCGTGGAGCTCATCGAGGCGGTGGTCCCGATCCCCGTGACGGTACGGGGCGACCACGTCCGGATGCTGGAGAAGGGAGGCGGGAAGAGTGGCGGATGAGGTGAGCGTGCTCGTCGAAGGCGGCAAGGCGACCCCGGGGAATCCCCTCGGGCCGGCGCTGGGTCCGCTCGGCGTCAATGTCGTCCAGGTCGTCCAGAGGATCAACGAGGAGACGAAGGGGTTCGCCGGGATGCGCGTCCCGGTCACGATCCGCGTCGACCCCGCGACGCGCGCCTTCACCCTCACCGTCGGCCGGCCCTCGGTGGCGGCGCTCCTCCTCAAGGAGTCCGGCAAGGAGAAGGGCTCGGGGAAGGCGAAGAGCGAGTCCGTCGGCGACGTCAGCCTCGACGCGGTCCGCGGGATCGCCGAGGCGAAGGGCTCGGAGCTCTTCGGGCGGACGATCGAGGAGAAGATGAACCAGGTGATCGGCACCGCCGTGTCGATGGGGATCACCGTCGGGGGCGCCGACCCCCGGATCCTCCTCAAGGAGCGCCTCGCCGCCCGGGGCCGCCGATGATGGGCGCGCCGGGGGGCCCGCCCCCTGACCTGACCAAGGCCGAGCTCGTCGACTACACGGTGGTCGACGGCGAGCCCGCCGTCCGCCTGAAGCTCAAGGACGGCTCGACGATCGAGGTCAAGCTGATCATCATGAACATCCTGCGCGCCGGCAACGACCCCGTCACCGGCGTCCCGTTCTACGTCGTCCAGTCCGCGCCGATGGTCCGGCTCCTGGACTACCCGAAGGAGCTGCGGAAGTCCGCCCCGAAGCCGGGGGACAAGGACACGAAGGCGCTCCCCGGCTTCGCCTGACCCCGCTAAAACGGGGGTCGACCCCCGGCCGGGCCGGGGGTCGAAGGGGTTCTCGCTACTGGACCGGGACCATGATCTCGCCCGGGCCCGCCGTCGGGTGCTCCTTGGGCAGGTCGAGCTCGAGAAGGCCGTTCACGAGCTTCGCCGTCGCGTCCTTCGCGACGACGGGCTCGGGCAGCTCGAAGGAGCGGTAGAACCCCCGGTAGGTCCGCTCGCGGTGGAGGACCTCGCCCGCCGGGGCCCCCTCCTTCTCCGGCGCGTGCTCGCCCTTGATCTCGACGGTGGGGCCGCGGATCGTCACCTCGAGCGCCTCCTTCGGGATGCCGGGCAGCTCGGCGACGATGCGGTAGGCTCCGCCGAGGTCGACGATGTCGGCCGGGGCGGCGCGTAGCCGGACGGGCTCGGCCTCGGGCGACGGGACCCCGGAGAGGCTCCAGGGGGTGACGCCGAAGGAGCCGTAGACCCGCAGGCGCAGGTCGTCAAAAAGGCGGTCGAACTCGCTCCAGGGGTCGGTCGTCTCGGGGGCGGCGATCTGGGTCTCCATCGTGCTCTTCGTCATGCTTCCCTCCTCTGGGAGGACGCTAGGAGTATGCTAGCGGTTCTATATATAACTATCTTTCCGGCCCACGGACCACACGCGCCGCGGCCCCGGCCGCCGCCGGCCCGGTGAAGGCCCAGCGGTCGCGCAGCCGCACGGCGACCCGGACGAGCGCGAGGAGGACCGGCACCTCGATCAGCGGCCCGATCGCCGTCGCGAACGCCTCCGGGGAGGCGAGCCCGAAGACCGAGACCGCGACGGCGATCGCGAGCTCGAAGTTGTTGCTCGCCGCCGTGAACGCGAGCGTGGTGCTCCGCTCGTAGCCGGCCCGCGCCTTCCGCCCGAGGGCGAAGGCGCCGAAGAACATCAGGACGAAGTAGAGCGCGAGGGGGAGCGCGACCTCGAGCACCCCGAGGGGGTTCGCGAGGATGCGGCCGCCCTGGAGGGCGAACATCACGACGATGGTGAACAGAAGCGCCGCGAGGGTGATCGGGCCGAGGCGCGGGGCGAAGCGCGTCTCGTACCAGGCGTCCCCCCGTCGGCGCCGCAGCCCCACGCTCGAGACGAGCCCGGCGACGAACGGAACGCCGAGGTAGAGGCCGACGCTCACCGCGACGGAAGCGAAGGTGACCTCGACGGTCGTGGCGCCGAGGCCGAGGTACGGCGGAAGGACCGTGAGGAAGAGGAAGGCGTAGGCGGAGAAGGTGAGGATCTGGAAGACCGAGTTGAGGGCGACGAGCGCCGCCGCGTACTCCCGGTCGCCGCAGGCGAGGTCGTTCCAGACGAGGACCATCGCGATGCAGCGGGCGAGGCCGATGAGGATGACCCCGGCCATGAGCCCGGGCGCCGACCGCAGGAAGACGACGGCGAGACCGAACATGAGCAGCGGCCCGATGAGCCAGTTCTCGAGCATCGACAGCCCGAGGAGGCGCGCGTCGACGAACACCGAGCGCATCCGCCCGTAGCGGACCCGCGCGAGCGGCGGGTACATCATCAGCATGAGCCCGGCCGCGATCGGGAGGCTCGTCGTCCCGACGGTCAGACGGTCGAGGGCGTTCGAGATCCCGGGGACCGCCTCGCCGAGGACGAGGCCGGCCCCCATCGCGAGGAAGATCCACAGCGTGAGGTACCGGTCGAGGAAGGAGAGCCGCCCGGACGGCGCGGCCGGGGCAGCGCGCGCGGCCGGGTCGGCCACCGTCACCGTCCGCCCAACTCGCCCGCCGGGTCCGCGGTGCCCGGGTCCGCGCCCGCGATCTCGCGCCGGAGGGCGCTCACCCGCCGGGCGATCTCGTCGCGGACCGCGCGGAAGCCGTCCTCGTCGAGCCGCGCCGGGTCGGCGAGGCCCCAGTCCCGCAGGGGAGCCGAGCGCAGGCGCGCGGGGCAGCTCGCATCGTCGAGACACCCCATCGTGACGCGGATCCGGGCCGATGCGATCACGGCCTCCGTGAGCTCCTGCGGGGGATGGTCGGGGAGCCGGAGGCCGAGCTCGCGGAGCATGGGAGCGGTCCGGGGGTTCGGCGCCGCGGCCGGACGGGTACCCGCCGACACCGCCCGCCAGCCCGCCGGCGCCTCCCGGTTGAACAGCGCCTCGGCCATCAGCGACCGGGCCGCGTTCTCGACGCAGACGAAGAGGACCGTCGGCACCGACCTCACGCCCCCGCGGGGTCCCGGCCGGCCCCGTCGCCCGCGCCGGCGCTGCCGTCCGGCGTCGGCCCGGCGTCCCCCCGCCGCTTCCCCGCCGGCATCGCTCCTCGTTCCGCTTTGAATATTGAAGTGCTCATAAGCGCCCGCTACGTACCCGCGAAGTGGCCCGTACGGTTCCGGCCCCCCTCGAGTGCCCCTGCCCTCCCGTCGGGCTCATCGACGTCGTCGGCAGGAAGTGGGCGATGTGCGTCGTGACGCTCCTCGGCCGCCACGGCGTCGCCCGGTTCGGCCCGATCCAGCGGGCGCTGCCGCACGTGAGCCCCGCGACCCTCACGACCACCCTTCGGGCCCTCGAGCACGAGCGGCTCGTCCACCGCACCCCGGCCGGGCCGGAGTCACCGGTCCGCGGCTACGCGCTCACCGCGAGGGGGAGGGCGCTCTACCGCAGCCTGCTGCCGCTCGCCGACTGGCTCCGGGAGAGCTGACGGCGGCCCCGGCAAGGGTTAAACCCGGGAAAGGGTCCGGGGCGCCGTGACGGACCTACAGGAGACCCCGGCCGTCCCGCCGATGGACCCCGGCGGCGACGAGCGGATCGGTTTCCATGCCGCGGGGAGCCTGCTCGTCCTGTTGGGGTGGGGCGTGGGGGTCTTCCTCAACCTGGTGCTCCACTGGACCGCCCCGGCCGCCGGGCGCCGGATCGGGCCGTACGTCCTGTTCCCGGCGCTCGGCCCGTACGCGATGGCGCTCCTCCTCTTCGGTGCGGTGACGGGTCTTCTCGGGATCGCGATCCTCTGGATCGCCCGGTCGAGCCCGAAAGGGCCGCTCGTGCTGCCCGGTTTCGCCTACTGAACCGGGCGGCACCGGGGGAGCGGGCGGGCGCGCACCCGGGGCTTCAGGGCCCGCGGATCGTCCGTCGGGACGGGGGGAGCGGCACGCCCGTCAGCCCCTTCTGGCGCTTGTGGATCTTGAGGCACTCCGGGCAGAGCCGCTCGTCCGAGTCGAGGTGGACGCGGCACAGCGTCCGGGCGCAGAGGGCGCAGCGCAGGGTCGCCGGTGAGCCACAGAGCGCGCACGAACCTACGAGCATCCCGTCGCCCCGGTGGCGTTACGACGCGGCGAGAACGCCGCTCGCCTTAAGCGCTTCGACGAAGCCGGCGGCGTAGGAGCGGCGCGCGACGAAGCGCGCGGCCGCCCGGGCCCGCTCGCTCCCCGACCGGAAGCTCACCGACCAGCCCGTCGCGCGCAGCATCTCGGCATCGTTGTCCCCGTCCCCGGCGCTGAGACAGTCCGAGAGCCGAAGGCCGAGGGGGGCGAGGGCGCGGCGAAGGGCCGGTAGCTTTCCCGCGTGGCGCTCCATGAGGTGGACCGCGTAGCCGGTCCCCTCGACGCGGATCCCGAGGTGGGCGACGTGCGGCTGGAGCACCTCGACCGGCAGCGTCGCCTCGACGGCGACCTCGCTCTCCCGCCACCGGTCGGTGAAGAGGGGTCGGAGGTCGAAGCCGCGGCGCCGGAGCAGGCGGTACGCCGCGAGGGCCGGGCCCCGGCGGCAGAGCCGCCGCACGCGAGGCGTCCCGTTCTCCTCGAAGTAGAGCATGCCGCCGTTCTCGGCGACGATCGGCCCGCTCAGCCCGAGGGAGCGGTAAAGGGCGAGCGCGATGGGAAGGACGTTCCCCGTCGCCAGGATCACCCGGATCCCTCGGCCCTCCAGGCGGCGGACGGCCCGCAGCGCCTCCGGGTCGAGGCGCCGGTGGGCATCGGTGAGCGTCCCGTCGATGTCGGTGATGACGGCCCGCGGACGGACCGGACGGGGCGGGGACCGCTTTACGGCCCGACCCCGGCCCGTCCGGGGCCCCGTTCGCGTCACGTGGCCGGCCCCGTCGGCGCCCGGTGGCGGTCGAGCGCGCGGCGCAGCGCCGCGGCGACCTCCTTCCCGTCGCGACGGCCCCGCACCTCGCGCATGAGGTCCCCCATGAGGGGAGAGAACGCCTCCGCCCCCCGTTCCCGCACCATCGCTTCGTTCCGGGCGACCACGGACTCGGCGAGGGTGTCGAGATCGGCCGGTGCGCCCGCGGAGGCGAGGCCCGCGCGGGATACCGCCTCGGGAAGATCGTGGGCCCCCTGCAGCAGCTGGGCGAGCACGGGGGGGATCCCCTCCTTCGCAAAGCGGCCGGCCTCGACCGCCGCGAGGACGGCGTCGAGGGTCTCGAGGGGGAGCTCGATGGTACCGGCCTCGCCGGCCGCGGCGGCCGGGAGGTCCTGGGTCAATAGGCGGGCGATGCCCGTCGCCGAACGGCCGCGGGCGGCGAGCGCCTCGAACGCCTCGAGGTCCCCGGCCTGCTGCAGCTGCCGCACGATCGGCTCGGGGAGGCGGTGCTGCCGGGCGATCCGCGCCCTAGCGACCTCGGGGCGCTCGGGAAGGCCCGCCCGCAGGCGCTCGAGGTGGGCCGGGCGGACCGGGACCGGGGGGACGTCCGTTTCCGGGTACATCCGGTCGCGCCCCGGGAGCGGACGGGAGTACCGGGAGCGGCCGTCGGGCAGCGGGTCGCGCGTCTCGTGGGGGATCCCCTCGAGGGCCATCGCGGCGCGCTCGCGCACGAGCTCGAGGGCCCGCTCGGCGACCGCGCCGTCCCGCGCTCCGACGAGCACGAACGCATCGGCCTCGCCGAGGGCGAGCTCGGAGCGCACGCGGGCGGCGAACGCCGCGTCGAGCGGCCCCAGCGGGACCTCGTCGGAATGGAAGAGCCCCCGGACGCCGGCGGCCCGGGCGTAATCGGCGAGCTCGCGGCCGAGGCGCTCGGTCTCCCCCTCCGGGCTGCGCAGGAGGCCGGCGAAACCGAAAAGTGCGAGGGCGCGCACGGTGCCGCCGCGCCGGACGATCTCCGAAAGCGCCCCGCCCCCGGCGCCGGGGATGAGGGCCGTCACGTCCACACGGCGGCGGTCGGGGACCCGGGCCCCCCGCGCGACGAGCTGGTCCCGCACCGCGAGCAGGGTGCGCTGGCGCGCCTCCTCGCTCTCGGCGTACCGGGGCAAGAGCCGCAGCTCCTGGATCCCCTTGAGCTCGACGCGCGCGCCGCCGGGGATCGACACGTTGAGGTCCTCACGGATCGTCCCGATCCCCCGCCGGACGCGCTGCGTGGCGCGCAGCAGCGCGCCGATCTCCGCCGCGACCTCCCGTGCCTCCGCGCCCGAGGTGATCTCCGGGCCCGTCACGATCTCGATGAGCGGGATCCCGAGCCGGTCCAGGCGATAGCGGACCTCGTGGTCGACCTCGCCGACCTTGCGGGCCGCGTCCTCCTCGAGGCAGACCGAGGCGATCGAGACGCGCTTTCCGCCGACCGTGAGCTGACCGTCGACGGCGACGAGCGCGGTGCGCTGGAAGCCCGCGGTGTTCGAGCCATCGACGACGATCTTGCGCATGACGACGACCTCGTCCAGCGGTCGGGCGTCCAACAGGAGCGCGACGATCAGGGCGAGGTCGAGCGCCTCGGCATTGAGCGGGTGCGGGGGCTCTTCGTCCAGCTCGACGAGGCAGCTCGAGGGCCCGGCCTCGTAGCGGAAGGCGAGCTCGCGGGCCGCCTGGAACGCCGCCGCGCGGTCGACCAGGTGGTTCTCCCCGCCGGTCGCCCGAAGGCGGCGGACGACGCTCCCCGAGACCGTATCGGTGAGGTCCGTCGGGCAGTCGCAGAAGAGCTTGCCCGTCGCGAGCTGCTGGTGGATCTCGAGCCCGGCCTTCACGCCGCCCCCGGATACTCCCGCCGCGTGGCGATCTCGCCGGCCCGGTCCTCGAGGAACAGGGCACGGGCGCCGGCGGGGTCGGGCGCCCGCGCGAGGGCCCAGAGCAGCTTCACGTAGGCGGTCTCGGGGGTCATGTCGCCGGCGTAGAGGACCCCCGCGCGCAGCAGCTCGCGACCCGTCGCGTAGACATAGGGGTCGACGGCCCCCTCGAGGCACTGGCTCGTCATGATGACGACGAGCCCGCGGGAGATCGCCTGCCGGATCCACGGCAGGTGGACCGCCGCGACGTGGCCGAGGCCGGTCCCGGCAAGGACGATTCCCCGCAGCCCCTTAACGAACGCCTCCGCGCGGGCCGGCTCGAGCCCCGGCTGGAACCAGAGGAGGGCCGCGCCGCCGTCGAGACGGTCGTCGAGCCGCACTCCCCGCCCGCTCGGCGCGCGCATCTCGGCCTGGAACGTGACCGTGTCGCCCACGACCTCGCCCACGGGCCGCCCGTTCAGCGTCCGGAAGGCGTCGCGGCGGGAGGTGTGCATCTTGCGCACCCGGGTCCCCCGGTGGATCGCGAACCGGTCATCGGAGAGCCCCGCATGCATGAGGACGAGCACCTCGCCCACGGCGGCCGTCCGGGCGACCCGCACGGCGGCCGTCAGGTTGGTGAACCCGTCCGAGGAGGGCCGGTCGGGCGAGCGCTGGGCCCCGACCAGGACCACCGGGCCGGGCAGCTCCTCGAGCAGGAACGACAGCGCCGCCGCCGTGTAGGCGAGCGTGTCGGTCCCGTGGGCGACGACGACCCCCCGGGCGCCCTCTTCGAAGGCGCTCGCGATCCGGCGGGCCAGAAGCTGCCAGTCCTCCGGCGCGATGTCCTCGCTCAGGCGGTCGAGCACCGGCACGACGCGGACCGGGCCGTCCCGGTCGAGGTCAGGGTAGAACGACAGGATCTCCGACTCCTCCTCGACGGGACGCACCCCTCCCGTCCGGTAGTCGACCCGCGAGGCGATCGTTCCGCCGGTCAGAAGGAGCGCGACGGCCGGCGCGGTCCCTACGCCCGCACGGGCCGGCGCGGGATGCGCGGGGGCGGGGCCGCTGGCCTCGGAGGCGGGGACCGGCGGGTCGAAGACCGTGAGCCGGTCGTCCGGCGCGACGTGGACGCCCACGTTGTAGCCGCTCTCGAGCTTGACCTGGATGACCCGGTCCCCCGAGAGCTCGTGCGCAGGGACGATCGTTCCCCGCCACGTGCGGCCGTCCGCCGCGGTCAGCTCGATCCGCTGGCCCATCGGGAGGCCCCGGAGCCGCTTCCAGGGGTCCCCTTCGGTCGGTGCGGACATGAGCTCCGGCGGGCCGGCGCAAGGTCTCACCGTCCGGCGCTATAAAGTATGGGCGACGGGCCTCCGACACCGGGCGCGCGCGCGAGCGGGCTTTTATACACGCCCCTCCTCGCCGCGCCCGGTCACGGTACCGACCGGGTGCCCGCGTGGGGTAGCTACGGGGTGCGGAACCTCTCCGTCCCCGCTGCAATGGATTATCCTAGAGGCCTGCGGAGCCTCAGACCTGGGTTCGAATCCCAGCGCGGGCGTCCCCCCCCGGGGGAGCGAATGCTTGTCCCCGCCTCGTCCCACGGGGGCGCTGGCCGGCGACCCGCCACGCCGTCTCTCGGGTCGAAGAGGCGACGGCCGAGTAGGCAGTTCCCGATCGTTCCCTCCTCCTCGCGGAGGGGATCCGGGGCCCATCGGCGGTCGAATGCCGCTCGTTGGCCCCCCAACGAACCCACTCGGGGGATGCGGTTCCGGAGATCACGAGAGGCGCCCGAGTCCGCGCCTCGTAGCCCGTGACGCCCCGTAGGCAAGGCCCAGGGCGACGGGGAGGAAGGCCAGGACCCAAAGTCCGACCGTTCCCCCGTAGAACGCCGTGTAGCCCAATGCTACGAAGGGCGCGCCGATCGCCGCCGCCGAGGCGAACATGAGAAGCCAACCGAGCCGAATCCACGCGAAGGGGTCCATGGTTCCTTCGACGAAGCGGCGACACCTAAAGAACGGCATGCGAGGGCATCAACGTTGACCCATCTGGCCACGTCCTCGGGAATCTGGCCAGCCCCCGTTCCGTTCCGGTTCGCGGAGCGCTGCCCCTGGGCGCTGTGGGTGGCCCACGAGCCGGGAGGCCCACTCTCTCGGTCGACGCGGGCGGGACCCCGCGAAGCGCAAGCCTTTGGCTGGCCGTTTCCTGCTCATTCCAGCATGTATGTGCCGGAAGCCGTTGGCGAAGGACGGTCCCCGGTCTACCCGAACCCGTCGAGACGCCGCCGCATCACTCGCATCATCGTGCCGCTGCTCGTCGGGGTGGCCGTCATCCTCGGCCTCGTTGTCGTCGCGGACTGGAGTTCACACGGGGCGGCCGCAGCGCTTCGATTGGCTCTCGCCCTCTTCGTGGTCGAATCTGTGGTGCTGGCCTACGCGTCGGCGCTCATCGTCGGCCGTGCGCCCAGGCAGGTCTGGCGGGCGGGTGACGAAATCGTGTTTCGGGCGCATCGGGTCGCGGGCGGCTACCTCTCCTCGTCCGAGGTCAGCCTCCGGCTCGCCGACATCCGGCAGGTAGGCGTGGTCGGACCCGACGCGATGGTCGTGGGTACGGGACGAGTCGGCCCATCCCGCGACGCTCCGAGCCGCTTGTTCTCGGAGTGGATAGTCGTCGATGCCTCTCTGCTCGGACCTCTGGGGCTGGAGCCCGAGACCCTGCGGCGACGGGTACCGCCAAGTGGGGGCACATCCACTTTACTCTCGGACCCGTTCGGCGTCGGGATCTTCCGACGCGGCCAGTCGCTCATGCTACTCGGAGGAGGGCTGATCATCGTCGCATTGGTGACCGACTCCCTTGTCCGACCGAGTGGCGAGTGGCAGTCCATCCTCGGGGGGGTCATCGTGGTGCTCGGCGCGGTGTGTCTCGTGGGGGCCTCGCTCGCCATCGCCGGGATGGCGAAGCGCGCTCGGGGCCGAGTCGACGTGCCGTAGTGTCTCGGCTCGCCCCAGGGACGGCTTTACCCGTGGCACCGGCTCCCCCGCGTGCGCCGGCTCTCAGGGATCGCTCCCCGAGGATCAGCCGGGGACCTTCCGACACTCGAGCCGCTTTCCCTTGCCGTCGTGCCGGGTGCACAGCCTGCACACGATGGCTGCCTTCTGTCGCGTTCCGGGCACGTAGCCTACCGAGGGGGTATCGAGCGCATGCCCAGCCGCCGGGTGCGGGCATCGTGCACATTCCCTGCGGGCGGGTATCGGGCTCCGCGGGAGCAACGGCCCGCGTCTGCGCCTCGTGCGGGCTTCTTTACGGCGGCGATGGTGCACCCGTCTCGGGGCGGAATCGCCCCGACTTCCGATGAAGATGCCAGGGGTTCCAACGAGGCCCGGGGCGAGTTCAGGGCGGAGACGCTGCGGCGCGGGGGGAGCGGGGTTCGAGCGGACGGCTCGCCCAGGCGAACTCGGCGAGGATCGCGAGCATCACCGCGAGGGGGACCAGCGGCAGTCCGGCGAGCGCCGGGGGCAGGCTACCGAGGGCGAGGAGGGCGCCGAGCGCTCCCATGGCGATCAGCGCCGCGAGCGCGGCGATCGCCCGAGGGAGAAGGGAGGGGCGTTCGTGGCGCCACTGCGCGCTCCGCCCGACCAGGGCCGCGAGGAGCCCGAGGAGCACGGCACCGGCCGTCTCGTGCAGTGCGAGCGGATCGCCGGGGACCGCGACGACCGCCGCCGCGAACCCGGCGGCCACGACGAGGGCGGTGAGCGCGAGCACGGACAGGCCGTAGCGGCGCAGCGTGGGCCGGCCGTTCATCCTCTCCGCCGGAGCCGCGGTCGGGGGAAAGCGTTTGGTGGCGGAGCGTGCCGCCGGGAGCGGCGGCCCCGGCGCCGAAGCCCGTCCTCGGCGGAACCGCCCGAGGTCATGCGCACGGACCTTGCAAGATAAGGGGAAGGAGGCCGTTGCGTCCCGGGTGCCTGCACCGCTCCTCGCCGGTCCGGCCGGGCTGTCGGAGACCGAGGCCGCCCGACGGCTTCGCGAAGAGGGCCCGAACGAGCTCCCCCGGGGGCATCGACGCAGCGCGCTCGCCATCCTCTGGGAGATCATCCGCGAGCCGATCATCGCGCTCCTGCTCGGGGGCGCTATCGTCTACTTCTTCTTCGGGGAACTGCGCGACGCGATCCTCCTCGCCGGCTCCGTCGTCGTGATCATCGGCCTCGACCTCTACCAGGGCCGGCACGCCGAGGAGGCGCTCGAGGCCCTCCGCGAGATGGCCGACCCCGAGATCGAGGTCGTCCGCGGCGGAACCCGCCGCCGCGTCCCCCGCCGGGAGCTCGTGCGGGGCGACGTCATCGTCCTGAGCGAAGGCACCCGGGTCGCCGCGGATGCGGCGATCCTGGACGGGATCGACCTGCGGGTCGACGAGTCCCTCCTCACCGGGGAGTCGGTCCCCGTGGACAAGCTCGAGTGGGACGGCGCCGCGCCGTGGCGTCGTCCGGGAGGGGAGGAGTCCCCGTTCGTCTACGCCCAGACCCTGGTGGTCGCCGGCCACGGGCACGCCGAGGTCCGCGCGACGGGCACTCGCACCGAGGTCAGCCGCATCGCGAGCGCCCTCGCCTCCGTGGAGACCGAGACCCCGGTCCTCGTCCGGCAGACGCGCGGGCTCCTCCTGTCGGTGAGCGCGCTCGCCATCATCGCGAGCCTTGCGGTCGTCCTCATCCTCGGCGTCCGCGACGGGGAGTGGCTTCTCGGCCTGCTCGCCGGGCTCGCGGCCGCGATCTCCCTGCTGCCGGAGGAGATCCCGGTCGTCCTGAGCGTCTACACGGCCCTCGGCGCGCGGCGGATGGCCCGGAAGCGGACCCTGGCCCGGAGGTTCGGCGCCATCCCGACCCTCGGCGCGGTGACCGTCCTCTGCACCGACAAGACCGGGACCCTCACGGAGAACCGCATGGCCGTGGAGGCGACGGCGGTCGACCCGGCGGACCGGATCGTCATCGGGGGCGACCTCCCCGGGGCGGGCCCCGCGGTGCGCGATCTCCTTCGGGTGGCGGTCTTCGCGAGCGACCTCGACCCGGTCGACCCGACGGAGGTGGCGATACGGGAGGCGGGGCTCGCGGCGAGGGTGGCGCTGCCGCGCGCGGACGATGAGCGGCGGGTGCGCCGCTACCCCCTCTCGCCCGCCTTCCTCGCGGTGACCCAGGTCTGGTCGGGGGAGCGCCCCGGCGAGTGGGTCGTCAGCGCGAAGGGGGCGCCCGAGGCCCTGCTCGAGGTCTGCGGGATCGCGGGAGAGGAGCGAGCCCGCTGGCAGGCGGCGGTCACGTCGATGGGGGACGACGGCCTCCGGGTCCTCGGGGTCGCCGAGGTCCGCCTCCCCCCGGACGGCCCCTCCGCCGTCGAGCTGCCGGACGACCCGCGGCAGTTTCCCCTTCAGTTCCTCGGCCTGGTCGGCCTCGCCGACCCGCTGCGGCCCGGGGTCGTGGAGGCGATCGCCGCGTGCCACGCCGCCGGCGTCCGGGTCGTGATGATCACCGGCGACCACCCGTCGACGGCGCGGGCGATCGCCCGGAAGGTGGGGCTCCCCGGCTCGGAAAAGGTCGTGACCGGCTCCGAGCTCGACCGCCTCGACCCCGCGACGCGCGCCGCGCGGACCCGCTCGGTGAACGTCTATGCCCGGTTCGCGCCGGAGGCGAAGCTCGAGCTCGTCGAGGCGCTCAAGGAGGACGGCGAGATCGTCGCGATGACCGGCGACGGGGTCAATGACGCGCCGGCGCTTCGGGCCGCGCACGTCGGCGTCGCGATGGGCCGGCGCGGCACCGACGTCGCCCGGGAGGCCGCGCAGATCGTCCTCCTCGACGACGCCTTCCCGACGATGGTCGACGCGATCCGGGAGGGTCGCGGGATCTTCGCCAACATGCGCAAGGCGATCGCCTACCTCCTCGCGATCCATGTCGCCGTCGCCGGGATGGCCGTCCTGCCCGTCCTCATGGGGGCCCCGCTCGTCCTGTATCCGGTCGAGATCGTCTTCCTCGAGTTCGTCATCGACCCGACGAGCGCGCTCGGCTTCGAGGCCGAGCCGCTCGACCCGGACACGATGGCGCGCCCCCCCCGTCGTCCCGACGCCCCCCTCGTCGACCGCCGTGGGCTCGCCCTCGCCGTCGGGCAGGGCGTCCTGGTCCTCGCCGCGACCTACGCCCTCTACGGCGGCTCGCTCGAGCTCGGCGTGGCCGCGGCCACCGCCCGTACGCTCGCCTTCTCGGCGCTCGTGAGCGGCAACCTCTTCCTCATCCTGACGAACCGCTCCCACTCCGTGCCGTTCCCCCGTTCCCTGGGGATCCCGAACCGCATCCTCGCCGCGGTGGTCGCGGCGGGGTTCGGACTCCTCCTCGCGGCGGTCTATCTGCCCTGGCTCCAGCCGATCTTCCGCTTCGCGCCGCTCCCCGCGGCGGAGCTCCTCCTCGCATTGGGGGTCGGGGCGGCGGGAGCCCTCGGTTTCGAGCCGCTGCGCCGGCTCCTGCGGGGACCCGACGGGCCGCAGCCCGCGTCCCGGCGTTCCGCGGCCGGCTGAACGGGTAGGCGCGCGGGCGCAATCCCTTTCATCCCCCGTCGTTCCCGGCGACCGTGCCCGCTCCCGGCCCCGAACCGCACCCGAAGGCGACCCTGCTATCGGACTTCATCCTCGGGAGCCAGGACGGGATCGTCAACGTCCTCGGCATCATCCTCGGCCTGGCGGCGGCCGGCCAGGGCACGAAGATCATCCTCATCGCCGCCCTCGCCGCCCTCGGCGCGGAGTCGATCGCGATGGCGGCCGTCGCCTACTCGTCGACCCTCTCCCGCCGCCGGCTCTACCTCTCCGAGGTCCTGCGCGAGCGGGCCGAGATGCGCGACGTCCCCGAGATCGAGCGCGGGGAGGTCCGCGAGGTCCTCGTCCGCTGGGGCTACACCGGTCCCGAGCTCGACACGATGCTGAACGGCATCTGCGCCAACCCGACGGCGATGCTCGAGTTCATGATGGCCTTCGAGCTCAACCTGGCCCCGGTGGAGGAGTCCGCTCCGCGGACGAGCGCGGGGATCGTCGGGGGGGCGACCACCCTCGGCCACCTGATCCCGCTCTTGCCGTTCTTCTTCGTGGCCGGCGACGTCATGGTCGGGGCGTTCAGCTCGGTCCTCCTGAGCGCGGTGGCGCTCTTCGCCGTCGGCTGGTACGAGGCGCGCACCACCGCCGGGGTCTGGTGGCGCAACGGCCTCCAGATGGCGATCATCGGGCTCGCGGGCGGGTTCGCCGGCTACCTGATCGGCCACCTGATCAACGTGACCCCGGGGCTCTAGGCACCGGGCGTTCGCGGGGCGCGGCCGCGGCGGTGCCGCCAGTATAGACCCGCCGCCCCCCCGGCACCGAGCGCCCCCGCGACGAGCGCGACCGCCACGACGAGAGGGAGGCCGCCCCCGCCCTGGGGGACCGGAGGCGGCGGCGGGGGGACGTTCCCGGCGACCGTGAGGCTCGTCCCGGTCGGGACCGCCGTGCCGGCGGAGTCGGTCACCGTCACGGAGACCTGGAACGTGCCGCTCTTAACGGGCTGGCAGGAGAGCACGTCGACGTCGAGCGTGGGGCAGCCCTGGGGGAGGCCGCTCCAGGCGAACGCGTACGGCGGCACGCCGCCGCTCACGTTGACCGTGAGGACGGTCCGCTCGCCGACGCTCACGCGGGCGGGGACGGCGCCGAGGCTCGCCGACAGGACCGGGGGGCCGGCGCGGACGGTGATCGACGCCGCTCCCATCGCGCCGTAGAGGTCCGTCACGGTGAGGTTGACGACGAACGACCCGGTCCAGCGGTAGGTGTGGGAGACGGCGCTGCCGGTCGCCCCCGGACTGCCGTCCCCGAACGACCAGGCGTAGCTGTAGGGCGGGAAGCTCCCGCTGCCGTTCCCGACGAAGTCGACGGTGAGGGGTATCGGCCCGGAGCCGGGGGTCGCGCTGATGTTCGCGATGACCCGGGGCACGCTCGCGGGGCCCGCCGCGGGCGCCACCGTCCGGCCCAAGACGGTGGGCGCGAGGGCCGCGAGGAGGAACACAGCCGCCACGGCGAGGGAGATCCCACTCACGGCGCTGAGGCCGCGTTGCCTTCCGTGGGTCATCGTGACGCCCCGCGGATGCCTCGGCGGGCTTAACCGCCTTCGGCGGGGTCCGGCGCGCTGTCGTCGCCGGGCGACAGCGGCACCTCGCGCTCCCACGCGAGGCCGACCCGCGTCCCCACCGCCGGTGGCGTCTCGCCCGCACCGCGGACCTCGACCCGCTCCCCGCCCGCGGTCTCGACCTCGGCCAGCCACTCGCCGCCGATGGGCCCGCTCGACACGACCTGCCCGCCGGTGCCGGTCCCCTCCGGCCCGACCCGCACCTCCCGCGGATGCACCGCGAACGGGCCGGTCGGGGAGGCGAGCACGTTGTAGCCGAGAAACCGCGCCGCGCGGACGGAGCGGGGGGCGGCGAAGACCTCGCCGGGCGGCCCCGCCCGGGCGATCCGGCCGCCGAGGAGGAGAAGGACCCGATCCCCCAGCCACAGCCCCTCCTCGCGGTCGTGGGTCACATGGATCGCGGCCACGCCGAGACGGCGGAAGACCCGCCGCAGCTCCCCCCTCAGCTCCCCCCGGAGCTCGGGGTCGACGGCCGTCAGCGGCTCGTCCAGGAGGACCAGCGCGGGCCGCGGCGCGAGGGTGCGCGCGAGGGCGGCCCGCTGGCGCTCCCCGCCGGAGAGCTCCGTCGGGCGCCGGTCCCCGAGCCCCTTCAGCCTCAGGAGGTCGAGGAGCCCGTCGACGGTGCGGTCGACCTCCGCCGGCGGCCAGCCGGCGACCTCGGGCCCATAGGCGATGTTCTCGCGCACGGTCCGGCCCGAAAGGAGCAGGACCTCCTGGGCGAGCAGGCCGATCCCCCGGCGGTGCGGCGGCAGCCGGTCGACCCGTCGGCCCTCGAAGGTGATCGTCCCCTTCCCGGGAGGGTCGAGCCCGGCGATCTGGCGGAGGAGCGTCGTCTTCCCGCTCCCGTTCGGGCCCATGAGGACGACGTACTCCCCGCGCTCCACCGTGAACCCGACCTCCTCGAGGACCGGGCGGCCCTGCCAGGCGACGCCGAGCCCCGCGACCCGGAGCAGCTCAGAGCTCGACACGGCGACCCCCCAGCTCGATCAGCAGGAAGACGGCGAGGCTGAACAGGACGAGCAGCGCCGCGGCGGCGTCGGCCGGCCCCGGGCTGCGCAGGGCGGAGAGCCGGTAGAGGGCCACCGTGAGGGTCGTCGTCGCGGGCGTCGCGAGGAAGTAGGTGGCGGTGAACTCACCGAGGCCGAGGGCGAAGGCGAACAGCGCCGCCGTCACGAGGGCCGGCCGCACGAGGGGAAGCTCGGCGTCGAGGTACGCCGAGAACGGGCGGGCGCCGAGCGCCTGCGCGCCCTCCCGATAGCCCCGCGGGACGCGGGCGAGGGCGACGGAGAGGCCCTCCAGCGCGAAGGGGAGGGCGAGGAGCGTCTGGGCGATGATGATGAGGACCCAGCTGACCGAGGCGCCGCCCAGGAGGGGACGCCAGAAGGTCGCGAGCGCGAGCG
>DAHUXZ010000023.1 GCA_027315455.1 Thermoplasmata archaeon | reverse complement strand
CCCGGCTGACGGCGGAACGTATGCGCATCCATACTGACCGCCATGACACGCCGGAGCAGGGGCCGGAAGGGGCGCACAAGGGTTATCCTGAGACTTCCGGTCGACGCGATGAACGTGCAGTACAAGTGGAAGGCCCTGGGGGTCGTCAGCATCGGCAGCCTGATGGGGGCCATCGACGGGACCGTCCTCATCATCGCCTTCCCCCGCATCGCGGCCGACCTTTCGGCCAGCCTGGTGTCGATGGTATGGGTCCTCATGATCTATATCCTCATGGGGACGACCCTGGTCCTCTCCCTCGGCCGCGTCGCCGACATGAAGGGCCGCAAGCGGCTCTACAACGCCGGCTTCGCGGTGTTCGTCCTCGGGAGCGGCCTGAGCGGCCTCGCCCTGTCGGGGCCCGAGCTCGTCCTCTTCCGCGCGATCCAGGGGGTGGGCGGCGCGATGCTCGTCGCGAACTCCTTCGCCATCCTCTCCGATGCCTTCCCGACCGGGGAGCGCGGCCGTGCGTTCGGCATCAACTCGGTGGTCTGGGGGACCGGCTCCGTCTTCGGGATCGTACTGGGGGGGTTGATCCTCTCCGTCACGAGCTGGCGGTGGATCTTCTGGATCAACGTCCCGATCGGCATCGCCGCGACGGTCCTCGCCTACTACGTTCTCCACGAATCGGTCACGGTCCGCCCCCGGGAGACGTTCGACTTCGTCGCGGCCGGGCTGTTCACGGGAGGCCTCGCCTCGTTCCTCCTCGGGATCACCGAGGGGATCCTCACGACGTGGCGCGCCCCGGAGGTTATCGGCCCGCTGCTCGCCGCGGCCCCCCTCCTCACCCTGTTCGTACTGTGGGAGTGGAAGATCAGCCGGGACCCCATCCTCCCCTTCGGCCTCTTCCGCAGCTGGCTGTTCAGCGCCTCGCTCGCTTCCTCGGTCCTCCAGGGGATCGCGATGTTCGCGACGAACTTCCTCCTCATGGTCTACTTCCAGGGTATCCTGGGCATCCCGGTCCTCACCGCGGCCTACCTTCTGGTCCCCCTCTCCGTGACCCTCGGCATCGTGGGGCCGCTCGGAGGGCGGCTCTCCGACCGCTACGGCGCCCGTGTCCTCTCCACGGTCGGGCTCGTGATCCAGGGGGCCGTCCTCCTCGCCTTCTCCACGATCTCCCGGGCGACCCCGCTCTACGAGGTCGCCCTGTTCGAGGGGCTCCTCGGCATCGGCGGGGGCCTGTTCTTCCCGGCGAACACGTCGGCGATCATGGGCGGGGTGCCGCGGGAGCGCTACGGGGTCGCGAGCGGTGTGATGATGACCCTGCGCAACTCGTCGATGGCCCTCAGCTTCGCCCTGGCGCTCGTGGCGCTCACGAGCCAGCTGCCGGCGGGCGTGGCGAGCGCCCTGTTCGGGGGGGCCTTCACCCCCCAGATGGTCGCCGGGCTCACCCCGGCCGGCCTCGACGCGGTGTTCCTCGACGGGATGCACACCGCGTTCCGGGCGAGCGCGCTGCTCGTCTTCGCGGCGGCTACCTTCAGCGTCCTGCGCGGCCGCGAACCGCGGACGGAGCGCTTCTACCTGCGGCATCGGGAGCGGCGGGGCCCCACCGCCTACGCCCTGGACGCTGCGCGCGGCCCGTCCCCGCCGCCGCCGTGACGTCCCCGGCACCCGCCCCCGACACAACCTTTTTCTCCCTCCCGGTCCCGGGGGCACCGTGCACGTCATTGGTGGCTCCGCTTCGACCGCCCTCGCGGAACGGATCTCCCGCGAGCTCGGGAACGCCCCGTTCGGCATCCCGTTCCTCAAGCGCTTCCCCGACGGCGAGCTCTACGTGCGGGTCGGGGGCCGCATCGCCGGGGAGGACGTCGTCCTGGTCCAGTCGACCCGCAGCGACCAAGACGTCCTCGAGCTGTTCCTGCTCGCGGACGCGATCCGCGAGGCGGGGGCCCGCCGGCTCTTCGTGGTCGTCCCCTACTTCGGCTATGCGCGGCAGGACCGCCTGTTCTTCCCCGGCGAGCCCGTGAGCGCCCGGGCCCTCGCCCGCCACGTCGCGCTCGACGCCGACGCCGTGGTGACCGTGGACCTCCACTCCCCCGAGACCCTGCGGTCGTTCGGGAAACCGGCGTTCGAGGCGAGCGGGATCCCCGCGATCGCCCGACTGTTCCGGGAGCGGCCGGTCGACCTGCTCGTCTCCCCGGACAAGGGCGGGATCGAGCGGGCGAAGCGGATGGCCGCGATCCTCGAGCGCCCCTGGCTCGCCCTGGAGAAGCGGCGGATCGACAGCGAGCACGTCGAGCTGTCGCTGCCGGCCCAGCTTCCGATCGATCTCGAGGGCAAGCACATCGTGATCGTCGATGACGTCATCTCCACCGGCGGGACGATCGTCGAGGCGGCCCGGCTCCTGAAGCGGCACAAGGTCGGTGCGATCGCGGCCTCGTGCACCCACGGGCTCTTCCTGCGCGACGCCTTCGAGCGGATCAAGGCGGTCTCCGACGCGCTGTTCTCGACCGACACCCTCGACAACCCGGCGGAGAAGGCCTCGGTCGCCCCGGACATCGCCCAGATCCTCGTGCGCGACCTCTCGCACGCCTGACGGGGGCCCGCCACGATGGGGGCGAGCGACGCGCCGCGGCCCGCCCGGGAGGCCGGCGTTCCCGCTCTGCTCGAGCTGGTCCAGCACCTGCGCCGGGCCCTCCTCGCCCGCGGGGAGTTCCTCGGGCCGGCGTGGGTCGAGGAGGCGGCCCGCGACCTCCACGGCGGTCACCTCGTGGGCTGGGTCGCGGGCCCTCCCGCGGCGCCGACCGGCGTCGCGTTCTACTCCCTGCGCCCCCAGCGCGCCTACGGCCACGTGCACGTCGAGCCGGGCCCCTCGGCCGTTTCCGACGCGCAGGCGCTCGCGCTCGCCCTCATCTCCGCGCTCCCGGAGTCGGCCCTTCGCATGGACATCGGCACGACCGGACTCACACCGGAGGAGGAGGGCCGCCTGACCGAGCGGCTCGCCACGCGACCGGGCCTCACGTCGCTGCGCCGCTACGCCCTCGAGCGTTCGGTCCGTCCCGAGGACCCCGCGGCCCCGGTCGCGGTCCCGGCGGGATTCTTCCTGCGGAGGATCCGCGAGCTCCCGATGGATGCCCTCGCCCGCCTCGACTGGGCCGCGTTCCGGGGGACCCCCGACGAGAGCCTGGTCGCCGACTCCGTGGAGGAGGACCGTCGCATCCTCGAGGAGATCGTGCGCGGGGATCTGGGACGGTTCCTCGAGGAGGCGTCGACGGGGCTCGTCGACGACGAGGGTCGGTTCGCCGCCTTCCTCCTGACGGCGGAACAGACCCCGCACCGCGCGGTCTTCCTCGACCTGGTCGTCCACCCCGAGATGCGGGGACGCGGGCTCGCACGCTTCCTCCTCGCCTGGTCGATGCGGGCGCTCTTCGCCCTCGGCCATGAGGAGGTCCGCCTGTGGGTCACGGCGGCCAACGCACCGGCCCGGCGGCTGTACGAGGCGACCGGCTTTCTTCCGGTCCTCGAAGCGACGATCTACCGCTACGACCGCGCGGCCGCTCCCCCGCAACCGCAGCCGGGGGCGTAGGGACACCCATCGTACATCCACCCCGGGCAGGTCGGGAGGTGGGACGGGTCGCGGTCGGCGATCGCCCTCCGCAGGGCCCGGGACCGTTCGCGGGCCATCTCGGCGATCGGAAGGAAGGGGTCGAAATCGACCCGGTAGACCCGGAGGCGGTCGCCCCATGCCGGGGCCCGCTCGTAGCCCACGATCAGCCAGCCGCCCGAGCGCTCGAGCGCCGCGCAGCGCAGGCCGAGGTCGAGCAGGTACTGCGGTGACCGCGTGGCGAGCTGGGCCGTCGGGATCACCTCCCAGGCCCGCGACGTCCGAAGGAGATACGGGTCCCCCCGGAAGCAGCCGACGGACTCTTCCGGCTCCCCGGTCAACGTGGGGACCCGCGTCACCTCGCCGGCGGGGCCGCTCTCGAGGAGGTCGGTGAGGAACCAATAGAGCCCCTCGCGCGGGCTCGGGGCCGCCGGGGCCGCCTCGGGGAGCGGCCGCGTCCGTTCGAAGTAGGCCCGCCGGGGATAGAGGAGGTCGCGGAAGCGGCGGACGGAGTCGTCGACGCCGCGGACGAGGACCTCGACCAGGCGGGATCGGAGGAGCTCCGCCTCATCGGGTCGCGGCTCGACCGATCGCAACGTGTCCCGGATCGCGCGGTCGCCGGGCGGCTCCTCCCCGGTGCACGCGCAGACCCCCGCCGAGCGGAACTCGCACCCCCGGTGGAACCAAGGACACCCGGGCAGCCCCGCGGGGTCCCGGCGGTCGAGGGCGGCCCGGAGGCGCCCGGCCCTCTCCCGCATCGCCGTCAGGATCGCCGAGAGCGGCTCGTAACGGCAGTCGAGGACCGCCACGGCCGGTGCGGCCGGGTCATGGCCGTCCACGAGGATCAGCCGCGCCTCGGGCCGGTCGACGAGGGCGCAGTACATGCCGAGCTGCTCGAAGTAACCGGGCCGGGACGACGCCAGTCCCTCGAGCGGGGGGAGCGGGGCCGTCGTCTTGAGTTCCGTCGGGTGTTCCTCGAACAGGTCGATCTGGCCGACGATACCTTCGCGCGAGGTGCGGACCTCGAGGTACCGCGGGGCCGCGAGCGCCTTTTCGACGACGTGGTGGAGCTCCCGCCCTCCCGCGAGGACCTCCGCACGCTCGGGCGTGGGGGCGATCGGCGCCGTCGCCCGCCAGTAGGCCGATCGGAGGTCGACCAGGTCGGTGACCCACACCGAGCGGGTCGGCAGCCCGGCCTCCGCCCGCTCGACCAGCTCGGCCCGTACCGACTCGACCGGGACCACCCTGACCGAGGCGACCCATGACCCGGCAGCGAGCGCCGCGTCCGCCATGGCGCCCCCACCGGGCCCGGGGTAAAGGCGATTGGGGCGGGGCCGGGGGACTTTAGTAAGCTGCGAACGTCCGCCGGGCGATGCCGCGCGGGCCGCGGGCCCCCCTCATCATCGGGAGCGGGATCGCCGGGCTCTACGTGGCCCTGCGGGCCCGTGAGCTGGGCCTGTCCCCGACGATCGTGACGAAGTCGGCGATCGACGAGGCCAACACGCGCTACGCTCAGGGGGGGATCGCCGCGGCGGTCGGCCCGGGCGACTCCGTCGACCTTCACCTGCGCGATACCCTTCGCGCCGGTGCGGGGCTGGTCGACCGCTCGGCCGCGCTGCGGCTGACGCACGAGGCGCCGGCGCGCATCGCGGACCTCGTCCGTTACGGGGTCCCGTTCGACACCGTCGAGGGCCAGATCGCCCTGGGACGGGAGGCGGCCCACTCGCGCGCGCGCATCCTCCATGCCGGGGGCGACGCCACCGGGCTCCAGATCGAGGAGACGCTCAAGGTACGGGTGCTCGAGTCCGACATCGAGGTGCGCGAGCGCGCGGTCCTACGTCGGCTCACGGTAGAGCGCACGGGGATCGCGGCGACGCTCTCGCGGCCCGACGGGAGCGCGGTCGAGGTCGTTCGGGGCCGCCCCGTGGTCCTCGCGACGGGCGGCGCGGGGAGCCTCTACCGAGAGAGCTCGAACCCCGCGATCGCCACCGGCGAGGGCGTCGCGATCGCGTTCCGCGCCGGGGCGCGCATCGCCGACATGGAGTTCCTGCAGTTCCACCCGACCACCTTCTGCCGGCCCGGGGCCCCGCGCTTCCTCCTCACGGAGGCGCTCCGCGGCGAAGGCGCGGTCCTGCGGGGCGACGACGGCGAGCGGTTCATGCCCCGCTACGACCGCGCGGCCGAGCTCGCCCCGCGGGACGTCGTCACGCGCGCGATCCAGAACGAGCTCGTCCGGACCGGGGCCCGCTGCGTCTACCTCGACGCGACCGCCCTCCCCGCCGAGCGGCTCTTTGCGCGGTTCCCGACGGTCTGCCGGTTCCTCGCCGGCTACGACCTCGACCCGAGCCGGGACCGAATCCCGGTCGTCCCCGCCGCCCACTACATGATCGGCGGCGTCGCGACGGACCTCGAGGGGCACACCTCCCTGCGCGGCCTCCTCGCCTGTGGGGAGGTCACCTCGACGGGCGTCCATGGGGCGAACCGCCTCGCGAGCAACTCCCTGCTCGAGGGGCTCGTCTTCGGCGAGCACGTCGCCCGCGACCTCGCGCGCCCGCGCCGCGGGAGCCCGCCGGCGGCGGGACGCCTCCTCGCCCTGCCGGTCCCGGCCGGCGAGGGCCACGGGGCCGACCGGTCCGTCACCCGCGAGGTACGGGACATCCTCTGGGACCGGGTCGGGATCGTCCGCGAGGGTTCGACGCTCGAGCGCGCCGTCCGGCGCCTCAACGCGCTGGCGCTCCGCTGCGAGCCGCCGGACCCCGGGGACCTCCCCGGTCCGGTCGCGAACCATGTGGAGCTCGCCCGCCTGATCGCGACGTCGGCCCTCGCACGGACCGAGAGCCGCGGAGCCCACTTCCGCTCCGACTACCCGCGCAGCCAGGCGCGCTGGCGCCTCCACCTGGGGATCGAGCGGGCGCCGCTTCCCTGAGCCCGGGGCCCAACGGTTATGGGCGGTGGGCGATGCCTCCTTTCATGGACTTCGCCCCTGACCCGGAGGTGGTCGCCCTCCAGGAAGCGGCCCGCGCGTTCGTCCGGAAGGAGGTCGATCCGATCGCCGACCGGATGGACCGGGACGACTGGTTCCCCAGGGATCTGTTCCGCCGGATGGGCGAGCACGGCCTGCTCGGGGTGACGATCCCGGAAGCATACGGCGGTCTCGGCCAGTCCTACCTCGCCCAGGCGGCCGTTCTCGAGGAGATCGCGCGATCGAGCCCCGCCCTCGCGCTCACCGTGGGGGCGCATTCCAACCTCTGCGCCGACAACATCTTCCGCAACGGCACGCAGGCACAGCGGGAGCGGTTTCTCCCGGCCCTCGCCCGCGGCGAGGCGATCGGGGCGCTGGCGCTGACCGAGCCGGGCTCCGGCTCCGACGCCGTCTCGATCCGAACGCGCGCCGAACGCGACGGGGACGGCTATCGCCTGACGGGGAGCAAGCAGTTCATCACGAACGGCCCGGTCGCCGACACGCTTCTCGTCTACGCGAAGACCGACCCCGCGGCGGGCTCGCGGGGGATCAGCGCGTTCATCGTCACCCGCGACCTTCCCGGCTTCACGGTCTCGCGCAGCCTCGACAAGATGGGGATGCGGGGCTCCCCGACCGGGGAGCTCGCCTTCACGGACGTCCCGGTCGGGGCGGACCGGCGGGTCGGCGGGGAGAACGCCGGGGTCGCCGTGATGATGGGCGGGCTCACCGTCGAGCGGGCGGTCCTCGCGTCGATCGCCCTCGGGATCATGGCCGAGTGCCTCGAGCGGTCGCTGAGCTATGCCCGCGAGCGCGAGCAGTTCGGCCAGAAGATCGGCCGCTTCGAGCTCATCCAGGAGAAGCTCGCGAACATGTACGTGCAGCTGGAGGCGTCCCGGCTCCTCGTCTACCGGGCGCTCGCGTCCGTCGAGACGGACCGGCGCAACGGCCGCCAGAGCGCGATGGCCCTCACCTTCGCCTCCGAGGCGTCGACCCGGGTCGCGCTCGAGGCGATCCAGATCCACGGCGGCTACGGCTACATGCGTGACCTTCCCCTCGAGCGGCTGGCCCGGGACGCGAAGCTCCTCGAGATCGGGGCGGGCACCTCCGAGATCCGCCGCCTCCTGACCGCCCGCGAGCTCCTCGGCCCGGGGTTTGACGCGTAGCCCCCCGGAGGGACCCCGGCCCCGGTTCCGCTACCCCGCCCCCCCGCTCCTCGTCCGCGTCCTGGACCGCCCGAACCGCTATCGTGCCCGCGTGCGCGGGCCGGGTGGGGGCACGGCCTTCCCCGTCCACGTCCCGAACCCCGGGCGCATGGAGGAACTCCTCGTCGGGGGCACGACCGAGGGCTACGCGATCCCGGTGGGAACACAGGGGCGGGCGACGTCCCACGACCTCGTGGCCGTGCGCCACGGCCGAATCCTCGTCTCGATCGACCCGCGGATCTCGAACCGGCTCGCGTTCCAGGCGCTCGAGGGGGGATGGCTGCCGGGCGCCCCGCGCGGCCCTTGGCGCCCGGAGTACCGCCTCGGCCGGTCACGCCTCGACTTCGCCCGGCTCGGCCCGGAGGGGCGCCCGACCGCCCTTTTGGAGGTCAAGAGCTCCAATCTCCGGGTCGGAAGGACGGCGTTCTTCCCCGACGCCCCCACGGAGCGGGGGACCCGGCACCTGCGCGCGCTCACGCGCGCGCGGCGCCGCGGCCTCTTCGCGGGGGTGCTGTTCCTCGTCCAGCGCCCCGACGTTCGGGAGTTCGCCCCGAACCGGCGCCTCGACCCTGAGTTCGCCCGGGCGCTCGGTGCGGCCGCCCGGGCCGGCGTCCGCCTCTGGGCCGTCCGGCTGCGGGTGCGGCCGGACGGCGCGGAGTGGCTCGGCGAGGTGCCGATCCGGCTCCCCGGCGCCGAGGAACGGCTTTAGTAGCGGCGCGGTCCATTCCGGCACGATGAGCGGGAGGTCCGGTGCCACCGCGGTGCCGCAGACCCTTCGTCTCGAGGTGCTTCGGGAGCTCCAGCAGCTCATCGAGAACCGGGAGAGCCGCGAGCGGATCGACAAGGGGGCGATCGCCGAGACCCGCGGCCGGGAGCACTGGGTCCTCCACCTGTTGCTGCGCGCCCATGAGGTCGAGCAGGCGCACACCGACACCCTGATCGGGTCGGTCTACTCCAACCTCACCTCCCGTCTCCAGTCCGTCGAGGATCGCCTCGCCCGGCTCGAGGAGGTCTCCGGCGGCGCGGCGACCGACCTGCGTGAGCGGATCGACGCCGCCGCCGGCACCGTGGCGGAGGCCGCCGGGCAACGGATGGAGGCGGCGACCGAGAAGCTGTCGAAGGCCGTCGCGACGCAGCTCGCCCAGAGCCTCGACCAGAAGTGGAAGCCGGTCGGCGAGTCGATCGAGACGTTCGCCGTGGGCTCGCGCCAGGTCCTCAAGGACGTCGCCGACACCTACCGGGTCGCGACCCAGACCCGCCTCCTGCTCAACGAGAACGCCCGACGGATCACCGACCTCGGCCGGGACCTGGTCGCCCTCGAGGAGAGCCTGAAGCTCGTCGTCGCGCGGACGATCGAGGAGGGGCTCGCGCCGCTGGAGCAGCGCGTCGCCGCGCTCGAGAGCCACGGAGGCCTCCCGTCGTCCGCCCGCGAGCCCGCGGCCCGGCCGGCCGAACCGGCCCCGGGCGCCTGACAGGACCGAGGGGATGACCCGCCTCGACCGCCGGCATCCGCGCTACGCGAGCCTGCGCGTGCGCGCCGGCCTCGCACGGGCGATGCGCGCGGGCCTCGTCGTGCCCGAGGGGCTGATCGCCCAGGGGCGGGGCGAGGCGTTCGACTACTTCCTCGGTGAGCGGACGACCCCCTCCGCCCGCCGCGCCGAGCAGATGGCGGCCCGGTGGCTCCTCGCCGCCCGTCGCCCGGTGCTGAGCGTCAACGGCAACGTCGCGGCGCTCGCGGCCGCCGAGGTCGCCGCGCTGGCGCGCGCCATCCCCGGCCTCGCCGTCGAGGTGAACCTCTTCCATCGGACCCCGGCCCGCGCGCGCGCGATCGCCCGGCGGCTGACAGCGGCGGGGGTCCGCCGCGTCCTCGGGGTCCGCCCGACCGCGACGCTCCCGGGCCTCCCCTCGGACCGCGCCCGCGTCGACGCGCGGGGGATCGCGCGGGCCGACGTCTGCGTGGTGCCGCTCGAGGACGGGGACCGGGCCGAGGCGCTGCGCCGCGAGGGCAAGCGAGTGATCAGCATCGACCTCAATCCCCTCTCGCGGACGAGCGTCGCGGCCGACCTCCCGGTCGTGGACGAGCTCGTCCGTGCCCTGCGCGGCATCTGTGCCGCCGCGGTCTCCGGGCCGCGTCCCCCCGCCGGAGGGGCGCTGCCCCCGTTCGATGCCGCGGCGGCCCGTGCGGCAGCGATCCGGGCGATGGGAGCGCGGCTCAGGGCGGCGGCGGGAGCGTCGCAAGGACCGGGGCGAGCTTCGCCGCCACCGCCTCGAGGAACTGCGCGTCGCTCCGGTCGAAGGCCGCGACGCTAGTCCCGTCGATGTCGACCTCCCCGAGGACGCCGGACGGGTCCCGGACGGGGACGACGATCTCCGCCCGCGTCTCGAAAAAGCAGGCGAGATACTCCGGTGCCGCGCGCACGTCGTCGACGACGATCGTGCGGCCCTCGCGCGCAGCCCGTCCGCAGACGCCGCGGTCGAGGGCGATCACGGTATGCTCCGTCGGGGCCGGCCCGTTCCAGCCGGCGAGGCGGAGCACTTCCCCGTCCTTCTGGTAGACGCCGACCCAGGCGAAGTGGGAGAACTCGTGCCGGAGGAAGCGGCAGACCTCGGTCAGCGCATCCCGCCCGATGAGCCGGCGCAGGATCGCGTCGATCTGGAGCAGCGCGGGGGTGGCGCGACGCGGGGCGATGCTCATCGCGGCCCCCCCGCGTGCGCGGGGGGAGGAGCGCCGAGGGGGAGAGTCTCCACCGGTCGGGACGATCCCGACCCGGTCTTTGAACTCCCGAGGCGTATTCCGCCACGAGCTTTCCAGACTCGCGCCGTACCGGACTGAGCCACCTCGGCACGCCCCGCGCGTCGGACGGGCGGCGAAGGATAAGGTTAGCGGGGAACGCGGCCGGGCCATCGCCGGCCGGGGTACCAGCCGCACGAGGGACAGCCGAGCGAACGCCGCGACGGCGGGATCTCGGTGGAGCAGTCCGGGCACGGGACGGCCTCGGGACCGAGCAGCGTGAGGCAGTCGAAGCAGGCGCCCTGGCGCCGGTCGTTCGGCAGGACGACCAGGTCCCGGCCGCAGAACGCGCAGGGCTGGAAGCGCTCCTCGGACGTGGAAAAGCTCCGCTGGTCCGCAAAGAGCAGCATGCGAGCGCGCGAGCAGCGACCCTCTACATAAACTCTGGCCGAGGCGGCCCGACCGGGCGCGTACTCCGGCGCCGGGACGACCGCCGCGCGGCTACGGCTCGCGCCACCGGGCCTTGACGGAGGCCAGGAAAAGGAGGGCGAGCGTGAAGCCGAGGAGGACGGACCAGTCGATGGCCGCGCCCACGAGCGACGGCCCGCCCAGGCCGACGGCGCCGTGGATGAGGTCGGCGGCGTACGTGGTCGGCGAGAGGTAGGCGAACGGGCGGATCGCGGCGGGAAGGTGCTGGATGGGATAGTAGACGGGCGGGAGCACCGAGAGGCCGAGGGAGATGAGCGGGGAGAAGACGAACGTCTCCCGGACGTCCTCGAAGTACGTCGCGAGGGTGAAGCCGAGGGCCGAGGCGAAGGCCCAGACGAGGAGGAGGACCCCCGCGAGGGTCAGGGCGCCGAATAGGGTCGCCCAGCCGTTGATGGCCCAGAGGAAGATGAAGACGGCGAGCCCCGGCAGGGAGTAGACCAGCTCGCTCAGCGCCATTCCGCCGACATAGACCCACGCCGCGACGGGCGAGGCGACGACCACGTCCTGGAACTTGAGGTCCTGCTTGTAGTGGGAGATGTCGGTCTGGAGCGAGGTGCCGACGGAGAGCATCATCATGATCATTCCGCCCCCGACGGCGTAGTCGAGGAGGACCCCGTTCGACGCGATCGTGACGAAGAACAGGAACGACAGGGGCGACGCGACCACGTTGAGGAGGTAGAGCGGCTGGGTCCGGATCGGGACGACCCCGTTGAGGTAGGCGAGGGTGAGGATCGCCCGGAGGCGGTGGCGCCCGCTCACGCCCCCTCCGCGGCGGCGGGCTCGTCGTCCAGCCGCCGGCCGACGACCTGGAGGAAGATGTCCTCGAGGGTCACCGGCGCCATCGCGACCCGGGCCCCGCGCCCGAGCGCGGCCATCGCGAGCTCCCGAGCGTCCCGTTCCTGCGCGAAGACCAGGTGGCCGCCGTTGACGTCGCTGACCTCCCCGTACGGCTCGAGCTCGCCGCGGGTGAAGACGCCCTCGACGCTGACGCGGTAGGGAAGCCGCACGCGCTGGCGCAGCTCGGCCGGGGTCCCCTCGAGGCGCACCCGGCCTCCGTCGAGGAGCGCGAGGCGGGCGCTGAGCGCCTCCGCCTCGTCCAGGTAGTGGGTCGTCAGGAGGACCGTCCGCTTCTCGCGCTGCGCGCGCCGGATCGCCGCCCAGACCTCGCGGCGGGCGATCGGGTCGAGCCCCGTCGTCGGCTCGTCGAGGAACAGCAGCTCGGCGTCGGAGGCGAGGACCATCGCCACCATCGCCCGGCGGCGCATCCCGCCGGAGAGCCGGCTCACGAGGCGGTGGGCGAGCGCGGTCAGGTCGAGCTCGGCGAGGACGCGGTCGGTCCGCTCGCGCGCGTCGGCCCGCTCGAGCCCCCGCAGGCGCAAATAGAGGTAGACGAGCTGGTCGACCGTGAGGAAGTAGAGGGGGCGGCTCTCCTGGGGGACCGCGGCGATCCGCGGGCGGATGCGGTCGGCCTCGTCGACCACGTCGTGGCCGAGGACGCTCATCGTCCCCCCCGTCGGGAGCAGCTGCGTCGCCGCGACGCGCACGAACGTCGTCTTCCCCGCCCCGTTGCGCCCGATGAGGCCGAAGACGTCCCCTTGGGGGATCTCGAGGTCGACCTCGAGGAGGGCCGAGATGCGCCCGCGGGGGTACACCTTCGAGAGCCGGCGCGCGACGATCGCCGCGGTCATGGGGCGGGGGCGAGGGCCACGCGCGCGCTTAACGGCGTCCCCGCGCCTAGCTCAGGACCTCGGCGAGGCGGTCCTCGGCCTGGGCGCGCTTGATCTCGAGCGCGATCCGTCGGCCCATCGACAGGCCGGGCGCGACCAGGTCGGAGTAGCTCGAGCCGGAGATGAACAGGTTCGTCCCGGCGACGATCCGGGTCGAGATCTCGAAGACCTTGAACTTGAGCTCCTCGGTCATGATCCCCTCGACGCAGAACGGGCCCACCATCCCGCCGAACAGCTCGATCGACCGCTCGACGATCCGCGCGCCGACATCGAAGATCTGCGGGAGGAGCGACTCGCGCAGCACGACGGGAACGTTGCCGGTGACGACGAACGTCGGCCGGATGCCCGCCCGCAGGAGCTCCTCCTGGGCGCCGAGCTTGTAGAGCTCGTCGATGTTCGCCTCGTCCCGTCGGTCCATCCCGAGCAGCTCGAGCGACCCGTGGCCGACGCGGTAGCCGCGGTCGGAGAGCGGCGAGTAGAAGAAGTGGACGTAGTAGCGCGTCCCGAGGACGTACTCCTGGATGACGTGCGGCCCCGTCGGCCGGAAGTCGCGGAGCGCCTCCCGGTTCTTCGCGAGGTAGAAGCCCTGGCCGCCCTTCGCGCCGTAGTACTTCACGATCACCGGCCCGTCGACCTCCTCCGGGGTCGCGTAGCGCCGCGGCATCGGCACCCCGGCCGACTCGAGCCAGACCCGCTCCTTCTCGCGGTCGGACTCCCACGCGATCACGGCGCGGTTGCCGAAGACCGGCACGTCCATCGCCCCGAACGCCTCGGGGCCGAGGTACTCGACGAAGGAGCCGTGCGGGATGAGGATGGCCCGCTCGGCCCGAAGGCGCTCGGTCTCGTGGACGACGTCCCGGACCCGCGGGACCGTCAAGAACGCGTCGGGGCGGGCGAGCGGGAAGGCCTCGTAGAAGCGGGCCGGGGTCCCGACGCTGATCCCGAGCGTACGGAACCCCTCCTGGCGGGCCCCGTGGAAGATCTGAAGGGAGGAGTGCGAGCAGAGGGTGGCGACGGTCGGCGCCCCCGAGTCGAGGGACGCGAGGCGGGCGCGCGAAGCGAGCTCGATACCCATAGCGGCGGGTATCGAGTTCGGGTCATAGCCTTTGCGCGAGGACGACTTCCTACCCCGGTCCGTCGGCGTCCTCGAGGACCCAGAACCACCGGACGCGTCGGCCCCCGGCCTCGGCCAGGCGCCGGCGGAGGGTGGCGGGCAGCGACGGGTCCTTGAGGAGGCGGGCCACGGCCTCGGGGTCGTCCGGGTCGGCCCGGTCGGCCAGCCCGTTCGCCGAAAGGAGCTCGCGCACCGCGGCCGCGCGGAACCGCCACTCCTCCTCGCGGCGGCGGATCGCGACGCGGGCCGAACCGGAGAGGCGGTGGACCCCGAGCCGCTCGGCGGCGCGGTGGAGCTCCTCGGCGGCGCGCCGCAATTCGCCGTCGAGGCGGTCCTCCTCGGCCCGCAGCGACGCGAAACGGTCGACGAGGGCGAGCAGCCCGGCCCGCTCTCCGTCGGGCGGCGCCTTGAACTCCGGGCAGTGCGACTTGAACTCGCAGCGGGAGCAGGCGCGGCCCGGGGTCGGCTCGAAGGAGTCCGCGCGGATCCCGTCGCTCGCCCGGCCGAACCGCTCGCGGAGCCCGTCGACCGCCTCCTCGGCGCGCCGCGGCGCCGTGAGGGGCCGTAGGCTCCGAAGGTGGTAGAGGGTGAGGGACCGGACCGGCTCGGCGTAGTTCTTCTCGACCAGGACCTGGTAGAGGGTGAGCTGGTCGCTCGTGCGGACGTCCTCGTCGGAGAGCGCGCGCGACGTCTTGTAGTCAAGGATCTCGAGCCCGCCGTCCGGCGCCCGGTCGATGCGGTCGATGTAGCCGTGGACGGCCATGCCCTCCCACTTCGCCTCGAGGTGCTCCTCGAGGGCGACGGGGGTCGGCGGGGCGCGCGCGACGTCGTCCAGGTAGGCGGTCAGGAGCGTCTCGCCGAGGAGGCGGTAGCGCGACTCCTCCTCGGCGCTGACGTAGCCGTCGCTCACCCAGTGGGCCGCGTACGCCGCGAGGAGCTCCTCCCGGCTCATGAGACGCCCGCGCGCGCTAAAGCGACCGCCGAAGTCGTCCAGGGTGCGCTGCGCGTCGCCCGCGGGGGTAAGCCGCGCCGTCGGGACGACGAGCGGACGGAGCAGGTCCTCGAGGACCGAGTGGACGGTCCGGCCGAAGGAGAAGTAGCCGCGCGGCGCCTCGGGAAGGCGGTCGACGTAGAGGAACTTCCAGCGCAGCGGGCACTCGAGGTAGGTGCGGACCGACGAGTACGACAGCGCCGCGACGGCCGCCACGGCATCCCGAGGCGGCGGGGGGTTAACCGCTTTCGCCCGTCTACGGGCCGGCCGCGACGGCCGCCTCGTCGTCCTTCGCGCCGTCCGGGCGCGGGAGCCCGGGGAGGGTCCCCCGCGCCTGGGGGTTCGCGAGGTTCTTCGGAAGGCCGAGGAGGTCGAGGAGCTCCTTGTAGTGGTTGCGGATCGTCACCGGGGTCACGTTCGCGACCAGCGCGATGCGGTCCTGGCTCCGCGGCTCGCCCATGAGGTTCGAGGCGATGTAGATGATCGTCGCGAGGATCCCGTTCGGGAGGACGCCGCTCGTGGAGTAGACCTGCTCGACCTGCTCGAGGAGCGAGAGGACCTTGTGGCGGACCTCCTTCGAGAGGTTCAGGTCCTGGGTGAACCGGACGAGGTAGTCGCGCGGCTCGACGGGCTTGAGCCCGAGCTTGAGCTCGCGGGCGAGGAGGGTGTAGGCGCGCCCGACCTCGATCTTCGTCGCCTTGCTGTGGGCGATGATCTCCTTCATCGTCCGCGGCACGTGGCACTGCCGGCACGCCGCGTAGACGCTCGCCGCGACCAGCGCGACGATCTTCTTGCCGCGGGTCGCCTTGTGCTCGAGGGCGCGGCGGTAGATGTACGTCGCCGACTCCTTGACCTCCCGCGAGAGGCCGAGAACCCCGGCGAGCCGGTTGAGCTCGCCCAACGCGACCACGAGGTTGCGCTGGTGGGTCCGCGCCGCCCGCAGGCGATGGTTGAGCTTCCTAAGGTGGTAGAACTTGAGCGAGGTGTTCCGCGACAGGCTGTTGCCCTGGAAGTCGCGGGTCGGCACGCCGATCTCGCTGAAGAGCCCCTTGTCGGGCATCAGCGGCGAGATGACCGGGCCCCAGCCGCGCGCCTCACGGCCGGTGTCCTCCTTGCTGCCGCGCTGGCCGCGATCGGAGACGAGCGCGCTCGCGTCGACGACGAGACCGCAGTCGGCACAGACGATCTCACCGCGGATGTCGTCCCGTGTGAGATGGGTCGAGCCGCACTCCGGGCAGGCGTCGGCGATCGCCGGGGACGCCGCCAGCTCCGCGGCGGACTTCGGCGAACGCGAGCGGTCGGCGCCGGGGGAGGAGCGCGGAGAGGGAGCGGTATTCGCCTTCATAAGCACCGTTTAAGCTCATCGGACGACCCGTATATATAGCTTAGTCCTATTCTTGTTTCACCTGTTCGAACAGACGCTACACCATGCGCCGGTGTCGCACGGGACGCTCAGGCGGGGGAGACCCCGAAGAGGCACCCGCGGGTCGCGTGGCGGCTCGGGTCGGGAGGCGAGACCTCCCAGCTGCCGCCGAGGCGGCGGGTGAGGACGGAGGCGAGGAGCTTCGGGCAGAGGACACGGCCGACCTCGGGCGACTGGGGCAGGCAGGCGCGGCAGCTCGTCACGCGCAGGACGAGCGGCGCGGTGCGGGCGATCTCAAGACGGCCCGGTCCGTGCGCCGCGTAGTAGCGCGCGAGCGAGCGCGCGATCTCCTCCGGCGTGCGGCCCTCGACCTCCTCGGCGACGGCGCGACCGATCTCCTCGGCGATGGCCCCGATGAGGCCGCCGGCGTCGAGGTCGAGCGCCGAGCGGCCCGTCGCCCGCATCCCGATCGCGGTGACCTCCCGCAGGCGCTCGAACGGGGCGCTGTCGTGGCCGCGCCGTATCGGGAGGACGGCGGCGGGCGGCGTCTCGAGCTCGACGATCCGCGCCGCGGCGGGGACCGCCCGGGCCCACGTCCGCTGGTGGTACTCGCGGACCAGAGCGAGGAACTCCGTCGCCGAGGACCAGAGGGCGACCTGGGTGCCGCCGCTCGCGCCGAGCCCCTCCTCGCCGGAGACGAAGACGAGGGCGCCGGTGCGGTCGATCGCGATCGCCCGGTTGGTCACCGGTGCGGCGGCGTGGCGCAGCTCGGCGCACGAGGCGAAGTGCTTGGCGTCCTCGAGGTTCGCGGCCGTCACCTCGGTGACGAGGCGCACGCGCACCCCCCGGTCCCGCGCCGCGCGCAGGCTGCGGTCGACCCCCCCGTCGATCGCGCTCGCGAGGGAGAAGCCGCTCACCGAGAGGAGGACCTCCTTCTCCGCGGCCCCGACCCGGCGCTTGAGGAACGACTGGATCGCCGGACGGCCTTCGAGGACCGCGAACTTCCGCGAGCCGTCCGGGTCGCCGATCGCGAGCTCCTCCTGCCAGCCGTTGACGAGACGGACCCGGTCGGCCTCCATGCGCCGCAGGCGCTCGGCGGCGCCGCGGATCCACCGGTCGACGAGCTCGGCCGGGGGCAGCGCGGCGAGGCGCATCGGTCGGCGGCCCGAGACGGTGAGGAGACCCTTCTCCTCGAGCCGGCGGACGAGGCGGTAGGCATCGACGCGCGGCACGGCCGCGTGCCGGGCGAGCTCGCCGGCCGTGAGCGGCCCGGCCCGGCATGCGACCAGATAGATCCGCGCCGCGCGCTCGGGGATGCCGTGCTCGAGGAGCAGGTCGATCAGCCGGTTCCCGGGGCGCGGCACGCCGTTCGAAGCGGCCTCGGGATAAAAGGGGCGCGATGACGCGCGCGCTACAGCGCCGCCTGGAAGTCCTCGATCGTGAGCGTGTACGGCGCCTCGGCCGCCGCGCCGCCGCGGGCCTTGAGGATCTCGCGGGCAAGCAGCCAGTAGACCGTGGCGAGCGCGACCCGGCCCTTGTTGTTCGCCGGGATGACGAGGTCGACGTTCCGCGTCTCGTTGTTGACGTCGCACAGCCCGACGACGGGGATCCCGATCGAGACCGCCTCGCTGAGGGCCTGCTGGTCCGTCGCGGGGTCGGTCACGACGAGGACCTTCGGTTCGAAGTACTCGGCGAGGGCCGGGTTGGTGAGGCAGCCCGGCACGAACCGCTCCGAGAAGGAGACGGCGCCGATCGCCTTCGCGAAGACGCGGACCGGCTTCTGGCCGTACTGGCGCTGGGAGACGGTCAGGATCCGGTCGGGGGGGAAGCGGGCGAGGAGCTTTGCCGCGATCCGGATCCGCCGGTCGGTCTCGCGGATGTCGAGGACGTGGAGGCCGTCGAACCTCACCTTGTAGACGAAGCGGCGCATGCTCGCCGACTTCTGCTGGGTACCGATGTGGACACCCGAGGTGAGGTAGGTGTCCTCGGGGATGAGGAGCTCTCCGGGGCGGGTGTCCTGGCCCTCGTGATCGGTTGGGGTCGGTTCGAGGGCGTCCTCAGGGCTCATCGATGGCTCTCCCGGTGGCGGGCGCCGAGACGTAGGAGTTCATTTAGCTTTGCCACCCGCTCGCCCCCCAAGAGGCCGCATTTCAGCCCCGCGGCCCCCGTCCCGACGGCGAGGTGGGCGAGCCACCCCTCGGGGAGGTCCCCGGACCGGTGGGAGGTGACCGTCGCGAGCCCGGCGGCGCGGGCGCGGTCGACGGTCGCGAGGGTGTCCGTGACCGTCCCGACCTGGTTGACCTTGATGAGGACCGCGTTCGTGGAGCCGGAGGCGATCCCGCGCTCGAGGCGGGCGAGGCGGGTCGTGTAGAGGTCGTCCCCGACGACCATCGCCTTGCCGCCGACCGCGCGCGTGAGCTCGGCGAAGGCGTCGAACGCCTCCTCGTCGAGCGGGTCCTCGACGTAGCGAAGCCCGAAGCGGTCGACGAGCTCCGCGACAAACCGCACCTGCCCCTCGGTGTCGAGGGTCTGCTCCCGGTAGCGGTAGCGGCCGTCCCGGTAGAACTCGCTCGCCGCGAGGTCGAGCCCGGGGTGCACCGGCACGCCGAGGGCGTCGGAGGCGGCGGCGCACGCCGCGGTGAGGATCTCGAGCGCCTCGACGTTGCCGACCGGGGCGACCCAGCCGCCCTCGTCGCCGCGGCCGAGCGCCTGCTTCGGGAAGCGCGCGTGGAGCGCCTCCCCGACCCGCCGGTGGACCTCGAGGGCCGCCCGGACGGACGCCCCGGGGTCCGCCGACGGGGAGAAGGCGAGGAACTCCTGGATGTCCGGCCCCCCGATCGCGTGGCGCCCGCCGTTGAGGCAGTTGCCCACGATCGCAGGGAAGGCACCGGCGTCGACCCCCGGCCGGCGGAGGACCTCCCAGAGGGGGCGGTCGACCTCGGCGGCGTGGGCGAGGTGCGCCGCCAGGGAGAGCGCCGTCGCGCTGTTGCCGCCGATGCGGGAGAAGTCCGGAGTCCCGTCGACGCGCTGGAGGGTCCGGTCGATGCCGGCGAGGTCCTCCCCGTCGAGCCCCTCAAGCGCCGGGGCGACGTGGGCGCGGACGGCGGCCAGGGCCGCGGGCACCCCGCCCTCGGGGAAGGCGCGGACCTCGTGGGTGCCGGTGCTCGCGCCGCTCGGGGCGCCCGCGGTGCCCGTCGCCCCGCCCGCGAGGCGCACGAGCGCCTCGACGGTCGGCTGGCCACGGCTGTCGTAGATCGGGCGCATCTCGACCCGTTCGATCCGGCTCATGGAGCCTCCACGAACTCGACCAGCACCCCGCCGAACGCCGACGGATGGGCGAACCCGACCCGCCGCCCGCGGGCCCCGGTCCGCCCCACACGGTCGATGAGCCGGAGGCCCAGGTCGGCGAGCGCCTGCAGTTTCGCGTCGACGCTCGGGACGGCGAAGGCGACATGGTGGACCCCGCGGCCCCCGCGGGCGAGGAACCGGCCGACGGGGGTCTCGGGGCCGGTCGGCTCGAGCAGCTCGAGGTGGGCGGCGCCGACGGAGAGGAAGGCGACGCGGACCCCCTGCTGGGGGACCTCCTCGACGGGACCGAGGGCCGCGCCGAGCCCGCCCTCCCAGACGGCGCGCGCCCCCTCGAGGCTTTCGACCGCGATCCCAAGATGATCGATCTGCATGGACCCTCTAGAACGCGCGGGACGCCGGCTGCTCGCCGAAGGCGGCCCGCCAGACGTCGGCGACCTCGCCGAGCGTGGCCCCGTCGACGACCGCCCGGAGCACGAAGGGGAGGACGTTCGTCCCCTCCTCGGTCGCCCGGGCGAGGGCCGCGAGCGCCGCCGGGACCTTCGCCCGGTCGCGCCGGGCGCGCCGGCGCTTGAGCGCCGCGACCTGGCGGGCCTCCTCCTCGGGTCGGATCCGCTCGAAGCGCTGGTGGCCGCCGACGAGGGCGAAGCGGTCGTCCCCCTCGGTGAAGGCGTTGACCCCCACGACGATCTCCGCGCCGCTTTCGCGCGCGCGGGCGGTGCGGTACGCCTCGCGGGCGATCTCCGACTGGACGAAGCCCTTGTCGATCGCGACGAGCGCGCCGCCCATGGCCTCGATGCGGTCGAGGAGGCCCCGGGCCTCGGACTCGACCTGGTCGGTCAGGTGCTCGACCTCGTACGCCCCGGCGAGCGGGTCGACGCTCGAGGGGACGCCGGACTCCTCGGCAAGGATCTGCTGGGTGCGCAGCGCGAGCCGCGCCGACGCCTCCGTGGGGAGGCCGAGCGCCTCGTCCAGCGCGTTCGTGTGGAGCGACTGCGTCCCGCCGAGCACGGCACTGAGCGCCTCGAGCGTCGTCCGGACGACGTTGAGCTCGGGCTGCTGGGCCGTCAGCGACGAGCCCGCCGTCTGGGTGTGGAAGCGAAGCTGCATCGACCGGCCCTGGCGGGCGCCGAGGGTGTCGCGGACCACGTGCGCCCAGAGCCGCCGGGCGGCGCGGAACTTCGCCACCTCCTCGAGGAAGTTGCGGTCGGCGGAGAAGAAGAACGACAGGCGCGGGAGGAAGTCGTCCTTCGACAGACCGCGCGCCGCGGCGGACCGGACGTAGGCGATCGCGTTCGCGATCGTGAAGGCGACCTCCTGCGCTGCCGTCGCCCCGGCCTCGCGCATATGGTAGCCGGAGACGCTCAGGTAGTTCCACTGCGGCATCTCGCGGGTGGCGAACTCGACCAGGTCCGTCGCGAGGCGCATCGACGCCTCGGGCGGGTAGATGTAGGTGCCCCGGGCGATGTACTCCTTGAGGATGTCGTTCTGGACCGTACCCCCGAGCCGGGCGCGGGGGACCCCGTTTCCCTCGGCCACGGCGACGAGGAGCGCGGTGAGGATCGGCGCCGTCGCGTTGATCGTCATCGAGACCGTCGCCCGGTCGAGCGGAATGCCGTGGAAGAGGGTGCGCATGTCGGCGAGGTCCGCGATCGGCACGCCGCACCGCCCGACCTCGCCCTGGGCCCGCGGATGGTCGGAATCGTAGCCGATCTGGGTCGGGAGGTCGAACGCGACGGAGAGGCCGGTCTGGCCGCCGTCCAGGAGGTAGCGGAAGCGCCGGTTCGTCGCGCGGGCGCTCCCGAACCCCGAGTACTGGCGCAGCGTCCAGAGGCGGCCGCGGTACATCGTCGGCTGGATGCCGCGGGTGTACGGCCACGCGCCGGGGAACCCGACCCGCTCCAAGTAGGCCGTCTCCGCGTCCGCTAAGGGGCCGACGAGGAGCGGGACCGCGCCCCCCTCGACCTTGGGGCCGACCGCCGCGCGGGCGGCGGCGGCCCAGCGCGCGTGCGCCTCCTGCTCGCGGCGGGCCGAAGGGGTCATCGCCGTTCTGCGGCAGGTCGGTCGGCCTTAAGCGTTGGCGCCTCGGCGGGCCGCCGGACGAGCGGCCAGAGGGCGGTCAGGTCGACCTCGCCCCAGGCGACCGGCACCGGCACCTTGAGCTCGGCGAGGATGCGCGGGTGGATCTCCCCGACCTCCGCCACAATCTCCCCGGCGAGGCGGAGCCGCGCACCGCGGCCCGGGATCGTCCCCGCGAGCTCCGCGGGCTCGCGGACGCCGCGGACGTCGTCCGCCCGCAGCAGGTAGTCGACGGCCGCGGCCGCGTCGGCGAACCCCATCCCCTCTCCGGCGAGGACGATCGCCGCGTGAACGCGGCTGTCGGCCCCGGTCTCGGAGGCCCGGTCCGCAACGACCACGGGGCCGACCTCGCTCAGCCGCTGGGGGTAGCCAAAGCGCGTGTTGCGCTCGAGCGCCGCGAGGAGGCTCACCTGGAGGGCGTCCCGGAGGACCGCGTACTGCTCGGAGACCGGGTTCGCGAGCGCGATGGCACCGGTCCGGCCGAGGAGGCGGACGAGCGGCTCGGGGGAGAGGACGGGGCGCATCAGGGGGACGAAGCCGAGACCGAGGAGGCGGGCCGCGTGGGTCCGGCGGAAGCGGACCTCGGCGAGCCGGCGCCCCCGGGTCGGGCTCGGCGGGAGGAGCCCGTCCTCGGCGCGGACCCCGCGGGCGAGGATGATCTCCTCGATGACGTCGCGGGCGGTCAGTAGGTCGGGCCGCCAGGGCGGGACCTCGACGCGCCAGCCGTGGGGCGTCGGCCGCGCGGCGAGGCGGGCACGACCGAGGAGCTGTTCGACCTCGAGGGTCGGGTACGCTTGTCCCGACACCTCGCGAAGGAGCTCGGTCGTCAGCTCGATGGGGCGGGCGGCGAGGAGCGACCGGCCGTCGTCGGTCCGGTGGGGGTAGCGGACCTCGACGGGCCGGGCCGCCCAGCCGCGGGCGAGGAAGACCAGCGAAAGGAGGGCGAGGGCGTCGGCGACGCGGCCCGGCCGGGTCCCGGTCGCCTCGAGGAGGAGGCGGCGGTCACCGGCCGCCGCCTCGCCGAGGGGACGGGCGTTGAGCACCGGGGGCAGGCTGAGGACGCCGCCCGTCGCGTCCCGCAGGGTCAGGCAGCGCGTAGGGTCGGTCCCCAGGGCAGCGAAGCGCCGGCCCATCGGGTGCTCGCCGAAGAACGTCGCCGCCGCGACCTCATGGGTGGCGTCGAGCGGCGTGAACCGGACGCCCGCCATCGGCTCGAGGTCGTAGCGCAGCGGGAAGGCGAGGCGGTCGGCGGGGTAGATCCCGAGGCTCGCCGCCCGCCGGTCGCGCCCGAGGGTCGCGTGGATGAGCTCCTGGAAGCGGACGGCCTCGTTTAGGAGTCCCGCGTCGAGGCCGTGGGGATCCGGGCCATCGATCACGATCGCGGCGATCGCCGGGCGGATCGGGTCGACGGCCGCCGTCGCGACGATCGAGGGCGCCGGGCCGGCGCCGCGTCCCTCGGCGATCGGGACGGGGCCGCGGGCCGCTCCGAGCGCCCCGGCGAGGTGGGCGGCGAGCCCGGCCTCGCAGAGCAGGTCGAGCCGGTCGGCCGTGGACTCGACGCGGAGCTCGTCCCCCGCGAGCGACTTGAGCTCGGCCTTCGAGTCGAACAGGAGCCGCTCGAGCTCCTCGGCGGGGATCGGCCGGGGCAGAAGGGCGCCGAGCCGGGCGGCGGAGAGGGTCGCCTGGGGCATTCACCCCTCCCGCCCGGTGAGCCGCGCGAGGTCGTCCAGGTAGAGGTCGCGGATATCGGAGATGCCGAGGGCGACCATCGCGAGGCGCGCGATCCCGATCCCCCACGCCGCGACGGGGACCTCGACCCCGAGCGGCGCGAGCACCTCGGGGCGGAAGAGGCCGCCGGGGAACACCTCGATCCACCCGAGCCGCGGATGGCGGACGTAGCCCTCGATCGACGGCTCGGTGAACGGAAAGTAGCTCGGGCGGATCTTGAGCTCGCGGATGCCGATCGCCTCGGCGAGGGCGCGGAAGACCCCGACCAGGTGGCGGAGGGTGATCCCCTCCTCCCCGAGGATCCCCTCGCACTGCGCGAACTCGAGGTGGTGGGTCGCGTCGAGCGCCTCCCGGCGGAAGTTGCGGTCGATCGAGAACATGCGGAACGGCGGGGCCGGGCGCCGGGCGAGGAAGCGGGCCGAGACGGCTGTCGTCTGCGAGCGGAGGATCGGCCGCCGCGCGATGGCGGGGTCGTAGGGGTAGCGCCACCCCGGAGTGATCGGCGCTGCGGCCCCGGGGAGGGCTCGTCCCTCGTGCACCGCGGCGACCCGTTCCAGGAGGTCCGCGGGCGGCAGCCGGCCCTCGACGCCCCGGACGCTGAGCGCGTCGTGGATCGAGCGCGCCGGGTGCTCCTGGGGCATGAACAGGACATCCGAGTTCCAGAACTCGGTCTCGAGGAGCGGGCCTTCGGCCTGCTCGAAGCCGAGCCCGACCAGGATCTCCTCGAACTCCTCGAGCCAGGCAGCGTAGGGGTGCGGCCGCGCCCCGGTGACGAACGGCACGTCCGCCCGTACGTCGTAGGGGCGGAACGTCCCGGTCCTCCACGCGCCCGAGGCCAAGAGGGCGGAGGTGACCGCGCCGAGGGTGGCGGCGCCGGCCGTTCCCAGGGGGAGCGATCGTCCCTCCTCCGACGCGGACCATCGGCGGTGCGTGGTGTGGTCGAGGGCGACCAGCCCTCGGCGCTTGAGCGCATCGAAGACCCCCGCGTCGCCGACCTCCCCGCGGGCGACGCCCTCGAGCGCCGCCTCCTCGGGGAGCGCCGCGGGTGGGCCCGCGCCCGCCCGCCGGCGCAGCGGGGCCCCGTCCGCGAGGAGCCCGCGCCGGCGCAGGATCCCGATCGCCGCGGACCGCTCCTCGCCCGAGAGGCCCTCCGCCTCGAGGGCCGCCGGGGGAATCCCCTCGGGTCGGCGGAGCAGAAGGTCGAGGAGCCGCCGCTCGGGGAGACCGGCGGCGCGCGTCGCCTCTCCCCGGGCGGTGAGCCGCGGGCGGGCGACGCTCGTCTCCTCGGCGACGGCAAGGTGCTTCGAGCGCAGGCGCTGCAGGCTTCCGCGGACGGCCTCCGGCGGAAGACCGACCTCGGCCCCGAGCGCCTCCTCCGTCGCGGCGCGGCCGGCCGGGGCGCGCAGCGCGAAAAGGAGCGTGCGCTCGGCCTCCGAGAGCGCGACCGCCGGGGCACCGGCCTCGTCCGCCCCCTCGTCGGCCACGGGGGCGCGAGAGGGGGGCCGCGTCAAAAGGCTTTGGCGGGGACGGGAAGGGGTTGTCGGCCGGGTCGGACTACGTCGAACCCGCGTACTGGACGCCCAGTCCCGTGAGCTCGTAGTAGAGGACGTCCCCGCCACCGCCGATCGTCACGTTCGTGTTGATCGACGACGAGTCGATCCACGACGCCACGCTCGAGACCTGGTTCGCCTGGCCCGTGTAGACGTAGAGGGTCAGCTGGTAGGCGATCTTCTCGGCGAGGTCGTAGAGCATGACCCGGTACGCTCCCGGCGGCGCGACGGAAGCGAGGTCGAGGGCGTGGAGCATCGCCTTGTACGCCTCCCCCTGGCAGTTGTTGCCGAACGTCGTGTTGGCGAAGTAGTTGTAGTCCGTGACGTTCGCCGGGCATCCCTGCGTGAACTGCGGCTGCATCAGCTGCTGGATCACCGCGTCGCCGTAGGTGTAGGTCGAGTTCGCCGAGTACAGCGGCGCGACATAGTCGGTCGGGTCGGGGTAGTCCGGGGCCCAGCCGAGGGAGTAGATCGGCAGCGGATTCTGACCGGGGCCGGAGAACTCGGAGCTCACGACGACGTCCACGAAGTTGATGTCGAGCGGTCCGACCTTCACCGCGCCACCGCTGAGCGTCGAGATCTCGCTCGCCCACAGCGCCATGATCTGGTCGCCCGCGGCGCTCCCCGTCTGACCGAACATCGGCAGCTGGCACGGGTTCGCCGCCGTGCACTGGGCCGCCTCCGCATCGTAGTAGGGGCTCGAGGGATTGAGCATCTGCGCCCACCAGTACGTCGGGCACGTCGCGTTCGTGGGGTCGTTGCACGGGTCCGTCGACGGCCAGGGGATGTCGCGCGGGTAGTAGTTCGCCATGAACTGCGGGATCGCCCCGCCGTAGTTGAACCCGAACTGGATGCCGTCGCGGGTGCTGATCGTCTGCTCGACGGTCTGGTAGGGGTAGGCGCGGGAGAAGAACTCGCGCATGCCCACGTAGCTGAACCAGTCGGACTGCACGGTGATCGGCAGCGACGTGTACTTCTGCGCCCCGCCGATGTTGAAGTTCATGTCGAACGGCTCGAACCCGATCGTGAGGGTCGGCGCGCTGATCGCGTTGATCCGGCCCGCGTTGATGAGCTGGATCAGCAGCGCGACGTCGGTCGTCGGGATCGTGGCGTGGTCCGCGATGCCGGCGGCGTACGCCTGCTCGCCGGGGGTCGCCTGCGACTCCCACGTGACCGTCACCGTGCGCGCGTAGTTGTTCGACGCGGGCTGGCAGCCCGTCCACGTGCAGTACGGGTTCGGCTGGTACGCGGGGTTCGCCTGGAGGGTGTAGGCGATGCCGACGGAGTACTGCTGCATGTAGTACGGGCCGCTGCCGAGCATCGCGTACTGGACATGGCCGGCGTACGTCCCGAACGCCCCGGAACCGAGCTGCTCCCACTCGTCCCAGCCGGTGTACGGCATCTGGCTCGGGGCGACCCCCCAGCCCGGGCTCCCCGGCGCGCCGCACGGGTGGTCCCCCGATCCGGAGGAGTTGCCCTGGGTCCAGTAGGGGATGCCCGCGCCCTGGGAGGCGGCGCTGAACCATCCGCAGGGGACGATCGACCCGCCGAGGGGGTCGGCGATGAGCTCGAGGAAGTACGGCCAGATGTGGTGGTGGCCGTAGGCCGAGAACGTGACGCAACCGTGCGCGTTGGTGAGCGCCGCCGCCGGACAGTACGCCGAGTTGTTGAGGGTGATCGCGCCGAGGGTGTTCTGGGGCGTGTTGTTGAAGGAGCCGTGGATCGAGTCCCACGTCACGTTGCCCGGGTCGAGGAGCGCCTGGGTGATGATCCAGCCGTTGTTGCACTCCGTGCACGGGAGCGTGGAAAAGCCCATCGTCCGGGCCATCGAGAACAGCACGTCGGTCGGCCAGACGCCCCAGGACGCCTGGGTCGTCGGGTCGTAGAAGCTCGCGTTGGACTGGATGACGAAGGTGTAGTTCCACCCGTCCGCCAGCGAGTCCCCGTAGAGCTGGACGCACTGGGGGCTCCCCGGCACGCACGTCGCGAGGACGGGGACGAAGTTGTTGGCCGTCGGGCCGGTCAGGCTGCCGTTGTAGGTGATCAGCGTCTGGTAGACGTTCATGATCGGCTCGGCGCCCGCCGTCTCGTAGTCGATGGCGGGGTCCTCGCTGAGGGCGCCGCCGGGGACGAGCTCGTAGTTGATGATCTGGCCGGGGTGGGGGGAGGGCTTGGCGAGGCTGCCGGCGAGGCCCGCATGGACCCCCGCGGCGGTCACGATGGCCGTCCACGTGAAGTTCTGGTAGGCGGTCTGGTTCCCCGACACGGCCGACCCGACGAAGGTGACCGTGTACGTCCCCGCGGACGGGAACGTCACCTTCGCGGTCCCCGTGCTGTTGCCGAGGGTCGTCTGGGGCGTGAGGCCGCCCGAGACGGCGAACGTCGGCGGGGCCGTCAGGAACGCGGGGTTCGTGGGCGCGCTCGTGTAGCTCCCCGAGAACGTGGCGAACTGACCGGCCTGGAGGACCGCGGAGACGCCGCGGCCGCCGCTCGGCGCGGTCGAGTTGGCGAGGATCTGGCCGGCGACGCCCGGGACGTTCGCCCCGTTCGTGCTCGAGAACGCCGGCGTCACCTGGACCTGGACGAGGGCGCCCAGGTTGTCGTGGACATGGCCCGCGACGGTCGCGTCGGCGGTCACGAGGAAGGTGCCCGGCGTGGCGAACGAGTGGGTGATCGTCGCGTTCGCGGACTTCGTCGCGGGGAGGCCGTCGCCGAAGTTGACGGAGAAGCTGGTGGCGCTCTCGCCCGCGGGCAGGCTGATCGTGAACGGCACGCTCGTCCCCTGCTGGACGGACTTGAACGGGAGAAGGAGCGTCACGTCATGCAGGTTGACGAAGCTGCCGCAGATCGGGGAGTTCGCCGGTTGGCACGTCCTCGGGTTGCTGGCCGGCGAGAACCCTCCCATGACGGCGTAGGTCCCCACCCCCAGCAATGCCAGAACCACCACGATCACGGCCGCGCTCGTCCCCATCGAAAGCCCCCGCCGGCCCATGCGTCGGACCGGTCCCGGGGTGCCCAGCGTCGCCATCGATTTCACCGTGGGCCGGACCGGTTCCGGCTCGGCCCCGAAGCGTCTCCTAACCATGGCCCCATATATACCTCCCACCCGGTTTCCGCGCCGGGGAACGGCGGCCGGGCGTTACCCGGTGGCCCCCGCGGCCGGGGCGGCCGGGTGCACGAGGCCGGAGAGGACCCGGAAGGCGTGGAGGACGTCCTCCTCGCGGACGACGAAGGTCGAGTCGGTGAAGACGCTCATCAGCTCGAGGCTGTTGATCCCCGCCCGGAACAGGGCGCCGGAGAGGAACGCGAGGACCCCCGGGGTCTCGACGATCACCTCCGGGCTGCGGACGGTCAGCGCCGAAAGGTGGGAGTGCACCCCGAGCGCCGCCCGCTTCCCGATCCCGGCGAGGATCGGGTCGAGGAGGTCCTCCTCGCACAGGATCGTGAGCGCCCCGGGCCCCTGGAGCAACTGCAGCAGGTGGCGACGGTCGGCGAGGAGGGTCCGGCCCGCCTCGAGGACGTGGCCGAGGAGGTCCCAGTCGTTGCGGGCGGTGATGATGGCGACGCGGGTGCGGACTTCGAGGCGGCTCGCGCGGATGACCTCGAGCACGCGGTCCTCGAGGGGGCGACCGGCCCGCATCTGGCGCTGGTAGCGCCGGCACGCGACCTCGACGGCCTCCTGGTTAGCGAGCCCGGTCTCGCTGCGGATCTTCCGGGCGAGGGAGGTGAAGTTGACGATGTTGTAGCCGAGACAGTCGCGGATCGCCGGGTGGTCAACGATGTACCGGCGGGTCGCCTCGGCCGCCGTCGGTGCTCCCGCCCGTTCCTGCGTCATCCGCGGTCCCCGGACCGGGGCCCACGAATGGGGCGGCCTTCAACGTTTCGCCGGCCGCCCCCCCGTCCCCCCCGCCGCCAACGACCCCCGGAGCGCGGCGCGGCACGGCGTGCGGCATGAGACGACATGTCGCCCGTGAGACACCGAGGCTATATCGCCCCGAGCAAAGTCGGGGCAGAAGCGGGTCCGGGCCCGCTGGACGGGGTGACGGCGTGGAGCCGGGACCCCGACCGAAGGGGGCCGGGACCCTAGCGGAGGTTCACGAACCCTTGGTGACCCAGCGCCGGCATCTCAGGCTCCTCCCCTGCCGATCCTGCGCCCACCTGCGCGCGAGCCACTATCTCCTCGCCCCCCAGGACGGCCGACTGCGCCGGCATTTCAGCCGGCCCCGGGACCGCTCCACCCCGATGCCGTGCCACGTCCTGAGCTGCGAGTGCGCCCGGTTCCTCGGCGACTCCCAGGTGTTCCTCTGCCCGGTCTGCTCCCGCGAGTACGCGACGCGCGCGAGCCTCGAGATCCACCTCTACGGCCAGCACCCCGGCCTCTCGGCCCGGGAGCGCTCGGTCCTCCTCCAGGGGGCCCTCAACGGCGCCGGGGCCGCGCCCGTCGTCCCCGGGCGCGCGAACGGCCGTGCCGTCGGCCAGACGCCGGCGACGGCGTAGCCGCTTCGCCGGCCCCGAACAGGCGCGAGGGAGATAGCCCGATCCGGGCGCGGAGCCGATCGAGGCGCCGCCGCTCGTTCCCGGCGGCCCGTGCGATCGCTCGGAGCCGACCGTCGACCTCGCCGATGAGGCGGTCGACCTCCGTCGAGGCGCTTCCCCCGTAGGTCCGGCGGAGCTCGGGCTCCGCCAGGGGACCGGCCGGGGCGTACCCCTCGGGAAGCTCGGGGAACGCCTCCCGCAGCTCCGCGGGGGTCGCGTCGGCGAGGCCGTGGCCCGAACCCTCGCGTCGCGCGAGCCAGCGGGCGACGCGGGCGTGGGCGCGGCGGAACGGGACCCCGGCACCGACCAGCGCGTCGGCGAGCTCGACGCTCGCCGTCGACGACCGGGCCGACACCGCCGGCTCGAGGAAGCGGGTCCCCGCCACCATCGGGGTCAGGACGGCGAGGCTCGCGAGCGCGCGGTCGACCCCGGTGAAGAGGACCGGCTTTCCGGCCTGGAGGTCGCGCTGGTAGCCGAGCGGGAGGGCCCGGGCGAGGGTGAGGTGGGTCGTGAGGCGGCCGACGGCGCCGGCCGACTCGGCGCGGAGGAGCTCGGCGAGGTCCGGGTTGCGCTTGTGGGGCATGAGCGAGCTCGTCGTGACGAAGGCGTCGGGGAGGCGGACCCGCCCGATCTCGGGCATCGAGCCGAGGACGAGCTCCTCCGCGAGGCGGCTCACGTGGACGGCCAGGAGGGCGAGCGCGGCGAGCGTCGCGAGGGCCGCGTCCCGGTCCGACACCGAGTCGAGCGAGGAGAGGGAGGGTCGGGCGAAGCCGAGGGCCCGGGCCGTCCGCCATCGGTCCAGCGGGAGCGAGCTGCCCGCGATCGCCCCGCTGCCGAGGGGACAATCGGTGAGGGAGGCGCGGATCGCGGCCAGGCGGGCCGCGTCGCGCGCGAAGGAGAGCGCATGCGTCGCGAGCCACTGCCCCCAGCGGATCCGCTGGGCCGGTTGAAGATGCGTCCAGCCCTCGACGACCCCCCGTCCCTCGGGACCGCGGGCCTTCGCGAGCAGCGCCCGCCCAAGGAGGACGCTCGACCCCTCCAGGGCGATAAGGGCGTCCCGGAGGTAGATCGCCAGGTCCGTCGCCACCTGGTCGTTGCGGCTGCGGCCGGTGTGGAGGCGGTCGGCGTCGCGACCGATGCGCCGGCGCAGCCCGCTCTCGACGTTCAGGTGGACGTCCTCGAGCTCGGGGGCGAGGGCGAACCGCCCGCGCGCGGCGTCGCGCGCGATCCCCCGTAGCCCCTTCGAGATCCGCACGACCGACGGCCGCGGGACGATCCCGGCGGCCCCGAGCATCTCGGCGTGCACGAGCGACCCCCACAGGTCCGCGTCGAGCAGCACCCGGTCCTCCGAGGTCGACTCGGAGAAGGCGAGGGCCGCGGGGTCAAGGGCGGTTGAGAAGCGCTCCCGCAGCAGGGGTCTCCGCCTCCGTGGAGGCCCGGGCCGCCGTGCGGCGGGCATGGGCCAGCTGGTTCGGCAGGCCGTAGAGGTGGATGAAGCCGACGGCCAGCTCCTGGGGGAACCGGCTCCCGGCCCCGAAGGTCGCGAGCTCGGGGGCGAGGAGCGAGTACTCCGAGGTCCGGCCGACGGCACGGACGCTCCCCTGGTGAAGCCGCAGGGTGACGGAGCCGGTCACGACCTCCTGGGTGGAGACGACGAACGCGCCGAGCGCCTCCCGCAGCGGGGAGAACCAGAGGCCCTCGTAGACGAGGTCCGAGAAGCGTCGGTCGACCCCGGCCTTGAACTGGAGGAGGTCGCGGGGGAGGACGAGGCTCTCGAGGGACCGGTGCGCCTCGAGCAGCGCGATCGCCCCCGGGCACTCGTAGGTCTCCCGGGACTTGATGCCCACGACCCGGTCCTCGACGTGGTCGATCCGCCCGACGCCGTGGGCGCCCGCGCGGCGGTTCATCTCGCGGACGAGGTCGACGGGGTCGAGCGCGCGGCCGTCGATTCGCGTCGGAAGGCCGCGCTCGAAGTCGACGACGAGGGTTTCGGCCTCCTTCGGCCAGGTCTCCGGGTGGCCGGTCCAGTCGAAGACCTCCTCGGGGGCGGGGCGGTTCGGGTCCTCGAGGCGACCGCCCTCGACGCTGCGGCCCCAGAGGTTCTCGTCCACGGAGTACGGCGACTCCACGGTCGCCCGTATCTCGAGGTGGTGGTCGCGGGCGTACCGGATCTCGTCGTCCCGGTTCATGTTCCACTCCCGGACCGGCGCGATGATGGTGAGCGATGGGGCGAGGGTGTGGATCGCGACGTCGAACCGGACCTGGTCGTTGCCCTTGCCGGTGCAGCCGTGCGCGACGGTGTCGGCGCCCAGCTCGAGCGCGACCGAGGCCAGGGTCCGGGCGATGAGCGGCCGTGCGAGGGCCGTCGAGAGCGGGTAGACGCCCTCGTAGAGCGCGTTGGCCTGGAGCGCGGGCCAGAGGAACTCGCGGACGAACGCGGCCTTCGCATCGACGAGCCGCGCGTCCCGGGCGCCGTTCCTCCGCGCCCGGTCGAGGGCGCCCGTGAGCTCGCCCTCCTGGCCGACATCGATGCTGAGGGCGGTCACCTCGGCGTCGTGGTGCTCGCCGATCCACGGGATCGCGATCGAGGTGTCGAGCCCGCCGGAGTAGGCGAGGACGACGTGGCGGCGCGAAGGGTTCGAGGTCGTCATCGGAACGCTCCTCCGGTAAACGGAGCGGAAGATCGGACGGCCCGGCCCCGGGGCAGGGTCGGGGCGAGCCAGGTGCCGCGCGTCGGGGCCGGGGCGCCGTCGACGAGGGCGTCGAGCGCGCCGATCCACGCCGAGGCGGCCCCCTCGTCGAGCGCGACGAGCGTCGCCTCGAGCTTCGGGACCATCCCGTCGCGCGCGACGCCGTTCGCGATGAGCGCGCGGGCCTCGGCGGGGCCGAGCCGGGAGATCGGTTCCCCGTCCGTCCCGCGCACCGCCTCGACGTCGGTGACGAGGCGCAGCTCCCCGCCGAGAGCGGCCGCGATCGCCGCGGCGGCGAGGTCGGCGTTGACGTTGTAGACCGCCCCGCGGGCGTCGACCCCGAGCGGGGCGACGACGGGGGTGAGGCCGTCGAGGAGGAGCCCGTCCAGGAGGCGGCCCGCGACGTGGGTCGGCGTCCCGACCCATCCGAGGCTCCCCGGCGGGACCCCGGCGGGGCGGACCTTGACGAGACCGCCGGAGACGCCCGAGAGCCCGAGGGCCGGCACGCCGGCGGCGAGGAGGGCCCGGACGAGCCGCGTGTTGATCCGGCCCGCGAGGACCTCGATCACCACCTCGAGCATCGCCGTGTCGGTGACCCGCTGGCCGTCGCGCCGCTGCGTCGGAAGGCCGAGCGCGCGGGCCCGCTCCGTGATCTCGTCCCCGCCGCCGTGGACGAGGACGAGACGGTCGCCCCTCCGGACCCATCGGGTGATCGCCGACACGAGCCGGTCGAGCTCCGGACCGGGGACGAGCTCACGGCCACCGATCTTGAGGACGGTCGGGGTATCTCGGTTCATGTGCGGTAGGCGGCGTTGATCTGGACGTAGGCGTAGGAGAGGTCGCAGCCCCACGCCACCGCCGCGGCGCGCCCCTCGTTGAGCTGGATCTCGAGCGGGACCTCGTCGAGCTGGCGGAGGAGGTCCCGGACGCGCTTCGCGCCGCCGTTCTCGAGGCCGGGCGCGGGACGCCCGTTGACGATCAGCGGGACGGACCCGCGGGGCCGGACGAGGGCGACGCTCAACCCCTCCGGCGTGAGCCGCGCGCCGGAGTAGCCGAGCGCGGCCGCGATGCGGCCGACGTTCGGGTCGGCCCCGAACAGCGCCGCCTTGACGAGCGTGGAACCCACGACGGCCCGGGCCGCCGCGCGCGCGTCGGCGATGGAGCGGGCCCCTTCGACCCGGACCGTGAGGAGCTTGGTCGCGCCTTCGCCGTCGCGGGCGACCTGGCGGGCGAGCGACTCGAGGACGGCCCTCAGCCCCGCGCGGAAGTTCGGGTCGTCGTCGGCGGGCGTGGCTCCCGCGGCCCCGTTCGCGAGGACGTAGACGGTGTCGTTGGTGCTCGTATCGCCGTCGACGCTCACCATGTTGAACGTCGCGTCGGCCTCGCGGGCGAGGATCCGCCCGAGGGTCTCCGGCGCGATCCGCGCATCCGTCGCGACGTAGGCCAGGGTCGTCGCGTGGGGGAGCGCGAGGCGGGGGGCGATCATGCCGCTGCCCTTCGCCATCCCGCCGATGCGCACGACCTGGCCGTCGGCCAGACGAAGGCGCACCGCCGCCTCCTTGGAACGGGTGTCGGTCGTGAGGATCGCGTGCGCGGCCCGCTCGGCGCCGTCCCGCGTCGCGGCGGTCGCCCCGCGCAGCGCCGGCAGCGCGGCGATGACGCGGTCGAGCGGGAGGCGCGGACCGATGACCCCGGTGCACGCCGGGAGGAGGGAGCCGGGGGGAAGGCCGAAGGTCGACTCGGCCGAGGCGAGGAGGGCGCGGTTGTCGTCGATCCCCTCGGGCCCGGTGAGGGCGTTCGCCACGCCGGCGACGGTGAGCACTCCGCGAACCTCACCGGGCGCGCGCGCGAGGAGCTCCGTGCCCAGGACGACGGGCGCCGCGCGGACGACGTTCGTCGTGAAGACCCCCGCCGCGGCGGCCGGCCGGTCGGAGAGCAGGACCGAGAGATCCGGCCGCCCGCTCCGCTTCACGCCGCTCGCGATCCCGCCGGCCGAGAAGCCGACGGGCGTCGTCACCCCGCCTGCGATCGTCCACATCGTGCTAGACCCCGTACCCCGCCCGGCTGAGGCCGAGGGTCTCCGGCCAGCCGAAGAGGAGATTCGCGTTCTGTACCGCCTGGGTCGCCCCGCCCTTCCCGAGATTGTCGAGCACGCTGAAGACGACCGGCGCGTCGCCGACCCGCTCGACGGCGAGGTAGCAGCGGTTCGTTCCCTGCGCCCACGGTAGCCGGGGGACCCGCCCGACGCGGACGAACGGGTGGTCGGCGTACCGCGCGCGGTAGAGCGCCTCCCAGGCCCCGGCGTCCGCCGGGCCGGCCGCGGTCGCGTAGATCGAGCAGAGGATACCGCGGACGAGCGGGACCAGGTGCGGGACGAAGGTGAGCGGCCCGGGCGCGGCTCCGAGCTCGCGCAGCACGCCCTGCATCTCGGGAACGTGACGGTGGAGCGGCGCGCCGTACGGCAGGATTGTGAGGGCGGCCTCGGGGTGGTGGCTCGTCGCCGTGGGCTGGGCGCCGGAGCCGGAGGTGCCGCTCTTCGCGTCGACGACCACCGGGCCGACGATCGCGTGGGCCTCGAGGAGCGGGACGAGGGCGAGGAGCGTCGCCGTCGGGTAGCAGCCGGGGTTGGCAACGAGCCGGGCGGCGCGGATCCGCGCGCCGAACACCTCGGGGAGCCCGTAGACGGCCTCCGACAGGTGGTCGGTGTCGGCATGCGGGCGGCCGTAGACCCGGGCGTACTCCGCGGGGTCGTGCAGACGGTAGTCCGGGCCCAGGTCGACCACCTTGATCCCACGGTCGAGGAGGGAGGGGACGACCGTCATCGCCTCGCCGGCCGGTTGGGCGAGGAAGGCGATGTCGGCATCCACGGTCGACGCGTCCGGGGAGAGCCGGAGGTCCTGGAAGCGCTCGAGGTTCGGGGCCACGTCCCCGAGGCGCTGGCCGGCCCGGCTCTGCGAGACCGCCTGGACGACCTCGATCGAGGGATGGTCCGACAGCACCCGGAGAAGCTCTCCCCCGAGGTACCCGCTCGCGCCGAGTACCGCCGCCGTCGCCATTTGGGTGGAGGATGGGAACCACCGCGCGCCGGTCCTTGAGCGTGGTGTCCCCCACGGGTCGGGGCGGGGTCAGCGTTGTTCCCCGGGCGACTCCCCCTCGACGGGCGGCGTCGGCCCGTCGGGGATCAGCGCGGAGAGTACCTGGTAGGCCGGGATGACGTCCTGGGAGCGGAAGACGAAGATCGAGTCCCGGTAGACGCTCACCGTCTCGAGGCAGTTGATCCCCCGGCGGTAGAGCGCCTCCGCCATGAACGCGAGGACCCCCGGCGTCGCGGCGACCTCGTCGTGGCTGCGGAAGGCGAGGATCGCGAGCCCGCGCTCGACCAGGAGGCGGAGGCGGGAAGGGATCTCGGCGAGGAGCGTGGCGAGGAACGGTTCCTCGCACAGGACGGTGACGGCCTGGGTCCCCTCGAAGATCTCGAAGAGCGGCCGCCGCGCGAGCGCGGTCAGCGCCCGCCGCCCCACGCCGAGGAGACGATCGAGGACCTCGGGGTCGTCGCGGAAGCGCACGAGGGCGATGTCGGAGTGCACCTGCAGCTGGCTGCCGGCGATGACGCGGGCGATCGCCGCGTCCGCCGGGGTGCCCCGCGCGAGCTCCCGCTGGTAGCGGCGGCAGGCGATCGTGACCGCTTCCTCGTTGCGGACCTCGGTCGCCCCGCCGATCAGCCGCGCGAGCGACGTGTAGTTCAGCAGGTCGTCCCTTAGCGCCTCCCGCACGCTGGGATGATCGTCGATGTACCGCCGCGTCACGTCGGCGGCGGAGGGGCCCCGTGCCTTCGGATCGGCCACGCCCCCGGCACGAAGCGGGGTCTCATGAACGTGCGCCCCGGCCGGCGCCCGACCGATCAGGGGAGCGCCGCGCCGCACATCGTGCAGGTCCGCTTCCCGACCGGTACCGGCGTTCCGCACGCCGCGCAGTAACGGTAGCCGTCGCCGCCTCGCGCCCCCGAGGGGACGGAGGCGGATGCGGGGGCCGAGGCAGCGGCGGCGGGGACCGGCTCCGGTGGCGGCCGGGAGGGCGGAGCGAGAACATGGGCCGGCACGGTCCCGCCAGCGGTCGGCGCCACGGCCGGCGCGGGGTCGGCGCGGGCCG
>DAHUXZ010000022.1 GCA_027315455.1 Thermoplasmata archaeon | reverse complement strand
TCCCGCACGAGACGGTTGAAGGTCTTGGAGGAACGCGGGGGGAAGAGGGACGCGACGAACTCCGCGGCCCATCGGGCCTCGTCCGTCCCAAGAGGGACGCCCGTCGCCGCCGCCGGCCCGCGCTTCTTGGGCCGGTTCCACTTCGCGTAGGTCAGACCGTTCCGGTCGGGCTCGACGCGCAACCGGTGTCCGCACGGGTCCGCGAGGACGGCCGGGTGCATCCCGGTAGCCAGGAACCAGCGGACCACGCGCGCCGGGTTCAGCCCATCCTAGTAACCGGGTCGGTTGAACCGGTCGGAGGCGACCAGCAACGCCGATCGCTCCGCGTCCGTCAGGGACTCCGTGCTGTTCGCCACGCTCAGGCCCCCGTGTCCGAGTCCGGCCGGGACTCGGACTTGCGCCGTGAACCGGGGAGTTTCTCCCCATGTTCAACTCGGACACCCTCGGGGCGGCACCTCTGTGTCCGACTTGTCCCTGAGCCGGCCCGTGCGTAGATCGCGGCGCGGGTCACGGGGGCGCCTCCGCGAGTATCCCCGTGTGGTTCTCGAACTCGAGGAGCAGCGCTCGGTCCATCGCGAGGAGGCGCTCCATCCACTCGGTATCGGGCTTGCCGCCCCTGAGGACGTCCCGGTGGAGCACGGCGGCGGGAATCCCGCCGGGCACAACGACTCGGACGTCCGTCAGCGTGGCCGAACCAATCTTCCTCCCGATGAACGGATGGGAGCGATAGGTCCTGATCCTCAGGATGGAGAAGGCCTCGCCAATGTGCGCGCGGTAGTACTCCTCCTTGCCGGGGTTGTAGGAGCGGATCGTCGTGAACCTCGGCTCGCGGAGCTTGTCCCAGTCCTCGGTGAACTTGATGCGGTTCATGCGAGCGCCTCCGCCCCCGGAATGGGGAGTGAAACGGGCGCAGGCGTCCCCCCGAGCAGCGCAAGGCAGAGCCACCGCGCCGTCTGGACCGCGACCGTGTTCCCGATCTGGCGCACCACGTCGGTCCGGTTCCCGGCGAAGGCGTAGTCCGTCGGGAACCCCATCGCCGCCGCGAGCTCGCGCGGGTCGAGCATGCGGAAGCGAATGTCGAGCGCTCTCCCGTTGATGACCGGCTGGACCAGGGCGAAGCGGTCCTTCGTGGTGACCGTGGGCACGGGGACGTCCACGCTCGAGACCGTGCTCGTCCCATAGTACGATGCGAGAAACGGCTCGACCAGGCCACCGGCTCCGTGAGAGGTGACTGACGGGAGCGGTTCGGAGACCGCGTGAGTGCGGGGAGCCTGACCTTCGCGCTCGCCGAAGTTCGGGACGATGAATGGATTGACGAGACGGGGTCGTTGTGCTCCTCGATCGCGCGTGCTTCGAGCTTGAGGACCACGGCCCGCTCCTCCGCGGGCTCCGTCTCGGCGCGGCAGTCGGGGCCGGAGAGGTAGGTCACGCCTCCGCCCCCAGTCCGGCCCAGAACCCATCGTTCCTGCGGACCTGCCGCTCGGCCGGCCTCCGGGCCACCTCCCGGACGTAGGCTCTCTCCAGGAACGCCATCCGAGGCTCGTAGGTCGCGAGCAACTCCCCGAGCCTGCGCTTCGCATACGGGCTTCTCTCGGCGAGCTCGCGCAGCAGCTCGCCTTGGGCCCTGGCGAACCCGGAGAGGACCAGGAGCGCCGCGTCCTTCTCCCGGTCGGTGAACTCCGAGAGGCGCACCTGACGACTCATGCGGCGACCGACGCCTCCTCGTCGAGCGGACGGGCCCCGAGGTTGCCCCGCAGGTAGTTGTAGTCGCGGACCTGGCTGGGTAGCGGGATGCGGTCTTCGATGGTCCACTCGTCGCCTGCCCTGTAGACGGGGCGGACGAGACCGTTCTCGCAGAAGCCTGCGACCACATGCAACCGCCTTGGGGGCCGGTAGGCCGGGAAGGTCTCGAGCACGACACGGTCGACCGAGGAGAACGGGGCGAGCCACCCGAACGGATGCGGGCCGTAGAGCCGCGCCAGCGCGCGGATCGCGGTCTGGTCGACCTTGCGGGGGGATGCAGAGCGCGCACACACGTGCTGCTTCCAGCGCCACGCCTCGAGCAACTCCTGGAGCGTGGCGTCCACGACCGCCGGTCGACCGCCCCGCTTGATCCCGTCCACTATCGGGCCGGACCCCCCTACGAGACGACGGCGAGCCACGATCCTCTGGACACGCCGAAACGAGACCAGGGTCTCGCGTGACAACCGGTAGGTTGCACGGCACACGCTACCCACTGCCGATTCCGGTGTCGGAATAGGGGGGGTTTAGGTGTCGTGGGGGCCGGGAGAGGGAGGCGAGGGGTCGGGAAGGGGTCGGAAGGGGGCGGTCTCTGACGGAGCGGAGCGTGTGGGAGAGGCAGAGACCTTCCGGGGAGCGTGCGTGCGTGCTCGCGGGGGTGTTTCGGGCGCGGACTGCGCCTCCGGTTCGGTCCCGGACATGGTCAGAGCCTCCGCTGAGCGAGCGGGACGAAGACGAACGGGTCGAACCCGTGGAGCCGGCAGAACGTGATCCGCAGGGAAGGGTTGCGGAACGCGGTCGACCTGCACCTCGAGCACACCGCGAGGACGGGCGCCGGCTCGGCCCCGAGTGGGCCGGCGGTCTCCTCTCCCTCACCGAGCCGGCCTGACGGGGCGCCCGAGGTACCTCGGGCGTGGAATCCGGGGGGAGCGAGAGCGGAGGTACTCATCGGACGAGGACCTCCTCCAGCTGGTGGATATCGTCGGGGACCGCGGCGAGAGGGCCGAGCTCGGCCCAGTAAAGGTGCCACAGGCGGTCGAAGTCCTCAGGGATCCTGCGGCGGGAGAGCCACTGCCCCCTCAGCTCGGCCTTGTGGTCGAGAGGATCCTCAAGCGCGAAGCGCGCGGGACGGGTAGCCGCGGCCATTCAAGCCACCCCCAGTGGCGAATCGATGCCGAGGGGGAACGACCCCGCGGGCTCGATCCGTCAAATCCCCGTGCTCCCATCCCCCCCGCCTCCCGAGACGAACGGGAGGCGCGCTCCGCGGCCCTCGCCGGGCCGACTCGATCCGCGGCGGCCGTCGGCTCGCGGTCGGTAGGGGCCGTCGGATCGCCCGCGCCGACCTCATCGAAGGGCATCGGACGGCCTTCCGTCGGTGGTCCGTTGCGCGTCGCACGTGCTCTCCTCCGCGGGCACGCCCGGATCCCTTCCGACGGGCGGGAGGGTCCGAGCCGCGGCCGCAAAACGGGATCGCTGGGTCGGCGGACCGCCGGATGCGGTTGATGCCCGCGTCTATCCGCCGCTCGCGTCGATGAGATGCCGGCAGGCCGGGCAGAGGAGGCGACCGTCGGGCCCAGTCCCCCGCTTCCCGCAGGGGCCGCACACCGCGGATAGGCAGACCGCGCAGGTCGGGCCGTCCGGCGGGGGGGGCAGTCGGACCCCGCATTCCGGACACCGGCCCGCCGTCGCCGTGCCCGGTGCGATCGTAGCGGCCTGCGCCGGGGGCGTAGTGCCCGCTCCGACCCGGTTGAGCTCCCCCAGCAGCCGCTCGTACTCTTGGCGGACCTGGTCTTGCCCGACCGGTCGTCCCCCGATGACCGGCCCGCGGTGCGCCGCTCGCGGCCGTCGCCCGTCGCTCGGCGATCGGGCGAGGCGGACGGGGGGTGCCGGGGTCGGGAGCGAGGGGGCGGTGGGCCGACTCCTGGGGACGGCCCGCTCGATGTCGTCCAGCCATCGCTCGACCTCCTCGAGGGGTGGCTCCGGCCCCTTGGGGCCGCGCGGGGCGTCCGCCGCCTTCTCGGCGCCGGACGATCCCTCCGCCCCCTCCTCCTCGTCCTCCCTCCAGGAGGTCTCCTTCTCCCTCCGGCGGAGCAGCACCTTCACCCGCCAGTACTCCTCGCGCGGGACGAGGACGAACCGGCCGCTGCGCAACGCCTCCGCGGCGAAGCCTTCGTCCTCCTCCTCCCGGAAGTCACCGAAGAGGAGCGCGGCTCCCCCCCCGACCGTCGAGACCAGGCCGATCGAGAAGGCCAGCATCCACAGGGGGAGACGGGTCGGATGGAACGTGCTCGCCATCTGGAACAGGACGACACAGATGGCGAAGCTGGCGATGCCGATGAACAGGAGCGGAAGGCTGTTCGGAAGGTTCTCGCGCCAGCGGTCCGGGGCCTCGCGTGGGGGGCGCCGCGCGCCGCGGGAGGGCTTCGGTGAAGGCGAGTCCCGAGCGTCCTCCGCCTCCGGCGCGCGTTCCCGTTCCGGTCGCGCGCGCCCGAGCCCCGGCGGGATGTCGCGTGGTCGTCCCCGCACGCCGGATCCCCGGTCCTCCATCGTGATCCACGAAAGGGTTGGGGGAGGCGGCGCTCACCGCCTCCCGGGTGGGTCGAGGGTTCGCGAGGGCGTTACGGGCAGGCGCCCGCCGCCCCGGTACACTGCTGGGCCGTCAGGGTCACCGAGTTCAGGGTCAGGGACGCCGAGCCGAGGTCCCAGGTGATCTGGATCGTCCCCGAGGTCGCCGTGGTCGCCTGGGCCAGGTAGATCGTCGCGGTGCCGGTCGAGACCGAGGTCGAGACATCGATCGAGATCTGGACCGACCCCGTCATCGAGGTCGTGAACGTGTAGGTGATGACCTCGGCGTAGTCGTGGGGGTTGCAGGTGGTCGCGCAGAAGGCGTTGACACCGCCCGCGACGGTCTGCGGGGCCAGGGCCGTCCCGGTCGACGCCGCGGGCGCCGGGGTCGGGGTGGCGCCGAGCACCGTCGAGGTGTAGACCAATCCCCCGACGGCGCCGGAGGAGTTCACATAGTTGCCTTCGGCGTTCTGGCTGGTCGTGCTCAGCGCGATCGACGCGAGGGCGAACCCGCCCACGAGCCCGAAGATCGCGACGATGGTCGCTAGGTAGATCGCTCGTCCGTGCACTCGCTTCATCTCTTTCTCGCGCCGGGTTCTCCCGGTGAGATACCGGACGCTGCGTGTCCGTATTTATACGTATTGATGCGCGTTCCTTGCCCCGTTCCCCCGGCCGGGGCGCCTCCGGGGCCGGCGAACGCCCTTCCGGTCGGGAGGGGGCGCACAAGCCAAATCGGGCCGCGAAGTGGGCATCCCATGAACCCGCCCGAGCTACCCGTGGCCCTGGAGGTCGTTCCCTCCCCGGCCGGCCCCGTGCGCATCGCCCGGTTGGACCGGCTGCCCGGCGTGGACGCGACCCGCCTCGCGCGGCGACCCCGGACCATCCGCATCCTTTTGGAGAACCTCGCCCGCCACGCCGACCGGGGGACGACGGACCTCGAGGTCCTGCGGGCCCTGGCGGAAGGGCGCCGGCTGGAGGAGACCGCCGAGCTCGCCTTCTACCCGGGGCGCGTCCTGCTCCAGGACTTCACCGGCGTGCCGGTGGTCGTCGACCTGACCGCGCTGCGGTCCGCCGCGGTGGAGCGGGGCGCCGGGGGGTCGCGCGTCAACCCGGTCGTGCCCGTCGATCTCATCGTCGACCACTCGGTCCAGGTCGATAGCTTCGGGAGCCCCCGCTCGCTCCTCATCAACCTGGACCGCGAGTACGAGCGCAACTCCGAGCGCTACCGCGTGCTCCGGTGGGCCCAGGGCGCCTACTCGAACGTTCGGGTCGTACCTCCGGGCAACGGCATCGTGCACCAGGTCAACCTGGAGCACCTCGCGTCGGTCGTGGTCCGGCGGGAACGGGACGGTGTCGCCGAGGCGTTCCCCGACACCCTCGTGGGGACCGATTCTCACACGACGATGATCAACGGCCTCGGGGTCCTCGGCTGGGGGGTCGGCGGCATCGAGGCCGAGGCGGTCATGATGGGCGAGCCGTACTACCTGGCCCCTCCGACGGTGGTCGGCGTCCGCCTCACGGGGAAGCTCGCCGAGGGGACGACGGCGACCGACGCGGTCCTCACGGTCACGCGGATCCTGCGCGAGCACGGGGTCGTCGAGAAGTTCGTCGAGTTCTACGGCCCGGGGGTCTCCGCCCTCGGCGTGCCGGACCGGGCGACGATCTCGAACATGTGCCCCGAGTACGGGGCCACGGCGGCGCTGTTCCCCATCGACGAAGCGACCCTGGCCTATCTACGGGCGACGGGCCGGGACCCGGCGCTGGTCGAGCGGGTCGGCTGGTACGCGCGCCTCCAGGGCCTTTGGAGCGACGGCCGACCGGAGGAGATCGAGTTCGACGAGCATCTCGAGGTCGACCTCGCCCGGGTCATCCCGACGGTCTCCGGGCCCCGGAACCCGGAGGAGAGCGTCGGCCTCGCCGAGGCCCCGGCATCGTTCTCCCGCGCCCTCACGGCCTACCGCCACGACCATCCCGGCCCGAACGGGGAGACGTTCGTCCGGCGCCCGTACCCCTCGGACGACCCGCTCCACCCCTACGCCGCCGACGCTCCCACCCCCCCGGGCGGTACGTCGCCCCCCCTCACTCTCGGGGACGGCGCGGTGGTCATTGCGGCGATCACCAGCTGCACGAACACCTCGAACCCCTCGGTGATGGTCGGAGCGGGGCTCATCGCCCGGCGGGCTCTCGCCCGCGGTCTGCGACCTCCGCCGTTCGTCAAGACCTCCCTCGCCCCCGGCTCGAGGGTCGTCACCGACTACCTCACCCGGGCCGGGCTCCTCGAACCGCTCGCCCAGATCGGGTTCGCCGTGGTCGGCTACGGCTGCACGACGTGCATCGGCAACAGCGGCCCGCTGGTCCCGGCGGTGGAGTCCGCGGTCACCGAGAGCGACCTCTACGTCGTCGCGGTCCTGAGCGGCAATCGCAACTTCGAGGCGCGGATCCACACCCTGGTCCGGGCCAACTACCTCGCGAGCCCGATGCTCGTGGTCGCCTACGCCCTGGCGGGGCGCTTCGACATCGACCTCACCCGCGAGCCCGTCGGCACGGGGTCGGACGGCCGCCCGGTCTACCTCAAGGACCTCTGGCCCACGGCCGCGGAAGTGCGCGCCGCCGTCGAGTCGAGCCTCGACCCGGAGCTGTTCCGGTCCCAGTACCGGTCGATCTCGAAAGGAGACCGGCACTGGGAGGAGCTGGACGTCCCGGTGGGAGAGGTGTACCCGTGGGAGGGCGCGTCGACCTACCTGCGCGAGCCGCCGTACTTCGAGATCCCCCCACCCCCGGCGCCGACCGGACCGACGGTCCTCTCCGAAGCGCGGGTCCTGCTCGCCCTCGGGGACCGGGTCTCGACCGACCACATCTCGCCCGCGGGGGAGATCGCACGGGACGGTCCCGCCGGGCGCTACCTTACCGAGCATGGGGTCCCGGCGTCGGAGTTCAACACCTACGGCTCGCGGCGCGGCAACCACGAGGTGATGGTCCGGGGCACCTTCGCGAACGTGCGGCTGAAGAACCTCCTGGTGGCCCCTACGGAGGGCGGCCACACCGTCCACCTCCCGTCGGGGGACGCGCTGACCGTCTACGAGGCCGCGGAGCGGTACCGCGCCGAGAAGGTACCGTTGGTCGTCCTGGCGGGCAGCAGCTACGGGCAAGGCAGTTCCCGGGACTGGGCGGCGAAAGGCCCGCTCCTCCTCGGGGTCCGGGCCGTCCTTGCGGAAAGCTACGAGCGGATCCACCGCAGCAACCTCGTCGGCATGGGGGTCCTGCCCCTCCAGTTCCGCCCCGGGGAGGGCTGGCGGAAGCTCGGCCTGACCGGGCGCGAGCGCATCTCGCTCGTCCTGCCCGCGGGGCGGTCGTTCGAGCCTCGCGGGGCGCTCGAGGGGGTCGCGATCGATGACGCCGGCCGCAAGGTCGCCGGCTTCGAGCTGCGGATCCGGATCGATTCTCCCCAGGAGATGGCCTACTACCGTGCGGGCGGCCTCCTTCCCTACGTCCTCGGGCGCCTCGCGGCGCGGTAGTCCCGCGGAAGGGGTTTCTACCTCCGCCCGCTGGGAGCGGCGTGCTCGAGTACACGGGGATCCGGGTCCGGGACCTCGAGCGATCCCGGCGGTTCTACTGCGAGGGGCTCGGCCTGCGCCCCGGTCCCGAGGGCCGGATGTCGGCCGGTGGCATCTGGGCGGAGCTCGTCGACCCGGACAGCGGCGCGGTCCTCGAGCTCAACTACTACCCGGACGACCCCCCGTACCGGGAGGGCGACGAGCTCGACCACCTCGGGTTCCGGGTGCAGGGGCTCTCGGAGACCCTCGCCCGTCTGGTCCGTCTCGGGGGCCGGGTCCGCATCCCCGCGTTCGAGGAGGACGGGAACCGGCTCGCCTTCGTCTCCGACCCCGACGGCGCCTGGGTCGAGCTGTACGAGCCGATCGCCCCGGACGAACCGCCCACCTCGCAGCGGGTCGAGTGACGCCGGGCCCATCGAGGCGAGGGATAAGAGGGGTGCCGCGCATGCCCGGTCCGACGGGCGCCGACCAAGGATGGCTGGGGACGCGATGACCTCCGGGGACCGGCCCGCCCCTCCCCCTCGGGCGCTCGGCCTCAGCTCGACGGCGGTCTTCGCCGTCTCGATCCTGATCCAGTTCCTCGGGTTCATCCCGTCGTACTTCTTCTCCCACGGGGTCGGCGGCGGGACGAGCGGCGCAGGCCGCGCCCTGATCGGGACGTTCCAGCTGTTCCTGCTCCTCGCCTCCTCGATCAACATGATCGCGGACCTGCGGATCGGCTCGGCGTACACGTTCTTCGTCGCCCGCGGCGAGCCCGCGCGCAGCTCGACGGCGACGTACTTCCTCCTGCGCATGTCCATGGTCGCCGCCGGGGGCGTCTTCATCTGGGTCCTGGGACCCGCCCTCGGCTACACGCCGGCCCAGTACCTGGGCCTGTTCGCCCTGTGGATGACACTGCCGGTCCTGTGGACGGTCTCGACGGTCTACTCGCAGCTGCACATCGCGCAGGGCGACTCCGTTCGCGGGCAACTTCCGCTCCTGATCGAATCGATCGTGCGGACCTCCGCCCTCACGGTCGTGGCCGTCACGATCTCGACGTACCCGGCGCCGAACCTCATCCCGGAGGTGACGTACGCCTACCTCCTCGGGGCCGGCGTCGCCGCCCTGCTGAGCATCCCGGCCGTCGCGCGCAGCTTCACGCGCTTCGAGCGGCCCGTCGCCAAGCGCCTGTTCACCTTCGCCTGGCCGCTCATGGGGAGCCTCCTCCTCCTCTACGTCGCGAGCACCCTCATCCAGTTCATCGTCGTCGCGAACTACCCGCTCAACATCTACAACGTCTTCCTCGCCGCGAACGGCTACCGCATCCTCGCGCTCGCGATCCCCGCGGCGGTGGCGGTCCCGCTCTTCCCGCACCTGTCCGGCCTCCACCAGCAGCGCGACTACGAGCTCGTCCGGGTCCGGACCTGGGCCGCCCTCCGCTACACCGCGATGGTCGTCGTTCCCGTCGTGATGGGTCTCGCCGTCTACCGGACCAACATCCTCAACATCATGAACGGCGCGCCGTACGCCTCGCAGGGAGCGACGGCGCTCGCGCTCCTCGCCCTGTCGGCGCTCCCCGCGGCGTTGAGCCAGATCATCGGCACCGCGCTCAACTCCATCGGGCAGCAGCGCCTCGAGCTCTACCTCACCGCCCTGCAGGTGGGCGTCCTCGTGCTGGGCGCCCTTCTGTTCATGCGCCCGATCGCCCTGTTCCACTTCGCGGGGCTCGACGCCTCGGGGCTCGCCGTCCTTCTCTCCTCGATCGCCGCCCTCGGGCTCAACACCTACTTCATGGGGCGCCTCCTCGCCGTCCGCATCCAGGTCCGGCCGATCCTCACCCTCCTCGGGAGCGCGGCGGCGGCGTTCGTCGCGGTCTCCCAGTTCAACGACCTGCTCCCCGTCAACCGCTACTACCAGCTCGCCGCCGGCGTCCTCCTCGGGTTCGTCGTCTACTTCGTGGTCCTCGCGCTTCTCGGAGAGCTGTCGAAGGCCGACGTCCGCCTGCTCGTCGCCTCGATCGGCGTTCCGGCGGCGCTGGGCGAGCTCCTCGCGCGGGCGTGCTGGCGGGCGGAGTCGTGGCCGGTCAACCCCCGCTCCGCCGCCGAGGGGGCGGGGCTGCGGCCGATCGACGACCGGGCCTACGGCTTCACGCCGCCGCTCGCCCCGCCCCCTCCGGAGGAGAGCTCGTCGGGCCGTTCCCGCAAGTCGCCCCCGCCCCGGTGAGCGGGCGGCGCCGCGCGCGTCGGTCCGTTATATACCTCCTCGGGGGTCGGCGGGGCCCCCATGCCTTCCGAACCCCTGGTGGCATCCGATGTCCGGAAGGTCTACGAGTCCCGCCGGGGGCCGCGGATCGAGGCGCTGAACGGCGTCTCGATGTCCGTCCACCGGGGGGAGCGCGTGGCCCTGCTCGGACGCAACGGGGCCGGGAAGACGACGTTCCTCAAGATCGCGTCCACGCTCCTCGCCGCCTCCTCCGGCCGCGTGGAGGTCTTCGGCCATGAGGTGGGGCGCGAGGCCGACCTCGTTCGGCCCGAGATCGCCGTCGTTCCGCAGGAGGGCAAGCCGTTCTTCCATCTCACTCCGCGCGAGCAGGTCTACACCTACCTGCGCTCGCGGGGCATGAGCCGGGAGGTCGCCCACGACCGCGGCGAGCGCGCCCTCGCCGCGATGGAGCTCACCGAGGTCGCCGACCGGCTCGCGATCTCCCTCTCCGGGGGCCAGAAGCAGCGGACGATGGTGGCGACGGTCCTCGCGACCGGGGCCCCGCTCCTCTTCCTGGACGAGCCGACGATCGGGATGGACCCGTTCGCCCGCCGGGCGGTCTGGCAGTCGCTGCGCGAGCTCACCCGCGAGGGCTCGACGATCCTTCTGACGACGCACTACCTGGACGAGGCGGAGGCGCTCGCGGACCGCCTCTACATCGTCGAGCGCGGGCGGGTCCTCGTCGAGGGGACCGCCGCGTCGCTCAAGCAGGATGTCGGCGGCACCCTCCGGGTCACGGTCCCGCAGGGGGGACGGCTGACCGAGACCCTCCGCACCTTCGGGCGCGTGGTGCCCGACGGCGACACGGTCCACGTCCTGGTCGAGCCGGGCCGGCTCAATGAGCTGCTCACCATCGCCGTGCGCGAGCGGCTGACGGCGACGGTGGGGCCGGTCACGCTCGAGGAGGCGTTCCTCCGGGTCGTGGGGCGGTCGATCGAAGATGAGGTCGGCTGAGACGGGGCTTCCCCGCTGGTTCCCGCGCTTTGGCGGGATGCCGGCGTTCGCCGCCACCGAGCTCCGGGTCCAGCTGCACGAGGGCCTCGCGATCCTGACCTCGATGATCGTCCAGGTCGTCCTCCTCGTCTTCGTCGCGATCCTCGCCCCGCGCTACTTCGGCATCGCGCTGCTCGGGGCGATCGTCTTCTCGGCGTTCTCGCTCGGCCAGCGGGTCCTCAACGAGGCGGCGTACATCCGCGTCGACCACAAGCTCAACGAGCTCTACCTCGCGAGCCCCCTCGCCCCCGAGGCGTACTTCCTCGGGATCGCCGTGGGGGTGCTCATCGCCTACCTCCCGCCCGTGGTCGGGCTCGTCGTCCTCGCCGAGGCGATCCTCCACCTCTCCCTCGGGGTGGCGTTCCTGGTCGGGGTCCTCATCCTCGCCGTGTGGCTGTTCGCCGCCTCGATGGGCTACATCCTCTCGACGGCGTTCCGCGACATGCGGTCGATCTGGTCGTACGCCTCCCTCCTGTACAACCTGTTCGGCGTCCTTCCCCCCGTCTTCTACCCGCTCGTCCTCTGGCCGGCGGGCCTGCGCCCCGTGGCGCTCGTCCTTCCCCCGAGCGCGGCCGCGGCCCTCCTCCAGAACGCCCTCGACCCCGGGCTCCTCGCGCCGGGAGAGGTGGCGCTCGCCGCGGGAGCCCTCGGCGTCGCGGCGTTCGGCCTGTTCTTCCTGACCGTCTACTGGGCGCGCCGGTCGGCGCAGGAGCGCTGAACGCGTGGCGGCACCCGCGCACGGCCGGGTCCTCCCGGCGTTCGCCATCATCGGGTGGCGCTGGGTCTCCCGCAATCCCGCGAGCGCGATATCGCCCATCCTCCTGCCGTTCATCTTCCTCTACTTCCTGCGGCTGATCGCCCCGGCGAACCTCTTCCCGCTCGAGATCGTCGGGGCGATGCTCTTCACGACGCAGAACATCGGCAGCTGGGTCCTCGGCGACTCGGCGACCTGGCGGATCGAGAACGCGCTCCAGGACCTGTTCGTCGCCTCGCCGCTCGGGAAGATCCGCTACCTCTTCGGCATCGCCTTCTCGAACCTCATCCCGGCGGCCCCGGCCCTCATCGTCCTCGCGGGCCTGCTCGTCGTCAGCCTGGGCCACCCGGTCCCCCTCCTCGGCGCGGTCGCGCTCACCGGGGGCATCGCCGTGCTGTGGATCCTCTTCAGCGCGATCGGGGTCGCGATCTCGAGCCGCCTTACCAGCCAGCGGGAGATCTGGCCGGTCGGGAACCTCACCTTCACCATCCTCGGGATGCTGTCTCCGCTGTACTACCCGCTCTCGAGCCTCCCGCCGCTCTGGCAGGCGGCGGCGCACTTCCTCCCGGCGACGTACGCCGCCCTGCTGGTGCAGGGAGCCCTCGGCATCACCCCCGTACCGGCCGCCACCCTCGCGCTCTACGCGGTGCTCCTCGTGACCTGCGCCACGATCGGCACCGGGATCGCCCTGCGCCTCTACCGCTGGCAGGGGCGCTGACGGCGGTGCCGGGACCCACAACGTTCATCCGCTCGGGCGACATGGAACCGGCGGTGCCCATCGATCGTCACCGCGACCCGGACCGTCCCTTCTCGGCGCATCGTGCACGGACCGGAAGGCTCTTTATGGGCGGTCGCTCGTTCCCGTCCGAGAGGCCGTAGGAAGGAACCACCCATCGATGGGGAACGAAGAGTTCGAGGAGATCCTCTCCGCGCTCGACCGCGAGACCGCTCGGATCCGCGTGCGCGCCGAGCCCCGACGCTACAACAAGCCCGCGACGGTCATCTCCGGCTTTCCCCCCGGGGTCGACCTCGAGGAGATCACCCGGTCCCTCAAGAACCGCCTCGCGACCGGTGGCAGCGTCGTCGAGGGTGAGGTCTACCTGCAAGGGGACCACCGCGCCCGCATCCGGGACGAGCTCTCCCGCCTCGGATTCGACGCCGAGACGGTCGAGGTCTCGAACGCCCAGCTGCCCAAGCGCGGGCGCCGCGGGTAGACGCCCGGGGCCCTCCGCACTCCTTTTCTAGCTTCGTCGCCCGACCTGGGGCATGCCCGAGCCGTACGCCCACCCCGAGGTCCTCGTGGACACCGACTGGGTCGAGGGGCACCGGAAGGACCCCACGGTCCGCATCGCCGAGGTCGACTACGACCCCCAGGCGAACTATGCGATGGGCCACATCCCCGGCGCGATCCTGTTCGACTGGCGTCGGGACATCAACGACCCGGTGCGGCGCGACATCCTGAGCGCCGAGCAGCTCACCGCGCTGTTCCGCCGGGGCGGGATCGACGACGGCACGACGCTCGTCCTCTACGGGGACTTCAACAACTGGTTCGCCGCCTTCGCCTTCTGGGCGTTCACCTACTACCGCGTGTCGAACGTGCGCCTCATGAACGGCGGCCGGCGGAAGTGGATCGCCGAGGACCGCCCCCTGACGCGCGAGGCCCCGACCCCCCCGAGCGGGTCGTTCTCCGCGCGGGCGCCGGACGAGCGGATCCGGGCCTATCTCTCCGACGTCCTCTCCGCCCTCCCCGACGTCGCGGCCCAACGGCGCGCCCTCGTCGATGTCCGCGGCCCCAAGGAGTTCTCCGGTGAGGTCACGGCGCCTCCGGAGTACCCGACGGAGCACGCCCAGCGGGGCGGCCACATCCCGGGGGCCGTCAACGTCCCCTGGGCGCAGGCGGTCAACGATGACGGGACGTTCAAGAGTCGCGCCGAGCTCGAGACGCTCTACGGCGACAAGCGGGTCCGAGCCGGGCTCCCGGTGATCACCTACTGCCGCATCGGCGAGCGCTCGAGCCACACCTGGTTCGTCCTGCGCTACCTCCTCGGGTTCGAGGACGTGCGCAACTACGACGGCTCCTGGACCGAGTGGGGCAACCTCGTCCGGACCCCGATCGAAAAGCCGTAGGGGCGCTCACCGGCGGCGCGGCCGGGGCTCGGCCTCCCGCCGTACGAGGAACTCGTAGAGCGGGCCGTCGCGCCCCTGGTGGATGACCGAGTGGCCCGTGCGGTCGGTCCAGCGCACCATCTCGATCGGGCTCGTCGGGTCGTCGGTCACCAGGAGCACGACCTCCCGCGGGGCCCGCCGCTCCATCGCCTCGCCGAGCCGCACGAGGATGGCGGCGCACTCGGCCCCCACCTCGATGAGCTCCTCGTCGGGGACGGCCGGGCGGCATCGGACCCTTAGCTCGGCCCGGCGGGCGGCGAAGCGCTCCCGGGCCTCCCGGGCGGTGGGCAGCGTCCGCGCCGCCTCGGCCGGGTCCTCCGGTTCGACCCGGACGACCCAGCCCTCCCCGTAGGGATCGTCGTTGAGCAGCTTGGGACGGCTTGGGAGGGCCGGGTTCTGCGCCACGACGCGGGCCCGCACGGGGAGGCGGACCGGGCCCGTGAGACGGACGGTCTCGACGGTGGCGACGCTCCGGCCGGCGTCGAGGTAGCCCTGGACCGGACGGAACGTCACGGCGAGGGCGCGTCCCGCGAAGGAGGCGAGCAGGCTCGTCACGCCGACGGTCGCCAACCGCCCGTCGCCCTCCTCGAGGAACCAGACGTCATCGTCCACGGCGTAGCGGCGGTCCTCGGGGAGCGGGCAGCCGTCGACGTCCACGGGGCGGCTGAGGCGCGGGCGGATTTACCGCATCGCCCCCCGACGCGCATCCAAGAGCTTTTCCCCCGGTCGCCCTCCGACCGACGATGGGGGCCCGCGCGGACCGACCGCCGAGCGGCGAGCCCACCTCGAACCGCTGCCGTTGCGGCCATTTTCCGACGACGCACCTGCGCGTCGTGCCGATCGCCGAGCCCGGCGGGGCCGGCTTCCGTCTCGAACCGGCGGGCCCGTGCGCCCGGTGCGGGGAGGCGGCCTGTCCGCGGTTCACGCGGGCCGCCTGAGCGGTCCCGGTAAACCTACTTGAGGGGCGCCCCTCTGGGAGCCGCCATGCGACGTCCGCTCGCGGCCCGGGCGTTACCGGCCGTGCTGCTCGCGGTCGTCGTGCTCGCCGCTGGCCTGCTCGCGTCGTTCCCGTCCTCCTCCCCGCCGGCCGGCGCGCCGGTCCCGGCCGCGGCCGGAGCGGCCGCCGTGCCGCCGGCCGTTCGGCCGGGCGGGGCGATCTCCGTCGGCGCCCAGGGCCAGCTCCTCGTCAACACGACCGACCCCGCCGGCGCCCCCAACGACGGGCTGGAGATGAACGTCAGCGCCTTCGCCGGGGCGCCGTTCGCCGCGGACTCGTCGTTCCAGGCGGCCGCGACCGAGGTGATCGGCACGCACGACGCCGTCTTCGGATTCTTCGAGAACACCGCGATGGCCCCCACGCCGTTCTTCGCGGTCTACTCGAACTCGACCGATGCGAGCGAGCACCTCGCCTACTGGCCCGGCCTCCTGCTCCAGCCGGGGGAGGGCTACCTCTTCGCCCTGACCGCGGTGAACGGTTCGACCCAGTGGTCCCTTACGGTCAACGGGGAGCTCTTCGGCGACAACACCTCGGCGGCCGACTTCGACTTCGGGGCGAACCGGTCGACCTGGGCCGGGGGGATCTCGTTCTCGGAGACGGCCCTCTACCCGTCGGCCCCGACGGCCCCGATGGTGCTCACGGTCCCCCTCGCGTTCGCGGTCCACCGCCCGGCCGGCTGGTACCTCCCGGACGAGGGCCGGGCGTACTTCCACGGGAGCGGGGGCTCGCCGTGGGGCGTCGAGGGCCGGCTCCAGCACCCGACGCTCGCGCCCGGCGAGATCGTCACGGGCACGTCGATCCCGCTCGCGGTGAACGGCACGACGCTGTGGACCGGCGGTCCGGTGCCGGTACGGGCGACGATCGCCCTCACGGCGACCGCGGCGGTCGGTCTATCGAACCTCGCCGTCACGGCGGGCGTCACCGACACGAACGGAGTGCCCCTGCCCGGCGTCGCCCTCACCTTCCGCGACCTCCTCAACGGCTCGTTCACGCCGACGACGGCGCTCACCAACACCTCCGGGTCCGTCCTCGTCGCGTTTTCGACGCCGAACGTGACCGCGAACGCGACGGACCTCGTGACGGCCCTCGTCACCACCTTCGGCTACCTCGCTTCGGCCGAGGCGTCGATCGCGATCTCGCCGGCGCTCGAGGTGACGATCGACGCGCCGGGGGTCGTCCCGCTCTCGCCCTCGGGGGCCGCGAGTGTCACCTTCACGACCCGGAGCCCGGACGGCTCCTTGCTGCCCGGGGTCCCCCTCGCCTTCAGCCTGCGCGCGGCCGGATCGCTCTCGCCGGCCCAGGGGATCACGGACGCGTCGGGGTCGATCACGGTCTTTCTCGCCCTCCCGTCCACCGCGACCGGCGCCACCGTCGAGGTCCGGGTGATCGGTAGCGGCCTGTGGGGGCAGGCGACGGTCACCCTCACCTTCGGCGCGCCGGCCCCCCCGAGCTTCCTTTCCCGCTATGGCGACGCATTCCTCGCGGCGGCGCTCGTGGCGGTCGCCGCCGGGGTCATCCTCGTCGGCATCCGGCGCTGGCGACGGGGCCGGCAAGCGCTTCCGGTGATGCCCGTCCGCCGCTACTGGAAGGAGATCCGGCCGCCGCGCGGCCCGCCCCCGCCTCCCGTCAGCCGTACGCCGCCTTGAGCAGGTAGGTCTTGAGCTCGGCGAGGCGCTCGTCCCACAGGTGGAAGTGCCAGGAGCGGGCCTCTTCCCACTCGTCGCCCGAGCCCCAGCCCGCGTGCTCCAGGGTGACGTCGATCCCCTCGGGGGACTCCTGCAGCCGGACGTAGACGTGGGTCCGCGCCTCGGGAGCGTTCATGAGCTTCGCGTAGGCGGGGGGGGCCTCCCAGGAGAAGTCGAGCTCGACCCCGGCGGTCAGCGCGAGGATCCGGCCCCGGCTGACGAACGCCGGGGGTCCGGGAAAGGTGATCTCGAAGCGCCCGCCGACGCGGGCGTCGACCTCCGCCTTCGCGCCGAGCCAGCCGGCCAGCTGGGCGGGGTCGGTGAAGGCGGAATAGATCATGCCGATGGGAAGCGGGATCGTGACCTGGATCAGGATCGGGTCGAGCTCGTCGGACGGCACGGTGCGCGCCATCGGCGCCTGGGCGCTATAGGTTTTGCGCGGCGGGGGGCGCGACGAACCCTTAGATAGGCGTTCCCCTAACGCGCCGCCGGGAGCCGCGGAGATGGCCGGGGGGGCGGGGCCGGACGATCTCCACGCGGCGCTGCGCCGGTTCTGGGACGACGCCGAGGCCCCCGCCGACCGCCGGGCCTACCTCGAGTTCCAGGCGCGGCGGTACCGGACCATCATCGAGTTCCTGGGCGGCCCCGGGGCCCTCGAGGGACGCAAGGTCCTCGACCTCGGCGGGGGGGCGGGGAGCCTTGCCGTCGCGTTGCGCGCGACCCTGGGAGGAACCTACCACCTCGCGGAGTACGACGCCCCCACCGCGCGCCACGCCGCCGCGCTCGCGCGCGCGGGGGTCCGCGCGACGTTCCAGTGCGACCTCTCCCGGCCCGACCCGCTCGCGGGGCTTCCCGCCGACTACGACCTCGTCCTCTTCGTGGAGGTGCTCGAGCACCTTCTGGTCAACCCGCTCCTCCTGTTCCGGAGCATCCACGACCACCTCGTCCCGGCGGGCGCCCTCTTCCTCACGACCCCGAACCTGACGCGGCTCACGAACCGCGCGAAGCTTTTCCTCGGCCGGTCGATCCGCGAACGGGGCCGGTTCCCGCCGGACGGCCGCGGGGTCCTCGGCCACGTCCAGGAGTACTCGCGGCCGGAGCTCGACTACCTGCTCTCGGCCGAGAGCTTCGTCCGGGAGCGGTCCCGCGTCGTCCAGCAGGTCCCCTCGGTCGCTCCCACGGCCGTCCAGAAGCTCGGGGTCCGCCTCCTCAACCTCGGCCCCGCCCGCTACCTCGAGCTCGGCGACGACCTGCTCGCGCTCTACCGCATGCGCCCGCGCCCGGCGGCGGGCTATCCGGTCCCGCTGGACGCGTCGGGTCGGGTGTAGGCTACCGGTCGCCGCGCCGCGGAGCGGGCCACCGCAACGTTCTTCCCCGCCTCGCGCCGTGCCACGGGTCCGATGAGGTTCTCCCTGCGCATCGCCGCGGTCCTGGCCGTGGTCACCGTCCTTGCGGTGGGCGCGCTCGCGCCGACCGGGCGGGGGGCCGTCGCCCCGGGGTCGACCCCGACGGGTGGGCCCGCCGCCGCGCGGCCCGCGCCGTCCCCGGCCGGCACCGGGATGAGCCCCGCGGCCGCCCAGTCGCTGCTCGCGGGGATCGCCCAGGCGCACGTGCCGAGCCGGTTCGTCTACCTCCCGAACCTGGACGGCCGGGAGGTGCGCCGCGGTGACGTCGTCACCCCGCTCTACGACCGCTCCCCGGCCCCGATGGGCGTGAGCGACCTCGGGGTGCGCAACACGACCGGGGTCGCCGTGCCGACCCTGCTCACCACCCCGAGCTTCGAGGGGTCGATGACGTTCTCGAACCTGTCGGTGTTCTACCTCGACAACGACGCGCCGGATTATGTCGGCCTCCAGCTCAACACGGTCCTCGCGAACGTGACCCTCTTCGGCAACTCGAGCTACGTCTTCTGGAACCAGAACGTCGTGACGTGGTCGGCCCGCAGCCACCTCCTCCAGTTCATCGACAACGTCTGGAACCTCTCCGGGCCCTCGGGGCAGATCAGCCCGAACGTCTTCGCCGCGAGCAACGGGACCCTCGTCGCCCCGTCGTTCTACTACGCGCTCGGTCCGGTCCTCAACGTCTCGCTGCCGTTCACCCTCGACCTCTACACCAACGCGAGCGTCGCGTCGCAGGGCGGGCTTCCCTACGACAGCGTCTGGTTCAACTTCACGATCGTCAACGGTACCGGGGTCCACGCCGGTTCGTTCGACCATGTGGTGTTCAACTCCCAGGACCTCCTCGCCCCGTCGCCCACGATCCCCGTCCCCGTCTACGAGGTCAACGGCGCCTCGCCGACGCCCACCGGCTACCTCCCCTACGACGCCGAGCTGGTCCTCTGCGGCCCCGGCGGCGGGTCGACGACGAGCGTCCTTACGCTCAACGCCACGATGCAACTGCGGTTCCTCAACCGTAGCGCCAGCACCTACGACACCGTCCCCACGGCCCTCGGCTACGGCACGGACACCGGCGAGACGATCGAGGGCGTCAGCGAGTACTTCGACGCGGGCGGGACCGTTCATCTCGGGGCCGGCCCGTCCCTCCTCTCGCCGATGTGGAACGCGAGCCCGTCCGCCCGGCCGGGCGCGATCGACCTGACCGGGACGATCGCCCCGGCGACGGCGTTCGTCTTCGTCAACGCGACCGATTCGTTCTCGGCGGACTGGGCGGCGTGGGCGCCGGTGCCGCCGGGCGGTCAGGTCGACTACCGGCTGCCCCCCGGGAACTACTCCGGGGAGATCCTGATGAGCGGCTATGACCCGGCCACCTTCGTGGTCAACGGCTCGAGCCCGTCGACGTGGCGGCTGCCCGGGGCGTTGGTCGCGAACGCGTCCCGGGGCCTCTACACGCCGCTCATCGCCTCCGGCAACGCCGAGCTCGCCGAGCTCGCCGTCGGCGGCAACGGCACCCCGTCGAACCCGTACCTCCTCCCCTCCGGTGGCGTGGCGAGCCTCGATCCGATCTTCGGGCAGCTGAACGACTTCACCTTCCCGGTCTTCCCGGGACTCCTTCTCTACCAGACGACGGCGTCCGTGGAGGCGAACGGGCTCCCGACCTTCGAGGTCGTTTATGCCGGCTCCGCGCTCGGGACGATCCTCGCCCTCTCGCTGCTGTTCGGGACGCCGCTCCCGGTGACGAACGACCTTCAGCTCGAGCTCTACGGGACGAGCCAGGTGTCCGTCTTCGCGTCGTCGGGGATCTCGGGCTGGTTCCCCCCGTTCCTCAACGGGTTCCCGCTCGCGAACCTGATGCTCTGGAACACCACCGGCTCGCTCATCGGAGGCAACGGGTTCCTCAACGAGGGCAGCTCGCTGCTCCTCTTTGGCGGCGGCCACAACGTCGTCTGGGGCAACACCTTCTCGGGCGGACCGGCCAACGCGACCTTCCCCGTCTTCGGCACGAGCGAGGTCGACCTCTCCGTCTTCGAGTCGAACGACACGATCTACGACAACTCCTTCACCGCCGCGCCCGGGTTCGCCGCCTCGACCCGTCTCGCCCAGAGCCCGGCCTATACGATCTACACCGAGACCTACTACTCGGGGACGGCGGCTCGCTACGTCGATACGTGGAACGTCTCGTCGCGGCCGGCGTCGTCGGTGAACCTCGTGAACGGCTACGCCCTCTACGGGAGCATCGTCGGCGGGCGGGTCCAGGGCGGCAACTTCTGGTCCGACTACGGGACCGCGACGAACCCGCTGGGGGTCCTCCCGTACAACGAGTCCGGGGCCATCGCGATCGGCGGCGACTACCTGCCGCTCCTCCCTCCGACGCCGTTCACCGTGCCGGTCACCTTCACCGCGAGCGGTCTTCCCGCCGGGGCCGCCTGGTCGGTCGACCTCAACGGCGTGGGCGCCGTTTCGACGTCGCGCTCGCTCGTCTTTGACGAACCCAACGGCACCTACACCTACCTCGTGGGCCCGGTCGCGGGGCTCGTCGCGAGCCCCGGGTCGGGGTCGTTCGGCGTCGCGGGGGCCCCCGTGGTCGTCGGCATCGCCTTCGCCGCCCCGCCCGTCGCGACCTTCCCCCTCGCCTTCGCGGAGGTGGGGCTCGCCGCGGGGACGAACTGGTCCGTCGCGGTCGGAGGGGTCGGCCAGAGCGCCCTCCGGGACACGATCTCCTTTGACGAACCGAACGGCACCTACGCCTTCGCGGTCGGCGTGTCGGCCGGCTACGCCGCCGCGGCGCCGACGGGCAACGTGACGGTCGCGGGTGGCCCGGTCACCGTCACGGTGAACTTCACCGCCGTCGGCGGCACGCTCGTCCTGACGCTCACCCCCGTGAACGCGACGATCGCGATCGACGGCCTCGTGCAGGCCCCGGTCAACGGAACGCTCACCGTGATCATCGCCCCGGGCCTCCACCGTCTCGCGGCGAGCGCCCCGGGCTACGCGCCGTACTTCAACAACGTCTCCCTCGCCCCGGGCGAGCTCCTCGCCGTCTCGGTGGCCCTGGTCGGCGCCCCCGCGGGGCCGTCCAGCAGCCCAGGACCCACGGGGCCGTACCTGGCGCTGCTGATCGGGGTCGGGACGCTCGCGACGGTCTTCCTCATCGGGATGGTCTACTTCGCGACCCGCCGGGCCCGCCCCCCGTCCCCGCCCCCCGCCGGCGCGGGAGGGGTTCGGACCGCCATGCCCGGTCCGCCCGGCGGAGGCCCCGCGCCGGCGTCGGAGCGGCCCGTGGCCCCTACCAGATCGTGACGCTCGGGCCGGCGGACGGCGATCCCGAAGGCGCTCCGCGGGCGAACGCGGCGCGGAACTCCGCGAGGTTCGCGAGCGGGACCTCGACCCGGTAGCGCCCCGGGGAGTGCGGGTCGATGGTGAGCCGGCGCCGGAGCTCCTCCTCCCGGCAGTTCTGCCGCCAGATCTGGGCGTAGGAGAGGAAGAACCGCTCCTCCGGCGAGCGCCCGTCGATCGTCTTCCGGGCCTCGGGGTCCCGGGCGAGGCGGCGCTGCAGGGCCTCGAAGGCGAGGCGGACCCCGCCGAAATCGGCGATGTTCTCCCCGAGGGTGAGCTCGCCGTTGATGTGGACGCCGGGCAGCGGCTCGATCGCCGAGTACTGGGCCACGACCGCCTCGGCACGATGGCGGAACTCCTCGGCGTCCGCCGCGGTCCACCAGTCGTTGAGGTTGCCGTCGGCGTCGAACCGGCGCCCCTGGTCGTCGTAGCCGTGGGTGATCTCGTGACCGATGACGACCCCGATCGCGCCGTAGTTCACGGCGTCGTCGGCGTCCGGGTCGAAGAACGGCGGCTGGAGGATCCCCGCCGGGAAGAAGATCTCGTTCAGGCTCGGGTGGAAGTAGGCGTTGACCGTCGGCGCGGTCATCAGCCACTCGGCACGGTCGACCGGTCCGCCGAGCCGCTCGAGCTTCCGGCGCGACTCGAACCGGAGCGCGCGGAGCACGTTCCCGAAGTGGTCGTCGGGCCGGATCGCGAGCCCGGCGTAGTCGCGGAACGTGTCGGGATGGCCGATCCGGGCCTCGAAGCGTCGGAACTTCTCGAGGGCACGCCCGCGCGTCTCCTCGGTCATCCACTCGAGCGAGCGGAGCCGTTCGGCGAAGACCTCGCGCAGGTCCTCGACGAGCCGGAGCATACGCGTGCGGCCCGCGGCGGGGAAATGCGCCTCGACGAACCGGCGGCCGAGCGCCTCCCCGAGGTGCTGGTCGAGGAGCCGGAGCGCCCGCCGCCACGGCGGCTCCATCTCGGCCTGGCCCTGGAGCGTCCGCTGGAAGAAGGCGAAGTCCTCGCGCTCGGCCTCGGGGGAGAGGTGGGGGGCCGCCGCATGGAGCGCATGCCAGCGCAGGTAGGTCCTCCACTCCTCGAGGGGCCGCTGAACGAGGAGGGTGCCGAGGGCCTCCTGGAACTCGGGCTGCCCGAGGATCACGTAGTCGACCTCGGGTATCCCCCGAGCAAAGCGGTATCGCTCCCACGGCAGATGGGGGATCGTCGCGGGCAGGTCCGCGGACTCGATGCGATGGTAGTTGGCGAGGACGTCCCGCAGCTCGGCGCGCGTCCGGCTCGCGCGGGCGATCGCCGTCTCGAGGTCGAGGACGATGTCGGCGCTGCGGGCGGCCGCCTCGGGCGGGTCTCCCGCGAGGGCGAGCAGGCGGGCGATGTGGCCCCGGTACTGCTCCCGCACTGAGGCGAACGTGGGGAGGAGGTAGTAGTCCCGGTCCGGGAGAGTGAGTCCCCCCTGCCAGAGGTAGAAGGCGTAGACGCGACTGGCCCGGCGGTCGGGCTCGGCCGCCCAGTCGAACAGGACGGGGACCTCCTCCTGGTGGAGGTCGGCCACGACGGGCCAGATCTCGGCGACGGAGGCGATCCGCGCGATCCGATCGAGAAGCGGGCGGACCGGCGCGAGGCCGAGCTGGGCGCGCCGGACCTTCCCGCCGCCTGGAAGTACGCGCCGACCAGGCGCGACGCCGCTCCATCGGGGGCCGCGGCCGCGTCCTCCGCGATCGTTCGAAGGCGCCCGGCGTTACGCTCGGAGAGCTCGCGGAAGGCGTTCCAGTCGGCCTTGTCCGCCGGTATGGGGTTCGCCTTCCTCCAGCCGCCCGTCGCGTAGTCGTAGAACGCCCGCACGGGGTCGGCCGAGGGGTCGATGTAGCTCAACGAGAACCGCCCATCGGCTGGCGCGGTAGGTTTCGCCGGGTTTCGGGCCGGCTCGGAGTCACGGTTCGTCGGCTTCATGGGCGGTTCCGGAGCCCGACAGTCACCGGTTGGTAATTAATGGCCGCGCAAACGCCGCCGTCCGTGACCCGGGCGCAGGCCCGCGGGGATCGCGGAGCGTTCGGGCCTCGGAACGGCACAGGCCGGCCCGGCCCCCTCCTTCACGGCCGCGGGGGATCGGCCCCCTCGTGCGATTCGGAAACTCGGACGGCTACCCTTTCTTGGAGTGGACTGGTCGGGATTTGAACCCGAGGCCTCCGGTTTGCAAAACCGGCGATCTTCCGGACTGATCTACCAGCCCACGGGCGGGGATGCGTCCTTGCGGGTCTTTATCGTTTCTTCCGGGCGGCGGAGGGCGCGGGCGATGGGGCGACGGCCGCCCAGACGCGGTCGAGCTTCGGGACCGTCGGCCGATGCCCGATCTCCTCCGGGTCGACCCAGTCGAACTCGGTATGCTCCCAGTCGAGGCGCACGGCCACCGACCCGACGCGGAACCGGAACGGCTGGATCGCGTAGATGCGGTCGGCGTCGCGGGCGTAGACCGTCCGCCCCTCGGCGGCCAGGGCGAGCGCATCGGGCCGGATCCCGGTCTCCTCCGCGATCTCCCGGTACGCCTGGTCGATCGGCCGGGGCGTCTCGAGGAACCCGGAGACGCCGGCCCAATGGCCCCGGAAGCTCCCGACGCGCTCCGACCGGCGCAGCAGCAGGATCCGCCCGTCGGACCGCTCGAGGAAGGAGGTGACGACCCGGACCTCGGCGACCCTGGGAAGCTCGACCGTTCCGGCCCCGCCGTCGACCTCCACGACCTCGCCGTCCCGGAGGAGGTCGCGGTCGATGCGTTCCACGACCGGGGGACCGGTCGACAGTAGGTGCGTGCAATCCGCGTCGGCGGCCTCGATGACGATCCCCACGCCGTCCCCGGCCGCGAACCGGCCGAGCGCCTCCTCGAGGGTCGCGGCAGCGAGGATCGCCCCGCGCTCGGCATCGGGCGGTGAGGTGCCAGCGAAACGGACCGGCCCCCGCGCGCGTCCCTGGCGTAGCGGCGCCCCCACCAGACGCACGGCGGGCACGAGGGCTCCCAAGGATATGACCCCGGGCTCCCCGCGGCGGGCGAGCCGCTTTAATCCGGGGGGCGCTCGCACCCTCGTGCGACTGAGCCTCTTCTCCGTGGCCGATCCGTTCCCGGACCCCGTGGGCCACGGTCGGGACCGCCTGGCCGAGCTCGTGGCGCTCGCCGAGGCCGCCGACGCCATCGGTTTGGCGGCGGCGTGGGTCGCCGAGCACCACTTCGACGGGACCGGGCTCTGTCCCTCCCCCCCGGTCCTCCTCGCGGCCATGGCGGCGCGGACGCGCCGGCTGCGGCTGGGGTCGCTGGTGAGCGTCCTCCCCTTCCACTCGCCGATCGAGGTCGCGGAGGAGTACGCGCTCGTCGACCGGCTCAGCGGAGGGCGCCTCAACTTCGGGGTGGGCAGCGGCTACCTTCCGCTCGAGTTCGAGGGGTTCGGCATCGACCCGGCGACGAAGCGGGAGGCGTTCGACCGGGCCCTCGAGACGATCCTGACCGCCTGGCGCGGGGAGCCGGTCCGGGCTCCCTCCCCGAGCGCGGTGCCGGTCCGGCTCAACGTCACGCCTCTCCAGCGCCCCCACCCCCCGCTGTGGCTGGCAATCCAGCGCCGGGAGGCGATACCGTTCGTGGCCCGGCGCGGGGCCGGCGTCGCCCTCATCCCCTACGCCACGGTCGCGGGCCTTCCCGAGCTCGCCGAGGAGATCCGCGACTACCGCGCGGCGTTGCCGGCCGGGGTCGCGGGGACGGTGTCGGTGGCGGTCCACGTCTACGCGGGAGCCCGGGCGGACGCCGCGCGCGCTGCGCTCCAGCGCTACCTCGACAGCCGGCTCGCCACCCACAGCGCGTTCTACCAGGAGAAGGTCCGCCGGGACCCCCGCCAGGCCTCGGCGGAGGCGATCGAGCGCTCGGGGTTCGCGATCTTCGGGGAGGTCCCCGAGGTCGTCGAGCGCCTCCACGCGTTCGGGGCGGCGGGGGCCGACGAGATCCTCGGCCTCTTCGATTTCGGCGGCCTGCCCTGGGAGGAGGCGAGCGCCTCGGTCCGGGCGCTCGGCCGTGCGCTCTCCCTAGGTCCGCCCTGACGGGCCCCGAGACGGGGGAAGGGGTTGGCCACCGGTCCGCGGTGCGCCGCGGCTTACGACTTTGGCATCGGGGGCGCGTCGCCGCCCGAAGCTCCACCCGAGCTGCCGCCCGAGGAGCCGCCCCCGGCGGGCGGGGACTCCTGCCAGCTCGCCGTCGGAGGGCTCGCGTCGTGGGGCTTCATCACGACGGGGCGGCCGCGCCGCCGCACCGCGACGAAGAGCGCGAGGGCGACCAGGACGATGAGGACCAGCAGCACGAGCCAGCCCACCGTGAGGCCCGAACCGGCCCCGACCTCGTAGCTGAGGACCGAGGGGCTCGGGTTCACGTTCACCGCGAAGGTCGTGATCGCGTAGCAGCCGTAGGTGCAGCTGCCGAGCCGCGCCTCGACGGTGAACGACTGCGCCCCCGCCGGCAGGCCGTTGGGGATCGTGAAGTCGATCGTGCCGGACGCCGCGGAGGTCTGGATGACCTTCGAGCCGTAGCCCGGACCGAAGAACGACCACGTGGGGTACACCGTCACCTCGAACGTCTTCGGCAGGGTCGCGGTGCCGATCGGGAAGACCGAGTAGCTCACACCGATCGTCTGGCCGGGCTGGTAGCTGCCGTCCGCGTAGCTCGACGCGGTGGTGACGCCCGCGGTGATGGCGATGCCGGAGCCCTCGTAGAGGGTGATCGACGCCTGGCCGACGATGCCGGCGGAGGTCTGGGCGGCGACGCTCACCGTCACGTAGCTCGGGGCCCCGACCTTCGGGATCGTGAACCCGATCGACGAGGCGTTGAGCGGACCGCTCACGAGGGAGTTGCCGGAGCTGTCCACGACGCTCTGCCAGAGCTGGGCGCCCTGGAAGATCGAGCCCTGGGTCTGGACGGTCACCGAGATGGTGTCACCGGCGAGGTACTCGGCCTCGCTCGGGGTGAGGAAGATCGCCGGCGCGGAGACCGCTGCCGAGTCGCTCGCCGACAGCCAGCTCGTCGCGTTGTGGGCGTCGACCACGACCTGGATCGGCCCGCCGTAGCCGAGCGGGACCGCGAAGGTGAACGTCCCCTGGGTCGCCGTCTGGCCAAGCGTTCCCGAGTCGACCAGCGTGTTGGAGTTGCTTTCCCAGACCCACCAGCCGTCGGCGGTCCAGCCCTGGGCGAGCGAGCTGTTGAGGCCCCCGATCTCCCAGGTCGCGGTCGCGGTGTCGCCACCGAAGTACTGGGTCGCATCGAGGTGCACCTGCAGCCGCGCGGTCCCGGCCGCCTGGGTCAGGACATCGAACTGGGCGGTGGTCGACACGGCGACGGCCGACGGGTTGAGCGGGTCATGGAGGGTGACGATGACGCTGTCCGTCGCCGTCGTCGAGAAGACCGAGGACGAGGCGACGAACAGGATCGCCGCGTCACCGCTCGCGTTGGTCGAGACGCTCGCGGGCGACCCGCCCGGCGGGGTCACGGGGGTCGAGCCGCTGGTGTACTGGAACTGGACGGTGAGCCCGGGCGCCGGTGCCGTGACGCCGGGGGCCTGGATCTCCGCCTGGACCAGGACGTAGACCGGGGTCCCGCTCACGAACGAGTTGCTGAAGCAACCGGACGGGCACGTCGCGAGGTCGACCACGGGGTCAGGGACCGAGCCGACCGGGGCGAACGCGTAGCCGATCTCGCTCGTGACCGGCGCCGGGGTCGAGATGTTCGCGTAGAGGGTGAAGTGGATCCCGCCGTAGCTGTTCGCGTCCGTGGGGACGGTGAAGTTGAACGATCCCCACGCCGCGCTGCCGAGGTTGAACGGCGTTCCGGGCAGCGTCGCGGTGACCGCGGTGTTCGTGAGGTAGGTGGCGGTCACCGTCAGCTGGCTCAGGTTCGAGAACGGCGCGTTGTTGACCGCGGCGTCCACGTAGTAGAGGACCTTGCCGGTGTGGCCGGCGAGGTACGCGGGCTCCGTCGGCTGCATCGAGACGGTGTAGGTGTGCACGTAGAACGGCGTCGAGCTGTAGCCCGCGTTCGTTCCGTTGATCGTGATGTTCCACCAGCCCCCGCGCTCCAGGGTGAAGGGGATCTGGTAGTAGGAGTTCCACAGGTAGCTGTCGTTGTAGTAGCCGGCCGTGAAGCTCACCGTGTGGTTGTAGACGGGGTTGTGGAGCCCGTCGCGGGTCGCGTTCAGGTCGTTGATCTGGACGATGGCGCTCGTGTCGCTCGTGTCGTAGGCGGAGAAGTAGATGATCCCGTTCGAGTAGCCGACGTAGAAGTCGCTCATGTAATTGCCGTATTGGTCCGTCGGCGAGATCGTGTTGAACCCGATCTGCGGGGTGGCCGCGGGAGCCGCGGAAGAGAGCGGAGCGGCCCGGGCGGCTCCGGGGATCAGTGCCAACGACGAGGCGGTCAGCAGGGCGACCAGTGCGATCGCTACGGCGACGCTTCTGCGCATGGGCGGAACTTCTAAGTTCCTCATATTTGAAAGTATGTGCGGAATCGATTCCCGCCCAACCGGCGGCCGGGAACTCGGATTTTGGCGGCGCGGGGCCGCGGTACGCCGCTCCGCGGTCGGGGGCCCCGCGGCGTATGGCGCCCCCCCCGTGGGAACCCGGGCGGCCGTGCCGGCCGCCTCCTACTTGTAGGACCGGCGCGCTCGCGGGGCGCGGATGGACGAGCGCAGCCGTCCGGGACCGAAGCCGAAGCGACTGTTCGCCCGGGCCGTGCGCTACGGGGATGCCGACCGGACCGACCTCCCGAGCGCGCGTGCGGTCCATGCGTTCCTGCGCGACCTCGAGCGGGTCGGACGGCTAATCGCCCATGGACCCCTCGCGGATCCCGCGGGAGACCTCCTCCTCGTCCGGGCCGAGAGCGCCGCGGAGGCGACCCGGGTGCTGCGCAGCGACCCGTTCCGGGATGTCGCGGGGATCGCGTACGGCCTCCTCGACTGGCGACCGGATACCGTGGGGGCCGGGGTGAACCTCGACCTCCCTCCCCAGCGGGGGGCCGGCCGTCTCACCCTGCTCCAGCGGGTGGCCGTCGTGGTCCGTGACCGGCGCCGGGCCCTCGCGTGGTATCGGGAGACCCTCGGGCTCGAGCTCCGCGTGGAGGAGCCGGAGACAGGGTACGTCGAGCTCGCCCTCGGCAAGGGGACGGCCGCGCTGACCCTGGTCGAGCCCACGCCGGCGTGGGGCGAGCCGTACTACTCCGAGGCCCTCGCGCGGGTCGGCGGGTCGACGGGGATCGCGTTCCAGACCGACAGCGTCTACGCCCTGGCCGAACGCCTCCGCGCCGGGGGGGCGGGGGTCTCCGGGCCGCCCCACCCCGAGCCGTGGGGCGGGCTCGCCCTTCGCTTCAAGGACCCCGACGGCAACGAGTTCCTCGCCGTCCAGTCCGATACGGCCCCGCGCGCTCGCGGCCGACCGTCGCGGACGATCCCGCCGTGAGCCGCTCGCGCGGGCGCCCCCTAGGTGGATTTATCCCGGACCGCGCTCAGGGCGCCGGGGCACCATGGCCGAAGTCCTTCCCGGGATCCATCAGGTCGAGGGGATCGACCCGTCGCCGGATTTCTCCACCCACGTCTACCTCCTGCGGGACCGGGGGGGCCGCTACACCCTCATCGACACGGGGCTGCCCGGGGCCGATGTCGGCATCCTCGCCTACCTCAAGCGGATCCGCGTCGAGCCGACGGCCATCTCGCGGATCGTGCTCACGCATCTCCACCGGGACCATACCGGCGGCCTCCGGAAGATGATCGCGGCGACCCAGGCCCGCACCTTCGCCCACTGGCTCGAGGCCGCGTACATCGCCGGCGACCCCCCCTACGACGGTCCGGGGGTCCCTCCGGCCGAGCCGGTGCGGGTCGATGAGGTGCTCAAGGACGGCGACGCCGTCGACGCGGCCGGTGGCCTCACCGCCTACCACACCCCGGGGCACACCCCCGGCCACACCTCCTACTATCTGGCGGAGCGCAAGATCCTCTTCTCCGGCGACCTCTTCTTCGGCAACGGGTCGGCCCTGACCCTGACGCCTCCGGAGTACACGCACCATACCCCGAGCGCGAAGGTCTCGGCCCGCCGGATGGGTCAGCTCGCGCTCGACGCCGTGATGACCTACCACGGCGGCCCGGTCCTTACGGGGGGCTCGGCGGCGGTCCGCGCGCTTCTCGCCCGGCTCTGAGGGGCCGCCGCGCGTGGACCCGGAGGAGGCCCGCCGCCTCGTCCGAGAGACCAACTTCGTCACCTGGCGGGCGCAGTCGGGCTGGGACCCGATCCTGGTCGTCCGCGCCCAGGGCTCGACGTTCTTCGACAGCCAGGGACGCGCGTACCTCGACTTCGCGAGCCAGCTCATCGCGACCAACCTGGGCCACGGCAACCGCGCGGTGGTGGACGCGATCACCGGGCAGGCCGAGCGGCTGACCTACGCCGCCCCGGGCTTCGCGACCGAGGCCCGCGCGGAGCTGAGCCAGGCGCTCGACGGCGTGCTCCCGAAGGGGTTGCGCCGGTACTTCTTCAGCACGTCCGGCACCGAGGCGAACGAGGCCGCCCTCAAGATCGCCCGCGTCGTGACCGGCCGGCGCAAGGTCCTCGCGCGGCCGCGCTCCTACCACGGGTCGACGGCGGCGTCGATCTCGGTCACGGGGGACCCCCGGCGCCGGCCCGTCGAGGGGCTCGACACGGTCCCCGGCACCGTCTTCGCCCCGGACTGCTACTGCTACCGGTGCCCCTTCGGCCTCACCTACCCGGGATGCGGGATCGCCTGCGCCGAGGCCGTGGACGAGACGATCCGGACGGAGGGGGACGTCGCCGCGATGATCGTCGAGCCGATCGTCGGGACGAACGGGGTCATCGTCCCGGTCCCGGAGTACCTTCCCCGGCTTCGGGAGATCACCCGGAAACGCTCGGTCCTCCTCATCGCCGACGAGGTGATGACCGGCTGGGGCCGCACGGGCGGCTGGTTCGCCGTCGACGAGTTCGGCGTGGTGCCGGACCTCCTCACGACGGCGAAGGGGATCACGGGCGCCTACGTCCCCCTCGGCCTGACGGCGACGACGGCGGAGCTCCACGCGGCGTTCGCCGACCGCTACTTCCCCCACGGCCACACCTACGAGGCCCACCCGCTGACCCTCGCCCCGGCCGTCGCGGCGATCGCCGAATACCGCCGCCTGGGCCTCCTTGAGAAGTCGCGGGTGGACGGCGACTACCTCCTCGGCCGGCTGCGCGAGCTCGCCGACCGCCACCGTTCCATCGGCGACGTCCGCGGACGCGGGCTGTTCTGCGCCGTCGAGCTCGTCCGCGACCGGGCGACGAAGGAGCCGTTCAACACCCCGGAGGACAAGCTCGCCGGCCGGCCGCTGGTCGTCGACGCCGTCGCGCGGGCGATGATGGCCGAGGGGGTCTACGTGATGGGGTGGATCTCCCACCTGCTCCTCGCGCCCCCGCTGATCGTCACCCGGGAGGAGATCGACCGGGGGGTGGACGCCCTCGACCGGGCGCTCGCCATCGCCGACGCGCTCGTCGCCCCGGCTAGAACCAGCGGCTCGTGACGACCTTCGTCCGGGTGTAGAACTCGAGCGCCTCGCGGCCGGTCGCGGCCAGGCTCCCGAAGACCGACCCCTTCCAGCCGACGAACGGGAACTGGGCGAGGGGGGCCGGGACCCCCACGTTCACCCCGACCATCCCGGCCTGGATGCCGTGGGCGAACTCACGGGCCGCCCGGCCGTCCCGCGTGAAGACCGCGGCCGCGTTGCCGTAGCGCGAGCGGTTCGCTAGGTCGATCCCCTCGGCGAGCGAGCCGACCCGGACCACGCAGAGGACCGGGCCGAAGATCTCCTCCTGGGCGATCGCCATCTCGGGCCGCACCCCGTCGAACAGCACCGGCGGGTGAAAGAAGCCGCCCCCGGCCGCCGGGACCGTCCCGACGGCGACGACCTGCGCCCCCTCCGCGCGGCCCCGCTCGACCCACTCCGCGACCCGCTGTCGTTGCTCGGGACGGATCAGCGGCCCGACCTCCGTCGCGGGGTCGTCGGCCGGCCCGACCCGGAGCCCACGCACCCGTTCGGCCAGGGCAAAGACGAGCCGGTCCGCCCCGGGCTCGACGGCGACGACCACGCTCCCGGCGAGGCAGCGCTCGCCCGCCTGTCCGTAGGCGCTCGCGACGACCGCCTCGACGGTCGGCGCGAGGTCGGCGTCGGGGAGGACGATCAGGTGGTTCTTCGCCCCCGCGAGGGCGAGGACGCGCTTACCGGCGGCCGAGGACCGCGCGTAGACGGTCCGGGCGACCGGGGCGCTGCCGACGAACGCGACCGCGTCGATGTGGGGGTGGTCGGTGATCGCCTCGACGGCCTCCGGCCCGCCGTGGACGAGATTGAGGACCCCCGGGGGAAGCCCGCTCTCCTCCGCCAGGCGGACGATCCGCTCCGCGGAGAACGGGACCCGTTCCGAGGGCTTGAGGACGAAGGTGTTGCCGCAGACGAGCGCGAGCGGCGCCATCCACAAGGGGATCATGACGGGGAAGTTGAACGGGGTGATGCCGGCGACGACCCCGACCGGCTCGCGGTACTCCACGGCGTCGACCCCACGGCCGACGTTCCGGAGCGCGCTCCCCTGCAACAGGGCGGGGGCGCCGGCGGCGAACTCGGCGGCCTCGATCCCGCGCCGCACCGAGCCGCGGGCCTCCTTTAGGGTCTTGCCGTTCTCCCGGGCGACGAGGCGCGCGAGCTCCTCTCGCCCGGCCTCGAGGCGCTCGCGCAGCCGCCCGACCGCCCGGGCCCGCTCGAGCGGCGGGGTGTCCCGCCACGCGGGAAGCGCCTCCCGGGCGGCCCGGACCGCCGCATCGACCTCCGCGGCCCCCCCGAGCGGGACCGTTCCGATCGGGTCGCCCGTGGACGGGTTCCATACCTCGAGCGATCGGGCCGAGGGCGGGACGGTCCAGCGCCCCCCGATATAGTGGCCGAGCGCCGGTGCGGCCATCGCCCGGCGCTAGGCGCCGGGCGGATAAGCCCGTCGGGGAACCCGCCCCTCCGGCAGGATTAAGTAGCCGACCCCGGGTCCCGGGGCGAGGGTTGCCCGCCCGACGTCCCGTCCCGCGGGCCCCCCATCTCCGGGGTGGGTCGAGTGGACCCAAGGTTATCCGAAGCGCTGCGCGAGTACGAACGCCGGACCCCTCGCTCGGCCCAGCTCTGGGAGCACGCCCGGATCTGGACCCCGCTCGGGGTCCACAGCAACTACCGCTACGTCGAGCCGTACCCGTTCTACGTCCGGCGCGGCGAGGGGGTCCAGCTCTGGGACGTGGACGACAACGGCTACCTCGACTTCAACATGGGGTTCGGGGGCCTCGCGAGCGGGCATGCCCACCCGAAGATCGTCGAGGCGCTCACCGCCCAGCTCCACGACGGGACCCTCTACGGTTACGAATGGCACCGGACCCCCGAGGTCTCCGAGCGGATCTGCCGCCGCTACGGGATGGACCAGGTCCGCTTCAGCTCGACCGGACTCGAGGCGACCCACCACGCCGTCCGCATCGCCCGGGCCGTCACCGGCCACCGGAACGTGATCAAGTTCGAGGGCTCGTACCACGGCTCCCACGACACCCTCCTGGTCGGGGTCAAGCCGCGAGCGGAGGTCGCCGGGCCCGCCGATCGTCCGCACTCCGTGCCCGCCGGTCCGGGGGTCCTCCCCGAGATCGCCCAGCGGACGCGCGTGGCGCCGTTCAACGACCTGGAGTCGACGCGCGCGATCGCGCGCGAGCTCGCAGGGGACGTCGCGGCGATCCTCGTCGAGCCGATCGCGATGAACATGGGGTTCATCCTGCCCGAGCCGGGGTTTCTGCCCGGGCTGCGCGAGCTCGCCGACGAGCTCGGTGCCCTCTTGCTGTTCGACGAGATCAAGACCGGCGCGAAGTACCCCCACGGCGGCGCCGGTCGCATGCAGGTCCGACCCGACCTCATGCTCCTCGGCAAGTCGATCGCCTGCGGCGCCCCGCTGAGCGCCATCGCGGCGCGCAAGGGCCTCCTCGACCAGGTCGGCCCGCGCAAGATCGCCCACGCCGGCACGTTCAACTCGAACCCCTTGTCGATGGCCTGCTGCCTCGCGACGCTCGACCATGTCCTGACCGACGACCGCCTCGCCCACGCCACCCGCCTCAACGAGCGGCTCTCGAAGGGCTACGCCGAGATCTTCCGGGACGCCCACGTGACGGCGCACGTCGCGAGCGATGGGCCGTCGGGAACGGTCTTCTTCTCGGACCACCCGGTCCGGGACTGGCGGAGCTTCCTGACCGTCGACGGCGAGCGGTCGATGCTGTACTACTACCTCTGCCTCAACCAGGGGCTGATCCCCTCGGGGACCGGGCCGGACGAGCAGTGGACGATCAGCGTCGTCCACTCCGACGCGGACGTCGACCGCCACCTCGAGATCCTGGGTGGCGTGGCGTCGCGCCTCGCCGGAGCGCCGGTCGTCGGGGAGATCGAGGAGTCGGTGTAGCCCGGGCACGGGGGGACGCGGGCGGCCGCCGGCGGCCGCCCGAATGGGACTGGCCAGATTTGAACTGGCGTCTCGGAGTCCCGAACCCCGAAGGATGGACCAAGCTACCCCACAGTCCCGTGGCGAGCGGGCTCGGGCACCGTGCGCCATTATATGAAACAAACGCGCAGGCGGCGTGCGACGGCGCCGGCCGACCGGGGCGTTTCAGGACCTCACGGCCGCGCTAAGTAGCGTACGACGCCTCGTCGGTCCGTGAGCGCGCCGGTCCCTCCGGGCTTCGCCGACGCCGTCCGGCCGCTCGAATCGCTCTCCTGGACGATCCCGGGGCTCAAGGACGACCCGTCGATGTGCCTGCGCTGCCGCGGGGCCCAGCTCCTCTGCGGAAAGCCCGCCTGCCCGATCCTGGTCAAGTACCACGCCTACGAGCGGACCCTCCCCCTGCTGGCCGGGCGCGAGCTCGAGGGGTCGTCCCCGCCCGGGCTGTTCGTCGGGCGGTTCGGCTACCCCAAGGTCTCCGTCGGCCCCCTCCTCGCCCCGATGCACGGCGATACGCTCCTCTACGACACTCCCGAGGAGTGGGTCGACCGCTCGGTGAGCGAGGTCGTCGGCTTCCGCACGATGCTCGTGCGCGGGACCCAGTCGCTCCACGTCCTCGACGCGGAGCGCCCCCTCCGCATGGTAAACGACCTGCAGATGCTCGCCCTGGCCGAGGGGAGCGTCGAGGCGGAGGCGACGTTCCGCCGGAGCCCGCGGGGCCGCCTGACCCTCTCGGACGACCTCCCGCCGTTCGGGCCGACGGCCCCGCTCGAACGGGTCGACCTTGAGGTCCCCCGCATCGACCCGCGGCTCGACCGGCTCGCGAGCGACACCGACGCGAACGCCCGCATCGCGGTCCGCGAGCTCTATGCGGGCGGCGTCCGGGTCAGCCGCATCCAGCGGGCGTTCAGCGCCGGGACCCTTGGCCGCCGCGGCCGACGGCGGTTCGTCCCCACCCGCTGGTCGATCACGGCCGTCGACGACCTGCTCGGCAAGGAGAACCTCACGCAGGTCCGGCAGCTCCCCGAGCTCTCCGAGTGGCGGGTCCACCGCCTGACCGCGCTCGACAACCGCTGGCTCATCGCGCTACTTCCGGGGTCGTTCCGCTACGAGTCGATCGAGGCGTGGTACCCGCACACGCTGTGGAATCCCAGCGGCGGACCGGTCGTCCTCATGGGCGATTACGAGGGGTTCGACGGGCGCACGGCCTACGCCTCGATCGGGGGCTGCTACTACGCCGCCCGGCTCGCGGTGAGCGAGCACCTCCTCCGGGAGCGACGCCAGGCGGGCGCGCTCATCCTGCGGGAGGTCCATCCCGGGGAGCTGCTCCCCCTCGGGGTCTGGAACGTCCGCGAGTACGTCCGCAAGGCGCTGCGCCAGCCGGCCGAGCCCGTGGCCTCGCTCGAGGAGCTCCACGCCCGCATCGCGGAGACCTTCGCGATCCCCGTCGACCGCTGGAAGCGGACGAGCGCGCTCCTCCACGCGGCCCGCACCCAGCGTCGCCTCGACGACTGGTTCGCGGACCGGACCCCGGCCTAGCGGGTCGCGGGGGGAAGGGCGGCCCCGCAGCCGCCGCAGAAGCGGTCGGACCCCACGATCGGCGTGCCGCACGCCGCGCAGCGCGCCGGGTCGCGCGGGGTGCCGCATCCCCGGCAGAAGCGGTCGGCCGCCCGCATCGGGGCGCCGCAGACCGGGCACCCCTCGGCGGCGCCCTCCGCGCCCTCGGCGGGTGGCGCCAGGCCGCCCCGGGAGTCGGCGGACGGTGGGGTAGGGGCCCCTCCCCGCAGGGGGGTGGGCGCCAGCGATTCGAGCCGCGCGCCGGCGCGACGGCGGCCGCGCAGGGCGAGGCCGAGCGCCGCGGTGAAGTCGCCACGGTCGAACGCCGTCGTCGCTTCCCCCAGGAGCCGACGCGCCTCCGCGACGCCCTCGCCCGAGGGATCGCCGGAGGCGGCGAGGTCGGATTCGAGGAGCTTCATCTGGAAGCGGGACTCGGCCTTGTTCCGGGGGATCGGGCCCGGACGGGGTCGGGCGCCGGCGTCGTCCGAGACGGCCGTCGCACCGACCGGTCCGATGATCTCCAAGGAGGGGACCGGGAGGACGGCCGGAGGGGGGGCGGTCATCGCCGGCCGGTCCTTCAGGCGGACGAGGCTGTCGTGGGCCGACCGGGCGAGCCGCAGCGCCCCGTCGAAGTCCCGCCGGGCGCTCGCGGCCTCGGCCTCCTCGAGCTGCCGCTGGGGCGCCCGGACGTCGATGCCCCGCCGGTCGAGGACGTCCGCTTCCGCGCGGGCGATGCGCACCTGGTTATAGGCGCGGTCCGCGACGAACCGGGTCGACCGCTCGGCCTCGTCGGCCACCTCGGCGCGTCGCGCCTTGAGGCGCCGGAGGAAGATCATCCCGCTAAAGAGGATGAGCCCAACGGCCACGAGCGCTACGGCGAGCTCGAGGGCCATCGAGGAGTCGACCATCCGTGTCGGCGGGGCGGGGGCGGCCCCCGTCCGACCTACTTCTAGGGAGGGAGGGGGT
>DAHUXZ010000021.1 GCA_027315455.1 Thermoplasmata archaeon | reverse complement strand
CCTATCCCGACGACTGGCGCCGGGGCCGCGACGAGGCGATGCTCGCCTCCGAGCTGCGCCGCACGGCGGAGTTCGAGATCGTGCAGGCCGCCTTCCTCCACCGCCGCCCGAGCGCCGCCGAGGCCCGCCAGGTCGTCGACCGGCTCGTCCGTCAGGGGCTGCTCACCCGGACACCGGATCCCCAGGATCGCCGGGGGTGGGTGCTGGCCTTGACGGACGAGGGCCATCGCCGGGCGGTCGCCTGCCGTGTGGCGATCCATGAAGGCCTCGAGGTGGTGCTCGCTCAGCTTCCGCCGGAGAGCCGGGAGCATCTGGTCCGAAACCTCCCCGAACTGCCCCGGGCGATCGACCGCGCGTTCGAGCTTCCGGGCGGGGACCCCCTTTTGTCGGAGGAGAGCGACGAGCCGGAACCCCGATCCGGGGCGATCAGCCGGAGCCCCGGGACGGCTTCGGGCGGCTCGCGGGCTTCTGGAGGGCTCGGAGCCGGTCCCGGATCCGGGCCGCCTCCTCAAACTCCAGCCGCTCCGCCGCCAACCGCATCTCCTCCTCGAGGTTCGCGACGACGAGGGGCAGCCGTTCCTTCCAGGCGCGCGCGGAACCGCGCCCGGTCCCCTCCGGCGTCTCCGTGAGATCCTCCTCCGAGAGGATCGAGGTGACCTCCTTGCGGATCGACTCCGGCACGATCCCGTGGGCCCGGTTGTATGCAAGCTGGGCCTCCCGCCGTCGGGTCATCTCGGCCATGGCCCGGGCCATCGAACCGGTCACCCGGTCGGCGTAGAGCACGACGCGGCCGTCCACGTTCCGGCTCGCCCGCCCGCTCGTCTGGATGAGGGAGCTCTCGCTGCGCAGGTACCCCTCCTTGTCCGCGTCGAGCACCCCGACAAAGCTGACCTCGGGCAGGTCCAACCCTTCCCGGAGCAGGTTGATCCCCACCAGGACATCGAACCGGCCGAGCCGCAGGTCCCGGAGGATCTCGATGCGCTTGAGGGTCTCCACATCGCTGTGCAGGTAGCGGACCTTGAACCCCATGTTGGCGAGGTACGTCGCGAGCTCCTCCGACGTCGATTTCGTCAGCGTCGTCACGAGGGCCCGGTCGCCGCGCTCCACGACCGTGCGCAGCTCCCCGACGAGGTCGGCGATGTGCCCCGTGACGGGACGGACCTCGATCGCCGGGTCCACGAGGCCCGTCGGGCGGATGATCTGCTCGACGACCCCCTTCGCGTACTTCCGCTCGAACGCGCCGGGCGTGGCCGAGACGAACACGACCTGCGGGACGCGCGTAAGGAACTCCGGGAACTTGAGGGGGCGATTGTCGCGGCAGGAGGGGAGGCGCCAGCCGAACTCGACGAGATTGTCCTTGCGGCTGCGGTCGCCCTTGTACATCCCCTGCAGCTGCGGGATCGTCACGTGCGACTCGTCGACGAAGACGAGGAAGTCGCTCGGGAAGAAGTCGAGCAGGGTGTAGGGCGGCTCTCCCGGGGCCCGGCCGGAGAAGTACCGCGCGTAGTTCTCGATCCCCGAGCAGTAGCCGGTCTCGCGGATCATCTCGATGTCGTACTCGGTGCGCCCCTTGAGGCGCTGCGCCTCGACGATCTTCTCCTTGCGGAGGAGGTCGGCGACGCGGGCGGTCTTCTCCGCCTCGATCTGGCGGAGGACCTCCTCGGCCCGCTCCTCGAGGCTCAGGAAGTGGGTGGCCGGGAAGACGGTGAGCTCGGGAAGGTCCCGCTTCTCCTCCAGGGTGAGGGGGTCCAGCTCGGCGATCGACGCGACGGTCGCGCCGTCGAGGACGATGCGGTGGAGGGTCTCGCCGGCGCCCTGGATGTCGATCGTTCCGCCGCGGACCCGGAAGCGCCCGCGCTTGAGCTCGACGTCATTGCGGATGTACTTGAGATGGACGAGCCGGTCCAGGAGCTCCTTGCGCGCGAGGGTGTCGCCGGCACGCACGGACACGACGCTCGCCCGGTAGTCCTCGGGGGAACCGAGGCCGTAGATGCAGCTGACCGACGCGACGATGAGGACGTCCCGACGGGTGAGCAGCGCCTGGGTGGCCCGGTGGCGCAGCTTGTCGATCTCCTCGTTGATCGAGGCGTCCTTCTCGATGTAGAGGTCGACCTGGGGGACGTAGGCCTCGGGCTGGTAATAGTCGTAGTAGCTCACGAAGTACTCGACGGCGTTGTGGGGGAACAGCGCGCGGAACTCGCTCACGAGCTGGGCGGCGAGCGTCTTGTTCGGGGAGATCACGAGCGTCGGCCGCTGCAGCCGGGCGACCGTGTGGGCCATCGTGAACGTCTTGCCCGAACCCGTGACCCCGAGGAGCGTGACGAACTTGTCCTTCCCGCGGAGCCGCTTTACGATCTGGTCGATGGCGCGGGGCTGGTCGCCCTGCGGCACGAGCTCGGTCTCCAGCTCGAAGCGGCCGGGCAGCGTTGCCGGCGCGACCGCGGAGGTCGGCACCGCGGCTCAGGCCCCCGCGCGCGTCCGATAGCCGTGCTCGTCGAGGGTCACCCGAGCGTAGCCGAGCTCGCGCAGTTCGGCCACGACGCTCGCCGCGAGCGGAGCGGCCAAGAGACGGGGGACCTCGGCGGGGTCGACCTCGACCCGCGCGTCGACCCCGTCGGTGCGGACCCGCACCCGGACGAACCCCTTGGCGCGGAGTCGCTCTTCGGCGAGCGCCACCCGTCCGAGACGGTCGAGCGAGATCGGGGCCCCCCGCGCGATGCGGGAGGCGAGGCACGCGTCGGACGGCGCGTCGGCGTTCGGCAGCCCGACCGCGCGGGCATATCGCCGCACGTCCGGTTTGCGCCAGCCGGCCCGCAGCAGCGGGTGGGAGACCCCGGCCTCGTCCATGGCGCGGATGCCGGGCCGGTCGTCGCCGACGTCGTCGGCATGCAGCCCATCGACATACCGGGCGATCCCGTGCTCCGTGCCCCAGGCCCGGAGGGCGGACGCCTCCACCTGCCGGCAGAAGTAGCAGCGGTTGGCCGGGTTCGCCCGGTAGGCGTCTACGGTAAGCGGGTCGGCCGGCACCAGGACATGGGCGATCCCGATCGCCTGCGCGACGGACGTGGCCCGGTCGACCTCGCCCGGAGGCACCGCTGGCCCGACGAGGGTGGCCGCCCGCGCCCGGTCTCCGAGCGCACGGTGGGCGAGATGGGCGACGACCGCAGAGTCCACCCCACCCGATAGGGCCACGAGGGTGGGGCCGCCGGTCCGCAGGTCCTCGAGCAGCCCGGCGGCATCCGGCCCTTCGGTGGGGAGCGAGGCGATGGGGGCCACGGCCATGCGGCATCACGAGCACGAGCGGGGGGATACCGTTTGCCGCGCGGGAGGGCCGGAGGCGACGAAACGCCCCCTCCCGGGAGGGCGTTTCCGCGCCGAGGGGTCCGCAACCCCCTTACCTCCCGCGGCCTGCCGGCCGGAGTGCAGAGCTACCGCGACGGGCATCTCTGGATGCTGCGGGTCGAGGACGGGGACGACCTCTTCCCGGCGCTGAGCGACTTCGCCCGCACCCACGGCGTGCGGGCCGGCGCCGTCCTGTCGGGGATCGGCATGGTCCGCAGCGCGACCCTCGGCTACTGGAACGGGCAGGAGTACGAGCCGGCGGAGCTCACCGAACCGCACGAGCTCGTGGCGCTCCACGGGTCCGTCGCCGAATCCGACGGTGCCCCCTCCCTCCACCTCCACGCGGGCCTCGCCGACCGCCGCCACCGGCTATTGGGAGGGCATCTTTTGCGGGCCACGATCGGCATCCTCGCCGAGGTCGCCGTTGAGGAGTTCCCCGGCAAGGTCTTCGGCCGGCCCCTCGACGAGAGCTTCGGACTTCGCCGCCTGGACCTCGACCCCGGTCCGACCGCCTAGCCCGCCGGCCCCGTCAGGCCTTTCCCTCTGCGCCCCGTCGCGCGCCCGGCCCATGGAGATCCCGCCCGTTCCCGACCTCGGCCGCCTGGACGCGCGGCTGGTCGCGGCGGTCCGCCGCCGGGGCATCTCCGAACCGACGGAGATCCAGCGGCTCGCCCTGCCCATCCTCCATACCGCCGCCGATGCGCTCCTCATCGCGCCGACCGGCACGGGCAAGACCGAGGCCGCCCTCCTCCCCCTCCTCTCCCGCCAGCTCAAGGACCCGTCCCCCCCGGTGAGCGTCCTGTACATCACGCCGCTGCGCTCGCTCAACCGCGACCTCGAGCAACGGCTCGTCTCGCTCGTGGGGGAGGTCGGGCTCACCGCCGGGGTCCGCCACGGCGACACCCCCGCCGCCGAGCGGCAACGTCAGGCCCGACGGCCCCCCGACCTGCTGCTCACGACTCCCGAGACGCTCCAGCTCCTCCTGGTCGGCCGCCGCCTACGGGAGGGGCTGCGCGGGGTGCGGGCCGTGGTGGTGGACGAGGTGCACGAGCTCGTCCCTTCCGACCGGGGGGCGCAGCTCGCCCTCAGCCTCGAACGGCTCGACGCGTTCGTCGGACGCCGCGTGCGGCGCATCGGCCTCTCCGCCACCGTCGCGAATCCCGAGGAGGTCGCACGATTCCTTTCCCCGGCCCCCCGCGAGGTCGCCGTCCTCACCGCCCGCGAGCCGCGCCGCATCGTGATCGAGACGACGGTACCGCCGACGGATCTCCCTCCGCTCGATGCGGCGCTCACCGCAGAGTTGCGGGCCGAGCCGACCCTCCTCGCGGGGCTACGGACGGTCGAGGCGGCGATCCGGGCCCACCGAACGACCCTCGTCTTCGTCAACACCCGCCCGACGGCCGAGGGGCTGGCGGCCCGGTTGCAACGCCTCGCCCCGGACCTGCCCACGGCCGTCCACCACGGGTCGCTCTCGCGGGAGGTCCGCGAAGAGGCGGAGCGTGCGTTCCGGGACGGCCGCCTGCGCGGGCTCGTGGCCACCTCCTCGCTCGAGCTCGGCATCGACGTCGGCCACGTCGACCACGTCCTCCAGTTCGGCTCCCCGCACCAGGCCGGCCGGCTCCTCCAGCGGGTCGGCCGGTCCGGCCACCGCGTCGGACGGGAGATCCGCGGCACCGTCGTCTCCCTCGACGACGAGGACCTCGAGGAGGCGGCCGTCCTCGCGCGGCGCGCGATGGCGGGCGAGGTCGAGCCGACGCGCTACCGCGACCGCAACCGCCTCGCGGTCGCGCAGCAGGTCGTCGCGACCCTCCGTGCCGAGGGGGCCGTCGACCCGCGCGCGATGGCCGCGCAGCTCCGCCACGCGGCGTGCGCCGCCGGCCTGAGCGACAGCGAATGGGAGGAGCTGATCGCCTACCTCGAGGGGCTCGGCCTCCTTCGGACCGCCGACGGACGGATCGCACCGGCGCGCGCGACCCTCCATCGGTTCTACGAGACGCTCTCGCTGATCCCGGACGAGAGGACCTATCGCCTGCGCGATCTCGCGACCCGACGGCTGATCGGAACGCTCGACGAGCGGTTCGTCCTGACCCAGATCCTCGCGCAGCCGGAGGAGATCTTCCTCCTTCACGGGAGGACCTGGCGGGTCGTCGAGCACCGGGAGGGCGAGCTGCTCGTCGAGACCGTGGCCGAGATCGGGCAGGAGCCCCGGTGGGTCGGCGAGGACCTTCCCGTTCCGTTCGAGGCCGCCCAGGAGATCGGCCGGCTGCGCCGGGAGGGGAACCTCGCGGACTACCCCCTCGGACCCGGCGCGCGCTCCCGTCTCGCCGCACGTCAGGCCGGACGACCGGCGATGGGGCCGTTCCCGAGCGACCGCGTCCTCACCATCACCGTCCAGGGTCGCCTCGCCGTCTTCGGCGCGTGCTTCGGCAGCCTCACCAACCAGACGCTGGCCCTCGCGGTCGCCGGCCTCCTCACCGCCCGGCTCGGCGCGCGGGTCGAGGTGGTCAGCGTCGAGCCGACCGGGTTCGTCCTCGGGCTGCCGGTCGCCCTGGACGGCGACGCGCTCGCCCAGGCGGTCCACCTCCCGCCCGAGAGCCTCGAGGGGCTGCTCACGCGGCTCGTCCCGACCTCGCTCGAGTACCGATGGGTCTTCCTCACCGTGGCGCGGAAGTTCGGCGTCCTGCCCGCGACCGCGGATCCGCGGGACCTGCGGCTGTTGGAGCCGCTGCTCGAGCGGGAGCGGTCGACCCCGCTCGGCGAGGAGGCGCTCGAGAAGACCCTCCATGACCGCTTCGACCTTCCGCATGCCCTCGAGGTCCTTCGTCGGTTGGGCGATGGGCGCCTGGAGGTGCACCTCGCCCCCCCGGGGCCGTGGTCCGACGCGCCCCTCGCGCGGCTGCGCTGGCGGGAGCTTCCCGACGTGCCGCCCCCGACCCTGCTCAAGGCCGTCGAGGACCGTCTCCGGGCCGAGGAGGTCGCCCTCGTCTGCCTGCGCTGCGGCTTCTCCCGGACGACGACGGCGACCCGTTTCCGGACCGAGGGGGGCAGCCGCTGCGGGCTCTGCCACGGTGCCCTCTCCGCGGTCCTCAACCCCCGACGCACGGACGAGATCGACCAGATCGTCCGCTACGCCAAGCGAAAGTGGAAGGGGAAGCGGCCGCTGCGGGCGGTGCCGGAGTCGCTGCCGCCGCTCGTCCGCGCGGCCTACACCTCCGCCGAGCTCCTCGCGCACCACGGGGAGCGGGCGATCCTCTGCCTCGCGGCGCGGGGGGTGGGTCCGGACACGGCGCGCCGCCTGCTCGCCCGCCTCTACCGCAGCGACGCGGAGTTCCTGACCGAGCTCTTGCGCGCCGAGCGCAACTACGCCCGGACCCGATCGTTCTGGGACTGAGCGCCCGCCCCGAGGCTCCGGGCCAGGGCGTTGACGACCGCGCGCGGCGCGACGGTCCGGAACGCGCCCTCCCGGGCATGGGTACGCGCCGCGGCGTGGCCCGCGGCCCGTAACGCCGCGACGAGCGCGTCGGGGGACGGCGGGGCGGGGAGCCCGAGCGCGCCGGCGAGCCGGTTGGTCTCGTAGTAGAACGGCGCCGGCACGCGGGCCTCCTCCCGGAACCGCGCGAGGATCCGGGCCACGTCCCGCGGCCGCGCGGGCGCGGCGGGGGGCACGAGGCGATCGGTGAGGTCCGGGTCGAACAGCGGCCCGAGCCAGAACGGCCCGGCGCGTCCGCAAAGGCCGAGTTCCGGGCCGGTCCACGTCGCCGGGTCGATCTCGGCCACCGGAGCGGGCCCGTCGGTCGGTCCCGGCGGACCCAGCCGCACGTAAAGGCGCACATGATGGTCGTGGACGTAGCAGAGGAGCGGACGCACCGCGCTCCCGCGACGGGCGGCCTCGCGAGCGACGAAGCCGAGGAGGAGGCGGAGCCCTCCCTCGGGGCCGAGCCGACCCCGGACCGGGATCGCCCCGTACCGTCGCTCCGCGGCGCCCTTCTGCACCCCGGCGAGCACCATCATGTCCGTCGCGGTCACGGCGACGACCCCCCCGGGGCGGACCGCGGCGAGGGCCGCCGGAAGGAACGGCGCCGGGGAGCCGAACGGATCGAGGTCGACGTAGTCGAACGCCGCGGACTCGACCGGGCGCATCGCGTCGGCGGCCTCGACCCGGACGCCCGGGACGCCGAGCGCGGCGGCGTTCGCCCGTGCGACGCGCAGCGCGTCCGTGACCCGTTCGGTGAGGAGGAAGTCGTCGAAGCGACCGGTCTCGTGGGCGATGCGGAGCCCGCGCGCCCCGGTCGCGGCCAGCATCTCCCAGGCCCGGCGACCGTGCGGGGCCCCGGCGAACGCGGCGGTGACGAACGCGACCGACAGGTCCCGGTCGAGCGCCATGGCCGCGTTGTAGAACACCGGCGCACGCGGGGCCGGGCCACGGGCGACGGCCGACGGCGGCCGCCAGAGGTCCGTCGCGCCTTCCCGCGCGCGCTCGAGCCCCGCTAGTGGGCTCGGCCCGTCAGGAGCCGGACGATCTTGAACGCGAGCAGGTTCTTGTTGACCGGCGTCACCTCGAGCAGCCGTAGCTCGTCCCTCCGGCGGATGTCCTGGAGCAGGGGATTGCGCGACTTCTTGTGGAGGGTCATGACGATCGACTTGTTCGCGTCGAGCGTCTCGACGACGCTCTGGGTGAACGCCTCGCTCTCGACCTCCATCTTTCCGACCTCGTCGATGACGATCACGTCCGCGGAATCCCGCGCGTCCTTGAGCGCCCGCGTGCCGAGGTCCTCGAGGGCCGCCAGGTTGACCCCGTAGCGGCCGGAGCGGACGCGCGATTTCAGCGTCTCGTGGGCGAACACCGCCTCTTCCTTCGTCAGCCAGTTGGTGATGCGGAAGCCGATGCGACGGTGCTTCTCGATGATCGGCTCGGTGACCATCCCGCCGACGCTGACCCCTTCCTGCTCGAGCAGCTGGATGATGCGCAGCAGGGTCTGCGTCTTGCCGGACCCGGGAAGGCCGGTGATCCCGATCTTCACTGGGGCGGCCAGACGACGAGGCAACGGTCGAGAACTCCCGAGGAGAAAGAGGGCCCGGAAGAATAAGAGGCTATCCCGATTTCCGCCGGGCCTGTGCTAGGCCGCCGCACGACCGCGCCGCCCGGTCCGGGCTCGGTGTACCCGCCGCGCGAGGATTCCGAGCTCCTCCGTGCGGTCGCCATGGGGGCCCGTCCGGGGGAGCGGTGGCTCGAGGTCGGATGCGGGGAGGGCACCGCGGCGGTCGCGGCCGCGCGCGCCGGGGCCCGCGTCCTCGCGACGGACCTCAATCCGGCCGCCCTCGTCGCGGTCCGTCGGCACGCCCGCGCGCAGGGCGTGGCCGTCGACCTCGTCCGCTGCGACCTCTTCGAGGGGCTGCGCCGGTTCGACCGCATCCTCGCGAACCCGCCGTACCTCCCGACGCCCCCCGGACTGGTGGACGAGGACCCGTGGGTCGACCGGGCGCTCAACGGCGGGCCCGATGGGCTCGGCGTGACGCGGCGCCTCGTCAAGACCCTGCGCGCCCACCTTCGCGCCGGGGGACGCGGCTATCTCCTGGTCTCCTCGGTCCAGTCGGCCGCGGGCCTCGACGCCCTGCGCCGCCGATGGACCGCACGGCACGGCCCGGTCACGACGCGCGGGTCCCGCGAGCTCGAGGGCGAGCGGCTCGAGGTCTGGGAGCTCGCCGTGTGTCCGCGCCGGCCCCGCCGCGACGCGCGGCGAACCGGAGGATCGCGTCGAAGAAGCGGTGGCCGTCCCCGAAGCCTTCCGCGCCTCCGGTCCGCGTCCAGTCCGGGGCCTGCGCGCGGAAGAAGCCGCGCTCGGGGTGCGGCATCAGGCCGAAGACGTTCCCCTCGGGGTTCGTGAGGCCGGCGACGTTGCCGATCGAGCCGTTGGGGTTCCACGGGTAGGTCGCCGGGCTCCCGTCGGGCGCGACCCAGCGGAAGAGGACCTGGCCGTTGCGTTCGAGCTCCTCGAGCCGCGCGGGGGCGTCGCCGCCGAGGACGAGCTTGCCTTCGGCGTGACCGGAGGGGAAGAGGTAGCGGTCGCCGACGGGCCGCCCCTGGAGTGCCGGGAACCGCCCGCCGTCCCAGGCGAGGTAGGTCGGCCGGCACTCGTACCGGCCGGAATCGTTCGTCATCAGCGCCGCCTCCGGAGGACCGAGCCGCCCCCCCGGGCGCCCGGGGAGGAGGCCGAGCTCGGTCAGGACCTGGAAGCCGTTGCAGATGCCGCCGACGAGCCGCCCGGACCGAACGAACTCCTCCAGCTCGGGGCCGATCGCGGCGCGCACGCGCGCGGCGAGGATCGCCCCGGCCCGGACGTAGTCGCCGGCCGAGAACCCGCCGGGGAAGAACAGCATCTCGTAGTCCGAGAGGCGGCGGACGTGATCGGGCTCGACGTCCCGGCCCTCGAACTGCTTGAGGTGGACGACCTCGGGCCGCGCACCGAGCGTGCGCAGGGCGACGAAGAGCTCCTCGTCGTTGTTCGTGCCCTCGATCGACAGGAGGGCGACCTTGAGCCGGTCGCGCCGCACGGCCGCGGGAGCGGCGGCGGCCTATTTCGCTTTGCGCTACGGCCCCGCGGCCATCGGGAGGAGCGTGCCCTCGGCCGCGCCCGAGGACGGAACGGGCACCGGTGTCTCGGGGCCGACGAAGAACGGGCGCCGGCGGTCGATGGCGAGCTCGAAGGCGGCGCGGAGGCCGGCGGCGGCCTCGGGCGTGCCGAAAAGCGGGCGGAGGTCCACGAGACCGTGGTTCGTCATGAGGCAGCCCTTGAGCCGTCCGTCGGACGTGACCCTCAGGCGGTGGCACTCCATGCAGAACGCGGGATTCTCGACCGGCTGGACGACCTCGACGGTCACGGGTCGCCCGTTCGCGAGGAACGTGTAGCGAGGACGCCCGTGCAGGCGGTTGCGCTCGGTCCGGAACGCCCGGTGGGCCGCCTCCTCCGAGAGGCGGCCGAGCTCGCTGTGGAGGACGCGGTACACCCGGGGGTCGACGCGCCCGGAGACGTTCTCGAACTCGATGAGCTGGACCCAGGCCGAGAGCTCCTGGGCGAGAGCGAGGAGGTGGTCGACGGCCTCGCGGCTGTCGTTCGTCCCCTCGAGGGCGACCACGTTGAGCTTGATCGGGCGGAGGCCGGCCGCCGCGGCGGCCCGAAGTCCCTCGAGGACCCGCGGGACCCCGTCGACGCCGGTGAGCCGGCGGTAGATCTCGGGGTCGAGGCTCGGGAGGCTGACGTTGACCCGGTCCAACCCGGCCGCCCGGAGCGGCGCGGCGAGCGCGGCGAGGCGCAGCCCGTTCGTGGTCATCGAGATCTCCCGGACGAGCGGCCGGAGGCGCGCCACGATCTCCACGAGGTCCGAGCGGAGCGTCGGCTCGCCCCCGGTGAGCTTGACGCGGTCGATCCCGACCTCCGCCCCGGCCCGGACGATTCCCTCGATCTCGGCCGGGGAGAGCTCCGCCGACGCGGCCGGCTGGCCCTCCATGTGGCAGAAGACGCACTGCAGGTTGCACCGCTGCGTCAGCGAGACGCGGAGGTCCGAGACCTCACGACCGTAGCGGTCGCGCACGCACGTCTCATGGTCCGCGCTTCGGATAGCCTTTCGGGCCGCCGGGCGGGGCGTCCCCGACGAGCGCGGGGTCGAGCCGGTGGACCGTGAGCGTCGCCCCCCGCGCCAGGGCGGGGTCGGAGACGGCGCGCACCGCGAACCCGTTCGCCCCCGCGAGGCTCGATATCGCCGACGAGTCCCGGAACGTCGGGTGCGCCCACCCGTCCGCGAGGCGCACGGGTACGATGCTCGCGAAGCCATGGCTCGGCGCGTCGAGCGCCGTGGCAAGGCGGGCGGGCTCGTCGACCCATCCGGGCCCCGGCCGGTGGGCGAGCTTCCTCAACAGCGGAAGGAGCAGCCAGTAGGCGTTCGAGAGGCAGGAGGTCGGGTGCCCGGGCAGCCCGAGAAGGAGCTTGCCGCCGGTCACCGCCGCAAGGGTCGGCTTGCCCGGCCGTACCGCGATCCCGTGGAAGAGGAGCCGGCCCAGCTTCGGGAAGATCGCCGGGAGGTAGTCGTGCTCCCCGACGGAGCTCCCGCCGGTGGCCAGGACGAGGTCGCTCGTGGCGAGCGCGCGACGCAGGGCCCGCTCGATCCTCGCCGGGTCGTCGGGGACGGGCGGCCGCGCCCGCGGGATCCCTCCCTCGGCCCCGACGACCGCCGCGAGCGTCGCATTGTTGCTCTCGTAGATGCGGCCGGCCTTCAACGCCGCTCCGGGGGCGAGCAGCTCGTTGCCGTTCGGGACGATCGTGACGACCGGGCGGCGGAAGACGCCCACCCGGGCGATGCCGGCCGCCGCGAGGGCGCCGAGGTCCGCGGGTCCCAAGCGGGCGCCCGCCTCGACGAGCCGGGCGCCGCGGGGAAAGTCGTCCCCGGGGCGCGCGACACGGTCGCCGGGGTCCACCCGCACCGGCACCTCGAGGCGGTTTAACCGCAGGCGGGTCCGCTCGAACGGGACCACGGCGTCCGCCCCGCGCGGTAGCTCGCCCCCGGTCGCGATCGCGACGGCCTCCGACGGGCCGACCCGGCCGCGGAATCGGCGCTCGGCGTACACCTCGCCGACGACGCGGAGGACCGCCGGACGCTCGGGGCCGGCCCCGCGCGTCGCCGAGGAGGAAAGGGCGTAGCCGTCCCAGGTGGCCCGCGCGAACGTCGGGACGGGACGCGGGGCCCGCACCGTCCGCGCCGCCACGCGTCCGACCGCGGCGAGGACGGCGACCGGCTCGACGGCGTTGACCGATCGGGCCGCGTCGAGGACCCGGCGGCGGGCCTCGTCGAGCGGCAGGAGCTCCCCGAACGGGCGCATCCTCACCGGCGGCGCACCCCCCGGTGCGGTACCGGCCCCCCGTCGGCCATCCACCGGGCCGCCGACCTCGCCCCCGCGGTAAGGCAGCCGGCGAGCGGCTCGCCGGCGAACCATCCCGCGTAGAACCCTCCCCGGAACGCGTCGCCGGCCCCCGTGACCTGCCGGAACCGGCGAAGCGGTCGGCTCGCGGTCCGGACCTCGCCGGTCCGCGTGTAGGCCCGCGCGCCCCGCACCCCGTCGGTCATCACGACCAGGGGAACGAGATCGGTGAGGGCCGCCGCGGAACCGACCCCGGCGAGCTCGACGGCGCGCGCGATCTCCGAGCGGTTCCCGAACAGGACCTCCGCGCCCTCCACGAGCCGGCCGAACCGGCGGGCGTCCCATCGGTAGTGGATCTCCTGGGCGGGGTCGACGGCGATGCGCAGCCCCGCCCGCCGGGCGGCGTCCCGCAGGCGGAGCGTGTAGGCCGGGTCGGCGGTCGTCAGATGCACCCAGCCGGCCGACGCGAACTGGGCCCGCGGCACCGGAGCGGCCGCCGCGTCGGCCATCGGTCCCTGGTCGATCAGCGTCATCTGGGCGCCGCGTCCGTCCTCGACGATGAAGCACGTGGAGGAGACCACGCGCGGGACCTTCTCCACCCCGCTCACGTCGATGCCTTCGTCGGCGAGCTGCCGAAGGAACGCCGGCGGGAAGTCCTCGCCGACCCGGGAGACCAGACCCGTCGCGACCCCCCAGCTCGCCGCGGAACGGGCGATGTTCACGGCGGTTCCCCCGAGACGCGTCTCGTCCGAGGTCACCGGCACGGTCCGGTCCGGCGCCGGCAGCGCGGGGACCCTCAGGAACCGATCGAGGTTGGCATGGCCCACGACGACCAGGTCGAGCCGACGGGCCGCCGGGTCGAGGGGGCTAGGGGCCATCGCGGGTCGCCGAGGCCACGGACGCTTTAGCGGTTCCCGGCGCCCCGCATCCTTCTTACCCCGCCCCGTTTGCCCGGCCGTGGTCGACCGGCTCCTTGTGGAGGGGGCGATCCTGGACGCCGACGGGCCGCGGACCGGCTACGCCCGCATCGAGGGCGGGCGCATCGTCGAGGTCGGCGCGACGGGGACCGCCCCGAAGCGGGCCGGTACGCGACGCGTCCGAGGGATCGTCGTGCCCTCCCCGGTCAACGCCCACACCCACCTCGGCGATGCCATCAGCGCACGCGAGCCCCCGCGCGTCGGCCTCGAGGAGGTGGTGCGGCCGCCCCACGGGCTCAAGTTCCGGCTCCTGGCCGAGACGCCCCGGCCCCGGAAGGTCGCCGCGATGCGCCGGGCGCTCGCGCGGATGGAGCGGGAGGGGGTCCGGGCCGTCGTCGACTTCCGCGAGGAGGGGGTCGACGGGGTCGCCGACCTCCGGGCCGCCGCGCGCCGTTCTGCGCTCCGGGTCGTCGCGCTCGGCCGTCCGCTCGCCCGTCCGCTGGACTTTAGCGAGGTCGATGCGCTCCTCTCGGCCGCCGACGGGATCGGGCTCAGCAGTCAGGCCGAGGAGGGACCCGACGTTCGCCGGGCGCTCGCCGCGGCGTGCCGCGCCCGCGGTAAGCGCTACGCGCTGCACGCCAGCGAGGCGACCCGGGAACCCGTCGACGCCTACCTCGACCCGCGACCGGACCTCCTCGTCCACCTCACCCGGGCGACGCCCGACGACCTGGCCGCGGTCGCCGCGGCCGGGGTGCCCGTGGTCGCGTGCGTCCGTTCGAACGCCCTGTGGGGCCGGGCGAACGACCTCGCCCGGTTCGTCGAGGCCGACGTCCGGCTCCTCCTCGGGACGGACAACGCGATGCTCCATGCCCCATCGATCTGGCGCGAACTCGAGTTCGCCTACGTGGCCCAGCGCCTCGCGGGCCGGCCCGTGGACCCTCTCGTCCTGTTCCGGGCGGCGTTCGTCGAACCGTGGACCTGGCTCGGCGACCCCGAGCAGGCGCGCCTCGTGCCGGGCGGGAGCGCGATCCCGCTCGTCCTTCGGCTCCCGGCGGAGGACCCCGCGTACCAGGTGGTGACGCGGGCGACCGAACACCTTATCCTCCGTCCCGCGACCGGACCGGCCGGGGCCCCACGATGAAGTCCGACGAGCTGTTCGCCCTGCTCCGGCGGCGGGGGTTCCTCTGGCCGTCCTCGGAGATCTACGGGGGGGCGCAGGGGCTCTTCGACTACGGCCCGCTCGGCGTCGCGCTCAAGCGTCGCCTCGAGGAGGCGTGGAGCGCGTGGTTCCTCGGCCTCAGTGACGACTACCACGCGATCCAGCCCTCCGAGCTCCTCCCCGAGGCCGTGGTGCGCGCCTCGGGCCATCTCGAGAACTTCACCGACCCGGAAGTGACGTGCGGCCACTGCCACCACGCCTTCCGCGCCGAGACGGTCCTCGAGAAGGTCCGGCCCGAGGGGGTCGATGGGCTCTCCGCGACGGCGATCGCGGAGCTCGTCGCGCAGCACCGCATCGCCTGTCCGTCGTGCGGCCAGGCGGCGCTGACCGTTCCCGCGCCGTTCAACCTCATGTTCGGCGTCGACTTCGGGGTCACCGGCCGGGAGAAGGCCTACCTCGCTCCCGAGACGGCGCAGGGCAGCTACCTCGCGTTCGCCCGGATGTGGGAGGTCGGGCGCAAGACGCTCCCCCTCGGCCTGGCGGTCATCGGTCGGGCGTACCGCAACGAGATCGCGCCGCGGCAGGTGCTGTTCCGCATGCGGGCGTTCACCCAGGCGGAGCTGCAGGTCTTCTTCGACCCCGCCTCGTTCGCCGTCCCGTTCTCGGCGGTGCGCGACGAGCGCCTCCCCGTCCTCCGCGCCGACCGCCGGGCCGCCGGGGCGACGGACGTCGAGTGGACGAGCGCCGCCGAGCTCGTCGCCGGGGGACTTCCCGAGTTCTACGTCTTTCACCTCGCGCACCTCTTCCGGTTCTTCCGGGACGTCCTCGGCTATCCGGCGGAGCGGATCCGCCTCTTCGAGAAGTCCGAGGTCGAACGGGCGTTCTACAACCGCATCCAGTTCGACGCGGAGGTGCGGCTCGACAGCCTCGGCGGGTTCCGGGAGCTCGGTGCCGTGCACTACCGCGGGGACTACGACCTCGGCCGGCATGCGAAGGGCTCCGGCAAGGACCTCGCCGTCACCCTCACCGACGGTCGTCGCGTCCTCCCCCACGTCCTCGAGATCACCTTCGGGATCGACCGCAATCTCTGGGCGCTCGCCGACCTTCACCTCGCCGTCGAGGACGAGCGCACGGTCTTCCGGCTGCCGGCGTACCTCGCGCCGATCCCGCTCGGCGTCCTGCCGCTGCTCAAGAAGGAACACGGTCCGTACGCCCGGTCCCTGCTCGACCGGGTGCGCCGGGCCGGTGTCCCCGCGGCCTACGATGCCTCGGCGTCGATCGGACGGCGCTACGCCCGGATGGACGAGGCCGGCGCGCCGTACTGCGTGACTGTCGACGGGGAGACGGTCGACCCGTCCCACCCCGCCCACGACACGGTGACGCTGCGGCAGCGCGACTCCCGCGCCCAGGAGCGCGTCCCCGTCGAGGGGCTCGCGGCCCGGCTCGCCGAGCCCCTTCGGCCGCCCCGGCCCCCGGCCCCCGACGCGGCGGCGTCGTAGAACTCCCACGGGAGCGGGCGTACGCCCGCGGGACAACGGCTATATGGGCATTTCCGCCTAGCGCAAGCTCGATGCCCGACGGCGCGCCCTCATCCGGTGCTCCCCCCGGGGGGGCCCCGGTCGCCCACCGCGAGGCCCGATGGCTCGGCCAGGGCTACGCGGACATCACCAAGCTGCGCGAGATCGCCGCGAAGCACCAACGCCTCGCGACCAAGAACGAGCAGCGCGCGGCGCGCCTCAACACGCGGATCGAACGGATCCGCCACCAGGCGACGATCCTCCGCGAGAAGGCCCAGACCACGCTCCAGCGGATCCCCGAGATCGAGCAGGAGATGGCCCAGCACGAGCGGGACATCAAGGCACGGACCGAGCACACCGGCGGGATCTCCGTCGGCTCCGACGTCACGAGCCTGCAGTACCGCATCCGCAAGCTCCAGCAGAAGGTGGTCGACCTCCAGCACAAGTCCCGCACGCTCGAGCACAAGGCCGCGGTCAAGACCCAGAAGACCGCCGAGCTCAAGGTCAAGGTCGATCGGTACCTCGAGCTCGCCCGGCTCGAAGAGCAGGAGGCTGCGAGCTACCAGCAGCGCGCCGACCGACTCCAGATGGCGACCCAGGGAGAGGTCGCCGAGCGCCTCACCGGGTCGCCGCAGGGCGGGGCCGGTTCCCCCTCGGCCGATGCTCCCGGGCCGCCATGAAACTCGTCGTCACCGTCGGGATGCCGGGCTCCGGCAAGGACGAACTGGTCGAGGTCGCGCACGGAATGGGTCTCGCGACCCTCAAGATGGGCGACCTGGTGCGCGATGAGACCCGGCGCCGGGGGCTCGCGCTGACCAACCCGAACGTCGCGCGCATCGCGAACGAGGAGCGGGAGAAGCACGGACTCGGGATCTGGGCGCAGCGGGCGCTGCCGAAGCTGACCGAGACGCGGATGCTCGTCGATGGCTGCCGCTCGGACAGCGAGGTCACGGTCTTCCGGCACCACTTCGGCGACCTCTTCGTCCTCGGCATCTTCTCGTCGCCCGAGCACCGCTACGACCGCATGATGAAGCGCGGGCGCGGGGACGACGGCCAGGGACTGCAGGAGTTCTTCGACCGGGACCGGCGCGAGCTCAAGTGGGGGATCGGCAACGCCTTCGCGCTCGCCGACGGCATGCTCATCAACGAGGGCAGCCTCGCCGATTTCCGCGCCGCCGGCCGCCGCACGCTCGAGGGGATCCTCGAGCGCGACGAGTAGCGCCGGGGCCGTGGAGCTCTGGATCGTCCGGCACGGGCCGGCCGAGGAGCCGGACGCCCGCCGCTGGCCGCGCGACGACGACCGACCGCTCACCGCCGCGGGCGCCGACCTCATCGGGCGGGTCGCCCCGGCCCTCGCGCTCGCGATCGGAGGGCCCCGTAGCCTTGCCGTGAGCCCCGCGCTGAGGGCGCGCGCGACGGCCGCGCTCCTCGCCCCCGCCTTCTCCCCACCGGCCGCCATCGAGACCTGGGCCGAGCTCGCGCCCGGCGCCACCGCACCGCCGCTCTTCGCGCGCCTCGCCCGCGGGGCCGCGGCCGAGGGCCCGCTCCCGGTGCTGGTCGGCCACGCCCCGACCGTCAACGAGCTCGTCGGCCTCGCCGTCGCGGGGGTCCCCCTCGAGCGGGTGCGGATCCCGCGCGGGGGCGCCTGCCGCCTCGCCTTCTCCGGCCCGCTGCGATCGCGTTCGGCGACGGTCGCCGGCCCGTGGGCCCCGGAAGAGATTCTCAAGGGCCGGGCGCACGGCGACGGCCGCTGACCCCGGGCCCGGCGCGGGCCGGAACGCCGACCGGTCGGCGGCTCAGCGGTCGGGCGCGGGCAGCGCGAGCTGGGCAAGGACCCCGTCGTAGCGCTCGCGGTCGACGACGAGCGCGGTGCGGCCCGCCCGGGACCGGAGCGCACGCGCCGCTCTGGCGAACGCCCGGTCCCGGGCGCTCGTGAGCTCCTGGGAGCCGCGTCCCTCCCCGACGGACCCGTGCCAGCGCACGGCGAACTCGTCGGCCGTCGTCGCCGGCGGGGGGGCGCGCGTAAGGCGCCGCTCCCGCAGCGTGCGGCCCACGAGCTCGAGATAGCCCACGTGCTCGGTGAAGAGTCCCGCGTACTCCTCGTCGGACGGGTCGAGCGCCTCGACCGGGGTATGGGTTTGCCCCGACCACTCCAGGAGGGCGACGGCGGACGGGTTCGGCAGCCGGACCTCGCCGAACCGGCACAGGCCGCGGACCTCGGCGGCCTCCGTCTCGGTGAGGGGCACGAGCGGTTCGGCCGCCCGCCCGGCGAAGTGCTCGACGAGCCCCGAGAGCTCCTCGGGGGAGAGCCCGACACCGACCGCCATCGGCCGGAACTCGTCGAGCGACGAAAGGAGGGTCGGCACCTCGGTGACGAGGCCGCGCACCGGGCCGGCGACGAGGAACGGGGTCGGGCCGGGAACGGCGGCGCGGATCACCGCTGCTCCCGTTCCTCGAGCAGGTCGACCAGCTCGTGGCGGTCGCGGTGGCGTTGCAGTTCCTGGACCGTGACGAGCGGCATGCCATCGATCGCCACCCGGGGGGCGTTCTCCACCACGAAGAGGACGTGGCCCTCGATCACCCGCGCCAGCTCGCGCAGGATCTCCGCGCGCTGGCGGGCGGCGCGCAGGCTGCCGATCGAGGTCAGCAGCACGTCTTCCTCCGACGGTCGGGGTCCCTGCGTGAAGGCGTCGAACGGGCAGCGCAGCGTGACCGTGACCTCCCAGCCCATCCCGTTGAGCTGGCTCAGGACGACGTCGCGCATCGCGTCGCCGGTCCTCGGGACCGCGCGGCCGGGCCGGCCCGGTCCGCGGCCGGGCCCCGGCTCGGCGGGCTCGGGCGCCGTCTCCGCCGGGGGCGGGGCCGGCGCCGGCGGCCGTCCGGTCGGCGTTCCGAACAGGTCGATGGCGAGCGCGATCGGCTCGCCGAGATACGCCTCGAGCCGCTCGATCACCTCGACCTCGCCCCCGGCCCCGTCCTCGTAGAGCTGGATCGTCCGTCGGGAGACCCCGGCGACGCTCGCGAGCGCGCCGAGCGAGAGCTGGCGCTCGTCGCGGATGGCGCGCAGACGGGCCCCGTCGACCCGGGCGAAGATCCCGCCGGGGCTCGAGAAGAGGAACGGCGGCAGGCCCTTGAGGAGGTAGTCGTGCAGGCTCTCCTCGGCCAGGATCGGAACGTCGTAGCGGCTATAGACGACCCCGGTCTCGAGCGGCATCGGACCGGAGGTCCGGCCGATCACGAGCGGCAGGGCCGGGAACAGCTCGCCCAGCTCCTTGAGCCGGCCCGCCTCGTTCGCGTCGAGCGCGTCGATGTTCTTGAGCACCTTGATCAGGAGCAGCAGCGAGTCGCGGCGGGCGACGAGGTCGAAGCTCGTGGGCCGGACCGCGTGGACGTCGGAGACGAAGAACCCGGCTCTCTCGAGCGACGACCGGACGCGGTCGATCAGCTGCTCGCGCGGACGCTCCATGCGACCCCCCCACCATTCCATTACTTCTTCTATATAAAAGAGGATGGTTTCCCCTGACGGGGGTCGGAGGGTCGTTCCATCCGTGCCGTGAAGAAGCTCCGGCCGAGGGCGGGGCGCGGCGGCGCCGCCCGACTCACGCCGGTCCCCGACCGACCCGTCCTCGAGCTCGTGCCGCCCGGATCCGGCGCCCGCCCGTTCCTGTTGCTCGCCGACGTCCACCTGGGGCTCGGGTCGGACGAGCGGTCCGGTGGCATCCCCCCCGAAGGGCTCGCCCGCGCCATGGCCCTCGACCTGGTCGAGCTCCTCGAGGAACGCCATGCGCAGGGCGTCGTGCTGCTCGGCGACGTGAAGCACCCCATCGTCGGCACCCCGAGCCGGCTGCGTCGGGTCGTGTTCGATTTCTTCGCGACGCTCCTCGGGGCCGGCGCCTCCGTCGAACTGGTCTTCGGCAACCACGATGTGGGGATCGAGCGGTACCTGCCCCGGGAGGTGACGGTCCACGGCGCCGAGGGGCTCGTCCGCCACGGCATCGGGATGTTCCATGGCCATCGCTGGCCGTCGGCGCCGGTGCTCGAGGCCGCGCGCCTGGTGACCGGCCACCTGCACCCCGGCTTCCGCTTCGCACCGACCGCCGACGCGCCGAGCGCCAAGGAGCGGTGCTGGGTCCGGGTCGCCTACGCTCATCCGCCCCCGGGGCCCCGGCCCGCCGGGCGACGCCCACCGATCCGGGCGCGCGAGCTCATCGTGCTGCCGGCGTTCAACCCGATCGCGGGGACCGAGTCGCTCAACCGGGAACGCCCGGCGCGGGGACGGTCGTTCCTCTTCGCCCGCTTCCTGGCCGGACGCGACGCGCGGGCCTACCTTCTGGACGGCACCGATCTCGGGCCGATCCTCACGGCGTCGAACTCCGCCCCCCGCGGAGCAGGACCCGGGACAGTTCCGCGGGCTCGGTGACCGGGGGCAGGCAGCGCGTCCCGAAGCAGATCAGGGCGCGGGCCTCGCGGCCCCCGCTCTGGCCGACGAGCTCCTCGGGAAGCGTGAACGGCGCGGGCGGGATCCCGCGGAAGACCCAGGCGTTCGGGTGCCACGCGCCCTCGGCCGCGCGCGCGAGGCGCTCCGCGGCGGCGTCCGTGCCTTCGATGACGATGCGCGCGGCCTCCGTCTCGAGGAGCCCGGCGGCGAGGGCGGTGCCGGCGGAGAAGAGTCCCGCGCCGCCGACCCGGGGAACCAGGGCGGCCACGAGCGAGCGGGCCCGGTCCACCCCCTCGGTCCGCCCGGTGAGCGCCGCGTGGCGCAGGTGGGCGAGGGCGACGGCCGCGTTGGCCGCCAGATGCGGGCTGTCCTCCAGGGGATACGTCGGCTCCGCGAGGGCGCCGACCAGGGGGCCGTCGTAGAGGCCGGGGGCCAGGTCCCGCAGCAGCCCCGTCGCGTCCGGGAATTCCCGGTCGACGACGGCGAGGATCGCCTCGGCCGCGTCGAGGTACCTCCGGTCGAGCGTCGCCCCGGCGAGCTCGAGAAGGCCGAGGGCGAACTCGGCCTGGTCGTCCAGGTGGCCGAACCCGCTCGCCCCGTCCGGGCCGAGCTGGTGGGCGACCCCCTGCTCGGGACGGAAGCCCGTGCGGAGGAAGACGTCCGCCGCCCGGCGCGCGTCCTCGAGGGCGAGCGCGTCGCCGCCGAGCCGCGCGGCCGGCACGAGCGCGCGCACCAGGGCGCCGTTGAGGTTCGCGTACCGCGCCCGGTCGACGGCGGGCGGGGGTCGCGCCGCGCGCGCGCGAGCGAGCTTCGCGACGGCGCCGGCGAAGACCGACTCGGCCGTCCCGGCCGGTAGCGACAGCCCCTCCGACGCCTCGGCCAGGGTCTGGAGGCGGTAGAGCACGTTGCGCTCCGGGTCGTGGGGCATGCGCCCATCGGCCCCGACGCCGAACACCCGGCTGACCAGCCGCAGTTCCTCCGGCGCGAGGACGGCCTTGAGCTCCGGGCGGCTCCAGGTGAAGTAGCCGCCGTCGTCGCCGGGGGCGTTGTCGGCGTCCTGGCTCGCCGCGAAGCCGCCGGCCGGGTCTCCGAGGACCCCCCGGATCCACCCGACCGTACCCGCGATGGCCTCGAGGAGGCGCGCGTCGCCGAACCGTCGGGCCCCCTCGACGAGGACCCCGAGGAGCGGGCCGTTGTCGGCGGCCATCTTCTCGAAGTGGGGGACGTGCCAGCCCTCGTCCACGGCGTAGCGATGGAATCCCCCGCCGAGCTGGTCGTAGAGGCCGCCGTCGACCATCCGGCGCAGGGTCTCGCTCGCGCGGGCCGCCGAGGTATCGTCGCCGTGCGCGAACGCCTCCCAGAGGAGGAACGAGACGGCCGTCGGGTGCGGGAACTTCGGGGCGGACCCGAATCCCCCGTTCACGACATCGTAGCTCTGGTGGATATGGTCCCGCACCTGGGCGACGAACGCGGTCGTGGCCGCGGGGGCGGACGGCGGAGTCCCCTCGATGCGCGCGAGGGCGGCCCGGATCGCCCCGGCGTTCTCCCGCGCGCGGCCGGGCTCCTCGCGCCAGATGCGGGCGACCTCCTTGAGAACGCGCCGGAACCCGGGCCGGCCCATGGCGTCCTGCGCCGGGAAGTACGTGCCACCGAGAAAGACCTCCCCGGCGGGGGTGAGGAACGCGGTCAGCGGCCATCCCCCCTGACCGGTGAGGGCGCTCACCTGGCGCTGGTAGCGTCGGTCGACCTCGGGATGCTCGTCCCGATCGACCTTGACGGCGACGAAGTGCTGGAGGATCAGCCGCGCGACCTCGGGATCGGAGTAGGTGCCCTCATCCATCACGTGGCACCAGTGGCACCAGGCGGCGCCGACATCGAGGAGGATCGGGCGGTCGGTCCGCGCGGCGAGCGCGAACGGCTCGGGACCCCAAGGATGCCAATCGATCGGCTGCTCGCTCGCGCTCCGCAGGTACGCCGACGGGGACGCGGCGAGCCGGTGGGCACCCCGGCGCTCCGGGGGCGCGCTCGACATGCCCGCGTAGGCGCGGCCGGTGGATATACCGTTGGCCCCGCGGGGGCCCGGTGCGGGGCGCGGGCCCGCCTACCCGGACGCCACCGGCCGGGATTGAGTTATAAGGGCCCCGAAAGTGCCCCCGCCGACCCGAGGACGCCTCATGGAAATGCAGCCCGGCCAGATGGCCTACGACCGCGCGATCACGGTCTTCTCCCCGGACGGCCGCCTCTTCCAGGTGGAGTACGCCCGGGAGGCGGTCCGCCGCGGAGCCACGACCGCCGGCGTCGTCTTCACCGACGGGGTCGTCCTCGTCGCGGACCGGCGCATCCCCAACCCGAAGCTGGCCGAGCCGGCCAGCCTCGAGAAGATCCACCAGATCGATGAGCACGTCGCGTGCGCCACGGCGGGGCTCGTCGCCGATGCGCGGGTCCTGGTCGAGTACGCCCGCCTCGCCGGCCAGATCAACCGGGTGACCTACTCCGAGCCGATCCCGGTCGAGCTGCTGGTCCGCAGGATCTGCGACTACAAGCAGCAGTACACCCAGTTCGGCGGCGTCCGCCCGTTCGGGACGGCGCTGCTCGTCGGCGGGTATGACGAGGACGGCATCCACCTGTTCGAGACGGAACCGTCCGGCTCCCTCACCAGCTTCAAGGCGACCTCCACGGGGGGCAACAAGGGCCCCGTGATGGAGCTGTTCGAGCAGAAGTACCGCGAGGGGATGGACGCCGACCAGGCGATCCTTCTCGCGCTCGAGGGCCTGCGCACGTCCCTCGACGAACCGGCGAGCCTCACCCAGGTCGAGGTCTGCACCCTGCAACGGGGACGCGGGCTCCACCGCCTGGGTCCGGAGGAAGTGCAGAAGTACGCCTCGCGCCTTCCGGCCGCCACCGGTCCCGCCCGCGGCGGGCGGTAGGGGGCCCGCGGGCCGGGCCCGGGAGGGGGCACCGTGGTCAAGGTCGAGGACGCCGTCGTCGCCCGGTGGGAGACGCAGGGCTCGCGGTTCGAGGTCTTGGTCGACCCGACGGCCGTCCAGGATCTCAAGGACGGCAAGGAGGTCGACCTGTCCGACAAGCTCGCCCTCGTCCAGGTCTTCAAGGATGCGCGCAAGGGCGACAAGATCTCCGAGGAGCACCTCGAGCGGATCTTCCACACGCGCTCGCTTCCCGAGATCGCGCGCCAGATCATCCTCAAGGGCGAGGTCCAGGTCACGACCGAGCAGCGCCACCAGCTCCAGACGGCGAAGCATCGGCAGATCGTCGCCTCCATCGCGCGCAACGCGATGAACCCCCAGACCGGAGCGCCCCACCCCCCCGCCCGTATCGAGGCCGCGATGGTCGAGGCGAAGGTCCACGTGGACCCGTTCCGCCCGGCCGACGTCCAGGTCCAGGAGATCGTCCAGAAGCTTCGGCCCCTTCTTCCGATCCGCTTCGACTCGGTCCGGGTCAAGATCCGCATCCCGGCCCAGCACTACCCGCGGGTCATCGGGGAGATCAAGGGGATGGGGAAGCTCAGCGACGAACAGTGGCTGGCCGATGGCGCCTGGACGGCGATCCTCGAGATCCCCGCGGGAGTCCAGACCGAACTCTACGAGAAGCTCAACGCCCGGACCCGCGGCACCGCCGAGACCGCGCTCGTTAAATAGGCCGCCCCCGTCGCGCGCGCCGGTGCAAGCACTCACATGGGTAGCGGACATCGGTCGGGCCACCGTGGTCGTGGCCGCGAGGCAGAATCCTCGCACCTCTCCGGGGAGAGGGTACTAGTCCTTCCGGGCGAGGAGATCCCGGCGCAGGGCATGCGCCCCGGGCCCGGCACGTATCGGGTCGACGGGCGCATCTATGCCAGCGTCTTGGGGCTCCTCCAGCGGCGCCCGCCGCTCGTCCGTATCGTCCCCCTGTCCGGCCGGTACATCCCCAAGCCCCGGGATGTCGTCGTCGGGACCGTGACGGACGTGCAGGGCACGTTCTGGCTCCTCGACATCGGGGCTCCGCGCTGGACCCCGCTGCACATGACCGGCACGCCATGGAAGATCGATTTCGGCGAGACCGGGCAATACCTCCGGGTCGGCGACGCCGTCGTCGTCGCCGTGGAGAGCATCGAGGCGACCGGGCGCATCGGGGTCACGATGCTCGGCGAGGGCCTCGGCAAGCTCGAGGGCGGCACCATCGCCACCATCTCCCCGGCGAAGGTCCCGCGCGTCATCGGCCGCAGCGGTTCGATGATCCGCACGATCACGACGCTCACCGGCTGCAAGGTCGTCGTCGGCCAGAACGGTCGGATCTGGGTCGACGGCAGCCCCGAGGGCATCATCCGGGCCCGCGAGTGCCTGCGCCTCATCGAGGAGGAGGGCCAGCGCAGCGGCCTCACCGAGCGCGTCCAGGCCTATCTCGATTCGACGCAGACCCCCGGTTCCACCCACGATCACCGCAGCCACGTCCTCGGGGAGATCCCCCACAGCGTGGGCGGCCCGCGGGAGGCGGAGGTCATCCTTCCGCCGCCCGCCGATGCCGCGGAGCCCGAGGGTCCCGCCGAGGGGTCCGAGGACGACGCGCGACCGGACGGCGCGCCCCCCGACGAGTACTGAGATCACGTTCAGAGGAGAACTGCAACCATGGGAAGCATCGGAGCCAAGGAGGTCCCGGTCCTGCTGAGCCCGGAGGGCCGGCGGATCGACGGACGGCGACTGGACGAGCTGCGGCCGCTCAAGATCACCGCGGGCGCCCTCCACGAGGCCGACGGGTCGGCCTACGTCGAGTGGGGCGCCAACAAGGTGATGGCGGCGGTGTACGGCCCGCGCGAGGTCCATCCGCGCCACCTCCAGCAGAACAACAAGGCGATCGTCCAGTGCCGCTACAACATGGCGGCCTTCTCCGTCGACGAACGCAAGCGCCCCGGCCTCGACCGCCGCTCGCAGGAGATCTCGAAGGTCATCAGCGAGGCGTTCGAGTCGGTGATCTTCGCCGAGGAGTACCCCCGCACGAGCATCGACGTCTACATCGAGGTCCTGCAGGCGAACGCCGGCACCCGCTGCGCGGGGATCGTCGCCGCCTCCGTGGCGCTCGCCGACGCCGGCATCCCGATGGTCGACCTGTTGCCGTCGGTGGCCGTCGGGAAGGTCGCCGGCGAGATCGCCCTCGACCTCAAGAAGGAGGAGGACAACTACGGCGAGGCGGACGTCCCGATGGCCCTCGTCCCGCAGTCCGGTCGCCTCGTGCTCCTCCAGATGGAGGGCCACCTGACCGCGCCGGAGCTCGCCCGGGCCCTCGAGCTCGGCGTTCGTGGCTGCCGCTCGATCTACGAGACCATGAAGCAGGCGCTTCGGGACCGCTACGCGACGGGTGAGGCCGCCGAGCCCCAGGGGGCCGCATGACGGACGAGGTCGCCGCCGAGATCCTCACGACCCACATCCTCGACCTCGCCCGCTCCGGACGCCGCCTGGACGGCCGCGGGACGAACGACTACCGCGAGATCAAGGTCGAGCCCGGGTTCGTCGTGACGGCCGACGGGAGCGCGCTCACGACGATCGGGACGACCAAGGTCGTCTGCGGCGTAAAGCTCGAACCGGGCAAGCCGTTCCCCGATACCCCGAACGCGGGGGTCCTCACGACCAACGCGGAGCTCGTCCCCCTCTCGTCCCCCACCTTCGAGCCCGGACCGCCCCACCCGCGGGCGATCGAGGTCTCCCGCGTCGTCGACCGGGCGATCCGCGCGGCCGAGACGATCGACCTCACCCGCCTGTGCGTGACCCCGGCCGAGAAGTGCTGGACGTGCTTCGTGGACATCCACGTGCTCGACCACACCGGCAACCTCATCGACGCGGCGCTCCTCGCCGCGCTCGGGGCCTTGACGCACGCCACGGTCCCGGCGAAGCGCTTCGGGATCCGCGACGCCGACTACCCGCTCGAGGTCAAGCACCTGCCGGTCGAGTGCACCTTCGTCCGCTTGGGCGACACGATCGTGGTCGACCCGTCGTTCGACGAGGAGCAGGCCGCCCAGGGGCGCCTGACCGTCGCCACGGACGAGCTCGGGAACGTGGTCGCGATGCAGAAGGGCCTTATCGGCGCGTTCTCCCCCGAGGACGTGAACCAGGTGGTCGAGCGGGCGCTGCGGCACGGCGAGCGCCTGCGCCGGATCGCCCAGGGGTCGGCCCCATGAGCAAGCGCACCAAGAAGGTCGGCAACACCGGCTGGATGGGGCCCCGCTACGGCATCCGCATCCGCCGGCGCGTTCTCGACCTCGACCGGGCCCGCAGCGTGGACGCCGCCTGCCCGAGGTGCTCGACGGTCACCGTGAGCCGGGTCGCCTCCGGGGTCTTCGAATGCTCCCGGTGCGGGACCCGCTTCGCGAGCGGTGCCTATCTGTTCTCGCCGCCGCCGCCGATCTCGCGCTCGGAGAAGACCCCCGAGACCGCCCCCGCGACGGCGGGCAAGGGTTAAGCCCCCCCGCCGGCTGGAATCGACGATGTTCCGGTGCATCCGGTGCGGCGAGCCGCTCCCCAGCGACTCGAACCTCTTCGGGGTCCGCTGCGACAACTGCGGCGGGAAGATCTTCACGAAGGAGCACCCGAACGTCAAGAAGACCCTGAAGGCCCGCTGAGCCCGGGCGCCGGGCCGACGGCGAGGGCTTAAGTCCCGGCGCTTTCGCGCGATCCGTGCGCGGTCCCCGGCTCCGGTTCCTCGGGGGCGTACGGGAGATCGGCGGCAGCAAGCTCCTCGTCGAGGACGGCCCCGACCGGCTCCTCTTCGACTTCGGGCCCTCGTTCTCCCCCCGGTTCGAGGAGTTCTACGTGAACTTCCTCCAGCCCCGGTCGACCAGCCCGGTCAAGGACCTCCTCGAGTTCGACCTCCTTCCGCGCGTCGACGGCCTCTACTCGGCCGAGGCGCTCTACGGCTCGGACCTGCGCCACGTACCGCCCGAGGTCCACGGGGTCTTCGTCAGCCATGCCCACATCGACCATGCCGGCCACCTCGCCCTCCTCGACCCCACCATCCCGGTCTACGTCGGGGAGCGCACGAAGCGGATCCTCGACGCGATCGAGAGCTCCTCGGGGGGCCACTACGGGGACCACCCCTGGCACGTCCTTCCCCCCGGCGGCCGCGCCCGCGTGGGCGGTGTCGAGGTCGAGGCCCGGCCCGTCGACCACTCGGTGCCGGGGGCGACCGCCTTTCTCATCCGCACGAGCGAGGGGACGGTGGTCTACACGGGCGACTTCCGCGCCCACGGGCCGCGGGGGGGAGAGACGCGGGAGTTCCTCGCCGCGGCGGCGCGCGAACGTCCGATCGCCCTCGTCATGGAGGGGACCCGCGCCGGGCCGGACCCCCGGCCGGACCGCTCCGAAGCGGGGGTCCGGGAGGGCGTCGACCGGATCCTCGGCGGGTCGCGGCGCCTCGCCGTCGTGAGCCACTACCCCCGCGACATCGACCGCCTGACGACCCTCTACCGGGCGGCCGTCGCCGCGGGGCGCGAGTTCGTCATCCCGCTCAAGACGGCGCACCTCCTCGCGACGGTCGGCGCGGACCTCCCCCCGGGAGCGCCGGTCCCGGGCTCGTCGCCGGGGCTGCGCGTCTACCGCCGCACGAAGAAGGTCTACTACCGCTGGGAGCGGCCGTTCCTCGACGAGAGCGTGGACGCCGCCTGGGTCCGCGAGCACGCGGGGGAGCTGCTCCTCTCGCTCGACCTCCACCACTTCGCCGAGCTCATCGACATCCGCCCCGAGGCGGGGACCCCGTTCATCCACTCGATGAGCGAGCCGTTCAGCGAGGACGACGTCGACGACCGGGTCCTCCACAACTGGCTCGACCACTTCGGGCTCGGCTTTTGCCAGATGCATGCCTCGGGCCACGCCTCCGGCCCGGAACTGCTCGAGATCGCCCGGCACATCGGCGCCCGGTCCCTCTTCCCCATCCACACCGAGCACCCCGAGGCGTTCATCCCGGCCGCCGGCCACGTGGTCCCCCCGGAGCTCGGCGCGACCTACCCGCTGCGTTCGTTTTAGCGGCCCGGCCCACCGGCTTAAAGGCCGACCCTCCCGTCCCGGCGCGGATGCCATCGGAGAAGCTCCCCACCGGGGTCGCCGGCATCGACCGGATCCTCGGCGGGGGGCTCGAGCCCGACGGGCTGACCGAGCTCTACGGGGAAGGGGGGAGCGGCAAGACCCTCCTCTGCCTCGAGGCGGCGGTCCGCGTCGCCCTGGCGGACCGGTGGGTCCTCTACATCGACACGGAGGGGGTGAGCGTCGACCGCCTCGAGGCGATCGCGGGCGGCCACCTCGACCAGGTCCTGCGCCGCCTCCTGCTCTCGACCCCGAAGGACCTCGAGGAGCAGGGGCGGGCCGTGGCCCGGGCGTGCGCCCTGGTCCGTGAGGGCCGCCGGCCGGTCGGGCTCATCGTCCTCGATTCGGCGACGTTCTTCTACCGCCTCACGCTCGCCTCGGGGGCGGAGGACGAGGGGCGCCTCGCGCTCGGGGTCGAGCTCGCGGACCTCCTCTCGACGGCGATCGCGACGCACGTCCCCGTCCTGTTCACGAACCAGGTCTGGCGCAACCAGCGCGACGGGACCCTCGAGCCGCTCGGCGGGTCGTTCGTGAACCACGCCGCGAAGACGATCCTGCGCCTCGACCGCCTTCCCGGCGACCGACGGCGGGCGGTCCTCGTCAAGCACCGCTCCCGCCCCGAGGCGTCGGCCGACTTCCGCATCACGGCGACGGGCCTCGATTGACGCCGCCCCGGGAGCTAAAAGCCCGGGCCGTCATCCCGCGTAGGATGGCGCCCGCGCTCGAGGTGGCCGACGTCCCCACGCCGATCGGGACGTTCCGGGTCGTCTACGAGGGCCGGGAGGTCCACCTGGTCGACCTTCTCGAGCGGGGGCTGCCCCAGGCCGTGGTCCCCGACAGCGCGCGGCGGCGTCGCCCCCCGTTTCCCGCGGGAAGCGCCCCGCGCCAGCTCGCGGAGTACTTCCGAAGGGAGCGCGACGGTTTCGACCTCGCCCCGGCGCTCGAGGGGGTCTCGTCGTTCGACCGGGCGGTCTACGCCGCGCTCGCCCGCGTCCCGGCGGGCGCCACGGTGACCTACGGGGAGCTCGCGCGCCGCGCCGGCCATCCCGGGGCGGCCCGCGCGGTCGGCGGGGCCATGCACCGCAACCCGATCCCGATCGTCCTGCCGTGCCACCGGGTGGTCGGGGACGCGGGATCGCTCACCGGCTACGGCCTCGGGCTGTGGCGCAAGCGCTGGCTCCTCGACCGCGAAGGGGCCTGGCCGCTGCGCTCGCGGACCCCGGACGGCCCCCGGTCGGCGGCCCAGCGGACGCTCGACGACGTCGGGCGGAGGTCGCCTAGCCCGCGTAGTACGACGCGTCGTACGGCTCGGGCTTGAGCCCGCGCCGCTGGCGGATCTCGCCGACGACCTTCGCCTGGAGCTCCGTCGGGAGGACCTCGAACCCGAGGGACTCCGTGGCCCAGAGGACCTTGCCGGCCGTCGCGCTGCGGATGTCGGAGGCGAAGCCGAACATCTCCGCGACCGGGACCTTCGCCACGATCGTCTGGAGGTCCCCGACGTTCGTCATGTCGAGGATCTCGCCGCGTCGCCGCTGGAGCTCCCGGGTCGCCCCCGAGAGGACGTCCTGCGGGACGTTGACCGTGACCTTCTGCAGCGGCTCGAGCAGGACCCGGCCGGCGAGGCACATCGCCCCGTAGATGCCGGAGCGGGCCGCCGGGATCGTCTGCGCGGGTCCGCGGTGGATCGAATCCTCGTGGAGCTTCGCGTCGACGAGGCGGACCTTGAGCCCGAAGATCTTCTCGTTGGCGAGCGGCCCCCGGTTCACCGCCTCCTTGAAGGCATCGACGATGAGGTCCATCGTCTCGTTGAGGTACTGGATCCCCTTCGTCACGTCGAGGAGCATGTTCGTGCCCTCGACGGCGATGAGGCCGCGCCCCTCGTCGCGCGGCAGGCCGAGCCCGTCGAGCTTGCCCACGAGGGTCTTGAGGTCCTTGAAGGACTTGCCCTGGGGGACCTCGCCGTCCTTGATCGCCTGGACGACCGCGGCCGGGAGGGCTTCGACCTCGAAGTAGAAGCGGTTGTGCTTGTTCGGCGACTTTCCCTCGAACGGTCCCCCGGGGGCCCTCACCGTCTCCCGGTAGACGACGATCGGCTTCGACGCCTCGATCTCCACCTTGTAGTCGTTGACGATGCGGTACTGGGTGATCTCCAGGTGGAGCTCGCCCATCCCCGACAGGAGGTGCTCGCCGGTCTCCTGGTTGATCTCGACCTTGAGGCTCGCGTCCTCCTTGCCCACCTTGCGCATCGTCTCGATGAGCTTCGGGAGGTCGCTCATGTGCTTGGGCTCGATCGCCACCGTGACGACCGGCTCGGAGACGTGGCGGATCTCCTCGAACGGGACCATCTCCGCCGCGTTCGACATCGTCGTGCCGGCGAAGGCGTCGGTCAGTCCGATCACCGCGGCGATGTTGCCGGCGGTGACCTCCTCGACCATCAGGCGCTCGGGCCCCATGAAGAGGGAGACGTGCTGGACGCGGTTGCGGGTCTTCGTCCCGACGACCGCGAGCTCCATCCCCTTCTGGAGGCGGCCGGAGAAGACGCGGCCCGTCGCGATCTCGCCGGCGTTCGGGTCCATGGTGATGTCCGTGACCATGAACGCCGTCGGACCCTCGGGGTCCGTCGCCACCATCGCCTGCCCGACCGTGGAGCCGATGTCACCCTTCCAGATGTTGGGGATGCGGTACTTCTGGGCCACGATCGGGTTCGGAAGGTGCCGGACGACCATGTCGAAGACGACGTCGTTGATGCGGGCCTTCTGCGCGATCTCGCGGGAGCGGCCGGAGGAGACGTAGTCGACGATGTCGGGGAACTTGACCCCCGTGCGCTGCATGTACGGGACGCTGATCGCCCAGTTCTCGTAGCCGCTGCCGAAGGCGACGGAGCCGTTGCGCGGGTCGACCATCCAGTCGTCCACGAACTCCTCGGGCGCCATCCGGCGGATGAGCTCGTTGACCTCGCTGATGATCGTCGCGAACCGCTTCTGGAACGAATCGCTGGTGAGCTTGAGCTCCTTGATCGCCCGGTCGACCTTGTTGATGAAGAGGACCGGCTTGACCTTCTCGCGGAGCGCCTGGCGCAGGACCGTCTCCGTCTGGGCCATCACGCCCTCGACGGCGCAGACGACGACGACGGCGCCGTCGACGGCGCGCATCGCCCGCGTCACGTCCCCGCCGAAGTCGACGTGCCCCGGGGTGTCGATGAGGTTGATCAGGTAATTCTCCTTCTCGAACTCGTGGACGATGGTAACGTCCGCGTTGTTGATCGTGAGGAGACGGGCCTGCTCCTGCTCGTCGAAGTTGAGATAGAGCTGCTTGCCCGCCAGCTCGGTCGAGATCATCCCGGCCGCCGCGAGAAGGTTGTCCGAGAGCGTCGTCTTCCCGTGGTGGATGTGCGCCACGATGCCGATGTTCCGGATGCGCTCGCGCTGGCGCATCATATCGGGGATGGCCTTTGCCAACTCGCTGCGGATATGCGTCATGAGGGGGACCCGGGCTCTATCGCGCCGACTGGGCGACGCGCTCGACCTCTTCCTTCCGACCCACCGCGAAGCTCGTCATGTCGCCCTTCGCCGCGAGGGCGATCTCCGTGGCGAGGCACGAGTAGATCGGCTTCGTCGACTTCCGGGAGGCCTGGATGGCCCCCTGGGCAAGGTTGCGGATCGCCACGGCGACCCGGCGGGCGGGCGCGGCATCGACGGCGCGCGGCACCGAGATGCCGCCGAACTGAAGTCGCGTGACCTCCTCGCGGGGAGCGGCGTTCTCGACGGCGTTGACGAGGAGCTGGAGCGGGTTCTGGTGCTCCTTGGTGTAAAGCTCCTCGAAGGCCCGCCGCACCGTCGTGAGGGCCTTCGACTTCTTGCCCGTGAACTTCCCGCCCTTCATGAGGTGGTTGGCGAGCCGTTCGACCAGGTGCATGTGGGTCTTCATGAACGGCCGCCCCGAGAGCTTCCCCTCGGAGTGCGGCGAGTAGATCGGGTGGAGGTACAGGTACGGCTGCAGCCCCGGGTCGTGGACCTCGATCCCCTCGAAGGGGAACTTCCCGAACAGCGGGGGGAGCGGGAACGGGGGCGGCGCGGGCGCGGCCGGCCGCTGCACGACCGGGCCGGGGCCCTCCTCGGGATCGACGACCGCCGACGGCACCGGGGTAGCGCTCATCGCTGGGGCTTCTCCTTGCGACCGCGGACGAGCTCGTCGAGCGACACGCTGTTCACCTGGATCACCTTGTAGCGCACGCCCGGGATGTCGCCGTAGGACCGGCCCATCCGTCCGCCGATCCCCTCGACCAGCACCTCGTCGTGCTCATCGATGAAGTTGATGGCGCCGTCGCCGACCGCGAACGCGGTGATCTGACGGCCGTTCTTGATGAGCTGGACCTTGATGCACTTGCGGATCGCGGAGTTGGGCTGCTTGGCCTCCACGCCCACCTTCTCGATGACGATCCCCCGTCCCTGGGGCGCCCCCTCGAGGGGGTCCGAGCGTTCCTTGAGATGGAGGGTCCGGCGCTTGTAGTAGCGGTCGGACCAGCGTCGGCGCTGGCGGAGGGCCTGTAGCCTACCGGCGGTGTTCATCCCTGACGGCGGAACCATCGTACGTGCTCGGGGGCCCGAGCCAGCGGGTCCCTGTATTTAAGATTCGTCCGCGCAACGCCTTCGCACACCGCCGGCGGGCGACCGGAGGGGGCCGGGGCACAACGCTGAAGGGTCCGGCGCCGCTCTCCGCGCGTGGACGAGCCTTCGGCGGCCGTCGCGCGAACGCCGGCTCCGGTGACCACCGTGACCTGGCACCGGCTCACTCGGGCGATCGAACGCTGCCGCCGCTGCCCGCTCGGCCATACGCGCACCCATGCGGTCGTCTACCGGGGCGGGGAGCGCCCGTCCGTGGTCTTCGTCGGGGAGGCGCCCGGCCGGGCAGAGGACGCCACGGGCCGGCCGTTCGTCGGCGCCTCGGGCCGGCGGCTGGACCGGGCGATCGCCGAGCTCGGGCTGCGGATGGACGAGGTCGGGGTCATCAACCTGGTCAAATGTCGACCGCCCGAGAACCGCCTCCCCCGTCGTTCCGTGCTGGCGTGCCGGCCCTTTCTCGAACGCCAGCTCGAGTTGCTCGATCCCCCGGTGATCGTGACGCTGGGGCGCCATGCCCTGGCCGAGCTCGTGCCGGACGCTCCGCCGATCACCCAGGCGGCCGGGCGGGAGCGCAGCTGGAACCGGCGTCCGCTCGTCCCGCTGCTGCACCCGGCCGCGGTGCTCCACAATCCGAAGCTGGCCCCCCGCTGGGCCGCCGACCTCGACCGGCTCGGCGCCGTCCTGCGACGCGTCCTGCGTCAAACCCTATAACCCGCCTCCCGCTTCCCGACGCGTGGAGACGCTCGACCTGTTCCTCTTGGGCGGCTCCTACCGCTCCCTCGGCGCCGACGTCGTCGTGGAGCTCTACGGGAAGACGCGCGACGGCGAGTCCGTGGTGGCCCGCTACTACGGGTTCCGCCCCTACTTCGACCTCGTCGACCCGCCGGCCGAGGCCCGCGATCGGCTGAAGGCCGACCCCCAGGTCGTCGCCCTCGAGGACCGGCCGCTGTGGGTCGAGGGGGTGGAGCGCCCCGCCCTCCGCGTCACGCTCCACGCTCCCTGGCTCGTACCGGACTACCGCGAACGCTACCGGCGGCCGGGCGACGAGGCGAGCGTCCTTGCCTGCGACATCCCCTTCATCCACCGCTTCCTCTACGACAAGAACCTCGGGCTCGCCGTGCGGTTCGAGGCGGAGCCGGAGCCGGCGGAGGTCGCCGAGCTCTACACCGTCGGCCGGGTCGTGCGCGTCGTGCACACGGAGGACTCCGACATCCGTCCGATCGATCCGTTCCGTCCTCCCCTCACGATCCTCTCCTTCGACATCGAGAACGCGATCCGGGAGCGGACGATCTTCACGATCTGTGGAAAGGTCGACCGGGGAGCGAAGGGGAAGACCGGCTTCCGTCTGCGGGCGGCGGACGAGCGCGAGATCCTGCGGGAGTTCGTGCGCATCGTCCGGGAGGAGGACCCGGACGTGATCACGGGCTACAACATCGGCGGCTACGACATTCCCCTTCTCATCGAGCGGGCCAGGGCGCTCGGCCTTCCGCCCCTGGTGTTGGGCCGGGACCGCGGGGAGGCGAAGGACGCCGGCGAGCGGCTCTGGCGGGCCGCGGGCCGGGTCTTCGCCGATGCGTGGTGGTCGGCGCGCCGGGAGCTGCGACCGAAGCAGGAGAGCCTGCAGTTCGTCTCCCGCCTGCTCCTCGGCGACAAGAAGATGGACGTCGACCGGCGCAACATCTCCGAGGAGTGGGCGCGGGACCCCGAGCGGGTGATGGAGTACTGCGAGCACGACGCCGACCTCGCCCTGCGGATCCTCCAGCGCCTCCGGGCGATCGACAAGGCCGCCGACCTCGCGACGGTCGCGCACCTGCCCCTCGAGGAGGGGCTCAACGGGCGGACGAGCCTCTTCATCGATGCGATGCTGATCCCGCGGGCCGACCGCGAGCGGGTCGGGGTGCCCCCGACCCATCGGGCGCGTCGCGAGGCGCCCATCGAGGGGGGATACGTCCACGCGATCCGGCCCGGGATCTACCGGTGGGTCTCGGTCCTCGACTTCAAGTCGATGTACCCGAGCATCATCATCTCCCGGAACATCTGCTTCACGACGCTCTCCCCCACCGGCGCGACCCGCAGCCCCGACGGAGGGGCCCGCTTCCTGACCCCGGCGGAACGGGTGGGGATCGTCCCCCGCATCCTCCGCGAGCTCCTCGCCGACCGGGACCGCTTCCGCCGCCTCGCGCGGGAGGCGACGGCGGACGAACAGCGGGAGTACTTCGACGGGCTCCAGAACGCGGTGAAGATCCTGATGAACTCGTTCTACGGCGTCCTCGCCTCGAGCTTCTACCGCTTCACGAACAAGGACATCGGCGCGGCGATCACCGCCTTCGCCCGCGAGTCGATCACCTCGATCATCCGGGCCCTGGAGTCGGAGGGGCACGAGGTGGTCTACTCCGACACGGACAGCGTCTTCGTCCGCTCGCCGACCCCGTCCCTCGAGGGGGCGCGCGCGTTCGGCGAGGATGTCTCACGGCGGTTCACCCACGAAGGGGTCACCTTCGAGTTCCAGTCGGTGTACGAGTCGCTGTTCTCCCACGGCGCGAAGAAGCGCTATGTCGGCCGTACGGCCTGGCCGAAGGAGGAGCTCGTCATCCGGGGCTACGAGACCCGCCGGACCGACGCCTTCGACTACCAGTCGGAGGCGCTCCTCGAGGTGTTCGACCTCGTCCTGAAGGGGGAGACCGACCGGGCCGTGACGCGGGCCCGGGAGCTCGTCGCGCGGTGCCGCGACGGAGAGGTCCCGGTCGAGCGCCTCGTCGTCGCCCGCTCGGTGCGGGCCGAAGAGGAGTACAACGAGGCCACGCGGGACGCGCTGCCGTTCCTCCGGGTCTTCCGTCGGCTCAAGGCCGAGGGCTACGACGTGATCCCCGGGATGAAGGTCGCGTGGATCGTGACCGACGCCCGGCGCACTCCCCAGGAGATCGAGCCGTGGGTCGACGGGCGTCCGTTCACCGCCCGGCCCGACTTCGGCTACTACGCCGACCGCGTCGCCCAGACCCTGGCCCGGGTGACCGAGGTCTTCGACTGGGACGCCGCGTCCCTGCTGCGGGGCAGCCACCAGCGGCGCCTCGTTGAGGCGCCGGAGCCTCCCCCGGCGACCGGGGCACCGGCTTCGCTCGATACGCCGGTCGGCGCGATCGGAAAGGCCGAGCCCCGCCGACACCGCGCGCGATCGCTCGCCGAGTTCGAGTGATCGTCCCCCGGGACGATCGGACCCGCGGGGGCGCGGGTGGGGGATGGCGGCCTCCCCGACGGACGTCCCGGGGACGCCGGTCACCCCGCGCCGGCCGCGGGCGGGGAGGCGGCGGTCGCCGGGCGGGTGCCCTCGAGCGCGAGGAGGGCGCCCGCGACGGCGACCGGCACACCGAGAACGCCGAGGAGTCGAGGCGCCTCGCCGAGGAACCCCACCGAGAAGAGAAGCGTGAACACCGGTATCCCGGACATCAACAGCGCCGGAAGCATGAGGCCGGTGATCTCGATGGCGCGGAAGTAGAGCCAGGGCGCCAGGAAGAAGCTCGTCAGGCCCAGCGCGACGATGAGCCCCCAGGTCAGGTCCCCGTGGACGGCGAGACCGCCGACCCCGCCCGGGAACAGCACCGAGACGGGGAGGGCGAGGAGGCCGGCGCCGAGCATCGTCTGTGCCACCACCGCCGAGGCGGGGGTCCGGCGGTTCTCCCGGGCCGTCGCAAGGAAGTAGAACGCGACCGTCACCGGGACGAGCGGGGCCACGAGCCAGCCCCAGCCGCTGAGCGGGGTCGCGCCCTCCCCGCCCAGGATGGTGAGGGACGCGCCCCCGGTGCTGAGGAGGACCCCGAGCACGAACGGCACCGAACGGGCCCGGTCCCTCCCCTCGTGGTAGAGGAACATCAACAGGACCGGGGTCAACGCGACGTCCCCGAGAAGCGAGAGAAGCGACGTGTTGACCGAACCCGCGAGGTAGGTCGATGCGAGGACGGAGACCTGCATCCCCAGCGCGAGCACCGTCCGTCCGTACGCCGCGCTACGGGTCCACAGCCCGAGGAAGACCCTCCCGTGGCCCTGCGCGACGGCCAAGAGCGCGTACGCGGCGCCCCCGGCCAGGAACGGGAAGGAGAGGAGCGCCGCCGGTCCCGCGGTCGGCGTCGCCTTCAGGACGAAGACGTAGTACGACGCCCACAGGACGGCGGAGAGCGTCGCCAGGAGCGCCGCCATCATGTGGCGGCCGCCGGCCCCCGTCACATCCCCCCGGACAGGGTGCCTCGGTTGAAGCCTTCGCCCCGACGCCCCGGTCGACCGGCTCAGTCGTAGCCCTCGTAGCGCAGGCCGAAGGCCGGGACCTCGACGCCCTTGCCCCGGGCGACGTGCCCCACGACCCGGGCCTCGGGGGCGCCGGCCCGTGCCAGCCGGCGCAGGATCTCGGATCGGTGGGCCGGGGCCACGACGAGGACGAAGCCGATCCCCATGTTGAACGTCTGGTACATCTCCTCCGCCGCGACCTCTCCGGCCTCCATCGCCCAGTGGAAGATCCCCTCAGGTCGGGGCCACCCGTCCAGGATGAACGCCACCCGGGAGTTGAGACGTACGAGATTGCGGACCCCGCCCCCGGAGATGTGGGCCAATCCGTGGGTCTCGGGACGGCCGGCCATCGCTTCCGAGATTCGAACGTAGATCCGGGTCGGGGCGAGGAGCTCGCGACCGAACGGGAGCGCGGCCCCCGGGCGGGGCCGGGCAAGGTCGGATCCAAAGCGTTCGATCAGCCGACGGACGAGGGTGAACCCGTTCGCGTGCAGCCCGCTCGAGGCCACCCCGATCACGAGGTCGCCGGGCCGGATGCGGTCGCCGACGACCGGGCGCCGGCCCCGCGGGAAGAACCCGATCGCGGTCCCGCCCAGGTCCGGGCTCTTGACCAGGTCCGGAACGACCGCGGTCTCCCCTCCGAGAAGTCCGCAGCCGGCGGCGCGGAGGCCCCGGTCGATGCCGCGGCCGAGCGCGGCGAAGACGGCGGGCGATAGCGACGGGACCGAGAGGCAGTCGACGAGACCGCAGGGCCGCGCGCCGACCGCGGCGAGATCGTTGACATTGACCGCCACGATGTCCTCCCCGACCTCCTCCCATGCCCCGAGCTCTTCGGCAAGGAGGGCCTTGGTCCCGACCGTGTCCGTCGTGATCGCGATCGTCTCCCGCCCGACCCGGACGAGCCCCGCGTAGTGGCCGGGACCCTCGACCGCACGGCCGTGCGACGGCGGGGGACGATAGCGCACCTCGCCGAGCAGGGCCCGAAGGGCCGTACGGACCGACGTGCGATCCACGCCCGACCGCGCGTACGTCCATCCGCCGGGAGGGGTCGCGCCCATGCCCGTACCGAGCGTCCGGGGGGGAAAAACGTGGCGCCCAACGTCGGCGCCCCTGCGCTTCTTATGCTCAGGGCGCGTCCCGAGGGGGATGCCGGCCCGGCCCCGCTCCCACGCCACGAACGGAGGGGGGACGTCCGACGTCGACTGGGTCCTGGCGGGCCGGGCGTACGTGGCCGGACGGCTGCAACCGGTCGAGATCGGGATCGACGACGAGGGATGGATCCGCCGCGTGGCCCGCCACGTGGGGGCCGACCGCCGAAGGGACGTCGGGGAGGC
>DAHUXZ010000020.1 GCA_027315455.1 Thermoplasmata archaeon | reverse complement strand
CAGCGGGCCGTGCATCGGGGCGATCGGCGCCGAGGACTACCGCGCCCGGGTCGACAAGGCCCTCACGATCCTCCGGGGCCACGGCGCCGCGGTACGGCCCGAGCTCGAGGTCGAGATGCGGCGCGCCGCCGCCGACGAGGAGTTCGAGCGCGCCGCGCTCCTGCGCGACGCGATCGCCGGGCTCGCGGCCCTCACCGAGCGTCAGCACGTGGTCGGGCCGGGGAGCGGCCGGGCGGACGTCATCGCGCTCGCCCTCCCGCACGACCCGGGGACCCTCAAGGTCGCCGTGGGTCTCCTGCGCGTCGTGGAGGGGGAGGTCCGCGGGACCGAGCCGCACCTCCTCGCCTTCCCGGCCCATGACCTTCCCGATCCGGGGGAGCTCGTGCGCCAGTTCCTCACCCAGTACTACGGCAGCCGGCTCGATCTTCCCGAGCGGCTCTACATCGACGGGCCTCGGCCCGACGGCATCGACGAGACCGTCGACTGGCTCGAAGGGGAGAAGGGCGTCCGCGTCCAGTTCCGTCCCACGGGACGGCCGGCCGCCTGGGCGCGTCTCGCCGAGCGCCTCGCGCGCGCCCACGTCGACCAGGTGGTCGCGGCACCGGTCCCCCGCGAGGTCCTTCGGGCGCTGCAGAGCCTCCTGGAGCTCCCGACGATCCCGAACCGCATCGAGGGGATCGACATCTCCCTCTTCCAGGGGGACGAGGCCGTGGGATCGCTCGTCGTCTTCGAGGGCGGCCGCCCCGCGCGCTCGGAGTACCGCCGCTACCGGATCCGTACCGTCGAAGGGACGAACGACTTCGCGATGATCGCCGAGGTCGTCCGCCGCCGCTACCTGCGCCGCCTCGCCGAGGCGGAGATCCTCCCGGACCTGCTCCTCATCGACGGCGGCCGGGGCCAGGTCTCCTTTGCCGCCCAGGCGCTCGCCGCGCTCCCCCTCCCGACGGAGATCCCGCTGGTGGGCCTCGCGAAGCGGGAGGAGGAGCTCTACCTTCCCGAGCGGGCCGAGCCGCTCACCCCGAACCCGAACCTCCCGCCGATGCTCCTCCTGCGCGCCGTGCGCGACGAGGCCCACCGCTTCGCCGTGACCTACCACCGCACCCGGCGGCGGATGCGGCTGCGCGCGGAGGTGGCCCGGGCGCAGGGCGACGGGCCGGGGGCAGCGGGGCGCGCTACTTCTGGCGCGGGCCGCGCTCGGCCGGCCCGATGAACGGCATCCCCTGGACGCGCTTTGCGACCTCGGCGGGGGTGAGGTGGCGCAGCTCGGCCTCGGGCTCGAGGATCGACACGTCGAGCGCCTCGGGCGGGAACGGCGTGGGCGAGCCCTCGGCGACGGCCTGTACCGCCAGCTTGAACGCGGAGTCCTCGGTCCGGTCGGCCCCGATCTTCTCCTCGAGGAAATCGGCGACGGCGCGGCGGTTGCGGCCGATCGCGTAGGCCTTCCAGCCGATCGTCGCGCCGCTCGGGTCGAGCTCGATGAGCCCGGCGGTCCGGTCGGTGAACCCGCCGAGGAGCAGCGAGACCGCGAACGGTCGCGTCCCCCCGAACTGGGTGAACTGCTGGAGGTGGGTCCCCAGCGCGTGGCCGAGCACCGTGTACGGAGCGACCTCGCCGAAGGTGATGCGGTGGCGCTGGGCCTCGAGCCGCAGGAACTCGACCAGGACCCGCGAGTCGGCGATGAGGCCCGCGGTCACGCAGCCGAGCCCGGTGTCGATGGCGAAGCTCTTCTCGATCGACGCCGCCTCGGCCAGCGCGCTCACGGGGAGGTTGCGGTAGGCGACGAAGACGATCCCGCCCTCGTAGGTGACCGCGACGGCCGTGCCGCCCATCTGGATCGCCTGAAGGGCGTACTCGACCTGGAACAGTCGGCCGTCGGGGGAGAAGACGGTGCTCGCACGGTCGTACGCCATCTGGCCGGGCTGCATCTCCATCGGTACGGGAACCCTCCGCTCGCGGGGCGGGGCAGTCGGGTGGGGGATTTGAGGATGCGCCCCGGCCTTTCCTGCGGGCCACCAGGTGACCGGGGACCACCCGGACGGCCCGCGTGAAAGCCTTTTGGGGGTCGCGGCGTCGGGGCGGGCGATGGGCGCGGGCGGGCTCCACCTCCTTCCGATGGCGTCGAGCTACCGGGGCCCGCTCTCCCCGGCCTGCACGCAGTGCCGCGAGGGCCGAAAGATGGTCCTGTTCGTGAGCGGGCTCTGCCGCTTTCGCTGCTTCTACTGCCCCGTATCGGGGCGGCGGAACCAGAAGGATGTCGTCTACGCGAACGAGCGCCTCGTGACCCGCGACGAGGACATCCTCGAGGAGGCCCGGGCGATCGGGGCGGCGGGGACCGGGATCACCGGCGGCGACCCCCTCGGCGTGATCGACCGGACCGAGCACTTCGTCCGCCTGCTCAAGCGGGAGTTCGGTGCGGACCACCACATCCATCTCTACACCCACGAGCCCAACGCGGAGAAGCTCCGCCGCCTCGCCGCGGCCGGTCTCGACGAGTTCCGCCTGCACATCCCCCACTACCTGTGGGGGCCGCTCGCCGGCAGCGGGAGCGCCTACCGCGCCGTCCTCGAGGCCGCGCCGTCCTGGGGGATCCGCCGGGGGGTCGAGATCCCCGTCCTCCCGGAGAAGGAGGCCGAGCTCGGGCGCCTCCTCCGCACCCTCGACGAGATCGGCGTCGACTTCGTCAATCTCAACGAGCTCGAGTTCTCGGAGACGAACGAGACGGCGATGCGGGCGCGCGGCTACCGGGTCGACGTGCGGAACGGCTGGGGGGTCAAGGGCAGCCGGGCCGTGGCCGAGCGCGTCGTGCGCGACAGCCGTCTCGCGGTGCCGATCCACTACTGCTCCTCCCGCTTCAAGGACGGCGTCCAGCTCAAGCAGCGCCTGCGGCGGCGCGCCGAGCGGACGAAGGCGCCGTTCGCCCGTATGACCGCCGACGGCACCGTGGTCCTCGGGATCGTCGAGGTGCCCGCCCCGTTCGACCTCGCGCGGCAGGCGGGTCGCATCGCCCGCCTCGCGGGGCTCGGTCCCGCGGCCTACCGGGTCGACTTCGGACGGCGCCGGGTCGAGCTCGCTTCCGCGCGCCTGCGCCGTGTCGCGCCGCGGCTGCGCTGGCCCGCCTTCGAGGTCGAGGAGTATCCGACGGCCGATGCCCTCGAGGTGGAGCGCACCCCGCTCAACTCCGCGGCGTTCCCGAACCCGATGGCGGGCGGCGGGACGTAGCCTTCGTCGCACGCGTGGCCCCCGAAGGTGAGGTAGCGCCGGTCCCCGCGCCGGTGCTTGATCGAGCACGGCCCCCAACCGCCGTCCTCCGCCCCGTACCACATCGGGCAGTCCCGGCAGCGCAGCGGGCCAGCGTCCTCCCCGGGCGCGGAGGGCGCCGCCTCTTCCCCGGTCACTCCGGTCCCCCCGTGAGGCGCTCCCAGCCGGCGACGGCGTTCGCCATCAGGCGGGCGACGGTCACCGGCCCCACCCCGCCGGGCACCGGCGTCAGCGCGGACGCCCAGCCGTCGAGCGAGGCCGCGTCGGCGTCCCCGGAGATCCGTATCCCCCCGGGCCGCTGTGGGTCGGGCCGGGTGCTGAGGCCAATGTCGATCACCGCCGCCCCCTCCGGGACGACGGTGCGGGTGAGGAGGCCCGGGGCGCCGGCGCAGGAGAAGACGACCTCGCAGCCGGCGAGCGCGGCGCCCAGGTCCGGGGTCCGGGAGTGGGCCACCGTCACCGTCGCGTCGCGCTCGCGCGATCGGTCGAGGAGCAGGAGCGCGAGGGGCAGGCCGACGGTCTCGGAGCGCCCGACGACGGCCACGCGCCGTCCGAGCGGTATGCGGTAGTGGTCGGCGATCGCGAGCGCCGCGCGCGCCACGGCCGGAGCGTGGATGGGGTGGCGGGCGACGAGCCGACCGAGGTTCTCCGCCCCGACCCCGTCGACGTCCTTCTCGGGACGGAGCGCGCCCACCGCCCCCAGGAAGTCGAGCGCGGCGGGAAGGGGGTGCTCGACCAGGACGGCGTGGACCGCGGGGTCCGCGTCGAGCGCGCGGACCGTCGCCTTGAGCTCCGGCGCCGCGGCCCCCTCGCGGAGGGGGACCGTCCGGAAGGCGATCCCCACCCGTTCGGCGGCCCGGGACTGCTGGCGGAGGTAGACGGCGAACGGGGTCTGCGCCCCGCGGTGGACGCTCGCCAGGCCGGGGCGGGGCCGTCCCCGGGCGACGCCCGCCTCCACGGCCGCGCGCGCGGCCGCGATGAGCGCCTCGGCGACCGGCCGTCCCTCGAGCGATCGGGTCAGGTGGCCCCCCCCGACCCACGAGCCCGGCACCGTAGATAACGGCCGCTCCGCCGCCGCAGGACGGCTCCTCCCCGGCCCCCGTACGCGCCGGGTCACCCTTGGTTTCGCGAAACGATTTATACGACGGACCCCTCTGTTTCTATAGGCGGAGGGGGCCGGGACCCGGGTCCGTCCGCTGAGGGCAGTTACGGGAGATTCCCCGAAGGAATCGGACGAGGTCGCGACCGGGGGCGACCTCGAAAGCTGGGGGCATGTCCTCCCGTACGAATCGACGGCCAACGTCGAAGTGCCGCCCCGCCTCCTCGACCAGGTCATCGGTCAGGACGACGCCGTGGAGGTCGCGAAGAAGGCCGCGACCCAGAAGCGGCACATGATCCTCATCGGCGAGCCGGGGACGGGCAAGAGCATGCTCGCCCGCGCGATGACCGACTTCCTCCCCAAGGAGCAGCTCCAGGACATCCTCGCCTACCCCAACACCGAGGATCCGAACGAGCCGAAGATCCGGGTCGTCCCGGGAGGCAAGGGCAAGGAGATCGTGGCGGCCCAGAAGCTCGAGGCCGCCCAGCGCAAGGAGCAGCGGACGATCTTCGTCGTGATCGCGGCCGTCGCGATCATGGCGTTCGTCGCCTACATCGTCCTGATCACCCCCGACCACAACCCGATGGCGATCCTCGTCGGGCTCGCGGTCATCGTGATCCTCTGGTTCGGCGTCCGCCTCGGCAGCAGCCGGACCGAGAACGGCACCGGGGTCGCGAAGCTCCTCGTCACCCACTCCGGGGACGAGCGGCCCCCGTTCATCGACGCGACCGGCGCGCACGCCGGCGCCCTCCTCGGGGACGTGAAGCACGACCCGTTCCAGTCGGGCGGCCTCGAGACCCCGCCCCACGAGCGGGTCGAGGTCGGAGCGATCCACAAGGCGAACGGCGGGGTCCTCTTCGTCGACGAGATCAACCTGCTCAAGATCGAGAGCCAGCACTCCCTCCTCACCGCGCTGCAGGAGCGCAAGTTCCCGATCGTCGGCCAGTCCGAGCGCAGCGCGGGCGCGATGGTGAAGACCGAGCCCGTGCCGTGCGACTTCGTCCTGGTCGCGGCGGGGAACATCGACAGCGTGCAGGCGATGCACCCGGCGCTGCGCTCCCGTATCCGGGGCTACGGCTACGAGGTCTACGTCAAGACGACGATGGCCGACACGCTGGACAACCGGATGAAGATCGTCCGGTTCATCGCCCAAGAGGTCCTCAAGGACAAGAAGATCCCGCACTTCGACATGCCGGCCGTCCTCGAGGTCGTCCGGGAGGCCCAGCGGCGGGCCGGCCGCAGCGGGCAGCTGACCCTGCGGCTGCGGGAGCTCGGGGGGCTCGTGCGGGTCGCCGGGGACATCGCGAGCTCGGAAGGGGCCCGCTTCGTCACGAACGCGCATGTCGTGCGCGCGAAGCGCTCGAGCCGCTCGCTCGAGCAGCAGATCGCGGACCGCTACATCGAGCGCCGCGCCGAGTACCGCATGTTCTCCACCGAGGGGGCGGCCGTGGGGATCGTCAACGGGCTCGCCGCGATCAACGCCCAGAGCGGCATGAGCGAGTTCTCCGGCATCGTGCTCCCGATCGTCGCCGAGGTGACCCCGGCCCAGACCCGGGACGGCGGCGTCGTGGTCGCGACGGGCAAGCTCGGGGAGATCGCCCGCGAGGCCGTCCAGAACGTGAGCGCCCTCATCAAGAAGTACACGGGTGAGGACATCTCCAAGCACGACATCCACATCCAGTTCGTCGGGACGTCGGAGGGCGTCGAGGGGGACAGCGCGTCCGTGTCGATCGCCACGGCGGTCATCAGCGCGCTCGAGGGCGTCCCCGTCGACCAGTCCGTCGCGATGACCGGCTCGCTCTCCGTCCGCGGCCAGGTCCTGCCCGTCGGCGGGGTCACCGCGAAGGTCGAGGCCGCGGCGGACTCCGGCCTCAAGCGGGTCCTCATCCCCGAGGACAACCGGGCCGACCTGGTCCTCGAGTCGCGCTATGTCGGCCAGATCGAGATCATCCCGGTCCGGACGCTGCGTGACGTGCTCAAGTACGCGCTCGTGGGCCAGACCGCGCAGAAGGAGTCGCTCCTCGAGCGCCTCGCGGCGATGGTCCACGCGACGAGCCGTACGGTCGAGGCCTCCCCGGGCGCCGGCCTGACCGTGCCTGCAGGCCGGTCGGCGGGGTCGTGAGAGGGAGTGTCCGCATCCCGGTGCACGCGCCGGCCCTGCCGCGCGAGCCGACGGTGCTATCCGACACCGACGAGGAGGAGCGGTTCATCGGGCGGCCGTGCTATGCCTTCAACCCCGCGCTGCGACCGGGGCTGAACGATACGCGCTGCAGCCACTGCCGCTACTACCTCACCGCCCGTTGTCCCCACATCGACGAGTTCCTGGACGACGTCGAGGACCTCTCGCCCGACTGAAGGGGCAGCAGCATGCGCGGGCTCCTGGTCGGGCGGTTCCAGCCGTTCCACCGCGGCCATCTCTTCGTCGTCCAGCAGATCCGGTCGCTGCGCCCGGAGGAGCCGCTGATCCTCGGGCTCGGGAGCGCCCAGGCGTCGTACACCTGGGAGAACCCGTTCACGGCCGGCGAGCGGACGGAGATGATCGCGCGCGCGCTGGACGAGGCCGGGCTGCGCGCCGTGACGACGGTCCCCATCGTCGACATCGACCGCCATGCCCTCTGGGTCGCCCACGTGGAGTCGCTCCTCCCCCCGTTCGACCGGGTCTACACGAACAATCCGCTGACCCGCCTATTGTTCGAGCGGGCCCGCTACACCGTCGAGAGCCCTCCCCTGTTCGAGCGGGAGCGGTTCGAGGGGGCCCGCATCCGTCAACGGATGGCCGCCGGCGAGGAGTGGTCGGACCTCGTCCCCCCGGCGACCGCGGCCTACCTTGAATCGATCCAGGCCGCGCACCGACTGCGCCAGCTCGCCCGCCCCGCGTCGCCGCGGTCCCGCCCGTGAGCGAACCGACCCCGCCCGCCCCACGGCGCCGCGCCCCCTTCGACCCGGTCGCCGAACCGGCGGGGCCGTCGACGACCCTGGTCCACGGCGCCGAGCGTCCCGAGCGCAACGCCGGCTCGGTCGTCCCCCCGATCTACCAGAGCTCGACGTTCCACTTCCCGGGGGAGTTCTCCGAGTCGGCGCGCGACGGCGCGGTCCCGCTCTATAGCCGCCTCGAAAACCCCACCCAGGAGGTGCCGGCCGAGCTCGTCCGACGGCTCGAGGGCGGGGCGGCGGCCCGGGTGTTCGGCTCGGGCATGGGCGCGATCACGACGACGCTGTTGGCCCTCCTCGCGCCGGGCGACGAGGTCGTGGCCCCGGAGGAGCTCTACGGGGGCACCCTCGACCTCCTTCGCGGCCTCCTGTCCCGCTTCGGGGTCCGGGTCCGCTGGGTCCCCGCGGCCTCACCGGAGATGGTGGCGGAGGCGGCGGGGCCGTCGACCCGGGTCTTCTTCGTGGAGAGCCCGACCAACCCCACGCTCCGGGTCCACGACCTCTCGCGGTGGGCGCGGGCGGCCCGGTCGGCCGGCGCGTCCCTCGTCGTCGACAACACCTTTGCGACGCCCATCAACCAGACCCCGCTCGCCCTCGGCGCCGACGTCGTCGTCCACAGCGGGACGAAGTACCTGGGCGGCCACTCGGACCTCCTCGCGGGGGTGGTGGTCGGCCCCGAGGCGCTGATCGCGCGGATCGACGCGGTCCACGCGGTCGTCGGCTCGGTCCTCGACCCGCACGCCGCCTTCCTCCTCGCCCGGGGGCTCCGCACGCTCGCGCTGCGCGTGGAGCGCCACAACGCGAACGCCGTCCGCGTCGTCGCGGCGCTCGCCGACCATCCGAAGGTGGTCCGGCTCGACTATCCCGGGCGGGCGAGCGCCGCCGAGGAGGCGATCGCCGCCCGCCAGATGCGCGGGCGCGCCGGCATGGTCTCCGTCGTCGTGCGGGGCGGCCTCCCCGCGGCCCGCCGCCTCCTCCACGGGCTCCGCTGGTTCCACGTCGCCTCGAGCCTCGGTGGGGTCGAGAGCCTCGCGAGCCTGCCCGCGGAGACCTCCCACCGTTCGCTGTCGCCCGAAGAGCGGGCGGCGCGCGGGATCGACGACGGCCTCGTCCGGCTCTCCCTCGGCATCGAGGACCCGGACGACCTGGTGCGGGACCTCGTCCGCGCCCTCGACGCGGTGTAGGAAGGCGCGGGGACCCGGGAATCCCGGGCGGAGAGGGAAGAGAAGGGTGGCTGCCGACGGGGTTCCTTGAGCGTTGGAGAGAGACGCTCTCACGCCAGAGCAACGGGCCTTGCTGCGAGCAGCCTACACGACGTTGAACGCGTCTTGGCTAACTGTCGGAGGAGAAGGCACTCCGGCGCCCTCCGCCGGGCGAGGCAACTCGTCGTCGGTGGCCCACGACGGAGCAGCGGGCCCGCCTATTCGCCGTGGCCCGAGGCAGGGAACGGCTCCTCGTGGCGTCGATGGGTTATGGCGGACTTCGTCGCTGCGAAGCGCTTCGGCCGGATCGCCTACTACGCCGGTGCGAGCCGGGTCGACCTCAAGCACCTCTCCGGGCACGAATCGGTCGACAGGGCCGCACACTACGTCGGCTGGGACGGGGCCCAGGGGTACGCCACGGTCGGCAGATTCGAATCCGCGACGGCCGAGGCTCTGACGGCCGGGGCGTGAGCCAAGCTTATGAAAACCCGGGCAAGGACCCTGACGGTTGCCACTGTAGCTCAGCCGGCAGAGCGGCTGATTCGTAATCAGCAGGTCGGGGGTTCAAGTCCCTCCAGTGGCTTTTGGCGCTCGGCCTCGTCGGGGCCGAAAGGTCGCCGAGAGGTGGTCGTGCGGCCCCATCCGTGCCCACCGGGGCCGGTCGGATAGTTCGGGAACCGTGACGGGGCTCTTCCCCGAGCCGCGGCCCGTGCGGGCCGCTGCGGTCCGGCTCAAGACGTGGACATGTCCGTGGACCGCGCGGGTCCTCGACGGCCGCTCCGGGGCAGCCGACCGACGGATCGGCTCCGGGCACACACGGGTCGGCGGCGGGTCGGCCGCTGCCGAAGGGCGGAAGGGGCGCGGCGGTCCCCGCTCACCGCGTAGCGCGGGGTCGGACCCCGGAGTTCCTCCGCGGTCGGGCAGGGTACGCCCGCCGGTGAGCGGCACCGTCCGCACGGCCGCCCCCTCGGGTCCGCGGAGGGAGGAGCCTCGCCACGAGGGGAGCGACCCCCCCGAGCTTCCCGACACGCGGGGTGGCCGGCGCGGCCCGCGGACCCGGGCCGGCGTGGAGCGCCCGGTAGTGGCGCCCGTAGTCCTGGAGTCCGGTGAAGAGGATCGCCGCGCGCAGGCCCGCGCGTCTCGCCCCCTCGATGTCGGCCCAGCCGTCTCCCACGTGCACGCACTCTGCGGGCTGCTCCCCGAGCCTCCGCAGCGTGCTCCAGAAGATCTCCGGGGCGGGCTTGGCCCAGGGCTGCTCGTCGCTGAAGACCAGCCGATCCACCGCCGTCTCGAGCCCGAGGGAACGCAGCACCGGGCGCAGGGAGCGGCCGGTCTCCCCGACGGTATTGGAGATCACGGCGGTCGTGTAGCCGTCCTCGCGCAGCGACCCGAGCAGTTCGCCGGCCCCGGGCGCGAGGCGGAACGGCTGGGCCCGCACCGCCTGGGCGAGGCGGGCGAGATAGCGGTCGGCGTCGACCGTCCGCCCGGAGACGGCCGCCGCGCACAGGATCTGGGTGCGAGGGGTCACGGTCCGCCCCTCGCCGGCCGCACGGACCGCCTCACCGAGGGCGGCCTCGAAATCGCCGGCCAGCTCGCGGTCGCTCCGGGCCGGAGCCCCCGCCGCCGGGGTCGCGGCGTTGAGCGCGTCGACGGCCAGCGCGACCTGGGTCCGGTAGTAGGCCTCCTCCGCGGCCCTGGGGAGGTAGACGAGCGTATGCCACAGGTCGAAGGTGATCGCGGCCAACCGGCCGGCCCCATCGGCGGCGAAGGTATCTCCCTTTCGACCCGGGGCGCGACGGCCCCCTGGCATGCCGACCGCGTGAGGGGGCGATCGTCCGGACCCACCGGCCGCTCGCGGGAGACAGGACTATATCCGAGGGGGTCGCAGGGATTCATGCGCATGAATCCGCGTCCTCCCGGGCTCTACCGGTGGAGCCGTCTTTTCCGCCGTCTGTCGACCCTCGCCGTCGTGGTGGTCGTGACGGTGTCGGCCCTCGCGGTCTATTCGGCCACCCAGGTCCGCCCGGCCCCGGGGGCCGCGGGCGGGCTGACCCAGCTGCTCCTGCCGAACGGCACCGTCGAGCTCGGCGCCACGTTCAACCTGTCGAACCCCGGGCCGTTCGCCTTCACCCACCTGCGGCTCGTCGCCGTCGTGAGCTTCCCCGGTGCCGGGCTCCTCGCGGTGGGAGGGACCCCCGACTCCACGATCGCCGGGGCGTCGACGGGGGTCGTCCCGCTCACCATCTTCATCCCGATGGCCACGAGCCCCGTCGGCGCGACGCTGCTCACGCACGACGCGGCTCTGCCCGTTGACCTGTGGCTCAACACCACCTACGCGGGGCTCGCCTCGGCGGCGATCCGCGCCGCGACCAACTTTACCTGGGGGGCACCGTTCGCCCAGTTCAACGCCACGCCCGGACCGCCGGCGCCCCAGCCGAACGGGACGCTCCAGGTCCCCGTCGAGATCACGTTCAGCGATCACGCCGTGTTCGGGGATGTGGGCACCATCACCGTTCGGGTCGTGAGCTCGGCCGGCGTCACGTGCGCGACCTCCTCCCTACCCATCGCCACGCCCGCGGGCGCGGCGTTCGCCCAGGGCCTGTCGTTCTACCTGGGCGCCGGCTGCGATCCGAGCGGCGGCCAGCTCCTCGTCAGCTACGACGGCCCCGGCATCTCGGCGGCCTTCCCACCGGAGGCCCTCCCGTGAGCGGGCAGATGGTGCCCCCCGGCGCCCGGGGGGAAACGACCGCTCCGCCGCTCTTCGTGGCCCCCGCGGGACGGCCCGTGGCCCGGCTGCCCGGCCTCGGCCGGCGGGTGGCGATGGCGTCCGCCGTGTTCGTCGTCGCCGAGATCGGGATCGCGCTGGTCCCGTTCGAGGCCCTACGAAGGCTCTCCGGGCTCCCGATCGCCCTCGGGGTCACCCCCTTCGAGGTCCTCGCCGCCGGCACCGTCCTCGCGCTCCTCACGGCCGCGCGCCACTTTTCCAAGCCCTCGCGGGCGTACGGCCCCGTGGCGATCACGGCGGCCGTCGCCGGGATCGCCTATCTCCTCTGGCTCGCCGCCCACGCCACGATCGCCGTCGACCCCGGCCACGGCGTCGGGGTCACCCTCACCTACGGCACGGTGCTCGAGCTCATGGCCGTGGCGCCGGCCCTCAGCCTCGTCTCGGCGGTGGTGACCACGCTCGAGGACCTTCGGCACCCGGGCGAGCGGCTGCCGTTCGACTACCCCGCCGGCGGGGTCTAGCCTAGGCGACGGTCGCGCTCTGGATCCGGATCGGGGTTCGGGGGCGGTCCGAGCCGTCGCGGGCGACCGCGGCGATCTTCCCGACGACCTCCTGACCGTCGACGACCCGACCGAAGATCGCGTGCTTGCCGTCCAGCCACGGCGTGGGGGCGAGGGTGATGAAGAACTGGCTTCCGCCGGTGTTCGGGCCGGCGTTCGCCATGGACAGGATCCCCGTGCCGGAATGCTTGAGCGACGGGTGGAACTCGTCCGGGATGGTGTAGCCCGGCCCTCCGGTGCCGTCACCCTTGGGACAGCCGCCCTGGATCATGAAGCCGGGGATGACCCGATGGAAGGTGAGGCCGTTGTAGAACCCCTTCTTCACGAGCGTCAGGAAGTTGCCGGCGGTCTTCGGCGCCCGATCCTCGAAGACCTCGATACGGATCGCACCCAGGGTGGTCGCCAGCGTGACGGTCGGGTTCGCCATGGCCCGGGGAAGACCGCCGGCTCAAAACGACTTCGCGTCGTCCGGGCCGCCTAACGGAAGTGGCGGCGCACGAGGAACAGGTAGACGAGGAGGGCGAGGAGGACCAGGCTCTCGAGGGTCAGGAGCTTCCCTGAGATGATGTCCGAGATCCACAGGATCGCGAGGACGACGATCGAGAGGACGAGCGCCCACATCTCCAGGTGCCAGAGCCCGCTCGCGACGACGAGGAGGACGATCGCGAAGACGAGGAGGAGGACCGCGGCGAGGAGCGAGACGCCGAAGAAGGCGAACGGCGTCGCGCCGAACCCGACGTGGGCGGCGAGAAGGAGGAACAGGAGGATCGAGGCGATCAGGAGGAGCGCCCCCAGGATCCCGATGAGGATGGCAAGGATCGCGACGCCGAGCGGCAGCGTCCGCGCGGGGGGCACGTAGGTCGCCTGGGTCATCCCGACGAAGGGAACGTCGTCACCCCCCTGAAGAACCTTTCCTCGGGAACGCGGCCGGGGGCGCGCGCCCGCGACCTTCTTTATACTATGGTCTCGCTGAAATCGACCAGGGGAGGCTCCGGCCCCGCCGGCCGATGAACCGCTCGATCACCTACCTCGGCCTCGCCGCCCTGCTCCTCGCGCTGGGCCTCGTCGCCTCCCCGGTCCTCCTCACCGGGGTCGAGCGGTTCACTCCCGCGGTCGAGGTGGGCATCCTGGCCCTCCCCGTCGGCCTGTCGGTGATCCTGTGGGGCGCGGCGAGCCCGAACCCCGAGACGACGACGGTCGGCGGCCTCTTCGGGAACCCGGACGAGAACGTCCTGCGCCGCGTCCTCAAGCCCCCGTCGCCCACGTGGAACGCCCGCTACAACCCCGGTCCCCGGGAAACGGCGGACTGCCGCTACTGCCACACGGCGATCCCGGCGGACCTCGCCCAGTGCCCGAGATGCGGGCGGCGTCGGGAGTGCCGGGCCTGCCACAAGCCGCTGTTCTACCTGAGCGGCGCGATCCGGTGCGCCCCGTGCCTGCGCGACGAGGTCTACTGCAACTGCCCAAAGGTCAAGAGGTCCGCCCCCTCGGTCTCCGGCACCAGGGGGCGCTCGCTGTGAGCGGTGCACCGGACACACGGTTGCCGCGGGGCTCGACCATCTACCCCGACCTCGTCCAGGTGCATTTCGACGGCGCCTGCGAGCCGGCGCACGGGGGAGGGGTCGCGACCTACGGCTTCACGATCGAGGGCGCGGGGCTGGGCTACGAGGAGAAGGGGCTCGCCGTCCCACCCTGGTCGCCCCATGCCACCAACAACGTGGCGGAGTATTCGGCCGCGACCCGGGCCCTCGAGTGGCTGCGCGGCAAGGGCTTCCGCGGCACCGTCCTCCTCGTGGGGGACAGCCAGCTCGTGATCCGACAGATGCGGGGGGAGTACGCCGTCCGGGCGGAGCACCTCAAGGAGTACCACCGGCACCTCGAGGCGCTGGGGCGGGAGTTCGCGGAGGTCCGCTTCGAGTGGGTCCCCCGCGAAGAGAACGCCCGGGCCGACGCGCTATCCAAGGCGGCGTTCGAGGATGCACGGGGGCCGGCGATGCGGCACCGCCCCCACCGTCCGGTCATCACCGTGGACGAGGACTTCGACCCGTCGGCCGGCCCTGCGGCCGGACCGTAGCGGCCCTCAGCTCCAGCGAACGGTGTAGACGAGGGTCCGGCCCTCGACCCCGGCGCGGGCCCGGGCGCTGTCGACGAACGTTGCGAACGCCGCGGCGGCCTCGGGGCTCAGACGGGGACGGTAGCCGTAGCCCCTCGGGGTCCCGCGGCCCAGGAACAGCTTGCGCGCCTCGGGCGCCGGCGGGGCGGGTTCGGAAGGGCTCATCGGCGCCCCCAGCCCACGGCGCGCTCGAGGACCTCTCGGTAGGTATTGGAGGCCGGAATGCGAGGGACGTAGGCCAGGGGGAGGTCGACGCCGTCCTCACCGGGCAGTTCGGGCGCTCCCAGCGCGGCGAGCGGGATCGCGGGCTCGGTTTTCTCGGACATGGCCTTCCCGCGTGTTTGTCAGACGTGTGTCGTACATAAACCCCGCAGTTCCTCTGGAAGGTGAGGGCACACCCGAATGCGCCAGACGGTGAAGCTTGGCGGACAACTGGCCGACGACCCCCCGGTTTCCAGTGGAGCGGCCCTCTCGGGGGTCGCCCGTCGGCGAGGCCGCGACAGAGGCTTTAATCGGGAGAGGGCGTCCGACGGTATGTCGATGCGAGGCGGCGCGTGAGGCTACCGGCCGAGCTCGCTGCGACGCCGCTCTCCTTCTTCCTCTGGGGGACCTCGCGCCGTGCGACCAACGTCCTCGCCCACGCGCTGGCCGGCGTGGTCGACCGCGAGTTCCTCTGGCTGAGCATCCGGCCCGGCGATGACCGCCGGACGGAGGACGAGGACTGGCAGGCCCGGCTGCTCCCCGCCCACCGACACCTCCCGTCGGTCGCGCCGGCGGACCTCACGCCCGATGACGCCGGCTCGAACCTCGCGGCGTGGACGATGCGGCGCGCCGAGAACACCGCCGGCGGACCGGGGCTGGCCGGTCTGCTCGACTTCCTGCGCCTCCCCCCCGGCCTGAGGAGCGTCGCCGAGGAGCTCGACCGCGAGCGCGGTACCCGGTGCCTTACGGTCGCGAACACGGACCGCATCCGCGCGCTGTACCCGACCGATGCCGACGGCCTGCGCCCGTTCTGCCGCGCCCTCACCGGTCGGGGGGTGGCGCTCATCGTCACGAGCGTGCCCCCGGCGAACCCCGCGCGGTTCGCCTTCGACGTCGTGATGCGGATCGAGAACTATCCCGACGGCGCCTGGCGCACGGGCCGTGTGATCGTCGAGCAGGGCCTTCCTCATCCTCCGCTGCGCGCGGGAGCGGTGATCGACCTCGCGGAACTGCCCGACTACCGCGCCTCGGCCGAATCGATCGATCGCGCGCTGCGGGACGATCGGGGCGGCCCGGCACCTTCCGGGGCCGGCGAGGTCTCCGACCCGCCGGGAACCCCGTCGCGTCGCGACCGCGGCCGGTGATATGAACCTCCCGCGGCGATAATCGAACGCTCGATTAATATACGCGAGGACCACGGCGCCAGCCGATGTACACGGACGCCCTTCCCACGGCGCGGCGACCGCCGCTCGGGGCTGTGAACGCTCGTCGCGCGCTGCTCACCGGGCTGTCGATCGCCTTCGTGGCGATCCTCCTCCTCCCGGCCTTCTCCCCCGGGAGCGCTCCGGCGCTCCCCCGATGGGGCCCCTTTGGCCCATCCGCGGGGACGCTGTCCATCCCGGCGGCGCGGGCCGCGCATCTCGGCGCCGCGCAGGGGCCGACGTCGACTGCGACCCTCGCTCCGGTGAGGGTCGTCGATGTGGCCGCGCTCGGCGCCCTCAACGGGAGCCCGCCCGCGTCCGCGGCCCGCCTTCGGTCGGTCGCGTCCGCGTTCGCGTCGGCCGCCCCGGTCCCCCGGAGCGCCCCGACCCCGTTCGCTGCGGGGCCGTCCACGACGAGCGCGGGCACCGGGTGGAGCGGTCTCGATTCCTCCCAGTGCGCGTGCGCCCCTCCGGACGTGATCCTCGCCGTGGGTCCGACCCAGGTCGTGGAGATGGTCAACGTCGCGGAGGAGATCTGGACGAAGCAGGGCACTTTCGTCACGACGGTGGGGCTCTCCACCTTCTTCGGGAGCGGCTCGGACTTCCTGAGCGACCCGAAGATCCTCTATGACAACGCCTCCGGCCGCTGGTTCGCCTCCATCCTGGACGTCCCGTCGAGCGGCAACGGGATCGTGCGCCTTGCGGTCTCCCAGGGTCCCAACGCCTCCGGCCTGTGGACCGTGTACTCCTCCATCCACCCCGCCAGCGGCGAGTTCGCCGACCAGCCGACCCTCGGCGTCAGCGCCGGGGTCGTGGGGATCGGGGGGAACATCTTCGCCTCCTCCGGGGCGACCTACTACGGGGCGGAGTACTGGGTCGTGAACAAGACCGCGCTCGTCAACGGCAGCGCGGCTTCCATCGCCGCGTTCGGCCCGAACTCGAACTACGAATCGATCCACCCCGTGCAGTCGCTGACGAACACCTCGACCCAGTACTTCGTGAGCAGCGTCTACGGCTCCGAGAACTCGATCGCGGTGTTCGCCGAGACCGGCGTGCCCCCCGCCAACGTGGCGGTGACCGAGACGAACCTGAGCGTCACCGTCATGCTGGCGCCGCCCTCCGCGACGGAGCCGGGCAGTTCCTCCTATCTGGACACCGGCGACATGCGGGTCCAGTCCGCCCTCTGGCAGTCCGGCGATCTCTGGCTCGTCCTGAACGATGCGTGCATCCCGAACGGCGGGACCGCGTCGCAGGCCTGCCTCAGGCTGATCGAGCTCAGCACCACCTCCTCCCAGGTGCTCGAGGACTTCGATTACGGAGTCGCCGGCGAGGACCTCTACTACCCGGCGATCGCTCTCGACCCGGCCGGGGACCTCACCCTCGTCTACGGAGTGACGTCCACGTCGATCTACCCGAGCGTCGCGATCACCGGCCGAGCGGCCTCGGCCCCCGCCGGAACCCTCAATCCCCCGACCACCATCGCGAGCGGCACCGTCTCGGAGAGCTGCGGCACGGGGGCGTGCCGGTTCGGGGACTACTTCGGGGCGGCGCGGGACCCGTCCTCCCCGACGGGCGTCTTCGTCGCCGGGGAGTATCTCGCGAGCTCGTCCACGTACTGGAACTCGTACGTGGCGCCGGCCCGCACCCTCAACACCGCCGCGGTCGACCTGACCGGCACCCCCCTCTCGGTCGACACCGGCCAGGCGGTCGCCTTCGCCGTCGCCATCACGAACTCTCCGTGCGCCGCGGGCGTCGGCTACTGCACCCTGTGGGTCCCGTACGGCGACGGAGCCTCGGGAGGGGCGACGTGCGCGGCGCCGCTCACGACGCTCGCCCTCCCGCACGCCTACGCGCTGCCGGGCACCTACACGGCCGGTTCCGGCGGCTACCTCGCGGTCTACGCCGACGCGAACTGCACCGCCGGCGCGCTTTCGGAGAACCTGTCCCTTCCGCCGGTGACGGTCCAGGTCACGGCCCTGCCGGCCGTCACGCTCCTGGCCCTTCCCTCCGCCGGGGCGGACGTCGGCCAGAGTGGCGCGTTCCTCGCCATCACGTCGGGCGGGCTGCCGCCGATGACGTTCCGCTGGACCGGGCTCCCCGCCGGCTGCCCCCCGGGTTCGGGCCCCCAGGTCAACTGCACCTTCGCCGCGGCGGGGACGTTCCCGGTCGAGGTCGGCGGCATCGACGCCAATGGCGGGGTCGCCTTCGCCTTCGCGAACTTCACCGTTCTGCCCGCCCCGACGGTCACCCTGGCGGTGAACCGCTCGCTCGCGGACGTGGGGAGCGGCCTAGCCTTCTCGGCGACGCCCCACGGGGGAACCGGGACCTACTCCTATCAGTGGAACGGGCTGCCGACCGGGTGCATCCCCGCGAACGCGAGCTCGGTCGCCTGCACCGCGCTCGCACCCGGCCGGTTCGCGGTGAACGTCTCGGTAACCGACACGTTCGGCGCGACCGGGGCGAGCGCCAGCCTCGCGGTGGCCGTCTACCCGCTGCCGGCCGTGAACCTCGGACCCGCCATCTCCTTGGCGGTAGAGGGCGGGCTCACGCTCACCGCGAACGTCACGGGCGGCGCCGGAGGGCTCACCTACCGCTGGACGGGGCTCCCGCCCGGCTGCTCCGCGGCGAACGCCTCCTCGATCTCCTGCGTGCCCACGACGACCGGGACCTTCCGCGTCGCACTCGAAGTGACCGACGCATCGGGCGGCCAGGGCTCCGGCTCGGTGACCGTGACCGTGACCCCCGCGTCGAGCGGGACGGGGCTCGGGAGCGACCTCGACCTGATCCTGATCGGCGTCGTCGTCCTCCTCGCCGCGTCGGTCGCGGTGGCCGTCGTCGTCTCCCGCCGGCGGCGGTCCGCGCCCCCCGCTCCCTGAGGGGACGCGCGCCGCGATCGGGGCGTCGCGACGTGGGGGAGCCTTTTGTCGTCTGACGGCTGCCGGTCGGCATGACGACCCCGACGACGGGTCCGGCGGCATCCGAGGTCGAGCGCTTCCTGTACGCCGCGGAGACGGAGCTCCTCGCCCGGTCGATCGAAACGCAGGAGGCCGAGTGGGTCTACGCGACCTACATCACGCCCGAGACCGAGTCGCTCGCCGCCCGCGCGAACGCCCGACTGATCGCCTCGACGGTCGATTGGATGAAGCGGGCCGCGCCGCTCGCCTCCGCGGACGTCGCCGGGCCGCTCGCGAGGCAGGTCGGACTGCTCCGACTGCTCCTGCCCCTGGTCGCCCCTTCGGAGCCGTCGGCGGCCGAGGAGCTCACCCGCATCGTCGCCGCGCTGCAGGGGGCGTACGGACGGGGGCGCTACCGTCCCCGGGGGCGCGCCGAGGCGCTCCCCCTCGAGCAGCTCGACCAGATCCTCAAGGTCAGCCGCGACCCGGCGGAGCTCGCCGACGTGTGGGGCGGCTGGCACGCCATCGGGGCCCCGATGCGGGGCGATTTCGCCCGGTACGTCGAGCTCGGCAACCGCGGGGCCCGGGAGGTCGGGTTCGAGGACACGGGCGCCATGTGGCGCTCGAAGTATGACATGCCGCCCGGGGCGTTCGCCCGCGAGGTCGAGCGGCTCTGGGAAAAGGTCCGTCCGCTCTACCTGTCGTTGCACGCCTACGTCCGGCGCCGTCTGCGGGAGGAGTACGGCGAGACGGTGGTCCCGCGCCACGGGCCGATCCCCGCCCATCTCCTCGGGAACATGTGGGCGCAGGACTGGGTCGCCCTCCTTCCCCGCGTCGCCCCCGGTCCCACGGCGCCCCCCTACGACCTTACCGCGCTTCTCGGCCAGCGCACGAACGACCCCCGCGAGATCGTCCGGTACGCCGAGCGGTTCTTCTCCTCCCTCGGGTTCGCTCCGCTCCCGCCGACCTTCTGGGACCGGTCGATGTTCTCCCGCCCCGCCGACCGGGAGGTCGTCTGCCACGCGAGCGCGTGGGACCTCGATTTCGTCGAGGACCTTCGGATCAAGATGTGCATCGAGATCGATGCCGAGGACTTCCGCGTCATCCACCACGAGCTGGGCCACAACTACTACCAGCGCGCGTACAACCGCCAGCCGTTCCTCTTCCGGGACAGCGCCCACGACGGCTTCCACGAGGCCGTCGGGGACGCGATCGCCCTCTCCGTGACGCCCGCGTACCTCGCCCGTATCGGGCTGCTCGATTCGGCCCCGGGCCCCGAGGGGGACATCGCCTTCCTCCTCGAGCGCGCGCTCGAGAAGATCGCGTTCCTGCCGTTCGGCCTGCTCATCGACCAGTGGCGGTGGAAGGTCTTCTCCGGCGAGATCCCGCCGGAGGAGTACAACCGCTCCTGGTGGGAGCTGCGCCGGCGCTACCAGGGCGTCGCTCCCCCCGTCCCGAGGGGCGAGGACGCCTTCGACCCCGGGGCCAAGTACCACGTGCCGGCGAACGTCCCCTACATGCGCTACTTCCTCGCGCACATCCTGCAGTTCCAGTTCCACCGCGGCCTCCTGAAGGGCGCGGGGGGGGACGGCCCGCTTCACGCCCGCTCGATCTACGGCGAGCGCGTCGCCGGCGAGCGCCTCGAGCGGATGCTCGCGATGGGCGCGAGCCGTCCGTGGCCGGAGGCGCTGGCCGCCCTGACCGGCGAGGAGCGGATGGACGCCGGGGCGCTGCTCGAGTACTTCGCCCCCCTTCGGACATGGCTCGACGAGCAGAACGACGGCGAGGAGCTCGGCTGGTAGGCGTCGGACGGACCGGGGACCCCTCGGTCCCCTCCGCGCCGGGCCGTGAGTGTCTCGCCCCTCCACGCGTGGGCAACCGAGGGCGGCCCGGCCGCGAGGCGGGCCGTGACGGCCCGCGGGCGGGTTCCTAGGGTCCGCCGCTGCCCACGGCTCCGCCGTGCCGGAAAGCGGCGCGCTACCCTAGGAGGAGCGCGTAATGGTAGGGGCCGGCGTCCCAGCGGTCGATGGGGGAAAAGCCGTGGCGCGCCAGGGCCGCCTCCGCCTCTTCGACCGTCAGCCGGGCCTCGACCGGGGGTCCGCCCGGGGTGGGCTCCTTCTTCCAATCGACGTTCACGAGGCGTCCCGTGGGCTTGAGGATCCGGCGTGCCTCGCGGAGCGTCGACGACGGAACCCCGTGGAGGACGTTCGCGAGGAGGAGAAAATCGGCGAGGCCATCTCCGAGCGGAATGCGCTCGGGCGTCGAGTGCACGGGCCGGACGTTCGCCGCGCCCCGCGCCTCGGTCCGCTCCTTGAGCAGCTCGATGAGCTCCGCCGAGACATCGACGGCGTAGACCCGTCCCGTGGGGCCGACGATCTCACCGGCGGGGAAGGCGTAGAACCCCGACCCTGCGCCGACGTCGACGACGACGGCCCCCGCGTTAAGCCCGGCCCGTCGCCACAGGACGAACGGATCCTGCGACCGCGCCCGGTCGGGGGCGTCGAGGACGGCCTCCGCCCGCTCCCGCGTCCACGCCTCCTCGTGCATCCCCCGGTGGTCGTGCGGATGTCGATGACCGGGGGGGATGCCTTCCTCGCGCGCCGGCGTCTCCTTGTCCGTCGTCATCCTGCCGCCCCTAGAACGCGGTCGGCCCGTGCCGCCACGATGGCCGAGGGCGCCGGGGCACTTCCCCCTTCGCCCCCGGGCCGCTCCGCGACCCCGGGGCCTTCGGGAGGGCGATCCGCTCGCTCGGCTCACGCCTCCGACCCGGGCGCGGGAGAGAGGCGATCGGCCGACCAACCGAAGAACCGGACGTAGAGGACCGCGTTGACCGTCAGCGCGGCCGCGTACCCGAGGAAGGGGACGGCCGCGGCGACCTCCTCAAGGGCGTAGCCGGAGACGAGCGTCGCCCCGCTCGCCGCGCCGACGCGGGCGGCCTGGTTCGTCCCGGCTCCCTCGGACCGGTCGGCGTGGGGGAGCCGGTCCATGAGCGCGGCCGACTGCGCGGGGAGCGCGGCCACCCGGAAGGCGGGCAGGAGGACGTAGAGCAGGAGCGCCGGGGTCCGTGCGACGAACGGCATGAGGGCGGCGAGCACCGCGGCCACGGCCCGCGTCCCGACGACCGCGCGGACGAACCCGAAGTTCCGGTCGAGCCAGGGAGCGGCGAGGACGCTGAAGGTGCCGAGAAGGCTCCCCACCGTCGTGTAGACGGACATCTCGGGCCGCTGCACCCCGAAGTAGAGGACGAAGAACGGGATCAGGAACGGGGCCAGCAGCCCCTGCGAGGCTCCGTTGAGGATGCCCGTCGCCGTGAACTTCCGTATCACCCGGCGGCTCGCCTCCGACGGCGCCCGTCCCCTGCGGATCGGACGCACGGGGATCGGCAGCGCGAAGGCGACGGACGCGAGGCTCAGGAGGAACGCCGCGAGGAAGACCTCGCCGAGGCTGCCCTGCCCGGCGGCGAGAGCCCCGAACGAGGCCGCGGCCCCGGCGGCGAACGTGAACCAGCTGAACCAGCGGGTACGCTGGTCCGCGGGGACCAGGTCGCTGAGGAGCGCCGTCTGGAGCGGGAACGCCGCTCCCCCCACGCCGCCTCCCGCGAGGGAGCCGGTCGCGCTGAAGCCGCCCAGCACGCTCGCGAGCGCCGCGAGCGGGAGGCTCGGGGGGAGGACGAGGAGTCCGCACGCGACGGGGAGGAGCGACAGGCTCGCGAGGTAGGTGCCCCGCAGCGCGGCCCGGCTCCCGAGGCGGCCCAGGGTGTAGGTGAGGAGGGCCGTCGACAAGGCACCGGCCGCGTACAGCGCGCCGAGGAGCGTCGCTCCGGCATGAAGGTCGGCGAGCAGGAGATAGGGGTAGCCGACGGTCACGAGACCGGCGGCGATGCCGCGCAGCACGCGGCTCAAGAAGAGGAACTGGCGCCCCTTGTGCATCGACCCCGCCGCAAGGCCGGGCGCGGTCCCTGGGGCGGCCGGAGGCGGCTCCACGACGGGACGCCGACGAGCGACCCGGGGATTTGACCTCACGCCGCCCGGCTCGGCGGCTGGCGCCGACTTGCTCCCGGGGGAACCGAACGCGTCGTTCCGTGGGGGCATCGGAGCGGCCGGCGGACCGGTGAGCCCCTACGCGCGGGTCTCACCGGCCGGCTTGAGCCGTACCCGGCCGGCGAACGCCCCGATGATGAGCGCCGGAGCGATCGCGGCGAACTTCAGTTGGAAGGCGATGTAGAGGAGCTCGGGGATGGCGCTCGAGTAGGCGGAGTTCGGGGCGGCCCCGACGTTCGTGAGGCCGAGCTTCGGGAGATTCCCGTTCCCCCCGTCACACACCGGCCCGAAGGTCGGTGGGTAGCCCCAGAGCGCCCGGACGATGCGGATGACCGAGAAGATCACCCGGCACTGGACGCGTATCCTTCCCCGCGGTCCGAACGGGGAGACCGTAGCCAGGGCGGACGCGAGCGGCCGTGGCCGTGGGACATGGCCCGGGGGTGACCGACCCTCCTCGTCGGCCCCCGGGGGAGAAGGGGCACTCGGAGACCGCAGATATGCGGCCACCGCATGCCGGCGGTCTTCCGCCCCGAGAGGTCTAAGTAGCCGGCGCGCGCGGGATGCATCGATGACACTGCGCCCGAGGACCCTGGCCCTTCTCGCGTGCCTGATGCTCTCCCTCTCGCTCGCGGAGGCCACCGTCCTCCCCGCGGCCGGGGGCCCGCTCCCGCCGGGCGCCTCGACCGTCGCGGCCACCACGACGGCTCCTTTGTCCCCGGAGGCTCCGTCGGCGGTCGCGGTCCACTGGGGACGACCGGGATCCCCGTCGGGACCCGCTCTGGAACCGCGCGGAGGCGTGCCCGCCCCCTCCGCGGCGGCCTCGTTCTGCGACCCCTACCGCGGGGTCATGGGGAACGAGGGCGTCAACTTCTCCGTCGCGACCACGCCGGCGAACGGCTCGGGCCCCGCCCCGCTGCGCTTCTCGTGGGCGATCCACATCGGGGGCGGAGGGCTCCCCCCGTACCGGGTCCTGGTCTACCTCTTCGGTCCGACCAACGGCGTCGCCCCGTACTCCAACTGGACGGGCTTCAACACCACCGTGGGGAACGCCACCCTCTCCGTCGCCGGCACGACCCTCGTCGATGTAGTGGTCGAGGACTCGAGCTGCACCCAGGAATCGGGCGTGCAGATCCCCGAGTTCGCGTGGGGGGTGCTCGGACCGCACCCGCTGGCCCCCACCGTGTCCCCGAGCCGTGGCACCGCTCCGCTCAACGTCACCTTCGACGCGAACCTCGCGGGGGCCCTTCCCGCCAACTGGTCGGTCGCGTGGACCGCCCTCCTCGGCCCGACCTACGGGAACGCCACCTTCGGCGGGGCCGCGCAGGTGAACCACACGTTCTACTTCCCCGGGACGTTCGCGATCCAAGCGTGCCTCTACGAGATGCCCAACGGGACCTGGTATTCGTTGTCCTATGCGTGCGCCCCTCCGCTGAACGTCACCGTGAGCGGTGCTCCCTTCACGGTCGGCTTCGCGCGGACCCCGACTCCCTACCCGGTCAACGTCACGTTCTGGGTCAATCGCACGACCGAGCCGCTGCCGGTGCCGACCGGGAACCAGACGATCCAGATGAGTGCGTACGTTTGGGACGGGACGACCGGCCTCGAGGGCGTCTTCCCCGAGAACTCCTCGGTGACCCTCAACGGCACGAACGTCACGTGCGGTCCGAACTGGGGCGTCTACTTCGACCCCACCGGCGTCTGCACGCTCGATGTCCAGGTGGCCCTCGTCCTGACCGGACCCCCCAACGTGAGCGCCCCGCCCTGGATCGACGGGGGCTGGCTCGGGCTCGAGGAGTTCGACTTCAACCTGACGGCGAACGTGACCCCCTCGCAGTGGGTCCCGACCGTCACGGCGACCTGGAGCACCGTGAACGGCTCGGCGCCGCTGAACCTCACGTTCAACCTGTCGTTCTCGGGAGGCCGGGGGCCGTACGTCTATGCCTACGCGGTCTTCGGTCGCGCCCCCGCCCCGAACGCGACCTTCTACCCGACCCTGGCCGGGGGCCAGGATACCTGGAACGGCTCGCCGCTCTCGGTGGTCCTCCCGCTCAATCAGGACGGGGAGTACTTCGCGGGCGCCTACGCGCAGGACCTGGCCGGCCACTACTTCGCCTTCGCCGTCCCCCTCATCGTCCTGAACGGGAACGCCAGCGCGGTCCTCCCGCTCCACCTCGTGCCCCGGGAGAATCTCACCCCCGCCCTCTTCCCGAACTCGACCGAGGCGACCTTCGAGGTCACCGTGACCGGGGGGGCGGGCCCGTACGGGATCCAATGGGACTTCGGCGACGGCTCGTTCGGATCCTCGCTCTCCGGCCAGCCGATCGTCCACCTCTACGGCGCACGGGGCACCTACTACCCCAGCGTCACGGTCACCACCCGCGGAGAGACGGTGACGACGGACCTCGCGCCGGTCACGGTCGCGGGTCCGGCGTCGACGCCCTCGAACTCCTCCGCGCTCCCGTCGTCCCCGGCGGGCGGGTCGGGGGGCCTCGCCGGCACCCTCCCGGTCCTCGGCGCGGGGGCGATCGGGGTCGCGACGCTCGGGCTCGTCCTCGTGCTCGCCTACCGCCGCGAGATCCGTCACCAGGGGAACGACCTACTGGCCCCGGAAGCGGAGACGTCTTCCGACCCGGCGCCTCCTTAGGCCATGCGCCGGCGGGAGGCGCGGGGCGCGACGCGGCGACGCGGCCATCGGACGGTCGCCCCGCGGCTCGCGCTGGCGGCCCTCGCGCTGACGATCCTGCTCGTCGCCGGCGCGCGGGCGACCTCGCCTCCCCCCGCGGTCCGCGCCCAGGGGAGCGGCCTTTCCCTGGAGGCGCTGCCCACCTCGGGGGCCGCCCCGCTCCTCGTGGAGTTCAACGCCACCGTCCCGGCGGGGACCCTCCCGCAGCTGTCGTGGTCGTTCGGCGACGGCGCCTACCTGAACGGGACGGCCCCGTCGGTCGACGCTCCCGCGCACGAGTACCTCCGGCCCGGCCACTTCGCGGCGGTCCTGACGGCGACCTGGTCGACCGGCTCGGTGAACGCCTCCGTCGGCATCGACGTCTTCTCGATTGCCCTCGCGGTGAGGGCGACGGCCTGGCCGTCGAACGGGACCGCGCCCCTGACCGTCGACCTCAACGGGTCCGTGGAGGGGGGTTCCGGAACGTACCTGAACTACTCCTGGACGTTCGGGGACGGGGAGCAGGGAAGCGGGCTCGACGTCCGGTTCACCTATGACCTCCCCGGCGTCTACCGGGCCAACTTCACCGTCGAGGACGAGAACGGGACGACCGCGACGGCGCGGGTCACGGTCTCCGTGGGCTCGGGAAACGGCCCGGCCCACACGCTCCCGAACTCCTCGGCGGGCTCCCCCGCCCCCGCCCCCGCCGGGCTCCTGGGCCCCGGCGCCTACCTCGCGGCCCTTGCGGTGGGCGTCGTCGGGGGCGTGGGCGTCGCGGCGTTCTTCCTCTGGCGGGCCCGGTCCCGCCGGGAGTGGGGCGGAGGGGGGCCCGAATCCGCCCCGGCCTCCGAACCTTCGGGAGCGGCGTGGGACCCCGAGACGACCGTCGCCGACGCCCCCGGGCCGGAGGACGGGACCCCGACGGCGCCGTTCGATGACCAAGCGGCCGAGACTCCCGCGGAACGTCGGGTCGCCGCCGCCTCCCGCGAGCGCGCGCGCAGCCCCTCCGAGCTCGTCGGGAGCCGCCTCGCGCTGCGCATCGTGGCCCACCTGCGGGCGGCTCCCCGCACCGAGGCGGGGGGCCTCGGTGACCCGACCGTCACCCAGGTCGGGATCTCCGAGTCCGTCGGCGCCGAACAGAGCTCCGTCAGCCGGGCCCTCGCGCGCCTCGTGGCGGCGGGCCTGGTCGAGTCCGAGATCGCCCACGTCGAGGGGGCGGCCCGCCGGATCCGGGTCTACCGACTGACCCCTCGCGGAGAGCGGCTGGGGGCGGCCCTCGGCGACACGACCCCGGCGCCCCCCGCGAGATAGGCGAAGCGACCGCATCGAGAGGATGCGGTGCGGGTCGGCGCCCGGGGGCACGATGGCGGCGGTGGACGGGCCGCCGGCCCGTCCGGCGGGGTGGCTGCCCACGCCGATGGAACCGGCTCCGCCCGGGGCGTACGGCACGGGCTCGGTCTGAGGCTTCCCCGCCTCCGCGTTCGAGGGGCTCTCGAGCGGGGCGCGATCGCTCGGAACGGAGCCCGGCGCGACCGACCCCGGCGGCACGAAGGCCCGGACGGCGGGTGGCGCGGTCCCGCCGCGTAAAGACCCGGGGCCGAGGGCCCCGGTGACCGTCGCAACGCACGAACGCGAGTGGCGAAATTCAGGCTTCCGTGAGGGAGCCCCAGACCGGGAGGAGGGAGGAGTCCGCGTCCCGGTGGGGATGAAGTGGGCGATCCCGGAGGTCCGCGGCCGAGGACGTTCCGGGTCTCCCGACGGGAAGGGGATTATGGACACGGGGGGATTTGAACCCCCGGCCTCTGCTTTGCGAAAGCAGCGATCTTCCGCTGATCTACGTGCCCGTCCGCGGGGGGCAGGACGCACCGGATTTAAGCGTTCCGCGGAGGGCGGGCACTAGGCCCAGGCCCCGGCGAGGGAGGTCGCCTGGCGCGGTCCCGGCCCGCGGGGAGGGGGGTCGGCCGCCGCCGTCTCGGCCGCGACGTCCGGCTCGAGCGCGCCTCCGCCCGGCGGCGTGCGGGACGATGAGGGTGAACCCCGGCCCCCGGCGCGCCCGCGGGCGGGCAGAAGGACCCGGGCATCGGAGTCGAAGCGGAACACCTCGGCGTACCGACCCCAGTTGATGATGTTCTGCACGAGGGCGTCCGCCGGAGCGGTCGTGAACTCGATGAGGCGGTTGACCTCGGGCTCCGAGAGGCGGTGCTCGGGTGCGGTGTCGAGCGCCCGGAGGAGCGCCTTGAACAGGGTCGTCCGCACGAGCTGGGCGCGGAGCAGGGTCTTGCGCTCACGGATCGAGACCGAGAGCAGCCGTTCGCCCGCCTCGGTGAGCGTCGCCCGGCCGTCGGCGATCTTGACCAGCCCCAGCACCTCGGCGAACTCGATGGACGGGAGGATCTCGTCGATCTCGAGGTCGAGGTCGTCGGCGAGGCGTGCGACGTCCTCCGCGCCCTTGTGGTCCTTGAGCAGGACCAAAAGGCCCATCATCTCCGTGGGCGACGCCTTGGGGTACGCAGTGGGCACGAGCAGAACGTTCTCCTGAAACGCAGGGTTCCACTGGGGGACCTGCCTATAAGCATTGTCGTTTTTGAACCGCACGTAGCGCGGAGCGCTACGTACGGGCGGGGGGCGTCGCCGGAGTGTCGGCGCCGCCGACGGGGGACGGGAGGCGAGAACCGGGGGGACGGCCCTCGGTGATCAGCGAGTAGACGTAGTCGGTCAGCTCGTAGAACGCCTCCGACTTGCGGTCCCGGGGCCGGGGGAGCTTGACGAGAACGCCCGCGAGGACGCGGCCGGGCCGGCGCGACAGGACGATCAGACGGTCGGCCATCACCAGCGCCTCCTCGATGTTGTGGGTGACGAGGATGACGGCCTCGGGGGGGAGCTGCGGGTCCCGCCACAGCTGCAGGACCTCCTCGCGCAGGCTCTCCGCGGTAAGGGGGTCGAGGGCCGAGAACGGCTCGTCCATGAGAAGGACCGCCGGCTCGACGGCGAGGGCCCGCGCGAGGCCGACGCGCTGGCGCATGCCCCCGGAGAGCTCACGAGGGTACGCCTCCTCGAAGCCGACGAGCCCCGTCACGCTGATGTACCGTTCGACCTGGGACTCGATGCGCTCCGGCTCCCAGCCCCGCGCCTCGAGCCCGAAGGCGACGTTCTCCGTGACCGTGAGCCAGGGGTAGAGCGCGAAGCTCTGGAAGACCATCGCCATCTCGTGGCAGACCCCGTTTACCGGCCGGCCCCGGAAGCGGACCTCCCCGGACGTGGGACGGTCGAGCCCCTGGATGAGGCGGAGCAGGGTGGACTTGCCGGAGCCGGAGGGGCCGACGATCGCGAGGAAGTCGTTGTTCGCGACGGAGAAGGAGATCTCGCTCATGATCGAGATCGTCCCGTGCCGGCTCGGGAAGGCCTTGTTGACCTGGTCGACGTCGATCAGCGCCACGCGGCCCCTCCTCCCGTTCGCGACCGCCGCGTCAATCGTAGCGGTACTTCCCGACCGCGCGGCGATACAGCGGCTTCCATAAGAGTTCGTTGACGGCGACCACGGTGAGGACCATCGTGAGCAGCGCGACGGCCATGAGCGGGTAGCCCGATTGGCCCGGGTCGATGTAGTTGCCCACATCGATCAGGGCGCCGATGCCGAGCACCTGGAAGTGCCGGGTCGGGCCATATTGGAGGAACTCCGCGATGATGAGCGTGTTCCACCCGCCCCCGAAGGCGGTGATCGATCCCGTGATCAGCGCCGGGAACACGGCCGGGAGGACGAGACGGCGGTAGTACTCCCGTCGAGGCAGGCCGAAGGAGCGGGCGGCCTCCTCGAGGTCCGGCGGGATCGCGCGGAGCCCGGAGAGGACGTTGAAGAAGAGGTACCAGAGCATCCCGGTGATCAGCATCAGGATCGCCGCGCCCTGGAAGCCGAGGAACGGCAGCAGGGCGAAGATGAACAGCGGGAAGAGCGCGGTCGCCGGGACCGAGGCGATGACCTCCACCATCGGCAGGCCCACGCGGTAGGCCCGTGGACGGCGGACGAGGTAGATCGCGAGGGGAAGCGCGATCGCGAGGGAGAGGAGGTAGGCGAGGACGATGCGGCCGAACGACGCCGCGAGCGCGAGGGGGACCTGGTCGATCTGGGCGCGGACCATCGGGGCGATCGGGGTCGCGAAGACATTGTACACTGCGACGCCCAGCGCGATGAGGAGCAGCCAGGCCAGAACGAGGAGCGCGCCGAGCGCCACGTAGCGGAACGCCGAGCGGACGAACCGGCTCGGCTCGCGGTCGCGCCCCGTCCCCGCGGCGAGGGAGGCGAGCCCGACGAACGGCGTACCGATCCGGGAGACCCCGGTACGGACCCCCCGGTAGACATAGCCGGCGGCGCGCCGGAGGGGCGCGGCGCGGGGGCGGGAGACCCCCGTGAGCTCCGCCGCGCCGCTCGGGACCTGGTCATAGCGGTACTTCTCCGCCCAGCGGCCGAGCGGCCGCCAGACGAATATGTCGAGCGCCGTGATGGCGGCGACGAGGAGGACGATCCCGGCCACGAGCGCGTCGCCGTTGCCGGCGCTCGCCGCGGTCAACAGGTAACTTCCGATCCCGGGGAGCGGGGTCGACGAGGAGGAGGTCGAGATGAACTCCGCCGCGACCAGGAAGTACCACCCCGCGGTCCAGGAGAGGACCGAATTGTAGACGAGGCGGTTCACCGTGGCGGGAGCGAGGACGGCCCGCAGCCGCTGGCTGCCACGGACCCCGAAGGAGTCGGCGGCCTCCCGTAGCTCGGCGGGGAGGGACTTCAGCGACTCGTAGACCCCGAAGACCATGTTCCACGCCATCGAGGTGAAGATGAGGAAGATCGAGGCGATGTTCGGACCGAGCCAGCTTCCGGGCCCGGAGATGGCGACGAAGAGCGTGATCGCGATCGGGAAGAACCCGAGGATCGGGACCGACTGGAGGATGTCGAGGACCGGGATGAGGACCCGCTCGCCGCTGCGGTAGCTCGCGGCGAAGTAGCCGTAGGTCAGCGCGAACCCGAGGGACAAAAGGTAGGCGAAAAGCATCCGGGTGAACGACAGCACGAGGTCGTAGCCGGCCGTGCCGAGGTCCCGGGAGACCCCGCCCAGGTCTCCGCCGGTCCAGCCGAGCACGAACGGGAGCGCGACGGCGATGACCGCGAGCGAGGAGAACGCGCCGCGCAACCGATAAAGCGGGCCGCCGCCCCGGGAGGCGCCCGGCCCCCCGCGGTCCTCCGGCCGATCCTCACCGCGCCGGGGAGCAACCGATGGCTGCCTCATGGGGTCCACCTCGGTGCGGACTCGGGTGCGACCGCGCCCGCGTATTTGTTACCTTGCGCCCGGCCCGCCGGGAGCGCGCGGGGCCGCCGCTCCCGTCGGGCAACGTTTATGTGCCGCCCGTCGCTGGCCGACCCCGTAGCCCCGTAGTGTAGTGGCCAATCATGCGAGACTCTGGATCTCGCGACGCAGGTTCGAACGGTCCGGGGGCGGCGGGCCCCCGGTCCCGAGACTCCTGCCGGGGCTACTCCGAACTTCGCCGCGCGTCGTCGATCCCCGTGCGGGGGTGCTCCAGCTCGGCCAAACCGCCCGTCGCCGCGGGCGGGGCCATCGAGGCAGGGCTTAGGACCCTGTTGCCTAGGGCATGCGCCGGTTCAAAGGGGGCCCGACCGAGGGCCGGACCCCGGGAACTCCGGCCCCCCGCATCACCGGGACCGCGATGAGGGGGCAGCGCCCCCGGCCCGAGGAGATCCTCGCGCTCGAGACGACGGAGGCGGACCGCCTGCTCGACGACCTCGAGGCCCTCGTTCCGGCCCACCCGGCCTTTCTCGAGGTCGACCGGTCGGGGGCCGGCGAAGCGATCGTCTTCGGGGACACCCACGGCGACTGGCGGTCGACGCTCGCCGTCGCGGATCGGTTCCTCGCCGCCTCCCGCTCGACGCTGCTCATCGGGCTCGGCGACTACATCGACCGCACCCCGAGCGACTGCCCGGAGGGCTCCGTCGCGAACGCCCTCTACCTGCTCGGGCTGGCGGCGGAGTTCCCGGGCCGCGTTTTCCTCCTCCGCGGCAACCACGAGAGCGTCCGCACGGTCCCCGTGCTCCCCCACGACCTGCCCGAGGAGGTCGACCTCCTCTGGGGGCCGGAGCCGGATCGCTACGTCCGGCTCCTCGGCCTGCTCGAGCGCGGCCCGCTCGCCGCCCGGCTCGACGCGGGAGTGTTCCTTGCGCACGGCGGGTTCCCCCGCGGCGGCGGCGACTGGCGCGCGGCGATCGCCAACGGCAGCGAGGAGGCGGTCCTGGATCTGACCTGGACCGACTGCGCGACCTCCGGGATCGACCGGGGGCTCGGCGCGCCGTTCACCGCGGCGGACCTCACCCGCTTCCTCGGCGCCTCGGGCACGCGGCTTTTCCTGAGGGGACACGACCCCGACATCACCGGACAGCCGGCCTACGGCGGCCGCTGCCTCACGCTCCACACCACCCGCTACTACGAGCGCTATGGCGGCGTGATCTTCGCGCGGGTCCCGCTCGACCGCCCGGTCCACGGCGTCCAGGACCTCACGGTCGAGCACGTGGAGACCGAGGGCCGACGCTACGACGCCCCGTGACCGTCAGAAGAACTCCGCCTCGGCGGCCCGCACCTCATCGGCCGAGCCGCACCCGGCGTAGGCCGCCAGGAGGGCGCCGTTGAGCGTCGCGAAGGAGTCTCCCCCGGGGAAGACACCGAAGACCTCCCGGCCGCGCTCCGCCTCCCCGAGCAGCCAGAGCGCGGCCCCGAGCGCCTCGGCCGTGTTGAGCTCCGCCACCCGGCCGTAGTGCTGGGCGTTCGAGGCGATCAGCAATGGAAGCCGTCGGCGGACCCGAAGCCGGCGCAGCCCGGTGAGCTCGGACGGATAGCCGCCCCGAGCCCGCAGCCGGTTCCAGGAGCAGTCGATGCCGAGCACCCCGCCCGCTTCGGCGCCGGCGCGGTCCGCCATGGAGAGGGGGACGGGCGCGTGCGGGTCGAGCAGGATGGGCGGGTGGCGCGGCGTCCGCTCGAGCCCGAGGGGGAGCGCGAGACCGCGCCGAAGGAGCCGCCGGCCGGTGCACGCCTTCGGGTGGTCCTCCTCCGCGACCGCGAGCCAGAGGGGGATCGGTCGCCTAGGCGCTGGGCTGCGCGTACTCCCGGAAGATGCCATGCAGCTCGCGGGTGAGGGCCAGCGCCTGCTCGCGGGGGCGCTGCCAGAGATTGCGGCCGAAGATGATCCCCGTCGCCCCGGCCTCGAGCGAGGCGCGGACCTTGGCGAGGAGCTCCGCGTCGCCGACCTTCTCGCCGCCGGAGACCAGGACGAGGGCCCGGCCCGCGCTCGCGACGACCTTGCGGAACGCCGCGTCGGCGCCGAGGTCGAGGGAGTTGTACGGCGCGGGGCTGTCGCGATCCCGGTCGGACCGCACCGGATAGTTCAGCTTCACGACGTCCGCACCGAGCTCGAGCGCGACGCGGGCGGCGTAGTCGATCGCGTAGAGGCTTTCCTTTCCGCCCCGCTTCCCGACAGCCTCGCCGCGGGGGTAGGCCCAGACGACCACCGGCATCCCGAGCCGCTCCGCGTCCCGACGGACCTCGAGGAACTGCGCGAAGTCGCGGTCCTGCGCCGGCGAGCCGACGTAGAGGGTGTAGCCGACGGCGTCGGCCCCGAGCCGGACCGCGTCCTCGACGGTGCCGGTGAGCGCGCTGAAGGCGTTCGTGTCCGGCGGCATCGCGGTCTTCCCGTTGAGCTTCAGGAGGAGCGGGACCTCCCCGGCGTACTCGTGGAAGTACTTCTCCGCCAGCCCGATGTGCAGCGCGATCGCGGAAAAGCGGCCGTCGCGGGCGAGGCGGTACTGGTAGTCCGGGTCCAGGGCATCCGGGTTGACGAAGAAGTCGGCCGGCCCGTGCTCGAGCCCCTGGTCGATCGGGAGGACGAGGAGCGTGCCCCCGCCCGGGCCGTGATCGTAGAGGAGCCGCTTGAGCCGGGTCCGCTTGCCCGGGGAGAGCCCCAGCGAGCGGAGCGTGGGCCGGGGGGTCCGGGGGGCGCCGGTGCCGTGCGCGGGGGCCGGGATCGTCCCGGCGGCCCGTGGAGCTGCGACGGAGGGTTCGCTCATGGGTCGTTCCGCCGATGGTACCGGAGATGCCGATTTAACGGTTCGGCCGGCCGGGCCGGGTCGGAGGCGTCGCGGGGGAAAGCGTAGCCTTAACCGAGGAAACCGCTGATGAAGGATAGAGGGACCCGACCGCAATGCGCTCCCAGGTGATCATCTGGGCGACGCTGGTTCTCAACGCGGTGATGTTCACGGTCAACAGCATCGTCGCGCTGGAGAGCTCGAGCCACGCCGTCCTCTCCCAGGCCGTCTACACGGTCACCGACCTCGTCGGCGGGCTCTTCCTGGTCTGGGGATTCTACCAGTCCCAGCGTCCCCCCGACTACGACCACCCGTTCGGCTACGGGAAGGAGCGGTTCTTCTGGTCGTTCTCCGCCTCCCTCGTGACGTTCAGCGTCGCCGGGATCGTCGTCCTGGTGAGCGGGCTGGAGCAGGTCTTCTCTCCGCAGCCGGTCGGCCACCTCTCCTCGGCGCTCCTCGTCGTCGGCGGCACGCTGGCCGTGAGCCTCGCGGGGATCTGGGTGACGCTCAGGGAGCTGCGACGCAGCCAGGAGACCGTGGAGACGCTCCTCGCCTCGTCGCACATGGGGCTCAAGACGATCTTCCTCCAGGACGTGGTCTCGGTCTTCGGGGCGTTCGTCGCGCTCGTGGGGATCGCCATCGTCGACCGCACGGGGAGCTACGTCGCGGATGGGCTGGCCGCCTGCGCGGTGGGAGTGATCCTGATCGGGGCCGGCTTCGTCCTCGCCGGGGAGAGCCGCGAGCTGCTCGTCGGCAAGGCGATCCCCCCGACCATGGCCCGCGAGCTCCTCGGGATCGTCGAGCGGGATGCGCGCGTCCGCCGGGTCCGGCGCCTCCAGTCGATGATGCTCGGCCCGGACGACATCCTCCTCGCGCTCCAGGTCAACTTCCAGGACGGCCTCACCACCGACGAGATCGAATCGACGATCGACCGGCTCTCCTCCGCGCTGCGGACCGTCGCGCCCGCCCTCAAGCACCTCATCATCGAGCCGGAGTCGTAGGGGACGGAACGGCCTCCTCGGCGATCCGCCCGGAGCGGACGTCGTGGTAGCGTACGAGCGTGAGCGCGATGAGCCCCGTCGCCACCCCGGCGAAGAAGACGTCCAGGCCCGCGGCGCCGAACCGGCTGAACAGTTCGGTCGAGGCGAGGAGGCCGACGAGCATCCCGAGGCTGATCGTCAGGGAGTAGACGGCCATCGTCGTCGCCCGGCTCAACCGGTGGGTAAGGTCCGTCAGGGCGGCGAGCGCGGCCGGGCCGTAGGCGAGCGCCGCGAGCGCGCTGACCGACGCCGCCCCGACAAGGACCGGGAGGGGGCCGTACGCCGCGAGGAGCCCCGCCGTGATCAGCAGCCCCACGAACCCGACGGTCCCGACCAGCATGAGGCGGAGCCTCCCGTAGCGGTCGGCGAGCCGGCCGAAGGACGGCTGGGTCAGGAGCAGGATCAAGCCCCCCCCGCCGATGAGGGCGGCGAGGTCGGTCGCCGGCAGTCCGGCGCCGGTCGCCGCCGTCCCGAGGAAGACGAAGACCGTGCCGATGAGCATGTAGATGACGAACCAGGGGAGGGTGACGACCAGGACGTCGCGGCGAAGCGCCGCCGATAGGGCCCGGCCGAGCGACTCCGTCCCGGCGACCCGTTCGGGCTCCGTGCGCCCCCGGGTGAGGAGGTAGGCGACCCCCAGGCCGAGGGCGAGCGCCGCGGCCCCGGCCCGGAACGGCCAGACGAGGTCCGCGTTGGAAAGGACCCCGAGCGCCCCGAAGCCCAGCGCGAAGCCGAGGATCCATCCGAGCAGATTGACCGCGTCGAAGCGCCCCATCTCGTAGCCCCGCCGGCCGCGCACGGCGTCGTCCCCGACGACCGCGAGGCTCGCCGCAAGGATCGCACCGCTCGCGACGCCGAAGAGCAGGTTGAGGACCCCGAGCACGACCGGGGAGCGGGTGAGGGAGACGAGCGCGAGGAGGGTCGCGGCGAGGGCGGTCCCGGCGAACAGCACGGGGAGCCGCCCCCACCGGTCCGCGGCCGCTCCGGAGAGGAGGACCGTCGAGAACTCCCCGATCGGCGCGAGGGCGCTGACGACCCCGACGAGCCCGACGGCGCCGGCGTCGATCCCGGCCGACCGGCCGACGAGGTACGACGCGAAGATGGAGACCGTGAGCCCGAAGCCGAAGCGCACGAAGAACGTGGTCTCGAACACCGCCCGCAGGCGGCGCGGACCCACGTCCGTCGCCACGGGGGGCCCGGTCACCGCTCCCGCCTCACCGAGCGGGGAGGGCGGGCTCGATGAGCTCGATCCAGACGTCGTTGGGGTCCATCAGGAAGGCAAGGCGCCCCGAGCCGCCCGCGAGGCGGAACGGTTCCTTCGCGATGCGGATCCCCCGGGCCCGCGCGTCCGCGACGACCCGGTCGAGGTCCGCGACCTCGAAGGCGAGGTGGTCCAGCTGCTCGCCGGCCTCCACGGCGTCCTTCCCGTCCCAGTGGGTGAGCTCGATCCGCGCGCCGCTCTCCGGGTCCCGCACGAACGCGATCTCGGCGTGGTTTTCCGGTATGCGACGCCGCCGCTCGAACTCGAGCCCCAGGACCCCCGTGTAGAACGCGAGGCTTTCCTCGAGGTCGTGGACCGTGATCGACGTGTGCAGAAAGCGCATCGGCGCTCGCGCGCACGCCCCCCGGGCTCAAAGATTTTTTCCGGCCCTAGGGGTGGCCGAAGCAGACCCGCACGGGGGTCGTGCCGGGGGTCCAGTCGGCCTCGACGCGGACGAAGCCCACGCGCTCGAACTGGAGGTGGTCGAACGGGCGCGCGGCCCCGACGGCCGCCTCCGCGAGACCGAGCGTGTGCTCGCCCTCGAGCCCGAGGAGATCGACGGCCACCGCGTCGGCGGCGGCGACCCACTGCAGCCGCGGGATCTTCCGGTTCTCCCGTCCCGTGAACACCGCGTGGATGGCCTCGGTCGCAGGGTCGAGGGGTCCGTCCGGCAGGCGGAGATTGAGCAGATCCTTCAGCCGGACCTCCGAGCCGAGCCTCGGCTCGACGTCGGCGCGTGCCAGGTAGAACGACGGCCCCGCGCGCACCCGGCGACGACCGAGCTCGGGGCGGTCCGGGTGGTTCGCGAGCTCGACGGTCGTAAGACCCTCGGGGTAGCCGTCGACGTCGACCCGGATCGGGCGGGCCACGAAGGCGCGCCGGCTCGTCGTCGCGTCGATCACCCCCCGGTTCTCCGCATAGAGGGTCTCCGCGGGGACCTCGATGTCCGCGAGCGAGAGGCCGAAGGAGAGGGTGAACCGCTCAAGCGCCTCGGTCGTGATCCCCCGGCGCGCCAGCGAGCCGATCGACCAGGTGCGGGGGTCGTTCCAGCCGTCATAGAGGCCGGACTTCACCTCGGCGTAGGACTTGCTCTTCGAGATCTTCGCCTCGCGGACGCGGAGGAGGCCCCAGTGGATGAACGGCGGGCCCCGAACCCCGAGGACGTCCCAGAGGTAGCTCTCCATCCGGTCCTCCATGACCAGGTCCTTCCCCCGGAGCACATGCGTGACCCCGAGCTCGACGTCATCGACCGCCCAGGAGAACTCGAGGAGGGGCCAGACCCGATACCGGTGCCCCACGCGCGGGTGGTCGAGGTCGCTGATGCGGAAGAGGACCCGGTCGCGGAAGGCGGGGTCGGGGTCCGCGAGGTCCGTCCGGAGCCTGAGGACGGCCTCTCCCGGCGCGAACCCTCCGGAGAGCATCCGTTCCCAGAGGTCGAGCGACTCGCCGGGGCTCTGGGCCCTCTCGGGGCAGGCGAGGCCCTGGGCCCGGCGCTCACGGAGCGTGATCGGCGGGCACCGGCAGACGTAGGCCTTCCCGGCCTCGATCACCCGACGCGCCCAGGGGTAGTGCCGCTCGATGCGGTCGGACTTGTACAGGACCTCATCCGGCGTCACCCCCGCCGTCGCAATGTCGCGGAGGATCACATCGAACAGTTCGGCGTCGATCCGCTTCTCCTCCGAGCCGACCGTGTCGTCGAAGACGAGGAGGAGCTTCCCGTCGTACTCCCGCCGGTAGTGCTCGTTGACGAAGATCATTCGGGCGTTCCCGATGTGGAGCGAGCCCGACGGGAACGGCGCCATCCGCAGGACCACGTGGCCCTTCACGGCCCCGGGGAGCGGCGGGAACGTGCCGGTCTCGGACCGGGGACGTGCGGAGCGCTCGGGCGCCGGCCCCCCCAGTCGGGCGAGGGCGGCGGCCTGATCGGCGGATGACCACGCGACCACTTCTGCGACGACCGTACCGACGAGCCCCTCGAGCTCGCGGCCGTGCGGACGCAGCTCCGGCGCGCTCGCGAGAAGCCGCGCGAGCACCGGTCCCGGACGGGCCGTCCCGGAGTGCTCGACCGCGTTCTGGAGCGCGAGCCGGCGGATGCGGTCCTCCATGTCGGGGGGAAGAACCATCGCCCCGGCACCAGCGGGGCCGTCTTAAGAGCGTTCGGAGCCCGGCCGGTCGACGTCCCCGGTCGTCCCGGCCCGGCCGTAGCGCCGCTCGGCGGCGGCGAGCGCGTCGGAGAACGTGATCTCGCCGCGCAGGACCCGGCCCGCCTCGTGGCGGGTGATCGTGAACTGGCCCCCGCTGCCCTCGCGGCTCAGCCGCTGCAGGTTCGCCACCTCTCCCGGGGTCACGATCAGCTCGACCTCCGTGTGGACCGGACGGCCCGCGCTGCGCGCGATCTGCCGGGCGGCCGCCGCGTCGCGCGGCCGGCGCAGGCCGCGCGGGGTCGTGCCCTGCTCATTGACCAGCTCGACCGGTCGATGGATGGGGAGGAGGGCGTTCACGATGCGGTCCCGGGCGAGCCGGTCCCCGCGGCCCACCCGGAAGCGGATCGACCGGGCCGAGAAGCGCCGGCGCAGGTGGGACCCGAGCCGGCCGACCGACTCGGGGTCCTCGAGGATGCCCTGCCCGATGCACGCGTCGCCGTCCAGGATCGCGTACCCCGGCCGGGGTCCGGGATCGATGCCGACGATGAGCTCGCCGGTGCAAGACGCCGCGCCCAGGACGCTCTGCACCTCCGCCCAGAGCGCGGTGCGGTCCCCTTCGGGGGGGACCGCGAGCACGTGGGCGCGCGCCGAGATCTCCCCCGCCTCCGACGGGCTCGTCAGGACGACGGCGACGTTCTCGGGAATGCGGTCCCCGGGGAGCACGCTGACGGTCGGGACGTGGCGTTCGCGCAACACCGACGCGAGGTCCGCATAGAGCGACGGATCGCGGGTGGCGAGAGCAACGGCCCGGGTTCTCAACGGTCGGCAGGACGGTCAAATAGCGCATATACTTTACCGGAGCGTGATCGTCTGTCCCCACTGCGGCACGGCCGCCGAGCCGGGGGCGCTCTTCTGCCGGAAGTGCGGCCACACCGTCCCCCAGACCGACCCGGCCGCTTGGACCCCCGCGCCCGGGCCGGCCGTGCCTTGGCCCGCGCCCCCTCCGGGAGCGATCCCCCCGCCGCCCTACCTCCCGTCGGCCCCTCCCGTCGTGATCCCCGCGATGGATTGGATCCCCCCGGGCCTCGCCGGAAAGGCAGCGCACTGTCCCCGCTGCAACAGCCTGATATCCACCGCTGCGGTGATCTGCCCCGTATGCCTCGCGCCCCTCCCGTCCCCCGCCGCGGGCGGCGGGGCCGGCGCACCGGGGCGATGATCCGCATCGCCCAGGAACGCATCGCGGATCTCTTCGGTCTGGCCGCGGCGGAGTCGCGTCGTCCTGGCTCGGTCTTCCCTCAGCGCTATGTGAGCCTCGCCCGACGCATCGGGACGCGGTACAACGTTCGCGTACCGTCGGGCTACCACGACCTCTACTGCCGTGGATGCTCGGCCTACTGGGTCGAGGGGCGGACGCTGTATTTCCAGCCGCAGCCGGCACCGGGCAGCCCGGATTTCACCGTGGCGGTGACGACGACGCCGGACGGGGCGACGGTCGCGAACGTAGAGCAGTTGCGCTGCCTGCGTGCGCTGACGC